>CAWABC010000030.1:0-16573 GCA_963780105.1 uncultured Acidobacteriaceae bacterium
GGCCTTTTTTTGCAACTCCGCGGGAATCTCGCCGACCTGGAACTCCGCGCCTATGGTCTCGTCTTGCCAGATGATGGACTTCATCTCGACCAGGTCCACCACGCCGCGAAACTTGTCTTCTTGTCCAATGGGGATTTGAATGGCGACGGGCTTGGCGTTGAGGCGCTTACGGAGGGTATCGACGGCATGCTCGAAATCGGCACCCATCTTATCGATCTTGTTAATGAAACAGATTCGCGGGACGCCGTACTTGTCGGCCTGACGCCAGACTTTTTCCGACTGCGGCTGGACGCCATGCACCGCGTCAAACACCGCGACCGCGCCGTCGAGCACGCGCAGCGAGCGTTCCACCTCGGCCGTAAAATCGACGTGGCCGGGGGTATCGATGATGTTGATGCGGATGTCGCGCCAGGTGCAGGTCGTCGCCGCCGACGTGATGGTGATGCCGCGCTCCTGCTCCTGCTCCATCCAGTCCATGATGGCCGTGCCTTCGTGGACCTCGCCGATACGGTGCGTCTTTCCCGTATAAAACAGGATGCGCTCCGTCGTCGTGGTCTTCCCGGCATCGATGTGGGCCATGATGCCGATGTTCCTGCAACGCTCTAATGGGACTGTTCTGGGCACTGTCTTTCTCTACTCTTCCTGAGGCTCCTAAAATTAGCTCTTGGCTTTTAGCTCTTGGCCCTTAGCAAAACCTGGCTCCGAACAAGCTAAGAGCCAACAGCTAAAGGCTAACGGCCTTCTACCACCGGTAATGCGCGAATGCCTTGTTTGCTTCCGCCATGCGATGCACGTCTTCTTTCTTCTTGATGGCGGCGCCTTTGCCGTTCGAGGCGTCGAGCAGTTCGTTGGTCAACTTCTCGATCATTCCCTTTTCGCCGCGACCGCGCGCGTAGCTCACAATCCAGCGAATGGCCAGCGATGTCCTGCGGTCGGGAGCGACTTCGATCGGCACCTGGTAGTTCGCACCGCCCACGCGCCGCGTCTTCACTTCCAGCAACGGCTTGGCGTTCTCGACCGCCTTGGTGAACAGCTTCAGGGCTTCGTCGCCGCCCTTTTCCTGCAACTTCTCGAGCGACTTATAGAAAATGCCCTCGGCAGTCGACTTCTTACCCTGCCACATCATCGAGTTGATGAACTTCGTCACCAGGTCCGATCCATAGACCGGATCGGCTTCGACCGTCCGCTTTGGAGTATGTCCTTTTCTTGGCATTCAGCTTCTAGCTCCTGGCCGCTAGCTTCTGGCTAGGGCCTTTAGACGCGGCACGCCGCGTCTCTACCATACTTTTCCTACTAAGCCTTTTTCGCGCGCTTCGTGCCGTACTTCGAACGGCCTTGGTTGCGGCCCGCGACTCCGGTTGCGTCGAGCGTTCCGCGCACCACGTGATAACGCACGCCCGGCAGGTCCTTCACACGGCCCCCGCGGATGAGCACAATCGAGTGCTCCTGCAGGTTATGGCCAACGCCCGGGATATACGTCGTCACTTCGATTCCGTTGGTCAGGCGAACCCGCGCCACTTTGCGCAGCGCCGAGTTCGGCTTCTTCGGCGTCTGGGTATAGACGCGCGTGCACACTCCGCGCTTCTGCGGACACGATTGCAGAGCCGGACTCGCCGTCTTATATTTGGTCCGCTCGCGGCCGAATTTCACCAGCTGATTAAAAGTAGGCACTCTCGCCACTCCCAGACGCGGCAAGCCGCGTCTCTGCCACACATTCGCGCCACCACTTGTTTCGCGCGACCGCACATTTCCCGTAGAGACAAGGCTGCCCTCGTCTCCGCTCTGGCATAGGCTGTCGCGCCCAGCCATACTCTCCCGCGCGGCATTATTAATAATGCCGGGGAGAAATCGTTCCATTTCCCGCTCAGACTAAATCGCCGACGACGGTGACGCCACGCCTCACCCGATTCAGGTTCGGAGGCGTTCCGTTTCGTCTGCTTCCCCTGCATAGCCTCGCGTGACTCCCAGGCTTCTAACTCATACGCCCGGGCGCAAAGGTTTTCGCAGGATGTTTCAGCGAGGGCGTCCCCGATCTCACTTCCAACCGGGCACGTAGTTCTTCCAAGCTCTCAAACTCGCGGAACTGTTTGATAATAACAACTAGCTTGCACATCGTCAACCGCTGTTCGACGCATCGAAGAAAGAGCAGGTTTTAAGGATCGGGTCATCTAGAATCGGGTGATCGGGTGATCGGGTCATCGAAAATCAAGAGCATTTGATTTTGAACTTCGATGACCCGATGACCCGATGGTCAGATGACCCGATTGGCGTTCACCCGCACCTTGAAACCTGGCTCTTTACCTTCTACACTGACAGTTTTCCGCCCCATAACATTTTGCTCGCGCCTGGGAGACGGGCGCGAGGAGGGTTCATGCATCGTAGCGGTTCCGGTTTTCTTCTTACGTTGGCCATCATCTTCGCCGCCGCCTTCACCGGTTGTCTGGGCAATAGCAGCACCAACCCGGGCAACGGAGGCGTGAAAACCGTTAGCTTGAGCCCCGGCGCCCAAATCTCCCTCGAGACCGGTGGCACTCAGGGCTTTAGTGCCAGTGCCACGGATGCCCTCGGCCATGCCATCCTGGGCATCAACATTCAATTTATCGTAGAGAGCGGCAGCCCGAACGCCCCCGCACCTCTCTCGGTGGCCAGCAACGGCTCCGCCTGCGCCGGCACTTGGGATCCCACCACCACGATTTGTAGCCCCGGCAATCCCGGAATCGCCCTGGTAACCGCTGTCGCCAACGGAGTCAGCAGCGCGGTCACTACCGTATACGTTCATCAGCACGTCGACAGCGTCCAGATCAGTCGCCTCATCCCCCCCGGCCCACCACAGCAGATGTACGACTGCTTCCCGCAGGGGCAAACGTGGGAGTTCGGAGCGACCGCCTACAGCCACAATGTGGACATCACCAGCACCGTCGGCCCCGTGAACTGGTCGACCGGGCCCAACTTCGCCGTGGCCACTGTAACTCCCTACATAAACCCGCTGCAGACCAACGTGCTCAACCTGGCGCAGACCACCGCCAAAATCCCTGGCATCACCCAGCTTTCCGCGACCGCCGGCGGGACCACCAGCGCTCCTTATCCGTACACAACCTGCCTGATCCAATCCATCTCACTTCAGATCGGAGGCCAAGGCCAGGCAGGAAACTCGATCACGGTAAGCAACGGCGGCAGCGTATCGGTCACGGCTACCGTGTTCGATACCCTGCACCTGATAGCAAACACACTCCCCCTGACCAACCCGCCCCTCACCTGGAGCACCACTAATCCTGAAGTTGCAACCTTCAGCACCACCACCAACAGCACGGGAAGCAACAATGCGACCACCCGCGCCAACCTTGGCGGCGCCATCCTCACCGCTTCCTGCACTCCCCCAACCTGCAATATCGGGTTACCGGGCGCGACGCCGTCTGGAGCAGTTGTCCCCAGTCTCCCCATCTACGCCAGCGACGGACTGTTGCCGGACGGAACGACGGGTTATGGCGCGATCTCGGTGGACGTAACAGCTGCCTCTACTTCGAAGGCGCCAACCTACACCGCCTGGGCCGCTACCACAGACTGCGCGAACGCCCCCGGCTGCACCAGCGCGCTGTTCTCGGTGACCCCCAGCCCCACCGCCCCCATTGGCACCATCATCAACCTGCCCCGCACTCCCAATTCCATGATGTTCAACCACGTGTCATCGGCGCGCGTCTACTTCGGCAGCGATCAGGGCCTGATGTACCTGGATGTCACAGCCGCCAGTCCATCCGTGGTGCAGGTCTCCAACTCCGCGACGCCCTGCAACGTTTCCTTGTGCGGCAAGGTACTCACCATCTCGAACGATGGCCAACGGGTGGTCGTCTCGGATACGGTTTCCACCCCCAGCCAGGTCTACATCTACAACGCCAGCAGCGGCGCCACTCCCGTCGACCTCGTCCTGTCTAATCCCGGCGATACCGCTACAGCCGCTGCCTTCTCTCCCGATGGGTTAAAACTGTTCATCCTCACCAATACCGGCAAGATGTACGTTTACTCCACGGTCGACGCGCTCGCGCCGGTTCAGCTCGCGCCCTCGGCAACCGACATTGCATTCTCGGCGGATGGCAGCTTTGCCTACGTAGCAGGATCGCCCGCAGGCTCAGTCTCTGCCTTCTCGACCTGCTCCCTGCCCGACGTTGGAAGCAAGGAAATTGGGGGTATCGCAACGTCGGGCACGCCGTTGAAGATCTTTCCATCGCCTGTCCTTCCGCCACTGCAAAGCGGCTTCCTGGGGGAAACGCAGACTATCCTCGCGCTCGAACAGCCAAATACTAGCCAAGGCAGCACTTCGATTGAGTTCTTGACGGCGCAGTTCACGCAGGATCCCATAGTGCTTGACAATCAGTTCACCTGCAATCCTCCCGCGATCTCACCGACGACTGGCTTCACCAAAGGCCAGTCCTTCGACCTGGGCCAGGGCACATTTACTCCGATCTACTCTCAGTTGGTTAACGACGGCGCGGAAATGATAGTCGTCGGACACGGCATCCCCGCCGTGCTGCTCTTCGACGTGAGCAGCGGGACCACCCAGTCCATCCCGCTTTTGGGATCGCCGGCAACGGGCTGCCCGCAATGTGCCGGCAACAGCTTCCCGCTTGCCGCCTCCGCGTCGACCGACGGAAGCCAGGTCCACGTCGCCGCTTGCGATCAATATAAGCAGGTGAACCCACCCCCCGCTCCCCCAACCTGCACTGCCGGCTCCGTGCACATCATCAACACTTGTGCCGCACAGTCTTGCAACGCACCGCCCAATCTCGGTTCAGGCGACTTCCAGCAGGTTCCCTACGTCAACATCAACGACGTCAACAACCCCAACATGTGCAACAACCAGGGCACAAATGCGCCGCTCTGCCTCCCCAATCTAATCGCTATCAGGCCGCAGTGACTCGTTGGATTTCCTGAGGGAACGGGCATTCCTTGCTCGCCGAACCGTGCGCAATTCGGCCCTCACCCGCAGACTGTGGATTTTGACCTAACGCGCACCAAGAAGTGGCGCACCTGAAAACGGAGCGGGTCCTGCTTTAACTGACGGCTGAAAGCTGAGAGCTGACAGCTTAAGGTCCCACTTCTTTCCCTACGCTATCCAGCACTCCGTTGATAAACTGCACCGACTCCGGCGTGGAAAACTTACGCGCAATTTCGAGCGCCTCGTTAATCACGACCGCGTGCGGTGTCGCCGGGTACCCCAGGAACTCGGCTACGGCTCCCCGCAACACGTTGCGATCAACCGTCGCCATGCGGTCCATGCGCCAGTGCTGGGTGTGTTTCCCGATCAACCCGTCGATTTCCACCAAGCGCTCGTTGGCCACGCGGAAAAGATCGTCGGCAAACCCACGCACTTCGTCTTCCACGTTAGTCCGCTCCGCCCAGAACGTGTTCCGGACAAGGTCCGGCGTCTGCTTCCCCATGTCGGCCTGAAATAGCATCTGTAGAACCAGTTCGCGGGATTTGCGTCGAGTGCCCATGGGGCGTCGTTGGTCGCTAGTAGTTGGTCGTTCGCGATTCGCTACCAGTGTACAGGCTTGAGGTTGCGCTATGAGGGGGAGTCAACGCTTCGGCTTGTTACTCTTGCCTTTGCTCTTGCTTTTCCCAACGGCCAACGACCGCCGGCCAACAACAGCTCTCTTCAGATTCGCCATCTCCACCGCCGCCAGTGCCGCCTCAAATCCCTTGTTCCCCATCTTCAACCCGGCGCGATCAATCGCCTGCTCCAGCGTTTCGCAGGTCAGCACGGCAAACGCATGAGGAACGCCAGTCTCCTGCGCCGATTGCCCAATGCCGCGCGTAACTTCGTTGACGATCACGTCGTAGTGAGCCGTATCGCCGCGCAGCAGACAGCCAATACAGATGATCGCATCGTACTTCCCAGTTTCGGCGAGGGTGCGGGCGGCGGAGGGAATTTCGAACGACCCGGGGACACGGACAAGCGCGATGTCTTGCTTCTCCGCGCCGGACCGCCGCAGGCCATCGAGAGTTCCCTGCAGCAGCCGCTCCGTAATGAAAGAGTTAAAGCGCGAGACCACGATGGCAAATCGCTTTCCTGCCGCGTTCAGTTGCCCTTCGATCGCGGCCGCAGCTTCCTCGGGCCGGCCCTTAATCGTAAGAACGATTTCTCCCGGCAACTCCAGCGAAAAGCTGCGTTCGCTCGTCTCAGGCGCCTTCGGCGTCTTAAGATTGTTGGTGTCGGCCAGCAGCTTGAACTTCCGTTTCCGGGCAATCTCAAACACCGCATCCGGATTCGTGACTTCGATCACCAGCAGACGGTTCACGTCCTTCAAGCGCTCGCGCAACTCGGGGGAATATTCCCTCGCCAGCGAATTCAGGCTGAGCAGCGCGAGCGGCGCCGACAGCATTGCCGACCTTCCCTCTTCGTCGGCAACCGTTTCGAATCCGATTGCCCGCAGAAAGTCCGCGAGTCCTTTTAAGTCTTTCGGGTCGCTGACGTAGCGCCCGATATGTAACGACTTCAGCATTTGATTGACCTTCCGATTATCTAATTTGGTGGCTGGTGACTTTCCGATTACCCGCTTTTCAGATCGCCCGATGGCCCGATCATCCGATCACCCGATGATTCACTTCCCCTTGAACTGCGCTGGACGTTTTTCCAAAAACGCCGTTGTGCCTTCCTTCTTATCTTCAGTAGCGCAGCAGACACCAAACAAAGTCGCCTCGAGAAACAACCCCTCGGCCAGCGTCATTTCCATCCCCTTGTTGACCGCCTCCATGCCGAACTGCACGGCCAGCGGTGCGTTCGCGACGATCTTCGCGGCAATTGCCTCCGCGCGCGGAATGAGTTCCGCCGCCGCCGTCACTTCATTCACCAACCCAATGCGATGCGCTTCCTGCGCCGTGATCATCTCGCCGGACAGCACCATTTGCATGGCGAGGCCCTTGCCCACCAACCGCGAAAGCCGCTGCGTCCCGCCATATCCCGGGATAATTCCCAGCTTCACTTCCGGCTGCCCCAGCTTCGCGCTGTCGCTAGCCAGACGCATGGTGCAAGCGAGCGCCAGTTCACATCCGCCGCCGAGGGCAAACCCGTTAATGCAGGCAATTACCGGCTTGCCCAGGTTCTCGATCAGATCGAGAACCGCCTGCCCCCGGTGTCCATATTCCTTGCCGGAGACCGCGTCCTGCTTCGCCAGTTCACTGATGTCGGCGCCCGCAACAAAAGCCTTCTCGCCCGAGCCTGTCAGGATGGCCACGCGAATCGAGGCGTCGGATTTAATTTCGGTGAACGCCGCCCGCAACTCTTCCATGGTTGCCATGTTGAGCGCGTTCAGCACCTTGGGACGGTTGACGGTGACGTAGGCGATGGCGTTTTTCTTTTCGAGGAGAATGTTTTCGTAACCCATTGATTTCCTTCCGCCGACTCACACAGATCAAAACCTACCACAGAGACACAGAGTCACAGAGAAACCCACAGTCATTTTCTTAGTTTTTCTCGGTGTCTCTGTGCCTCTGTGGTGAGCTCTTAGAATTTACCAGCTACCGGCTTCGCCGGGTCCGAGTAATCGTAGAACCCGCGCCCCGACTTCCTCCCGTACCACCCCGCCATCACCATCCGCTTCAGCAGCGGAGGCGACGCGAACCGCCGCTCTTTGAATTCGTCATACATCACGTGCGTGATGTAGTAAGTCGTATCGAGGCCGACAAAATCGAGCAGCGTAAACGGGCCCATCGGATACCCGCAGCCGAGCTTCATCGCGTTATCGATGTCCTCGATCGACCCCACGCCTTCTTCATACGCCCGGATCGCATCCAGCAGATACGGCACCAGCAGCCGGTTTACGATGAATCCCGTCTTGTCCGACGTACGCACCGGAACTTTGCCCACCTTCTTCGCGAACTCGTAGGCCGCGTCGTACACGGCGGGCGAGGTGGCAATCGTGCGCACCACCTCCACCAGCTTCATCAGCGGCACCGGATTAAAAAAGTGCAGCCCGACAAATCTCTCCGGGCGTTTCGTCGCCGTCAATAGCTCAGTCACCGAGATGGAAGAAGTATTCGAGGCAAAGATCGCGTCTTTTTTCACGATGCCATCGAGCGACGCATACATCTTCTTCTTTTCCTCGACGTTCTCGATGATGGCCTCGATGACGATGTCGCAATCGGCCAAGTCTTCCTTCTTCGTCGTGCCCTTCAGCCGCGCGCAGATTTCGTCTTTCTGCTGCGGAGTGATTCCGCCCTTCTCCACAGGTCGCTCGGCAAACTTCGCCAGCGACTTCTCAATCCCGGCAAAGCCCTTGTCGAGATACTTCTGCTCGACTTCGAGCACAGTCACGTCGAAGCCCGCCGTCGCGCAGACCTGCGCAATGCCGGAGCCCATTAACCCACAACCTAGAACGCCAACTTTCTTGATTTGCATGTTTGATTGCCCCAATCTCATTGCTCGGGGAGTTTGCGCTCCACCACAGCATTGACTCTCTTCGCGTCAACTAGCTCTGTTATTCCGCATCCTCCGAAAAGCTCCTCTAGTCTCTTCGCACCGTCAGAAATCTTCAGAGCCATCTCTCCCTTGTAAACGGGAACCGCTGCAAGAAACCAAATCCTGCTGCCATCTCTCCTCACCAAGTGCTTAAACTGGTCGGGAACCAGCTTCGGCTCCAAAAGCACCCAACCGCTTAGATCAGTCGCAGCCGACAAGGGCTCCGCAGGATCGCCATTCGGCATCGAATGCCCGTAGAAAAACCAAGTATTGTATTGGTGAGGAAAGCGGGCCAACCTTCTCAGCCAAATTACGGGCCAATCTTTCTCCAGCGTTTCACCGGTCACCACGTCACCGGAATTAACTTTCCAGGTGCGAGGCAAGCAGAGCATCAATTCGGCAAACTCCAAGCCCTTGCCTTTCACCTGCCTTGGGACATTCATCGGTTTATCACTCATCCCAGAGGTAACCAATGTGTAGAAGTCGCGATCGGGCCTCGGCGGAACAACATGCACGTCAACATGGACGTGTTCGGATGCAAGTTCATGGAACACCGTGCTCGGCTCTCCTATGTGAGTCGCAATGTGACTGATGATGAGTTCTAATGATGGGGAATCGCCGCCGACTGGAGTACTCGGATTCGGCTCGCGATGTCTGACAATTCGACTTGCGAATGGCCATTTCACTGTGCACTTCCTCGTAGCTCAGTCTTCTTCCGTTCCGCGGTAGATGTTCGGGGCTTGCTACTGAAAGCTCTCCACCACCATAGCAATCCCCTGCCCGCCGCCGATGCACGCCGTAGCCAGTCCGTACTTCTTCTTCCGCCGTCGCAACTCGTACAGCAGCGTGATCACCAGCCGCGTCCCGGTCGCGCCCAGCGGATGTCCCAGGGCAATCGCTCCGCCGTTCACGTTCACTTTTTCTCGATCGAGTCCCAATTCTTTCTCCACCGCCAGATACTGCGCCGCGAACGCCTCGTTCACCTCGATCAGATCGATGTAATCCAAAGTGAGCCCCGCCCGCTGCAGCGCAATCTTCGTCGCGGGAACCGGACCGCGCCCCATCACCTTCGGATCGACGCCGGCAATTCCCCAGTTGATAATCCGACCCAGCGGACTCAAGCTTCTTTTCTGCGCCTGGTCCAGCGACATCACCACCACGGCCGCCGCGCCGTCGACGATTCCGCTGGCATTGCCCGCCGTCACCGTGCCGTTTTTGCCAAACGCCGCCCGCAGCTTCGCCAGGCCCTCCATTGTTGTTTGAGGACGCCGGTGATCGTCCTCGGTCAGCATCTCCCCTGTCGGCTCGCCCTTCGAATTGCGCAGCGGTACCGGCGTCAGCTCTTCCTGCAAGCGCCCCGCCTTGTACGCCGCGTCGGCCGTCTGCTGCGAGCGCAGCGCGAACTCGTCCTGCGCCTGCCGTGTTATGCCCTGCTGCTCGCCATACAACTCCGCCGTGTTTGCCATGTACAGTCCGCAATAGGTGTCGAGCAGCGCAACCATGAGCGAATCTTCGAGCTTTCCGCCCGGAGCCAGCGTGAATCCGTCGCGCCCTCGGATCGAAAACGGGGCCTGCGACATCGATTCCATCCCGCCCGCCAGCACCACCTTCGCTTCTTCGGTCTGGATCATCTGCGCCGCGCTGACAATCGCCTGCATGCCCGACCCGCACAGCCGATTGACGGTCAGCGCCGGAGTCTCAATCGGCAAGCCCGCCCGTAAACCCACGTGGCGCGCTCCATACAGCGCGTCGCCCGTCGTCTGCTGCGCGTTTCCAAACACGATGTGATCGAAATCTTTCGGATCGACTCCCGCGCGCTCCATCGCCGCCTTCGCCGCCACCGCGCCCAGTTCCTGCGCCGTGTAATCCTTAATCTTCCCGCAATAGCGTCCAAAGGGCGTGCGCACGCCACTGACGATGGCAATGTCTCCGGGTTTCAGCATGAGTACCAACTTATTAGAAGAGATGGCTGGCCAGAAGCCAACCTGCGAGTTTACCAGAGCAGCTCTCAGCTCTCGGCTGTCAGCTTTTGGTGGGTTGGCTGAGAAGTTGGGTGTTCCGCGTAGGATTCTGCGTACTCTCGGTTGAAGATTTGGGTTTTCTCGGCGCCTCGGCTGTGAAAAAGGTTTACGCCACGGCCGCCGACGCCGCGAATTGCGGCGCCTGACTGACAATCTTCCCCGTGCCCTGCGCCGCCGCCAGCTCCAGCGCGTGATCGGCGCGGTTGGCCACTTCGGTCACTATATCCGCCGGATCGAAATGCTGCCGCATCACCGCTTGCGCGAGGCCAGCGCTGAACTCAATTGCCTTGTCCTTGCCCGGGAAACGCACTTCCCCAAGCAGCCGCCGCAACTTCTCGACCGCCAGCAGCGCTTCTTTTTCGCCGGTGTCGCCGAGCACCAAAGCGACCGTGGTCGCCTCGTAGCGGAAGGCTAGATCGTTGGTGCGGATATTCGCCGAGAACAGCTGCCCGATCTGTTCCATCACCGCCGTCACCGCCTGCTCGCCATATTCCTTGACCAGTGCGCTGCGCCTTCCAAACTGCATCAGCAAAATCGTCACCGCCGTCCCCTGCTGCAACCCGCGCCGGGTTTCCGCCTGCAGAAGATCCAGATAGGAGGCTCGTTTCAGCAGGCCCGATTTTTCATCGGTCACCGAAAGATTCTTGACCAGCCGCCGGAGTCCGGCGTTGTTGAGCGCGATCAACACCTGGTCGCTCAAGGTGCGGATCACGAGCACCTCCGACGCCTGCCACACCCGGCCCGCGTTCTGGGTCAGGATCAAGACTCCGATCTGATCGTTGCCTTCGGTCAGGGGCAAAGCCAGCAGCGATTGAATCTGCAACTCCTCGACCGCGCTGCGCACGGCGATCAGCTCCGGTGCGTTGCCCGCATCGCCCACCGTCACCGTGCCTCGCGCCACCGCCAGATCCTGCACCGTTTCGACCAAACTGACCAGCGCCGCCGAACTTGCCGGAATCAGGCCTTCCGTGTGATATTCCTGCACGCTCGAGGGCGGCAGACCGGGCTTGCGCAGGGCCACGATGCAACGCGCTGTCCGCCAGTTCGCGCCGATTTCGTTCGCCGCCGTCTTTAAAACACCTTCGGCGTTCCCCTGGTGGTACAGCCGGCGCGTGATTTCGGCTACTCTCGCCAGACTGCTGACGTCGGCCGCCTCGCTGGCCGCCGACGCCGCCGCGGTCGTCGCCGCCGCTGCCAGGTCGCTGCTGGCGGCAGCTGGCGCGGACGGGACGGCTACCGTCGCAGACTTCGCATATTGCGGTTCGATGCCTGCCGCAATATACAGTCGCTGCAGTTCCTGGTTGCGCTCTTCCTCGCGCGGAAACAGTTCCTGAATGCGCTGCAAACGTTCGATCGCCTTCGTGCGCATCCCGTACTGCACCAGGATTTCGGCTTGCAGCATCAGATCCTGCAGCGCGGCCGCTCCCAGCGTCGGCTCCTCGACCTTGGCCGCCTGCTCTTCTTTCTCTTTCTTCACCGCTGCGAACCGCGACGCGATTACGTTGAAGCGTTGATCGGCGATCTTGCCCCGGAGTTCCTCCAGCCGCTTCTGATGTCCCGGTTCGTACGGGTCCACTTCCGCCGCCCGGTCCAGACACTCGGCCGCTTTCTGGTAATCATGCTTCGTACAGCACAGATCAAACAGCTTCAGCAGCGCCTGCGCGTAATCCGTTTCACGGTTCGAGGCGTTAAAGAGCTCCGCCAGAAATTCCAGCATTTCCACCGACGGACGATGCGCCGCCAGCAATTCCTGCATGGTGCTGATGAGCGATCGCCGTTCCCCACGACGCCGCTGAAAGGCTTCCAGCTTCCGCGCCAGCGCCACCGCCTCCGGATCCAGCTCGGAGTCGATCATCTTTCCGATCAGGCTCACCACCTGGTGCATGCGCGCCGGATTCTGCTCGAACAGTTGCCAGATCAGCGGCTCGCTCTCCACGCACCGGTCGGCAGACAGCAGCGCCTGCGCGTACAGGTCGCGGAGCTCAAGCGATTCATCTCCGGACTGCACCAGCGGCTCGAAAATAAAAATCGCCGCCCCCGCTTCTCCCTGCGACAGCAGGTTCTTGCCATAGGCCACCGCAATCTTCGAATCGGTAGGATTCTCGGTGTAGGCTCGTTCAAAAAACGGATTGACGGTTGCCCCCGCGGTTTGTGCCATTTCCGCTAATTGCAGGAATGACTGTGACGCCATCCCGTGCTCGCCCAGTTCCGACGACAATTCCGCTATCCGCAAATGGTTGGCCTGGGTTGGCTCGAGGCTCACAATCCGCTGCAACACCAGCAACGCCTCTTCTTTCTTTCCCTGCCGCTGCAGGTCTTCGAGCGCGTTCTCATAGGTCCCGACCGCCAGCTTTTTGTTCGATTGCTCCAGCAGTTGCCCAAAGCGCACTTTCTGTTCCCATGTCGGGTTGGCATACCGCGCCAGCTTCTTGTAGGTGAGGCTCGCCCGGGTCGCATCCGTCGCCGACACCTGCCGCTCAAACAACTCTCCCAGCAGCTGTACCGCCTGCGCTCCTTTATTCAAAGAGAGACAGAGGTCCGCCGCCATCTGCCTCACATTGTCGTTTTCCGGATCGTCGGCCAGGATTTGCAGGTATTCCGCCAGCGCGTCGGCCGTCTTCCCCTTCTGCAACAACTTTTCCGCCTTGTCCACGCGGCGGGCGACTTCGGCACGATTAGGATTTTCCGGCATGAGCGGTCTTCGGACAGAGAGTCCCGTCTTGATTCTAGGTTTCACCCTCCGCACCGGCAACGCGGTTCCCCCTCCCTGCGATTACGAAAGTCATGCCTGGGCTCGTTCCCGTCTTCTCTGCAGCCGGGAACCTGCTGGACTCCTGGATTGGGCGGGAGACCCGGCCGCAGAAAGCGGAAAAAAGAAGAGGCCCTACCCTGATCGCCGGCCTAAGCTTCCTGATCGCCCTGAGCGTCATCTGCTTTCTCCTCCGACCCAGCGCGTCGCGAAACCACTAGCAGTGGGGCGACGGGCGTCTCGCCCGTCTCTGCGGTATTTCAGGTGGCCGGGCGAGGACGCCCGGCGCTCCACCGTATGACTTCTCTCCGCCACACCACAGTCCCAAAATGGGGAAGGATCGCAGCTGCCTCTGCCGATTTGTGGTCCAATTTGTATTGATAATTCTTTATATTTTGATATGCTCAACAGGTTTCGGGACCCATCTGAACGGCGGGACGAACCCGGACTTCCCTACCTGTGCGACTCCCAGTCGCGACTAGTCCCCGACCGGTCTGTTCCCCCGAAACGAAGGAGTATCTGTGACTTCCAGTCGAAAATTCAACGTAATTTCAGGCAGTGAACGTCAGCCCGTCCGTGGTGCCCGCCTGATCCACAATACGCATCCGGACCAAACCATCGAGGTCTCCCTACGACTCCGCCCAAAATCAGAGGTCAAGCACCGCGAGTTAAGGAGTGCCCTCGAGAAGCCCGGCTTCAAACATATGTCGCGAACCGAGTTCGAGAACACCCACGGCACCGATCCTGCCGATCTCAACCAGATCAAGAAGTTTGCCCAGGAATTCGGCCTGAAGGTCCTCGAAACCGGCACCGAGCTCGCGCGCCGAACCGTAATGCTGTCAGGAACGGCAAGCAATCTCCAGAGAGCCTTCAACGTGGAACTCAAAGAGTACAGCCACCCCAAGGGCAATTTCCGCGGCCGTGTCGGTGCCATCAGTCTGCCCTCCGAATACGCGGACATCATCACCGGAGTGTTTGGACTCGACAACCGCCCACAGGCAGAACCGCATTTCAGACGTTCGCCACAACCGGCCGACGGACTTAAGGCTCACACCGCCACCGCCTCGCATGATCCTAACGAAGTAGCTCAGATCTACGACTACCCGGCAGCAGACGGAACGGGCCAATGTATCGGGATCATTGAGTTAGGAGGAGGCTTTCAGCTCGATGACCTGAGCAACTATTTCAGTTCGCTCAAGATCAACGCGCCGCAAGTCATCTCCGTCTCCGTCGATGGAGGCAGCAATCGCCCAAGCACTCCGGACAGCGCTGACGGCGAAGTGATGCTCGACATTGAAGTGGCGGGCGCGATCGCTCCGGCTGCGAAGATCGTCGTCTATTTTGCCCCGAATACCGATCAGGGCTTTTTGGACGCCATCACCACCGCGGTGCACGACAGCACCAATCAGCCCTCGGTCATTTCCATAAGCTGGGGCGGTCCCGAGTCGCAATGGACACCTCAGGCTCTCACCAACTTCGACGAGGCCTTTCAAGCGGCCGCAGCCATGGGTGTGACCGTTTGCGTCGCCTCGGGTGACAATGGTTCTTCGGACGGAGTCAATGACGGCAACAACCACGTTGACTTTCCGGCTTCCAGTTCGTTCGCGCTCGGCTGTGGCGGCACCACACTGCAAGCTTCGAACGGACAGATCGTCAACGAGACAGTCTGGGACAACCTACCGGCAGGGGGAGGAGCAACTGGCGGCGGGGTGAGCGGCGCGTTCCCGCTTCCGGCTTGGCAAGATGGCTTCGGTGTTCCGGCGCCGTCCGGTCAAAATGGCGGACGAGGCGTGCCCGACGTCTCCGGCGATGCCGACCCAAGCACCGGATATAACATTCTCGTCGACGGAGAGAATACTGTCATCGGCGGCACCAGTGCGGTTGCGCCTTTGTGGGCAGCCCTGGTGGCGCGAATCAATCAGCACATGGGGAAACCGGTGGGTTTCCTGAACCCCTTAATCTACGCGCAAGCGGTTGAAGCCTCTGGATTTCACGACATAACTCAAGGCAACAACGGCTCCTTCAGCGCAGCTCAGGGATGGGATCCGTGTACCGGACTTGGAAGTCCCGACGGAGCCCGATTATTGGCGGCGCTTACCGGCAAGCCCGCTGCACAAACTAGGGTCGAGCGCTCTACCAGAACCAGGAAACCCGCAGCATGACACCACCCCGGGGGCGAGCTTCGCTCGCCCCCAATTCCCTCCGCGCCAACTTTGTCTCGACAGGGCCTCTGGTTTTCGCATCTTCGTTCCGTCATATCCAGGGTCGCCTTGTAACTCTTTGCCGATTCGCGAATCTGATGTAAGCTCCTTTACCGTCTTGCAAGGCAATACCATGAGTTCAAGAACCGATAGCCGCAAGTTCAAAACCATCAGCCGGCGTGAGTTGCTGAAGCTCACACCGGTGATAGCGCTGGGTGCCTTCGCCATCCCGCAACTGCAGACACCACTCCTCAAGACCGGTCTTGGCTTCAGCGACTGGGCTTCGGCACGATTGGTCCGCTCCGGCCATTTGGCGCCCACGTTTGCCGATTCCTCCCTCACGCCGTTCAGCAAGTTTCCCATCAACGACTATGACGTCGATGACCCCGAAGTTGATTTCGACAAGTGGACTCTCACAGTGACGGGCGAGGTACAGAAACCGGGAGATTACACTCTGGCGCAGATTCAGGCCTTGCCCAAATTCAAGCAAAATACGCGGCATGTTTGCGTCGAGGGATGGGACGTGATTGGCCGGTTCGGGGGGGTGCGCCTCTCCGACTTCCTCAAGATGATCGGCGCCGACCCGACCGCTCGCTTCGTGACCGTCGAATGCGCGGATGACTACTACGAGTCGCTCGACATGGCTACTGCCATGCATCCGCAGTCGCTGCTCTGTTACGAAATGTACGGCCAGCCGCTGACCCGCGAACACGGCGCTCCGTTGCGTCTCAGCATCCCCACAAAGATTGGATACAAGCAGGCAAAGTACCTCACTGACCTCAAAGTGAGCCACGTGCTGGAGAAGGTTGGCTACTGGGAAGATCAAGGCTACTCCGAGTTTTATGGGCTGTAGCCTTGAGGAGATAACATGGCAACCCGCGCGCTCGAAATCATCGAGATCGAAGACGTGAAGACCGGGGAAGTGACCGAAGCGGTGTACGAACACCCTTTTGTGGTGCGCCTCTGCCACTGGGTGAACGCGGTTTCGCTGTTCGTGATGGTCGGCAGCGGGCTGCAGATCTTTCGAGCTTTCCCGAGCTTCGGAGCGAAGATCCCGCAAAAAGATCTTCTCAACTGGCCCAAGTCCTTCGCGCTCGGTGGCTGGCTGGGAGGCGCACTGCAATGGCACCTTACCTTCATGTGGATTTAT
>CAWABC010000031.1:0-12682 GCA_963780105.1 uncultured Acidobacteriaceae bacterium
CGTCCCAGTAAAACTTCCCGCCGCTGTCACTTGGAACGTGCTGGCCCCCGACGTTCCACTCTGCGCCACACTCAAGGAATTCGGACTGGGCGCCGTCAGACCAAAGTCCACCACATGCAGCATCACCGGCGCGTCGTGCGTAATCGTATTTCCGTCCGTCCCCACTGCGTGCGCGTCAAAACTGTAATCGCCCGCAATGCTGCCCGCCGTCACTGTGTATGCCACGGTCGGATTTCCCGAAAATGTTATCTGCGTTGGTTGCAGCGTACACGTCGCCGGCACCGCGCCCGTGCAGCTCAAATTCACTGGACTCGAGTATCCGCCCTTCGCCGTCACCGTGCCGTTGAACGTGGCCGTCTGCGTCGGAAACACCGTTTGCGGCGAACTCGAAATCCCATTTACGAAGTTGGGCGGAGCCACCAGCGCAAGGTTCCAAATGCCCCGCCCGTACGTCGACGCCACCAGCGTTTTCGTGCTTGCGTCGGGATTAAACATCTGTAACGCCGTTACCGGCGCGTCCGGCAGAAATCCTGACACGCCCGGCCCCGGCATGGGACCGGCTTCATTCCAACTAGGGGTCGTAGTCGGACTTGCAAAAACGCCCACGTCGGTTCCGGCGTAAACCACCCCCGCTTGCGAATCGACCAGCAACGCGTTTACCGGAGCGTCCGGCAACCCCGTTCCAGTCCAGTCCGTCCAACTCGCGCCGGCATTTGTGGTTTTCCATACATGCGACGTGGGGAATCCCGGCGTGCTGAACCCCATGATCCCGACATACGCCGTATTGCCAGTCGCATCGGACTTATCCATCGCGACCGATGAAATCGCATAGCCGTTCGGATTCAGATTCTGGGTTGCATTTTGTGTCACATTCGCCATCAGCGTGACGCCGGCGTTGGTCGTGACCCACACCTCGCCGCCCGGCGTTCCGCTTAGCGGCCCGTATCCGTTCGTCACCGCATACACCACCGTCGAATTGTTGTTCGTGTCTTCGAGACCGCCCGCCGCCAGTGCGTTTACCAGATTGATTTCGCCGCCCGTGCACACGCCTGTCCCCAACGTGTCGAAGTCATTGCTCAGTTGCAGGGGAGCGGTTCCGCCGGTGCTAACTCGCCACACCCGGCAGGTTCCCACCAGCATTTCACCGGTATTCTGCGGATCGAGAATGTAGGGAGTATAGAAAGCTCCCTGGTCTCCCCCCAGATTGGCCGGGCTGACGACCTCGAAGAATCCATTTTGGTTACAAGCCGTTCCCAACTCGCACTTTAAAATCGTGAGGTAGGGATTCGCCGCAAACCACTCACTGGGGTTCGCGGGATTGATGGCATTGAATCCGCCATCCCCGCCCAACGCATTTTGCCAGGTGCTGTTGGTGGTGGCGCTGCTGGTTTTAGGCGATCCGTTGTCTTGTGTTCCGCCTAGCAGAATGTCCGCGCTCGTAGGGTGGGTCGAGAACGAAACAAATTCCGTCATCGAGCCCAGGGTCTGGCTCAGGCTGTCGAACTGATTCGTCCCCGTGCAACTCCCTGTGTTCAGCCCAGCGTAGCCATCGAGGGTCCGGCTGATTCCGCCGTCGTGCGCGAAGTAGCCGGGTGTTTTGCCGCCCGCGACCGTGAATGCGATGCCGTGCTGGTCGGGATGCACGTGTGCCGGCGCCGCCAGTGGGCTGCATCCATAAACGTGCGTCAGATTGATCCAGTCGCCTTGCGTGCAGGTCGTGCCGGACGCAATCGAGCACTTGTAAAGATTGATCGCACCGGCGTAAAGGTCGGTTCCCGTTGATGGGGGAGGCGGATTAGGAATCGCCGCCAACTCCAGGTTGTACCAACCCTGCTCCACGCCGCAGCCGCTGTTGTTGGGATCAAATGCGCTGTCGCCGCAGTTGGTGATGCCGCTGTCCGGAATCTGTGTCCAGCTCGTTCCACCGTTTGTCGATCGCCAGATGCCCTCGTCAAACGGCGCCGGATTGCTATTGTTGTCGGGCTGTACATCAACGACCCACACGTACATCTCGTTGCGCCCAGGGACAACCGCGAACTCACCGCGATAAATCAGGCAGGTGCCGGCGTTCGAACTGGCCGGGCAATTCGCGGGCGCGAGGCCGGTCGTCGGTTGCGTTATCAGCCGGATAAAATTCTGGCCGTCGGTTGAGGAGTACAGCCCGTGTCGCCGGATAAATGCGTAGAAAGTCCCGTTCGCTCCCTGGCTCGCGTTGTAGATCACGGCCGTAGCCGAGGAGGGAATTGCGCCGTCCGAGAGGATGGCGCGGTTCCACGTCACTCCGGCGTCCTGCGAGTAGTAAAGTCCGCGCGCAGTCGAATTGCCATCTTCCTCCCGGCCAACGTATAAGCCGGTGTCTCCCGCCGTCGCCGCCACTACCAAGCTGGGAATCGCCGTGCTGAACGCGATCTTGCTGAAACCGACCCCGAGAAGAGATTGGCCACTTGCCGCGCTCGGGATCTGCGTCCAAGTCGAACCACCATCCGCCGAACGCAGAATTCCCAGGCCGTAATAAGAATCGCCCGAACTGTTCGTCTCTCCGGTCCCGACCAGAATCACATTGCTGTTGCCGGGCTGCAAAGCAATCGCCCCTACCGCCAACGTCGGCTGATCGTCAATCAAAGCCTGCCAGGTGACGAATGAGGGATCGGAACTCTGGCTGCCCGCGTTCGTGGATTTCCAAAGGCCGCCATACGCCCCGCCAAGCAGCACCGTGTTTCCAGTGCTGTCGGCAGGATCGATCAGGACCGAAGTAGCTCGCCCCGAAACCCAGTTGTAATCCTGCCCTCCATCTCCCGTAGCATCGGAAGCCAGCGGAGCCGGACCAAGCGGGGCCCACACTATTGTTGTTGCGGGTTCAGCATTCAAGCCCAGCTTGGGTGGGAGCGTGTGGAACGACGCAGTTGCCGCGGCGCGCTGAGCCCGCATCGCCATCTTCTGCTGATAAGCGCGAAACCGCAGCCCCGCCGCCGATTCCCCCCGAGGCACACTTCGCCCCCGCCGGTTCCAGTTCCACTCCAATCGGTCCCGCAGGTACGGACGATCCCCACCGCGCTCAGCCGAAGAGTTGGCTTTCCTGTCAGACTCCTGAGCGAAGGCGCTGCCTGAAGAGAAGATGAAGAAGATCACGAGGAAAGCAAGAACAAAAAGAAGAGAACGCGCACCACGAGCGGCCATAAATTGAGACACTCTGCGCCGCCACTACTCGGCACGCCTCCAGTGTGAACGCCCAGACAGAGATTTCCACGTCCTCGAAAGTCCCCCCGTCCTTGGTAGCCATTTTCTGAAAAGCGGGAGTTGGGAACTGACAACTGACAGCTGAGAACTGACAGCCGTCCCCGCCCCCACATCCGCTATAATGACAAGGCATGTCCGTGATCAAGAACATCGGAGCCATCGCCCAGGGAATGACCATCACCCTGAAGGAGATGTTTCAGCCCTCGATCGTCGAGAACTATCCCGACGGTCCCGGTTCCCTGAAAGGCGCGAAGTTTCAAGAACGTTTTCGCGGCATGCACGTCCTGCAGCGCGACGAAAACGGCCTGGAGAAATGTGTAGCCTGTTTTCTGTGCGCCGCCGCCTGTCCCTCCAATTGCATCTACATAGAAGCCGCGGAAAACACTGCCGAGGCCCGAGTTTCTGGCGCCGAACGCTACGCCCGCGTCTATAACATCGACTACAATCGATGTATATTTTGCGGTTATTGTGTGGAGGCTTGCCCCACGGATGCGATTACGCATGGGCATGGATTTGAGCTGGCGAGCTTCAATGCCAGCAATCTGATTTACCGCAAAGAACAGATGCTGGCGCCGGCTCCGGCGCACATGGGAGCCAATCAGATGTTTGCGCAATCGGAAACGGATGCGGGCGTGACCGGGGATTAGCGAGTTTCGAGAGTTTCCACCAAACGCCGGTCCCAGCGGGACCGGCGTTGCTGTATGGAAAGCAGTCGTTGGTGTTCGTGCCCTCATGAAAGATTACGGCAGCTGCGCACGCCAGCCAGAGACTTTCAGTCCACATGACCATTGACTCCAAATCGTTGACCGTTTTCTTCCGCGATCAAGGCATCTACCTATGCCTTGCGTTCGTGGTCGGCGCGATTTTCTGGGCCATCGGCCAGCCCATAAATCCTTTCACCATCCTCCTGTATTCGCTGTGCATCGGCAATTTCCTTTCGCCTCCAATGCAATGGCTACACGCCCTGTACGAAAAGCCGTCTCCCTATGACTGGCTGATCTTCCTAACCCTGCTATGCGTCTTGATGTTTCCTGTTTACGCCCTGAGCAGCGTAATCGTCTGGCGGTTCGCCCCTCCTAGTCCGCAATCGCTAGGGCACTACCTCGCTACCGGCTGGAAGATGCCCTTCCTCATCACCTTCGTCTATGGCGTGACGAATTTTCTCTATGGCAAGACGAGGGCGCGCCTCGAGCGCCGCAACGTCGAACTGCAGGGCATGGTCCAGGCCGGCGCGGCCCGCCTGGAAATCCAGGAGCAGGAATTGCAACGCGCCCGCGAAATCCAGCAATCGCTTTTGCCCAAGGAAATTCCGCAGCTTCCGGGAATCGCCGTAGCCACCGCCTGGCGCCCGGCGCGCGCGGTCGGCGGCGATTACTTCGATGTGCTGCGGCTCGACGGCAACAGGCTGGCCATCTGTATTGCCGATGTCTCCGGCAAGGGGGTTTCCGCCGCTTTGCTTATGGCGAATGTCCAGGCCAGCCTGCGCGCATCCGTGCGCGACTTGGATAGTCCGGCGCGCGTGTGCGGGATCATGAACGGCATGCTCTGCGAAAGTATTGCTGCGAACAAGTTCGTGACGTTTTTCTGCGGCGTTTTCGACGGCAATTCGCGTGCGTTTCGCTACTGCAATGCCGGCCATTCCTACCCTATTCTGGTTTCGGCCGGCGCGGCGCACACTCTGGATCAAGGCGGCGCGGTGCTCGGCGTTTTCCCCTCGTGGAATTACCAGGACTGCAGTGTCGATCTGAAATCCGGAGACAGGCTGCTTCTATTCACCGACGGCATCACAGAAGCCGAGGACAAGCAAGGCGAAGAGTTTGGCGTGGAGAGGGTCGCCGCATTCGGCAAGGCGCACGCGCTAAGTTCCGCTGCTGAGTTGAACGAGCAACTGCTTGCGCAAGTTTCGGATTTTTGCGGCGCGCAATTCCAGGACGACGCCACCTTGGTGGTTCTCGCCGTAAATCCGCGTGTAGACGAACCGGGCATGGCGACCACCGAATCGCGAACGGCCAGCGACGATCGACTAACGACTTTATGACAAATTTTCTCCAAACCGTAAAAGAACGCGTAGTCGTTTACGACGGCGCCATGGGCACCAACATCCAGAAGCGCAACCCCACCCTGGACGATTACTGGGGCAAGGAGAACTGCAGCGAAGTCCTAGTGCTGAGCCGCCCCGATATCATCCGCGAGATTCACGCCGATTTTTTCACCGTTGGCTGCGACGTCGTCGAGACGAACACATTCGGCGGAACGAGCCTGGTCCTGGGTGAATTCGAAATGCGCGACAAAGTCCGCGAAATCAACCTGAAGGCGGCGCAACTCGCGAGGGAAGTGGCGCAGCAATTTTCTACCAAGGACAAACCGCGATTCGTGGCGGGATCGCTGGGGCCGACGACGAAATTGCCCTCGCTTGGACACATCGGTTGGGACGCGATGGTGGCGTCTTACGAAGAGCAGGCATCGGCGCTGATCGAGGGCGGCGTCGATGTGCTGCTGATTGAGACTTGCCAGGACTTGTTGCAGGCGAAGATTGCCACGGTCGGCGTGCTGGAGGCGATGCGCAAAGCGGGCAAGCGGCTGCCCGTGACGGTGCAGGTCACGCTGCAGGAATCCGGAACCATGCTGCTCGGGACGGAGATTGGCGCGGCGCTGACTGCGCTTGAACCTTACGACGTGGACATCATTGGCCTGAATTGCGCGACCGGTCCGGCGGAGATGAATGAAGCGGTCCGCTATCTCGGTTTGAACTCCACCAAGCTAATTTCGGTTTTGCCGAATGCAGGACTCCCCCAAAACGTCGGCGGCCATGCCGTGTACAAGCTCGCGCCAAAAGACTTGGCGGAGTATCACAAACATTTTGTGCAGGATTACGGCGTACGCATCGTCGGCGGATGTTGCGGCACCACTCCCGAACATCTGAAAGCCGTGGTGGACGCGGTGTCCGGCGTGGAGCCGGCGGTGCGGGATGTGAAGCCGGTGAGCGCGGCGTCAAGCGCCTACACCTCGGTGCCGCTCGATCTGGAGCCGAAGCCCCTGATCGTTGCGGAGGAGATGAACACCACCACGCGCGTCGATCATTTCCGCAAGCTGGTCCAGGCGAAAAAGTACGGCGACATTCTTTCGCTGGCCAAGAAGCTGGCCAACGAAGGCTCGCACATGCTCGACTTGTGCTGCGCTATCGTGGGCGAGGATGAGAAGGGCTACATGTCCGCCATCCTGGAAAAAATCGCAACCCGCGTGCCCGCGCCGGTGCTGATCGACAGCACCGAAGCCGACGTCGTGGAAGAGGCGCTGAAACGCATCCCCGGCAAAGCCATCATCAACTCAATCAATCTGGAAGACGGCGAGAAGCGGACGTCGAAGGTGTTGCCGATGGCGAAGCGCTACGGCGCGGGAGTGATCGCGCTGACCATCGATGAAGAGGGCATGGCGCTGACCGCCGACAAGAAAGTGGCGATCGCGCATCGCATCTTCGATCTGGCCACACAAAAGTACGGCATCCGTTCGGTGGACTTGCTCTTCGACGCGCTGACGTTGCCGATTTCCACCGGGCAGGAAGAATATCGCTCGGCCGGCATCGAGACCTTGGCGGCGGTGAAGCGAATTCGCGAGGAATTGCCGGAAGTGAAGACGGTGCTCGGGGTGAGCAACATCAGTTTCGGGCTGGACGCGTATCCGCGGCGCGTTTTGAACTCGGTGTTTCTGCATGAGGCGGTGGAAAACGGCCTCGACGTTGCCATCGTCAATTACACGAAGATTTATCCGCTGTACAAGATTCCGGCCGAAGAAGTGGAACTGGCGCGCAAGCTGATTTATCAGGACCGGTCGAATGGCGACCCGCTGCAGGTTTACATGCAGCATTTCGCGGGTCTGAAAGGCAAGCCGCAGGCGCAGACCACGGCGCACGTGGAAACGCTTTCGATCGAAGACAAGCTGAAGTACGCGATCATTAACGGCGAGAAATCGGTCGGCGAGGGCCCAAACAAGCGCAGCCTGGAAGAGTTGCTGGAAGAAGCCTTGACCTCGTACACGCCGCTCGACCTGATCAACACGGTGCTGCTTGACGGGATGAAGACGGTGGGCGACTTGTTCGGAGCGCGCAAGATGCAACTGCCGTCGGTGCTCGATTCCGCCGGAGTGATGAAGGCCGCCGTCGCCTATCTTGAGCCGAAGATGGAGAAGAAAACCGGCTCGCAGCAAAAAGGCACGATCGTGCTCGCCACGGTGAAGGGTGATGTGCACGACATCGGAAAGAATCTGGTCGACATCATCCTCTCGAACAACGGATACAAAGTTGTGAACCTCGGGATCAAGCAGCCCGGCGACACCATCATCCACTCGGCGCGGGAGCACCAGGCCGACGCCATCGGGCTGAGCGGGTTGCTGGTGAAGTCCACGCTCGAGATGAAGTACGTGATCCAGGAACTCGAGCGCCAGAAGCTGGCCTACCCGGTGATCTGCGGAGGTGCCGCCCTAACGCGCAAGTATGTGGAAGACGACCTGCGGCGCGAGTATTCGAATGCCGTGTTCTACGGCGAAGACGCGTTCGCGGGTCTGCACGTGATGGAGGACCTGGCGTCGGAGGACGGCAAGCGTGAGGCGCGTCTGCAGGACGGCAGGACGGTGAAGGACTACGCGAAAGCGGCAGCCGTGGATGAAGAGATCGGCCCGGTGTTTTCCGAGCGCAGCCCGGTGGTGACCGATGCGCCGAATATTCCGGAGCCTCCGTTCTGGGGCGTGCGGGCGGTGAAGGATTACGATCTGCGTGAGCTTTTCCATTACGTCAACGACACGGCGCTGTTCAAGAACCAGTGGCAGCTGAAGACGGCGTCGCAGGAAGATTACGCCAGGCTGGTAGAGGAAAAGTACCGTCCCATCAAGAAGAAGCTGGAAGAGGATGTGATAGTGGCAGGTTGGTTTACGCCGAAGGTGGTGTACGGATATTTTCCGGCGCAAGGCGATGGCAACGACGTGGTGGTTTACGACCCAAGCCAGTGGAGCAACGGGCGCCCTCGCCCGTCCGCCGCAACGCTAGCAAAGGAACTCCTCCGCTTCACCTTCCCCCGCCAGAAAGAAGGCCGCCGCCTCTGCATCTCCGATTTTTTTGCGGCACCTTCATCCGGAAAGATGGATGTGCTGGGCCTGTCGCTGGTGACGATTGGTCCGAAGGCGTCTGTCGAAACGCAGCGCCTCTTCGAAGGTGGAGAATACACCCGCTATCTCTATCTCCACGGGCTGAGCGTGGAGACGGCGGAGGCACTGGCCGAGTTTCATCATAAGAAGATGCGGGAAGAGTTGGGGATCGCGGGCGAGGACTCGCCGCACGTTCGCGATCTGTTTCATCAGAAGTATCGCGGCTCGCGTTATTCGTTCGGCTACCCAGCTTGTCCGCATCTGGAGGATCAGACGAAGCTGTTCGCACTGCTCAAGCCAGAAGAGAACGTAGGGGTGCGCCTGACTTCAGGCTTCTTGCTGGAGCCGGAGCAGAGTACTTCGGCGATTGTAGTGCATCATCCGGGAGCAAAGTATTTTGTAGTGTGACGTCGATTCACCGCCCGGACACAGAGAACGCCGAGAATCTGTGGTTGACGATGTAATTCCTAACTGTGGACGCGGTGGCGTCAGCACCCACGTCTCGAAAAAAGCGCGAGACGTGGGGCACCAGACAGTTACTGGGGCAGGAACGAGATACTTGAATGCATTACCTATTGTTCTACGAGGTTGGTGAGGACTACGTTTCCAGGCGCGCGGAGTTTCGGGATGCACACTTGGAAAAAGCTTGGCAGGCAAGCGAGCGCGACGAACTGGTATTGGGCGGAGCGCTGGCGAATCCGGTCGACGGTGCCGTGCTGCTGTTCAAGGGCGACTCGCCTGAGGTTGCGGAGAAGTTTGCCCAGGCTGATCCCTATGTGACCAGCGGAGCCGTGAAGCGATGGCATGTGCGGGAATGGACGACGGTTGCGGGAGAAGACGCCGCGAGGCCGGTCAGGCCGAGTGCAGTGCCCACAGCCACAACAACGCGGTGCGGGCCTTCGAGCCCGGTAGACGCAGAGGCTTCATCCCGAGACAAGGACAAGGGCATGATCTTGCGGATGTGGCGCGCGTGCGCAACCGTCGAGAAATCGGCGGAATATATTGAGCACGCAACCGAAAGGGTCTTCCCGGCACTCGGTGCGATCAAAGGGCATCGCGGAGCATACCTGCTCCAGCGCGCCGTCGACGGCGCCATTGAATTTGTCGTGCTCACGCTTTGGGACTCGATGGAGGCGGTGCGCAGATTCGCCGGGGTGAAGCCGGAGAAGGCCGTGGTGGAACCGGAAGCGCGAGCGGTCCTGACTGCCTTCGATGAGTATGTAACACACTTCGAAGTCGTTCATCGCCCGGTTTCTGGCAGAAGCAGCTAGTTCTTCCATTGAGCGAAGGTTGAAGCGTCAGAGATCCTGCGCCCCTTTGATCGAGGAAGACTTTGACTATACTGGTTCGATTAATTTTCAGATTTGATTCCCAAAGGAGAGAGAACATGCTGCGTAACACTTCGCTGATAGTATGCCTGGCGCTGGCCGTACTGGGAGTCGCCTGCGCAAACGCCCCCGCTCCTCCACCTCCGGACACCCGTGCCGCCGATGTGCAAGCGATCAAGGACGTCGAGGCGGCCTGGGTTAAAGACGCTAATGCCAAGGACGCCGACAAGTGGGCCGGCTATTTTGCCGAAGATGGCTCGGGGCTCTACCCCGGCGCTGGGATACTGAATGGGAAGGCGGCCATCAAAGCGGCGATGGTGCCGTATATGGCTGATCCCAATTTTTCGCTGACTTTCCAATCCACGCGGGCGATGGCCTCCAAAGGTGGTGACATGGTCTATTCGCAGGGCACCTACACCATGACCGTCACCAACCCGAAGACCAAGAAGCCCATGACAGACAAGGGAAAGTATCTGACCGTTTACTCCAAGCAGGCCGACGGAAGCTGGAAGGCCGTCGCCGACACATTCAATTCCGATTCGCCTATGTAGGCCACCGAGGAATGACGTGGTGGTGTATGAGCCGCCTGCGGCAATTGGACGGCCGGGGCGGCCGTCCCTACGCGAGCTCGGGAGATGCTGCTGTTTAACTGCCTTCTTCGGCGTACTCCGAGTTCACGGGGGAGTGCGTGCGGGAATGCACTCGCACGATCAGGAGTCCCACCAGAACCGCGCTGACCAGCATGACCACCCGGATATAGAGGCCGGCGTGGAACGTCTGGTCGCCGGCAGCGGTTCGGACGAGGCCCGACGAGGCGCTGACGGTGCAGAGTGCGAAATAGCATTTTTCCAGCCATCCGCGGGAAATTACGAGGAGCCACAACAGAATCGCGGAGACGATGGTAAAGATTCCGCAGAGAATCCACGTGCCTCGGGACACCGTGGAAGCTATCCAGATGCCGGCGGCGGGCTGGGCGGCAATCATCTGCCGGACCGCAATCAGCAGGAACACGACGGAATGCGCCAGGGCAACGATGGCGCGTTTGCGGTTGGTGAGAATGGAAAATCCATCCATGCGTGTGAACACACTGTAGCGGAAGCGGCGCGCACGAGGCTGTGATCCAGATCACCCGCATTCCGGAAACGGGAGGTCAAAGGCAGAGTCGAAGGTTGCGGGCGAGAGCGCCCGCCGTGCACGAACCTGTCGTTACACTGAGATGCTTTGGTTTCCTTTTGACAGGATGTTGGCGGTCAGGGAAAATGGCGGGTGCCCGTGAGTGTCGGGAAAAACTAATCCACAACTTTGAGAGGAACAAATCATGACGAAAGCGATTGCAGTTGCCGTTCTTGCTGCGTGTCTGTCGTTTGTGGCCGGGATCGCGGTTGCCGATAGGGTGCGTGACTGGCGCGACTTGGAAGCGGCCCATAACCATGTGAAAGAAGCGATCCATGAGATGGACCGTGCCCGCGCCGCCAACCACTACGATATGGCCGGGCATGGCGTGAAGGCGGAAGAGCATCTGCGGGCGGCGGAGCACGAACTGCACGAGGCGATCGAGGCGGCCAAGGCCGAGCGGTAGGAGCCTTAGGCGGTCATAGATATCGATATCGGCCATCCGCCGTCAGTTGGAGTTCTCCACTGACGGCGGATGGCCGTTGTGCTGTTCTGCAGACAAGAGTGTTCGCCCCACGCGAGCCGATCAGGCTTCCATCGAGACGGCTGACTCGGTGGAGAGGGCTCCGCCGCCAAGGGCGAACTGTTGCAACTGCTGCTGCAGGGCTGCGTAGGCCTGTTGCGCGCCGGTGAGGTCGCTGGACGTAAGGCTCTGGCCGAGTTGGTTGAGGTCCTGGAGCAGGGGATTCTGGCTGTTTGAGTCTCCAGACCCGCCGGCGCGGATACGGTGGTGATTGTGCAGGTGGTGGCCCACGCCGCTTTGGCTCTGAAGATCCTGCTGCAGGGTTGAGTAATCCTTCTGCGCGGCCGCGAGGTTGCCGGACTGAAGATCGGAGGCGAGCTGGTTGAAGGCTTGAGTGATGGGGTTGGAAGTGGCCGTGGCAGTGGTGGCAGCGGCGGTCCCAGAAGTGGTGGAGGGCTGCGCAAAGGCTTGTTGCAAAGCGGCGAAATCGGACTGCGCCGACGATAGATTGCCCGACTGGAGATCCTGTCCGAGTTTCTGGAGGTTCTGCTGGTTAATGTTGGTGGGGGCGCCGAGCTGGTATGGACTGAAGGTGCTGTTGGGAATCCCGGAGATCGACATGGATGTACCTCGATGCAAGAGTTGAAGAAGCGCTCGCCTTGGAATTCGCTGGCGGCGGGTTGAGGCTGTCTGCCGGCGAAGGTCCGAGTGAACCTGGTGGGGTTAGAGCAGGCTCGATTCCATTGGCACGGGGAAGGGCGCGGAAGAATCGTTGGTGCATTTTGTGGCGGTTGCGAGCCACAATGTGCCGGGAAATCGCGCGGGGCGGAGCGGACGGGCAAAGTGTGCAGGGCAGGCGGAGGCAAGAGCTGCCGGGGCGGTATCTAAACCGCAATCTTGAAACTGAATTCAGAAACCGTACACTGGTCGCATGGCGCGAAACTTCAAAGACTTGACGGAGCGCGAAATTCTGGCGCTGGCGGTTTCCCTGGAAGAAGAGGATGGCCGCGTGTATGCGGATTTCGCCGACGGGCTGCGCGAAACGTATCCGGCGACGGCGAAGCTGTTCGATGACATGGGGGCGGAGGAGTCCGGGCATCGGGCGTCGTTGATCGCGACATATCGGGAACGGTTCGGCGAACATATTCCGCTGCTCCGGCGGCAGGATGTGAAGGGGTTTGTGCAGCGCAGGCCGTTCTGGCTGACGCGTCCTTTGAAGATTGCGGAGGTGCGGAAGCAGGCCGAGATCATGGAACTGGAGACTCGCCAGTTTTATCAGAAGGCGATGGGGCAGGTGACGGATGCGGGCATCCGCAAGCTGCTGGGCGATCTGGAGGAGGTCGAG
>CAWABC010000032.1:0-10488 GCA_963780105.1 uncultured Acidobacteriaceae bacterium
GAAGAGGTTTATAGTGAAGCGATTGCACAATGGGATTCGTGTCACGAGAAGGATCTGGCCGCCAAGACCCTCCATTTTACACCAAGCTGTATTTGCAGGATGATATTCTGGTCAAAGTTGATCGTGCCAGCATGCTGAATTCTCTGGAGGTGCGCTCCCCGTATCTGGATATCGAGATCGTGGACTTTGCGCGACGCCTGCCGAATCATTTCAAGTATCGGCGCGGCACGACCAAGTATATTCTGAAAAAGGCACTCGAATCGGTTTTGCCGCCTGATATTTGGCATATCGCCCAAAAAAGGGTTCGGCGTGCCCATTGGTCATTGGTTCAAAACTGGTGTGCTACAACTGGATGTCGCGCACCGTATTGATTGTCTGGCATGGAGATGGTTGCGAACGGCTGTGGCGCGAGCATCGTGAAGGGAAAATCGATCAGCGCGCCTTTTTATGGAACTTGCTTTTACTGCAAAGACATCGCCCTGGCGAAGGACAACAGCCGTTCAATCCACGGGAACTGGTGGCGCGAATACGAGCGATCTTGCGCCGCACCAAGCCGGCCAGTGTGGCCGACGTGGCGCCGGAAGTGCTGAGCGTGGGCGACGTGGAACTGGATCCGGCAACGCGAAGTGTGCTGCGAGCGGGGCAAGCGGTCGATCTCACTTCGGTGGAATTCAATCTGCTGGAAGTGCTGTTGCGCGAGGCGGGGCGAGTGGTGACGCGGGAGCGGCTGGTGAATGCCGTGCTCGGCCGGAAGTTCATGCCGTTCGATCGCAGCATCGATATGCATGTCAGTAAAGTGCGGCGGAAGCTGGGCGACTCGGAAGAGAACGGCGACCACATTAAGACGATTCGCGGTGTAGGGTATATGTTTGCGCGGCCGTCGAAGGCGAAGAAATAAGGAAGGCGCCTTTGGCTGTTAGCTCTTGGCTTTTAGCTAAGAGCCAAGGGCTAAGAGCTATGAAAAGCCTGTTCCTGAAAATATTCTTGTCGTTCTGGGCGGCCCAGGCTTTGTTCCTGGTGCTGGCGATTCTGGTGACGATCGCCTTGCGTCCGGCGCGGCATGGGATCGAGAGCCAGGCTCCGCAAATTCTGGCGGAAGTGGTGGATGCGTACCAGAGTGGCGGAGAGCACGCCGCGCACGACTACGTGGAAGAACTTTGGCGCGCGCAGCATGTGTGGGCATTCGTTTTCGATCCGTCGGCCCATGAACTCAGCGGACGCCACGTACCGCCCTGGATCGAGGATGTCCGGCAGGGCGGTCCACTGCATGGCCTGCCGCGCCACCATGGGTGGATGGATAGGTTGATGCCGGACCGCATGCTGCGGCAGGCGCTGACGCTGGATGGAAAACGGTACACGCTGGTGTTGGAGTTGCCGCCGGGTCCGCGAGTATTGTTCGGGGCGCATGACATTCCGGGGCTGGGCATCGCGATTGCGGTGCTTACGTCGGGACTGATGTGCTACCTGCTGGCGTGGTCGATGACGACTCCGGTGACGCGTTTGCGGAAGGCGGCGCAGAGCCTGGCGGCGGGCGACTTGAGCGCACGCACGGGCGCTCCGGCCGGCGGCGGGCGCGATGAACTGGCGGAGTTGATGCGCGATTTCGATCGCATGGCGGAACGAATCGAGGGGCTGGTGGATTCGCAATCGCGCCTGCTGAAAGACGTTTCGCACGAACTGCGATCTCCGCTGGCCCGGCTGAGTGTGGCGCTGGGGCTGGCGCGGCAGCGGGTCACGCCGGAAGCAGCGCCGGAACTCGAAAGTGCGTTGAACCGAATCGAACTGGAGGCCGACCGGCTGAATCAACTGATCCAGCGGCTGCTGACGATTTCGCGGCTGGAGTCTGGAACCGACGGCCTGCGCAAGACCACGTTGTCACTGCGGGAATTGGTGGAGCAGGTGGCGCACGACGCCGAGTACGAGAATCCGGGGCGGGGCTGCCGGGTAACCACATTGGCCAATACGCCGGCTGACGCAGCGGACGAATTTCTGGTGCAGGCCGACCCTGACTTGCTGCGGAGCGCGGTGGAGAATGTGGTGCGCAATGCGACGCGGTATACTGCTGAAGGTACAACGGTGGAAGTGCGACTGGAGCGGCAGCGGGCCGCGAATGGAGTAGAAGAAATCATTGTTCGCGTGCTGGATTCCGGTCCGGGCGTTCCAGACGAAGCCCTGCAAAAGATATTTGAGCCTTTTTATCGGCTGGACGATGCCCGCAACCGGCAGACCGGTGGGGCGGGTCTGGGCTTGTCGATTACGGACCGGGCCATCAGACTGCATGGCGGGCAGCTTCGCGCATCCAACCGAAAGCAGGGTGGGTTAGAGATTGAAATCCGGATTCCGGCGGGCAAGTAATCGGGTGATCTGGTGATCGGGCCATCGGGTGATCTAAAGTCAAAAGCCTTTGGCCTTCGATCACCCGATCACTCGATCACCCGATACAATTGACCCGATATAATTTCTGGGAGAACTGATGTCGAAGAGATTAGGCGTAGCGATTGCGCTCGTGGGCATGTGCGCCCTGAGTTTGTTTCTGGTTAGTTGTGGCAGTTCCTCGTCGCGACCGTCGGGGGTTTTGTATGTGCTGACGCAGGGGGTTAGTCCCGAGGGAACTCCAGGTTTAGGCGACAACGTAAGTTCGTTTGCCATCGACTTGAACAACGGGGGCCTGTCGCTGATCAATTCAAACGCGAGCACGTGCGCTACGGCTGCGACTCCCAGCAATACCACACCGTGCGGCCCCCCCTTGGACATTTTGCTCGACCCGTCGGGGGCCACGGCGTTTGTGTTGAATCAGGGTGTGCCTCCCTGTCCTTCCTGCACACCCCAGCCCACTGAGGCGGCGCCAACCATCTATTCCTACACGGTGAACTCCGATGGCAGTCTCGGAACACCGACGCTCGCCGCGAGTCTGGCGACCGGAGATATACCTCTAGCCATGGTGCGGGATGCCGCGGGGTCGCTCCTGTTTGTGCTGGACGCGGGAACGAATCCCTCGCCGCCGACCGGTGTTTGCCCGATAACCAGCTCCGGTAACTCGATGTATGCGGGTTGTCCTTCGATCTCAACATTTACTATTCAGTCAGCCAGTCTGACACTGGCAAGTGGAAGTCCTCTTTACTTAGGTAAGACTCCGACGGCGATGTCGGTGCTTACATTTCCTGCGCCCAGTACCGGCACCACTCCCCCTTGCGGCTTTGGCACGTCCGAGGAGTTTCTCTTCGTCACGAACAGTCAGGACCTTTCCTCGCTGCACGATGACAATACCCTCAGCGTGTACTGCGTTAATTCAACCGGCACGCTGACCGACGTAACACCGATTGTGCCTTTGAACCCGCAGCCCGGCCCACTCTCGGTGCTGGCGGTCGACACGAATTCGGGGGGAGTGAATAACGGCGGCGTTTTTGTGTATGTGGGCAGCCAGACCAATGTGACCGGATCGTTGAGCGTGTTTCAGATGTGCACAGCGGCTCAGATTGGGGGATGCTCGCAGCAGGACGTGACCGATGTGCTGCTGACGCAAGTGGGAACGACGCCGACCACGACGGGGCAAAATCCGGTGGGCATGGTGGTGGATCCGACGAACCAGTTTCTCTACGTTGTATGCAACGTCTCGAGCCAGGTTTATTCATATCTCATCACCCCGAAAACGGGCGAGTTGTCGGCGCCGACGAATCTGCCGACCGGATCGGGGCCGGTGGCGATGGCGTTGCACCCGAGCATAAATAACAGCGGCCAGTTTCTGTTCACGTCGAACAGTGCGGCGAGTAACATTTCGGGCTTCGCGCTGAGTGTTACGACCGATTCGATGAGCAGCACTGGGAGCCCAACGAGCAGCCCGTCGACGCCAAGCGGGATGACGGTGCGATAGAGCTGATCGGGCCATCGGGTGATCGGGTCATCCGGTCATAGAAAACCTGCTGGCAAGATTGGTTTTTCGATCACCCGATGACCCGATGGTCAGATCACCCGATTCTCACTCGCCCGATGCTCATGTGGGCATGCGCAGGATTAGATAGCCTCCGATGAAACCGAAGACCAGGTCCGGGGACCAGGCAGCGACCGCGGGCGGAAGTTGACTCAAGTTCCCCATCGCTTCAAACAGGCCGGAAATCGTCCAATAGACAACGCCGATGCCGATGGCGGTTGCCACCCCCGCGACTGCCGAGCGCTTGCCGGCGGACAGCGCGAAGGGAATGGCGAGGATGGCCATCACCAGCGTGATCAGCGGGTAGGCGATCTTCTTTTGCAACTGGACGCGCAGGCGCACTACATCAAATCCACTCTGCTCGAGATCGCGGATATAGCTGTGTAGTTCGTCGTAACTCATTTCCGACGATTGTTTTATTTCCTTTTTGAAGTAGGCGGGCGCTTCCGCCAGTTCCGGGTAAGTGGCCACATCGAACTTACGGTAGTTCTCGATGGCGGAGCCGCTCAGGCTGCGCTCCCATCCCTGCTCGTAAACCCAGCGGCCCATGGCGTTCGACCAATGGGCGCGATCGGCGGTGATGCGGTGCGTGATCTGGAAAGTGTGCGGGTCGAACTGGAACACGGAGACGCCGCCGAAAACGTCGCGGTCGGGATCGAAGAACTGATAGTAATAAATGTCAGAGTGCTGGCCGAACATCCACTGGCGCTCGGGGCGCAGGTAGGTTTGCGCGGGCTTGCCCTTGATTTGATTGCGGAGCGCGTCCTGACGCTTGTTGGTGTAAGGGAGATAGAGTTGGTCGGAGAGAAAAAGCACACCGGCGACCAGAGTGGATGCGATCAGGACGGGAACGATGATGCGGTAAAGACTGATGCCGGTGGCCTTGATAGCCGTGATTTCGTTGGAGCGCTGCAGCAGTCCGAAAGTGACCAGCACCGCCAGCAGCATGCTGAGAGGGGTGGTGCTGTACAAGAAATATGGCACTACGTTCAGCAGGTATTCACCCACGGTGAGCGGCGAGACCTGATTCCGCAGGATGTCACTCAGCAACTCGAACAGAGTGAAGACCAGCAGCAGCATCAGGAAAGCGGCGACGATCATGGCGAAGTAGAGGGCAAAGCCGCGCAGCACATAATCGTCGAGGATGGTCGGGAAACGAAGATTGAACCAGCGGCGGCGCATGGGCAACGAGCGGGGGTGGGACGACTCGCCGTTCCGATGCAGAGCCGTTAGACTGGGCATCGACGGCGCGCCAGCCGCGGTCTTGGATCTCCCATTTCTGAACGTCGATGTCTCAAATCTCGATGTCTTGAACCAGGAGCGGAGCGCAGTCAGTTCGATGGGACGGCGTTCGGATTGCCAGAGCAGGAAAACACCTCCGGCAAGAAACGCCAGGTCGGCGAGCCAAACCCCTGCGGCCGGGGACAGACGCCCCTGCTTCGCGAAGGAGACTCCGATCAAAGAAATCGAATAGTAGAGGAAGACCAGCAGAATGGTCAGAACAAATCCGCTGGACTTTCCCCCCTTCTTGGAAGACAGGCCGAGCGGAATGCCGACCAAGGTCAGAACGATGCACGCGGTGGGCAGCGCCAGGCGGCGATGGTATTCGATCAGGTGCCAGCGGCGGGTGACGGGGTCGCCGATTCGCGCGCTGCGGAGGAGGTCCGGAAACCTGATCTCGCCGAGTGTTGTCGGTTCATGTTCCTGATTGTTTTGTGTCGCGGGAATCCGAATGGGGATGTCGGTGGTCTGGAAGGTGGAGATTTGGTACTGGTCAGGATTCTTGGGATCGGGGGTTTCGTGGGTGGAACCGTCGGTGAGGTGCAAGTCCAGAGTATCGGGTCCCTGGCTGACGAGCAGACCCTCGCGGGCTAGGCTGATCCGGGGCGCGGCAGGGTCGGTCAAATCGGCTAGGAACACGCCCTTCCACAGGGCGCCGCCGGCCATGGCCTTGACGTCTTGCACGTAGAGGATGATCTTTGGGAAGCCTTCGTAGAACACGCGCGGCTGGACTTCGAAGGAAGCCTGAGAAGACTTGAGGTTGTCCTGGAGCTGTCCCAGGGCGGCGAGCGAACGGGGCGCGAGATAGACGCTGTTGCCGAGAGCGAGCAGCCATGCCGCTAGTACGAAGATGAAAATCACACGCAGGAAGGTCCAGACGCCGAGACCGCTGGCGCGCATGGCGGTGATTTCGCTGTCGGCGGCCAGACGGCTGAGTCCGATGAGAATGCCGACCAGCACGCCCATGGGAATCGTGTAAGTGAGCGCGACGGGGACGGTGTAGAAGAAAATTTCTGCTACGCTGGGCAGAGGCGCGCTGTTGCGGACCACCAGTTCGAGGATGCGGCCGAGGTCGCGAGTGAAGAGAACAAAAGTGAAAACCGCCGCGCCGATCAAGGCGTGGGAGACGACTTCTCCCAGGATGTAGCGGGTGAGGATGCGCATCCGCAAAGGTGGTTCACTCATGGCGAGTCTAGCATGAGAGCGGGATGGTGGGAGTGATGGAGGTGCCGCAGTTGCCATCGGCAGCGGAGTTGCAGCTTCTAGTGCCGTGACCGTGTGATAGGTCACAAGATGGAGCGACGGGCGTCTCGCCCGTCCGCCGGGCGGGGACGCCCGGCTCCCCACCGGCAGCTTGGATCGGCAGCTACCGAAATTTATGTTCTCCCAGCGCACAAACTGGCGGCTCGCTCCGAATGCGCTGACGCGCGCGATCGAGGAACTGCGCGCTTCGGGACAGGAGATTCTGGATCTCACGATTTCGAACCCGACCGAGGCTGGCATCCGTCCCGACCCTGAAATAGTGCTGGCGGCGCTGGCGAATCCGGAAGCGATGCATTACGACCCTCAGCCCCGGGGCCTGCTGGCGGCTCGCCAAGCCGTGTGCCACTACTATCGCGAGGCGCACGAGGTTTTCGATCTCGATCCCGAGCGCCTGCTTCTGACCACCAGCACCAGCGAAGCCTACTCGTATGTATTTCGTCTGCTGTGCAATCCGGGAGACGAGATTCTTGTACCCAAACCGAGCTATCCGCTGTTCGAGTTTCTCGCCGATCTTGCCGACGTGAAGCTGGTTCCCTATCCACTGCTCTACGATCACGGCTGGCAAATCGATTTCGATTCGCTCTACAAGGCGGCCACGCCGCAATCGCGGGCCGTGATTCTGGTTCATCCCAACAACCCGACTGGATCTTATGTGTCTGCTTCAGAAACCTCGGCGCTCAATGCTTTCTGCCACGATTACGGGCTGGCGTTGATCGTGGATGAAGTTTTTCTCGATTATGCGCACGACGGCGTGGCGCGCGATAGTTTCGTGATTAACGCCGACGCGCTCACCTTCACGCTCAGCGGCGTTTCCAAGATTTCCGCGCTTCCGCAGATGAAATTTGCGTGGGTGGCCACGAGCGGCCCGAAAGAAGCAGTGGCCGAAGCAGGAGCGCGGCTCGAAATCATTGCCGATACCTATCTCTCCATGAACACGCCCGTGCAACTTGCCGCGGCGGTGCTGCTCGATCAGCGCAAGCAGATCCAGCCTATTCTTCTCGATCGTTTGCGCGAGAATCTTGCGGAACTCGATCGCCAACTCGCAAGCCGTCCCTCGTGCGCGAGGCTGCAGGTGGAGGGCGGATGGTACGTCGTGCTGCGGGTACCCGTGCTGGGAACGGACGAAGATCTGGCTATCGACCTCTTGCGGAAGATGGGTGTCATCGTGCATCCCGGGCACTTCTACGATTTCGCGGGCGAGGGCCATCTGGTGCTGAGTTTGATCGCCGAACCCGAGGCATTTCGAGAAGGCGTGGCGCGGCTGCTGCAATGCGTTGGAGCCTAGCCAGCTTGCAAAAAGACTTGCTGTTGCCGTTGATTTTGGGTGGCGCAGCGCTTCAGCGCTGCGATAACTGGACTGTGTTGGATGCGGCTTTAGCCGCTGAGGGCGCGGGTTCTGTTCGGGGATGACTTTCTCCGCCACCTCCTAGAGACTCACCGGCTGAGTTCGTTAGTGGAGTGAACTGACCTTGGCTTTAACCTTCGCCAGCAACGGTGGCGGAAGTTCCGCGTAGCCGTCTTCTGACGCAAGTCGCTGGCCATCGGTGAACGTCCAGTTCAGCAGGTTAACCAGGGCAGCGGTGCGTCGAGGATCGGATGAACTGGTGCGCAGGTACAGCCAGGTGAAACTGGTGATGGGGAACGCATCGGCCCCCGGGGCATTGCTCAACGAAGCTGAAAACTTGTCCCACGCCGGCGCTTCCACCGCGTGGCAGGCGGCCTTGATCGTTTCCGGTGAAGCCTTGACGTACTTCCCGGCTGCGTTTTGTACCAAGCCATTTGGGATGTTGGCCTGGACTGCATACTGAGCCTCCACGAACCCAATCGAGCCCGCCTCGCCTTTCACTTTGTCGGCCATATCGGAACTGCGTTCGGCGGGCGCCCCCACCGGCCAATGGGGAGAAGGACTAGTCCCGATCTGGGCGCGGAACTTGGAACTGGTCTTGGAAAGGAACTCGCTGAAAACGTAATTCGAGCCTTTGCCCGCTGGGCGGTAAACCACTTTAATGGGCAGACTCGGTAAAGATACGTCTGGGTTGAGCTTCGCAATCTGGGGGGCACTCCATGTCTTTACCTGTCCGAGAAAAATGTCGGCCAGTAACTCTCCGGAGAAGCGAAGCTCAGTATGAACTCCGGGCAGGTTGTAGATCGGAACGATGCCGATCAACACGGCCGGCAGTTCGATCAAGTTCCCTTCCTTGCGCTCCGCGGCGGTAAGTTGGGCCTCGCCAGCGCCAAAGTCGCCGCTGCCCTGGGAGATCAGCTGTATGCCCTCACTCGTGCCGAGCGGAACGTACTTCATCTGGATGCCAGGGTTGCGCTTGTTGTACTCCTGCGCCCACTTGCTGTAGAGCGGGGCGGGAACACTGGATCCAGACCCGACCAGAACAAGGGCTTCTTGAGCAAAGCCAAGCCGGTTACAAAAACCGATCGCAAAGACCAACGTGAGCCATACCAGAACGCCGGATCGGCCGGAACTTCTCTTCAAGGACATTGGTACAGAGAATCTTGCTTTGGTTTTCATCGCGGGGCCCCCTCCTTGAGGTTGGCCACTAGGAGGGAACCGTCACCCCAAGCGGCGCGGCGCAAGGATACTAGGATAAACTGCGCAAGAATACTCCTTTTTGCGCCATGACGGAATTGGATTTGACGGCAACCATGCTAGAGGGGTGCAACCCTTGAATGGAGAAGGTGTGAGAGGCTGCGAAGTGGCGAGGCTATGGCTCGGTGTGGCGCTGTGTGTCGGTGGACTGTCTCTCGCGGCGAGCGCGCAACTGGCGCCTGAAAACACACTGCCAGAGGCGCCATCCACGCTAACGCAGAGCCAGGCCCCGGTTTCTCATCTTTGGTTTCCAGTCCCCGGCGAACCTCCGCAGCCAGACCACCCAAAACCCGCCAACCGGCAGGACTCCGATCAGAGCTTCGTGGGGCTCATCAAGCGGGGCGTTCAAGATCAGAAAGAGATTTACTCGGCTCCTCTCCATTACCAGAATCTGAAGTGGGACGCCCTTTTCCTGGTGGCCACTGGCGGGCTAATCGCTGCGGATAGACATGTCCCTGGAGCGATCTCGCATAACCATCTGGCCATCAGCCAACACATTTCCGACGTCGGCCTGTATTCCACCATGGCAACGACAGGCGTGTTGTACCTTTCGGGCATCGCGAGGAAAGACGAACATGCGCGGGAAACCGGATTCCTGGGATTTGAAGCCCTGGGAAACACTCTCATCGTGGTTGCCGTGACCCAACTCGTCGCCGGCCGGGAGCGTCCGCTGGAAGGCTCGGGCCACGGCCGCTTTTGGGTCAACAATGCGTTGAACAGTTCGTTCCCGTCACAGCATTCCGGCCTGACCTGGTCGATGGCAAGCGTGCTGGCGCACGAGTATCCGCAACCCTGGGTGCAATTCCTAGCTTATGGCACGGCCGCCACGGTTTCTGTCACACGCGTCACTGGCTTGCGGCACTTTCCCGCAGACGTGGCCGTGGGAGGAGTATTCGGCTACTTCATTGGCCAGCACATCTTTCACGCGCATTCCCACTTCTTCCGCAGTCGTATCCACATGCGACCCGGTCATCCAGATTGAGCCTCGAACGGGCGGATGCGGTGGACTGCGAATCTCAACGGTTGCAGCCGTCTGTCGCAATCAGCGATTAGACCAACGGAGAAATGGCTGTGTAGGGTTTGGGAGCAGAGTGTTCACCCTCGAGCCGGAGCATATACTTGGGCTGGCTGTCGGAAAGGATACATTCTATGAATCGCAAAAGCCTATTGCTCACCATGATTTTGACTCTGGCATCTCTGGCGTGGGCGCAAACCCAGACCGCACCGCCACCGGCACCTCCCTCCAAGGGCGGGACCGGCCAGATGGGGATGGAGCATCGCGACAAGATGATGGAGATGCACAAACAGCACATGGACTCCATGAAGGCCGACGTGGAAAAAATGAAGGCATCCCTCGACCAACTGAAAGCCAACGTGGCCAAGATCGGCAACTCCGCGGAGAAGGCGCGCTTAG
>CAWABC010000033.1:0-17017 GCA_963780105.1 uncultured Acidobacteriaceae bacterium
TTCCAGTGTTTCATGATGACCAGCATGGTACGGCGGTGATTGTGGCCGCGGCTTTATCGAATGCTTTAGAGCTACAAGGTAAAACGTTACCAACGGCAAAAATCGTATTTTTAGGTGCGGGTGCGGCAGGCTGTTCTTGCGCTCGTTTACTTAAATTGATGGGCGCAACCAATATTACGATGGTGGATAAATCAGGCGTTTTAGATACATCACGTGCGGACTTGCATGATAATAATCGCCATTTAGCGGTTGCACCAAGTGATGCAAAAACGCTTGGCAGATGTGATGCCAAACGCAGATGTGTTTATTGGCGTTTCAGCGGCCAATGCTTTATCGCCAGATTTACTTAAATTAATGGCGCCAAAACCAGTGGTGTTTGCATTGGCAAATCCAGATCCTGAAATTCTACCTAGCTTAGCGCATGCGGTTCGCGATGATATTTTAATGGCAACGGGTCGTTCAGATTTTCCAAATCAAGTGAATAATGCACTGTGCTTCCCTTATTTATTCCGTGGTGCTTTAGATGCTAAAGCCAAGCAAATTACCGATGAAATGCAAATCGCTGCTGCACGTGCTTTGGCTGCGTTAGCGCAGAGAGCCTGTACCAGATTTACTCGGACGGAGGCGAGGCCGGATATCAGCGCTCCAACGCCGCGTATAGGCGGGCGCTTACGCTGGAACCGGGACGGGTCAGCGCGGCAGGATTGCTGGCGGCGAATGAAGCCGAAGGCGGAAACCTCGACCGGGCTTATGACGACGCGCGGACATTGGTCGAGAAGCGTCCGGATACCGCATTTGCGCATTATTCCCTGGCGTATGTGCTGCGTTATATCGGGCGACTGGATGAGGCGCAGAGCGAGTGCGAGAAGGCTTGGGTGATCGATGCGAACGATAGCTGGCATACGTGCGCGCTCGCTTTTGCCGAGGCCGGGAAAGCCGCGAATGCAATGAAGTATGTTGAGCACGATACGGGCTCGGAGTGGTCGAATGCGGTGCGGGTCTCCGTGCTCATGCGGCAAGGGAAGACGACGGAAGCGCGGCAAGTCGCGCCGCAGATGACGGAAAATCCCATGTGGATGCGGGGACTGGCAGAGGCCTGTCTGGACAAGGCTCCAGCAGCGGAGATTCACCGCTTGGCGGAGCAGGCAGAGAACGAATTATTAGCAAAACAGAATCCCGAAATGAAGTATCACCAGGGCACGATCCTGGCGGCTTGCGGCGAAAAGGAAATTGCATTCGCGTTTCTGCGCCAGGCCGTGGCCGGAAACTATTGCGCGCAGCAGGCGTTGCAGTCCGATCCGCTGCTGGCGAGTGTGCGTGGCGATGCGGCGTTCCGCCAGATTGTGCAAGCGGCACGCGAATGCCGGCAGAAATTCGAGGTGGCGCAGGGGATGGGGAGGTAAGCGCTGTGGGCGCTTGCTCGCATGGCACGAGCGATACTTTTCTGACTTGACCAGAGGCGACACGGACTGGGCCGCCCGCGGCCGCTCTCACAGGGAATATACTTGCTCCTTTCTTTGGGGAAAATCCATCAGATGGTCATGTTTCGAATGTTGAAGAAGTTTGAATTGGTGCGCAGCTGGGCTGCGACCGCGGTGCTGCTGGTTTTACTGGCGGCTTCGACTACCATATTCGCCGCTGCGGAGACTGCCGACAAAACCGCGGATCGTACCGTCGATCGTTACTATGAGCCGCTCCCGCAGGAAACCGGCGCGGCGGGACTGAAGCTGATGCTGCGACGCTTGCGGACCACGGGGCGGTTGATGCAGGTGGACGCTCATCCGGACGATGAGGACGGCGGAATGCTGACGCTGGAAGCGCGCGGCCGGGGCGTTTCGACTCTGCTGATGACGTTGACGCGCGGCGAAGGCGGGCAGAACGAACTGGGCAGCAATCTGTTCGACGTGCTGGGCGTGGTGCGAACGCTGGAGGTTCTGGCAGCGGACCGCTACTACGGGGTGGAGCAGCGATTCTCGCGGGTGGCAGATTTCGGATATTCGAAGACGCCCGAGGAGACTTTTCAGAAATGGCAAGGACATGACATTCCGTTGGGCGACATCGTGCGCGTGATCCGGACGTTTCGCCCCGACGTGCTGATCGCGCGATTTTCCGGTACGGAGCGCGACGGGCACGGGCATCACCAGGCATCCGCGATCCTAACCAAAGAAGCCTTTCGAGCGGCTGCCGATCCGAACCGTTTCCCGGAGCAGATCAAAGAGGGACTGCAGCCATGGCAGCCGAAGAAGCTGTACATCGGAAACGTGTGCGGCTTCGGAGCGTCCACTTGCGATGCGGGGAACTACACGGTCAAGCTGAATACGGGAAAAGAAGATCCGCTGCTGGGCGAATCGTACGTGCAGTTTGCGGTCGAGGGATTGCGGCATCAGCGGTCGCAGGCGCTGGGCGGCGTCTCGATTCCCAAGGGCGATCGATTTGCCTATTACAAGCTGGTGGATTCGGTGGTTGAATCGCCGAAGGACAAAGACGGTCACGAGCAGGATTTCTTTGATGGCATTGATACCACGCTGCCGGGGCTGGCGTCGCGGCTCGGGAATGAAGAGAAAAAGGCGCCGTGGCTGCGTGAGCAACTATCTCGGATCGACCAAAGCATTGCCGACGTTGGGCACAACCCCGATAGCGACTGGGCAAAGAGCGCGATGACCCTCCTGAGCGGACGAAAAGCAGCGGATGATCTGTTGCAACGCGTCCGACAGTCATCGCTGTCGGATAACGCGAAAAAGTTGCTTACGAGTGAAATGGAGACGAAGCGTAATCAGTTCCAGCAGGCAGCGAACGTCGCGCTGGGAGTCAAATTGACAGCGACGTACGACGCCCCACCCGCGTCTTCTCCCGAATCGGCAGCGATGGCCGTTCCGGGGAAAAGTACCGCCGTGAAGGCGTTGGGAATTGCAAGCGGGGGGATGCCGATTTCGGCAAAGTTGATCTTAGACGCACCGGGCTGTCAGCGAATCGTAGAAGGAGCAAAGTCGGCCGACAAACTTTCGACAGCTTGGTTCGACTTCCGCGTCACGCCCTGCGACAAGGCCGGTTACACCCGGCCCTACTGGCACCGGCACGATCCCGAGCGCGAGGCGCTGAACACGATTGACGAACCGCAATATCAGACGCTTCCCTTCCCGCCTTCGCCATTTCACGTGCGAATGGAATACCAGTACGAGGGACTCACCGGCACAATCGAAGTCCCGGTCATGGTGAAATTCAAATGGCCGGACGGGAGCGAGGGCGAGCATCCGCTGGCGATCGGCCCGGAGTTCTCCATTGCTTTGTCACCGTCGAACTCGGTCATCCCATCGGACAAGCGAGGCAGTACGAGCGTAAAGACGACGGCACGCGACCAGAGCAGCGGTTCCGAAGCGCGGATTGCGTTGAATGTCCCGAACGGGTGGCGCGCGGAACCGGCAAATGAGTCCGTCGACATTCCGAAGGACGAATCGAAGGACGCTTCGTTTCATGTCTTCCCTTCCGAGTTAAAGGAAAGCCAGACTCATATTCGAGCGGAACTCACGAGCGAGGCAAAGGTCTACGGCGAGGGATATACGGTGGTCACGCGCGAGGATCTCGGCACCTTCTATTACTATCAGCCGGCCGTACAGCGCGTCAGTGTCGTCAACGTGAAGGTCCCCAAGAACTTGAAGGTCGGCTACATCATGGGCGCGGGGGATGACATTCCGACGGTGCTCGAGCAGATCGGGATGAATATCGCGATGATTCCGGCTGACGAGTTGGCAAGCGAGGACCTGAGCAAGTACCACACGATCGTGCTCGGCATCCGCGCTTATGACACGCAGAAAGATGTGATTCGGAATAACAAGCGGCTGCTCGACTACGTGCAGGCGGGTGGACGTCTGGTGGTGCAGTACAACACGCTGGGATCGTTTGGGGTGCCGATCGATTTTAATGCGGGCAAATACACGCCGTTTCCGGCGACGCTGAGCCGGGCGCGGGTCTCGGTCGAAGAGGCTCCGGTTGCGATTCTCGATCCTGCGAACCCGATCTTTCATTCTCCAAATGAAATTACCCAGAAAGATTTCGAGGACTGGGTGCAGGAGCGCGGGCTCTACTTCATGTCGCAGTGGGACTCGAACTTTACACCGCTCCTCGAATCGCACGATCCGGGCGCAGGCGAACAGAAGGGCGGACTGCTGGTTGCGCACTACGGCAAGGGGACGTATATCTACACGGGATATGCGTTCTTCCGGCAACTGCCCGCAGGTGTTCCGGGGGCGGTGCGGCTGTTTGTGAATCTGATTGGCAGTCGTTAGTCTTCGGTCGTTCGAGGAGAAGCTGCGAACGATGAACAGCCAACGACCAACGACAAACGACCAACGACTCCGCTCATGACAATTCCACCAGCGTCCGATTCCGGCTCAAAATCACACCTTATTCGCGGCATTAGCCTGAGTTCCGCTACCGCGCTGAACATGATTGACATGATCGGCGTGGGGCCGTTTATCACCATCCCGCTGATTGTGTCGGCGATGGGCGGGCCGCAGGCGATGCTGGGCTGGGTGCTGGGCGCGGTGCTGGCGATCTGTGATGGACTGGTTTGGGCCGAACTAGGCGCGGCGATGCCGGGATCGGGCGGTTCGTACCGCTATTTGAAAGAAATTTACGGGCCGCAGAAACTGGGGCGCCTGATCTCGTTTCTCTTTATCTGGCAATTGTCCTTCAGTGCTCCGCTTTCAATTGCATCGGGCGCGGTGGGGCTCTCGCAGTACGCCGCTTTCTTTTGGCCGCGCTTGGAAGCTGTCTGGTCGACCCGTACCTGGGCATTGCGTCTCCCTCTGCTTGGAACTCTGCAACTCACGTGGGTCGCGATGCCGGCTACGTTTCTGGCGATTGGTGTCTGCGCGTTGACCGCGTTTCTCTTGTATCGGAGGATCACCGCGATCGCGCGGCTTACCAAAGTGCTGTGGGTGGGGGTGATGGGAACCATCGGATGGATCATCTTCGCCGGCCTGACCCACTTCAACGCGCATCAGGCATTTGACTTACCTCCGGGGGCGTTTTCATTTTCGCGGGACTTCTTTCACGGACTGGGCGGCGCGATGCTGATCGCCGCCTATGACATTGGGGGTTACTACAACGTCTGTTTCCTCGGGGACGAAGTCAAGGAACCCGGAAAAAACATTCCGCGGGCGCTGTTGCTATCCATTCTGGCGGTGGCGTGTCTATATGTAGTAATGAACGTCAGCATTCTCGGCGTGGTGCCATGGCGGGAACTGGCGCAGTCGGGCGCGTCGAACAGCAAGCTGTACGTTGTCTCGACGTTGATGCAGCGCGTGTATGGACACGGCGCGGCTTCGATGATTTCAGTGCTGGTGATGTGGACGGCATTCGCATCGGTATTTTCGCTGACTTTAGGCTATTCGCGTGTGCCCTACGCGGCGGCGCTTGATGGGAACTATTTTCGGGCGTTTGCGCGCGTGCACCCGGTTCACAAGTTTCCGTATGTTTCGCTGCTGGCTCTGACTGGTGTTGCGGCGCTGTTTTGTTTCCTGCGGCTGGCAGACTTGATTGCCGCGCTGATCGTGATCCGCATCGTGTTGCAGTTTCTGGTGCAGAGCATCGGCGTGATTGTGCTGCGGATACGACGGCCGGATATGGCGCGTCCGTTTCGGATGTGGCTTTATCCGATCCCTGCATTGGTGGCGTTGGCGAGTTTTGTTTTCATTCTGATTTCGCGCAGAGATTTTCTCCGCGAGGTTCGGTATGCGGGAGTGATTCTGGTGTTGGGGGTTGTGATTTACACCGTGCGGTCTTGGCGGAGAAGTGAGTGGCCGTTTGGGAAACGGTGGTTGGTCGCTGGCCGTTAGTCGTTCGTTGTTCGTGGAGGGATGGGCGTCTCGCGAGCCTGCCCGGTTTTGCCGAAGGCCCGAGCGGAGTCGAGGGGGAAGTGGAAGGATCCAGCCGGGCAGGGACGCCCGGCTCTCCACAACCAAACTTATGGCGGAAATAATCAAAATGCCGATGTTGGAGCCGGTCGCCTCGAAGCGTTCGGTCTCGGCGTGGGCTCCGCTCGGAGAGCCGCTGTTTCGATCGCTCTGGATTGCATCGGTCATTTCCTATACCGGCACCTGGATGCAGAACGTGGGCGCGGGCTGGCTGATGACGCAGATGACCATGAATCCGCTGATGATTGGACTGGTGCAAGCGGCTGCCGCGCTGCCGGTGTTTCTGGTGATCCTGCCGGCGGGCGCGCTGGCGGACATGGTGGACCGTAGGCGCTTTCTGTTGCTGACCCAGGGCTGGATGGTGCTGGCATCGGCGACGCTCGGCATCATGACGCTGACCAGTTGCGTGGGACCGTGGGTGCTGCTGGTGTTTACGTTCCTGCTCGGCCTCGGTGCGGTGATGAATGATCCAGCATGGCAGGCGATTACGCCGGAGTTGGTTCCGGCGGGGCAGCACGCATCGGCAGTGGCGCTGAACTCAGCTGGGTTTAATGTCGCGCGGGCGGTGGGACCGGCCTTGGGCGGCATCATTGTGGCGGCCGTCGGCTGCGGCACAACATTCTTGCTGAACGCATTTTCCTTTCTGGGAGTGATCTTGTTCCTGTACCGTTGGCAGCGGCCGACCGGGCCTCGGCCGAAGACTCAGCGCGTGTGGTCGGCAATCGGCGACGGCTTCGCCTATGTGCGCGAGAGCGGACTGGCGAAGTCGGTGTTGCTGCGAACGGGAACGTTCAGCGTGGCGGCGGTGGCTATGCTGGCACTGCTTCCGATCATCGCTCGTCCGTATGGGGCCCGGGGATACGGCGTGCTGCTCGGCTGCTTCGGGCTGGGCGCTCTGTTGGGAGCGTTAGCGCTGCCGCGATTGCGGGAAAGTCTGTCGGTGGATGGCGTGGTAGGCGCGGCCATCCTGATCTTTGCCGGGATGACTTTCGCCGCGGGACGGGCGGAGACTTTTCCCCTGTTGTGTGCCGTGATGCTGGTGGCGGGTGCGGCGTGGATCGGGATTCTGGCTTGTTTGAATGTGGCGGCACAGACCATGTGTCCGGCCTATGTACGGGCTCGGGCGCTGTCGTTTTACCTGCTGGTGTTGCAGGGAGGCATGGCGGTGGGAGCGACGCTGTGGGGCGCGCTGGCAAAAAAGATCGGCGTACCGGATGCGCTCGGCGCGGCGGCACTTGTTCTCGCGCTGGGAGTATTCGCGCTCCGCGGCCATCGCATCACCGCAAGTGAACTCGACTTGACGCCCGCGGTAGTAAGAGATTGATGCAAAGCTTAACTTTCCATGGAGGCAACATGAAAACAATCATTGCGACCTTGCTGGCAACGTTGGCCCTCTGCAGCGTTGGACTGGCGCAAACGCAATCGCCAACGAAAGACGAAAAGAAAACCCTCAGCCAGGTAGTCGACAGCGCGACCAAAAGAGTGGAACACGATTTTGTTCCCGCCGCCGAAGCCATGCCCGAGGATAAATACAGCTTCGCCCCAACCAATGGCGAGTTTAAAGGCGTTCGCACATTCGCCGAACAAATTAAGCACGTCGCCGCCACCAACTACCTGGTTGCGTCCTTGATTCTTGGCGAAAAGCCGCCCGTCGAGATTAATGACGAGAAAGGTCCCGACAGCGTGAAGTCGAAAGCAGAAATCCTCAAGTATCTGAAAGATTCCTACGCCTACGCACACAAGGCTGTCGCGACCATTACCGAGGCGAATGTCGTGGAACCGATTCCCAGTTTTGACGGCAAGTCAACGACCACGCGGCTCAGCCTGGCTATGCTCTTCGCGTGGCATGGTTACGATCACTACGGCCAAATGTTGGAATATCTGCGCATGAACGGCATCGTGCCGCCGGCCAGCCGCAAGTAGGGGAACTATTTTCTTCCGTTGCCGTGATGCTTCTTCCAGTCGACTCCATCACGTCCACCGTGCTGGGAGATCTGGGTGAGGATGAGTTCGGCGGTGAGGTGGCGCTTGGTGAGGTGGGCGGCGATTCTCTGTTTCGCCTTCTTCGCCGGAACCTTGGGATCGAGGAACACCAGCACCGACGGGCCTGCTCCGCTGAGGGCGGCGCCGAGGATGCCGGAATCTCCCTTGAGTTCCTTGAGCGCGGGCAGCAGCGGACAGAGCGGCGCGCGATAAGGCTGGTGGATGCGGTCTTCGAGCGCCGAGGAGAGCAGGTCGGGACGGTCCTGCGTGAACGCCGCAAACAGCAGCATCGAGTTCTGAATGTTGGTGACGGCGTCGGCGCGCGAGTACTGGAAGGGCAGCACGCGGCGGGCCTGCTCAGTCGAGAGCAGAGCATCGGGGACAGCCAGCAGCAGCGGCCACTTCCCTTTCGGCTTCACTTCAACCACCTGCGCCTGCACCTGATTGGCCATGCGGGCCACCGTGAGCGCCCCCATCCAGCAGGCGGAGGCGTTGTCGGGATGGTGCTCGCGCATGGAAGCTTCGCCGACGATGCGGTCGTTTTTCCAGCGTAGATGTCCAAAATGCACCGCCAGCGCGATCCCTGCCAGGCGGGCGGCGGCGGATGATCCGCAACCCCGGCCAATAGGAATCTCGTTTTCGATGTGGATGCGCAAGGGCGCAATCTTGCGGTTCTCCGATTCCAGGACCTCGCAATAGGTGGTGACGATGAGGTGGTTCTCCATGCGGGCGCAGATCGCTGCGTCGCGGCCTTCGGCGGTGACGAAGAAGTCCGGTGCACGCTCGGCCCGCACACGGAGATGGAAATCCAGGGCGAGGGCGGCGGCGTCAAAGGCCGGGCCCAGATTGGCGGAAGTCGCCGGAAGCACCAGACGCAACGACCGATCTAACGATGTGGGACGTGACGGCATAGATTAGAGAACACGCTCCTCGGCGGCGAAGGCCATCCGAAACGATAGAAATGAAAGACGTTAGCCAGATAGGGACTAAGCAGAGTCCCGTACAATCGCCAAGACGTTGAACTGTGTTTTATACACGAATTGGAGGCGAACTGCTACGAATTTCTGCGGAAATATGGCTTTGACAAACCCCAGAGCTTAAAAATGAGCCGGATCAAACAATCCGGGAGCGTCCGGGGGATTGACGATCTGTTGCTTAAAGCAGGCCGCATGGCAAAACCATGTCTGCCACTTGCCGCTGGCCGTCGATACTTGCACTCGGCATGGGTCAACGTCGGAGGGTTCAACATCAAGTCCACAGAAACAGCACGGCCCCCATTCGACTTTTGTCATTTTGACTTTCTCTCGGCCGCGTCGAGGGCGGCAATAACGGCCCCTAGATTGGCATCGAGCACCAGCGGGGCACGCTGTAGAGATCTTGCTTGGGCAGCCTCGGCCTCGTCGGGCGTTCCGGCAACCGAGGTTCCCGCAAGAAGTTCGCCGCGATGGAACCTGATGGTGAAATCGGGATCTTTGAGCTGGTGGCCGGTTAGGATTAGGACGACGGACTCGCCGGGTTTGACGAAGCCGCTCCTCCGCAGCTTCTTGAGCCCTGCCAGCGTGACGGCGGAGGCCGGTTCGCAACCGATGCCATCGGCGCCGATTTCGGCTTTGGCCGTGGCGATTTCGACTTCCGTGACCTGTTCGACCTCGCCCCCGGTCGCTTGCAGTACGTGCAGGGCTTTCTTCCACGATGCCGGATTGCCGATGCGTATGGCGGTCGCGAGTGTGTCGGCGGTCATCGGTTCGAGCTTCTTCCCGCCGAACTCTCGCACGCAGCGGTAGAAGGGATTGGCTCCCTGCGCCTGGATGATGGAAAGCTTCGGCAGGCGCGAGATCAGTTTAAGGTCGCGCATTTCGAGAAGCGCCTTGCCGATCGCCGAACTGTTTCCCAGATTGCCTCCGGGGACGATGATGTGATCCGGTGGCTCCCACGCCAGTTGCTCCATCAGTTCGATGGCGGCGGTTTTCTGGCCTTCGATGCGATAAGGATTCACCGAATTCAAAAGACAAACCGGCTTCTCGCGGACGAGGTCGGTGAGGATGCGGACGCATCCGTCGAAATCGGTGCGCAGCTGGCAGGTGAGGGCTCCGTAGTCGAGCGCTTGCGAGAGCTTGCCCCAGGAAATTTTGCCTTCCGGAATGAGCACCAGGCTGTGCATGTTGCCGCGCGCGGCGTAGGCAGCCATGGAGGCGGAAGTGTTGCCGGTGGAGGCGCAGGCCACCCAGCGAAATTTTCGCTCATGCGCGGACGAGGCAGCGAAGGTCATGCCCGTGTCTTTGAACGACGCAGTCGGGTTCATGCCCTGGTGCTTGGCGCGGAGATTCTCAACTCCAGCCGCGCGCGCGCACCGTGGCAGGTGGTACAGCGGCGTGTTGCCTTCGCCGAGTGTGATGGCATGTTCCGTGGGAATATGCGGAAGGAGTTCGCGGAAGCGCCAGACGCCGCTCTGGTCGAGCGCTTCGCGGGATGTGCGGCGGCTGAGCCAGAGAGCTTTCAGCGCCAACGGACCTGTGTCTGTGGAGGGACGGGCGTCTCGCCCGTCCAGCCGGGCGGGGACGCCCGGCCCTCCACCGGCGAGCGCGGGAGAGTCGCGGGTCCATCCGGGGAAAAAGAATTCCAGCAGGTCGCCGCAAGCGGTGCAACGAAAATCCTGCGCGGCGGAATCGGGCGTGACGCCACAAGAAATGCACCGGAGTTTCGCAGCGGTTCCCTTATTTTGGGTGATCGACACTTTTCCTTTTCACCAGACTAGCGAACAAATATAAATACATCATAAGCACTAACCGTAGAGAGCGCAGAATGGTTTGTGGTTCTTGCCTTTCGAACTTCTCAGCGATTTCTGCTTTCAGCAGTGACCTTATTTCTTTTCGCAACTAGGCCCACAATCTTGAGGAACGCTAGGACGCCCGCAGAGCCCAGAGCGACATACAGCATGTAGCTGCCAATTGGTCCGCTCCTGTGATCCTGGACCTCGTATGAATTCTTCCCGTCTGGCGTGACATCCCGAAAGACACAGACCACCGTGGGGGTCGCCCTGCTGCGATAGCGCGCGATATATGTGGCTTGGTAGCTAGCTAACAACGCGCCATTCCACAAGCGATCCGCGCGTTGTTCATAATTCGCGTCTTCAGCGTTGACCCCAAAACTCGTCGCGTTATGGGCTATTCCTGACTTCCACTGCGATTTACCACCAACACGAACTACCCAAAGGGGATCGCTCGCTGAAAGTGAGCGAGATTTCAGTGCGGAATCAAAGTCAGGAGTCTTTTTGAAGGCATAGTATGTTGTCGAAACGACAACCGGTAATAGCCCGCACCACAAGAATATTGCAATCCATTCTATGAACCATCGCCGCCAGCGCAGTTCGACTCGTCGCACGTTTGCCTCGGTATTTCTTCACCGCAGGTACGCGTCGGTCCTATTGATCCAGTCGGCACGGGGCGGGTGAAAGATATCGAGATCGATGGTATCCGCGAGCGCCTCGGCGCGGTGCGGCACGTCGGGCGGAATGGTCAGGACCTCGCCCGCATTCACGACGATCTCTTTGCCGTCGATCCAGAATTTGAGCGCGCCTTCCAGAATGCAGGTGATCTGCTCGTTGGGGTGGCTGTGTTCAGGCACAATACACCCCTGTTTGAGCAGGATGCGAGCCAGCATGACATTCTGCCCGACCACAAAGTGGCGGCCAAGCAGGGGATTCAAGGTCTCGACTTCGACCGAACTCCACGGGATATGGCGCAACTCGGCCTTCGGGGGCTTACCTTTCGGGACGGTGGCCTGGAGGGCGACTCTGCTGGCTGGGCGCGGCGTCTTGGTTGTTTTGCCGGCGGCGGATGTCTTTCGGGCGGGCCTTTTTCGTGAGATCGGTTTCAGTTTCTTCTTTTTCATCGGAGTGGCTCGATGAAGCATAGTACCAGCGCCTTGCCGCGGTGGGGTAGCGCAGGTAATCTTAGGCTTGCCCCGACGCGGCGGGAGACGCGGCCAGCCGCGTCTCTACGGAGGTTTCAGAGATGAAAAAACACACATTCCGTCAGGAAACCGAGGCGGTGCGCGGCGGCACCAGCCTTACCAAGAAGAACGGCCCGCTCTCCACGCCGATCTATCAGACCTCGACCTTCGAAGTCACCGACCTCGAGGAGCAAGTGCGCGCCACGTCTACCGACCGCTTCTACACGCGCTACGGCAATCCCACGAATACGGACGCCGAAAAGGCCATCGCCGAGCTCGAAGGCACGGATGCGGCGCTGCTGTTTTCTTCCGGCATGGCCGCGATCACCACTTCGATTCTGGCGCTGGTGAAGGCGGGAGACCATATCGTGGCGCAACGCGATATTTATGGCGGCGTCATTAAGTTTCTTTCGCAGTGGCTGCCGAAGCTGGGGATTGAAACCACGTTCGTCGACATCAACGACATGGAACAGCACGAGCGCGCGATCCGAACCAACACCAAGATCCTGCACATCGAGTCGCCGACGAATCCGACGGTGCGAATCGTTGACTTGGAGAAGATTGCGGCGCTGGCACGCAAGCGCGGCCTGATCACAACGATTGATTCCACCTTTGCCACGCCGATCAATTGCCGTCCGGCGGAGTGGGGCATTGACCTGGTGCTGCATTCGGGGACGAAATATTTTGGCGGACATTCCGACCTGATCTGTGGCATCGCAACCGGACAGCGCGATTTGATCGAGCAAATTCATCACACGCGCACCACGCTCGGCGGTTGCATGGACCCGCACGCGGCGTTTCTACTGCTGCGCGGCATTAAGACCCTGGCCGTCCGGGTCGAGCGCCAGAACGCAAGCGCGCTGCGAATTGCCGAGTTCCTGAGCCAGCATCCCAAGGTGACGCGGGTGCACTATCCGCTGCTGAAGCAGCATGCGGACTACGCGATCGCGAAGAAACAAATGGCGGGAGCGGGCGGCGTGCTGAGTTTCGAGGTGGAAGGCAGCGGCGCCGACGCCCGCCAGGTGGTCGAGGCGCTGAATCTGTTTACCCTGGCGCCCAGCCTCGGCGGAGTGGATTCTCTGGTAACCATGCCGGTGCTGACCTCACACGCCATGATCGCTCCGGAGTTGCGGAGAAAGATGGGTGTCACCGAGCAGATGATCCGCCTGTCGGTGGGCCTGGAACATGTCGAGGATCTGATTGCCGATCTGGACAAGGGGCTGGGCGTGCTGAACCGGGAACGCGTGCGCGTGGGCGTAGCGGACTGACGAAACGATTTGGTTGAATCCTTGCGGCAAGTCCCACTCATCGCAAAGGACGCGATGAGTGGGGCACTCGCAAATGGATCAGAACGTAAATCTCGCGCCAAACTGGAATTGACGCGGCGTGTTGAGGGTGTCCGTGATCGGTGCGAACGGCACCCCCGAACCCAGATCCGACAGCGACGTCACGCCCGTCCCGCCATTCGGGCCATCAAACTGCGCCCGATTGGTGACGTTGTAGGAGGAAATCTCAAAGCGGAGATCTTTGTGCTCGCCGAAAGAGAATGTCTTATACAGCGAGAGGTCCAGATCCCGCGCTCCCATGGTGCGTACGTGGTCAAGATAAGCCGGGGCGGTTCCTGGAACGAACGGACTAGCGGGAAACGTAAAGCAGTCGGGGTTGATCCATTGCGCTATCGTATGCGAAGCCCCGCTTGCCGGATTGCAGGTCAGATCGGCCCGCTGATTAAAGTACGAATTGCTCGCCCCCACGCTGGGTGAGGCGATGGGAATGCCCGTGCTGAGATAGACAATTCCATTAATCGTCCAGCCACCCAGAATGGCGTTCGGCACACCATTCAGATTCACACTCTGGCCCTTACCGACCGGCAGGTCGTAGGATACCTGCGCATTGAACTGATACTTCACATCCTGCGGGCTGACCGAGTGTTCGTATTGAAGATCCTTCCAATCCTGAGCTTTACCCGCGTGAGAACCTACGAAACTCAACGGTGGCTGGCTGTCGTCAGTGATCAGTTTCGCCCAGGTAAAGGAAGCCAATGTTGTGAAATGGCTGGTCAGTCTCTTTTGCACCTTGGTTTGCAGGGAGTGGTAAATAGAGTCGCCTCCGGGATACCCATTCACGATGACGCCGTTGCCATCCCCGTAGCTGCCGGTGCCGAACTGCGGGTACTTCTGGAGCGCTACCCACTGGGGAACCTGGGCAGCGCCGTAATTGGCATTGGTTGGGGGCTGGATCGCCTCCCAAGTGTTGGGTACCATGCAACTCGGGTCCGAGGTGAACGCGCACAGCGAAGCACCGTATTTCGCGATCGTGGCCAGATCGAGAGTGTTCTGATCGGCATTGCCCAGGGGCAGGAAGAGTCCCCGGCTACCGACCCAGGCGGCGCTCACAACAACCTGATGCGGCAGCTCATACTCCAGGCCAAAGTTGAAGTTGTAGGTGGTCACTGTCCGAATGGAGTGCAGCACGGTGTTCAACGGCGTCCCCAGGTTATTGGCGAGACCGGAGGGTGGCGCGGTGAGGGTCGGAATAACTCCATTGGGGAAGGGGTTGCTGATGGAATAGTCTGCCTGGTAGTTGCCTGGCACCGGGGCTGGGCATCCTGATGCAGCATTAAAGACCGTATTGCCGTGTCCGTCGATGCAGGTCGCGTCCCATTGCGTATAGGACGAGAACCCATCGCTATTCAAACTGGCGTTCGCGACCATCTGCGTGCTTGGGCCGTAGTAGAATCCTGCGCCGCCGCGCACAACCAGGTGATTGACAGGCTGCCAGGCGAAACCCAGGCGCGGCCCGAAGTTCTTCATGTTGGTGGTAAAGGGAGAACGATTGCCGCCGTTGACGTAAACTTCCGCGCCCGTGTAAGGGACGCCGCTCGCGGTATTGGTGACATTCGGATTGAAGTATTCCAAACGGTTATGACGTTCGGTACGCCCGCCGAAGATGTCCCAGCGCAGACCCGCGGTGATAGTCAGACTCTTGGTGGGATGGTAAGTGTCCTCGACGAAGGCCGCATAGTACGGGCTGGCCTCGGCGGCGAAAATATCTTTGGAAAAATTGGGGTAGCCGTTGTTGGTATTTTCTTCGTTGCCCGGCGTCGTCCCCATGCCGACCAGGAACGAGGCGAAATCGCTGCCGCTTGCGAAATCCCCCGTGAACTTATCCGTAGCGCTGAGGTCGAAGGTGTACGCGCCGGCGGGCGAAATCGGCTGGCCGACGTTGAGATACCGCTTCATATACTCGAAGCCGGTAGAGATTTGATGCTTGCCCCGGACCTTCGTAATGCTGGCATTGAAGTCGCTGTTCTCGCCGGCGTAGAGAAATGTGTTGTAGTTACCGGTGCCGCCGAACTGATTGCCGTTGGGCGGAAGGTCGTTAAACACGACGATCGGAAGAAGCTTGTAAACTTCCTCCGCAGCCAGCGATGCAGGGAAGCCCAGCGTCGTGATGTCAAAGCCCACCTGCCGGGGATCGCCGCCTTGATTTGAGTGTTGGCGGCTGAACGAATAACGCAACTGAAGAACGGTGGAGGAATTGAGGGTCAGATCGTCGGCCACCAGGATGTTGCTCGAGTTGGTCACGTTCTGCGCGTAGTTCGGATCCCACATGCTGTTGAATGCGTTTAACGTAGAGAAGAACAGGTGGTCATAGGAGAAACGGGTGAAGATGCGCTGTTTCTCGCTCTTGTTCCAATCCACTCGGATGTCGAACCTGTGAGCCTTGGATGGGTCCGTTCCCGGCATATAGAAATTGTTGGTCGTGTCACTCGTCGCCGAATCGCAGTTGGCGCCCACGTTGCACTTTGGCAAGTGCGACAAAAACGCCAAAGCGATCGGGTTCGGGTTGGTAATTTTGTTACCGGGAAAAGGCGTGCGCGTGCCGCCCAGTTGTTCGGGTTGGGTTGGGTCGTAGATGACGATGGGAGCGGGATTACCGGTGACAGGATCAACATTGTTGAGGAAGTTTGAGAAGTCCCCGGTCCGTTCGGCACTGGTGGGCACAGTAAAGAAATTCGAACCGTCGAATATCGCCTGGTCCGTGTATTCGTAATCCCCAAAGAAGAACAGCTTGTCGCGAATAATCGGCCCGCCGATGGCTCCGCCCTCCTGATAGCGGTGGAACCCAGGAGGCGTATTGGGTTGTCCGTTCATCAATTGACTCTGCTTGTTGAAGTATTCGTTTGCGGCCAGGGTATCGGGGCGGAATATTCCGAAAGCTTCGCCATGAAACTTGTTGGTGCCGGATTTGGTCGCCAGGCTGATGACGCCCGCGCCTCCGCTCTGGTAAGACGCCGACGTATTCTGGGTTTCAACCCGAAACTCACTCACCGCGGCCTCGGGAATTTCCAACGCCGGGAAGATGGCGGAGGAATTGTTCTCGGCAATTCCGAGCGGGCTGCCGTCGACCATATAGTAGACGGACCCGTTGATAGCGCCGTTGAAGGTGTAGGAGGACACGTCGATTCCCGGGCGCCCGCTCGAAATGTTGTCGATGGCAAACGAACCGGATGCGTTGGGCGTGCCATTGGCGGGAGTAACGCCCGCGCTCAACTGGACGAGATCGAAAACGTTGCGGTTGAGCAAGGGGACCCGGTCAATTGCCTCGGCTGGAATGAGCGAGCCGACCGTGGAATTGGTGGGCTCGACCAGTTCGACTCCTGCGGTGACCGTGACCGTCTCCGTGGCAGCCCCCACCTGCAGAGTGAGGTTGACCTCGGTGACCTGATCGACGCTGACCGTGACCTTGTCTCGGGCGACGCTCGCAAAGCCCTTCTGGCTGGCCTTGACCTGATAAACGCCGGGATTGAGGGAGATGAAACTGTAGAGTCCCGCGGCGGTGGTGACGGTGTGCTCCGTCAATCCGGTTGCCTGGTTTAGAAGGGTCACCTGCGCTCCGGGAACGACAGCCCCGGCCGGGTCAGAAACCAGGCCGCTGATGCTGCCCCTGCCGGCCTGGGCAAACGCGAGTGCCGCCGAAAGAACCAATGCTCCCACTACAATTCCGAAAAGCAGACGAATTTTCATAACGGGCTCCTCACGGATTTGGAACGGAACCAAAGACGGAAGCACGGGACCGCCGGGTTGTCCCGCCGATGTTGTGCTCCGAATTTTCTGCCGGGCTCGATCTTCATTCCCATCCCAAAAATTTCTTCCCAGCGCGGC
>CAWABC010000034.1:0-9007 GCA_963780105.1 uncultured Acidobacteriaceae bacterium
CTTTCTTCGCGAACTCAACGAATACTTCGCTGGCGAGCGTCGCGACTTCTCCTTCCCGCTCGATCTTCGCGGAACCGAGTTCCAACTCGCGTGCTGGCATGCGCTGCTCGAAATCCCTTACGGCGAGACCCGCAGCTACCGCGACATCGCCCAAGCCATCGGCCACGCGCACGCCTACCGGGCCGTCGGCATGTCGAACAACCGGAATCCAGTCGCCATCGTCGTGCCCTGCCACCGGGTGATCGCATCGAGCGGATCGCTGTGCGGTTACGGCGGCGGCCTCGACATTAAGCGCAAGTTGCTCGACCTTGAGCAAGCCACTCTTCATCCTTGTCCTCCGCTCGGAATCGGTGCATAATCGCGCGCAATGTGTGGGGGGACGCAAGATGTTGCCTCGCATTCAATGCTCCGTCACTGTCCCGGTTGGGGTGGACGCGGCGTTCCAAGCCTTTCAGGATCTCGAACGCCTGCTCCATCGTGGAATCTACAACGAAGCAAAGTGGTTCGAGGGCAAGCCCTGGCAGGTTGGCAGCCGCGTACGTTATGTCGTCGTCCGGCCGATCCGCGCCACGATTTCCGCCGTGGTTATCTCCGTCAGTCCACCCCGCGCGGTCAGCCTGCTCAATCACGCTCTGGGAGTAATCGCGGAACAGCACGTCTTCTTCGGCCCCGATCCCAACGGAGGCACGCGCATCCGCCTGACCATGGACTTTGTCGGCCAGCCGACGGGGTTGTCCGAGAGCGCCGCCCATGATGCGGCCACTTTTATCGCCAAAGACGCGCTCGACACCGTGGCCGTCCTCTGCCAGCGGCACGGCTCATCTGCCTCCGGCTAGAACTGGATGGAGCAACGAGCGGCGAACGACGAGCGGCGGGCGTTTCGCGCACGCAGCCGCGCGTCCCCGACTAAGTGATGCGGATCGCCGCCGAGGGACGTCCCGCGCGATTCTTGTACACTAGCCGCTATCTCCATCGTGAACGCCCCAGGCTCATCCACGACCTCCACTGTCCGCAAGGCCAGCTTCTTCTATTTCGTCTTCGTGATGTTTTCCTACACCACCGGAGGCCCCTTCGGACTCGAAGGCATGGTCACCACCAGTGGTCCGGGCATGAGCTTGTTCTTCCTTCTGATCATTCCGGCCTTCTTGTGCATCCCGGTCTCGCTCGTGACCGCCGAACTCACGACCGCCATGCCCGTAGAAGGCGGCTTCTATCGCTGGAGCCGCGCCGCCTTCGGAGATTTCTGGGGATTCCTCGCCGGATGGTGGAACTGGTCCGCCTCATTCCTTCTCGGCGGATCCTACGCCGTGCTCTTCACCGACTATCTGACTTTCTATTTTCCCGGGATCACCGGCTGGAAGCATTGGCTGGTTTCTTTCGCGCTCATCGTCTTCGTCACCTGGGTCAACCTGCTGGGCATCCAGATGGTCGGTAAAGCCGCCACCATTTTCGAAATCTTCATGTTTATTCCCGTAATCGCCATGATCGTCCTCGGCCTTGCCAACTGGCATCACAACCCGTTTGTTCCGCTGGTCCCGCCCAATCAGCCTTTTTCTAAAGCATTCGGAGTTGGCCTCGCCCTCGCCATTTGGGGTTACGCCGGATACGAGCAACTCTCGAGCGTGGCCGGGGATGTTGAGAACCCGCAGCGCACTTATCCGAGAGCCCTCGCCCTGGTCATTCCGCTTTCCATGGCGACGTACTTTCTGCCGATGCTCGCCGGGCTGGCCGCGCTCGGAAACTGGCAACAATGGAACGACGGATACTTCTCCACCTCCGCTCTGCTGATCGGCGGCCCCTGGCTCGGCCATCTGATGGCGATCGCCGCCATGGTCTCTACCGTCGCGCTGCTCAACAGCACCATGCTCACCGCCACCCCCATGCCCTTCGCGCTCGCCGAAGACGGATACTTGCCGCCCTTCCTCGCCCGCCGCCATCCGCGCTATGGCACGCCCTGGATCGCGATCCTGATCTCCGCCGCCATCTACGCGTCGCTGGCACTGCACTCGCTCGGCGATTTGATCAGCATCTATGGCTGGCTGCGGGGCGCCACCACCGCGATGACCGTTCTCTCCGCCTGGGGACTGCGCCGCAAACAGCCCGATTTGCTGCGAGCTTTCCGCATTCCCGGCGGCAACCTAGGGCTGATCTATGTGATCGCCCTGCCGCTGGCGATGACCGGCGTCGCCTTGGGCAACAGCCCTAAGATCGCGATGCGCTGGGGCCCGTGCGCCCTGGTCGCCGGCCCAGTGGTTTATTTTGTGGTGAAATGGTTTGCCAAGCGCGCCGCGCAAAGGGCGAAAGCGGGCTAGGCTCATCTGCGGGCTTTGATTTTGTTTTGAAGGGGCGTGGCTTCAGCCGCGCCGCAGCCTCGCGTTTGATTTTGGGTGGCGCAGCGCTTCAGCGTCGCGATAACTGCATTGATTTGAACCCGGCTTTAGCCGCTGAGGGCGACCGCGTCCCACATTGTGATTTCGACGACTATCGGCGAGAATTGCGCCTTCAGGCGCTGCCGCTGCGTGATTCATTTCGGACGTGCGAGGATCATGTGCTCTCTACCATCTGCGAACTAAGCCGGAAACTTCGCGACCGCGATCTCTCTCCCGTCGAACTCACTCGCGATTGCCTCGCACGCATCGACAAGCTCAACCCGACGCTCAACGCCTACATCACCGTCACCGCCGAATCCGCTCTCGAGCAAGCGCGGGTTTCCGAGAGAGAAATCCAGCGCGGAGATTATCGCGGCCCCCTGCACGGCATTCCCATCGGGCTCAAAGATCTTCTCGATACCGCTGGAGTCCGCACCACCGCCGCCAGCGCCCAGTTCAAAGACCGAATCCCCACCGAAGACGCCGAAGTCGTCCGCCGCCTGCGCGCCGCGGGCGCCATCATTCTAGGCAAGCAAAACCTCCACGAATTCGCCTATGGCGGCAGCTCGATGATCAGCCTCTTCGGCGAGGTCCACAATCCATGGAGCACGGCGCGCATAGCAGGAGGCTCTTCGGGCGGCTCCGCCGCCAGCGTTGCGGCTGCTCTGGGATTCGCCGCTGTGGGCACCGACACCGCCGGTTCCATCCGCCTGCCTGCCGCCTACTGCGGAGTCGTAGGGCTCAAGCCCACCTATGGGCGCGTGAGCGCTCGTGGAGTCATTCCGTTGTCGTCGTCCTACGACCACGTCGGCCCCATTACAAACTCCGCCTACGACGCGGCCCTGATGCTGCAAGTGCTGGCAGGCTACGACTCAGCGGATCCCGCCAGCATTGACGCTCCTGTCCCTGATTTCGTCGCCGCCATCGCTCTCCCCACACCCAAACTGCGCATTGGCGTACTGCGGGCTTTCTTCTTCGACGATCTCCATCCTGAAGTCGCCGCCGCCATCGAAAAAGCAATCGCCATTTTTCGCGAACTCCACGCTGAGATTCGCGAAGTCAAACTCGAAGTCTCCACCGACCGCAAGCTCGCCAGCGCCGAAGCCTATGCCTATCACGAGTCATTCGTGGCCAGCTCACCAGAGCTCTACCAGCCCGCAACGCTCGAGCGCATCCAATCCGGAGCCAAAATCTCCGCAGCCGATGCTCTTCGTGCCGCCCGCGACCTCCAGGCAAGCCGTCACGCCATCCGAAAAATATTTGATGAAGACGGAGTGGACGTGCTGCTGACCCCCAGCGTCCCAATCCCTCCGCCAGTGATCGCCGACCTGCAAAACCATCCCGACAACCTCCGTCCGCAAGAACTGATCATGCTGCGCAATACGCGGCCGTTTAATGTTTGGGGAATTCCCACGATCTCAGTGCCGTGCGGCTTTACAAAAGATGGTCTTCCAATCGGCCTGCAGCTAGCAGTCGCTCCCTGGCGGGAGGATGTGGTATTGCAGGCAGCGCACGCCTACGAACAAGCGACCGAGTGGCACAACAAAATGCCAGCACTGGCGAACTTCTAGAAATTGTCGAGAAGGAGGCTCGCTAAAAGGCCAACTATTGCAGAATTTGAACCTGCTTTACTGTTCGGCCAACTCGTATATCAAGAGGCACAAGTGGAAGAGCAATCGCGAAGATAGGCTCCTTCCTGACATCGCCAGCGATCCGAACGGAGCCCTGCTCCCTCTTCCGTTGCGCATCCGTAGCGGACGAGGCGAACCCAGCTTTATGCAGTAGCTTGTCCAATTTTATGAAGCATTGCCCGGGCCCAAACTGAGCGCCCGGTGGTCCAGGATGCTGAATGTCATTAAGCTGGACTTGGACCACTTCTACGGATTCGGGCGTTCCGCGGTCTCGAAACTGCCGGGACCAGTTGTTTTCAGCTTTGAGAGCTTCCTCGTCGCCATGAAAGTCACGCAAGATTGTTCTCGCCAAATGTTGCTTCAAAGCCATCGGGTGACGCTCTTCCGAGGTAACCTGCTGCTGCATGTGTTGGATTTCGCGTATTGGCACATCGGTCAGCAACTCGTAATAGCGCCACATCATCTCGTCGGAAATCGACATCACTTTTCCGTACATCTCCAGCGGCGGCTCGTGAATTCCAATCGCGTTGCCCAGCGACTTCGACATCTTGTTCACGCCGTCGAGCCCTTCCAGAATCGGGGTGGTCAGCACCACCTGCGACTCCTGCCCGTAGGCTCGCTGCAACTCGCGCCCCACCAGCAGATTGAATTTCTGATCGGTGCCGCCGAGCTCCACATCAGCTTCGAGCGCGACCGAGTCATATCCCTGCGCCAGCGGATACAGCAGTTCATGCATGGCAATCGGCTTCTCGTCATGGAAGCGCTTGTGAAAGTCCTCGCGCTCGAGAATCTTCGAGACGGTGTACTTCGCGGTCAAACGTATGAAATCCTCGGCCGAGAACTTCGAGAACCACCGGCTGTTGAAGTCCAGCACGGTTTTTTCCGGGCTGAGAATCCTGAAAACCTGCGCCTTGTAGGTCTCGGCGTTTTCCGCAATCTGCTCCCGCGTCAGCGGAGGCCGCGTCGCCGAGCGCCCCGTCGGATCGCCAATCATCCCCGTGAAATCTCCAATGAGGAAGATGACGGTGTGTCCGAGATCCTGAAAATGTTTCAGCTTGCGCAGCAGGACCGTGTGCCCCAGGTGCAGATCGGGAGCGGTCGGATCGAAGCCCGCCTTCACCCGCAGCGGTTTTCCCGAAGCGCGCGAGCGTTCGAGCTTCGAGCGCAGTTCGGATTCCTTGACAATCTCCGCCGCGCCCTTCTTGAGGTACGCCAGTTGTTCGTCAACCGGTGGAAAGTTAGCCATGTCGTAAGTGATTATAGCGATCTCGCTAGTGGAGAGCCGGGCGTCCCCGCCCGGCAGACTGGCGAGACGCCCGTCGCCCGTAGCTCCGCCGATCGCGGCCCGTAGCTCACCACCGCCGATAGAAGCTCAGCGCCGCGTACCCTTGCACCAGCTTCCGGTATCGCCGCAATTCCCCGAATCCCTCTCCCGGATCAAACCTCCTTTCATGCTCGGCGATCACCAGGCTCGGCCCGCGCAACAATTTCGATTCCGCCAGCGCCGCCAGTGTCTTCGCGTACTCATCCTGCATCGAGTAGGGTGGATCCAGAAACACGCAATCGACAACGTTTCCTGCCGCTTCCAATTGCCGCAGGGCCTTCCCAGCCTCAACCTTCACGATCTGGAACCCGCGCGCGATCCCCAACGACTTCAAGTTCCCGGCAATCAACTCCGCCGCCGCTTTGGACGACTCGACGAAGTACACCATCCTCGCGCCGCGGCTCAGGGCCTCAATGCCCACCGCGCCGGTTCCCGCGTACAAGTCGAGCCACACCGACTCCGCCAGCGCCGCCGGATCGCCCGCGCATAGCACGTTAAACACTGTCTCGCGCAACCGGTCCGCCGTCGGACGGATTTCGCGCCCAGGCAACGACCGCAGCGTCCGGCGCCGGTATTGTCCAGCAATTACCCGCATACGTTCGTGCTCATCGCTTCACGCTCACGAAGGCCGAGCTTTCTAGTGGAGAGCCGGGCGTCCCCGCCCGGCTGACGGGCGAGTCGCCCGTCGCTCCACTGCAGACTCATCCTGCGGTCACGACCTAGTCAAATCGTGTTTCTTACGTCCCAGCCCTTCCGTGTCGCATCCTCTCAGCCCCCGCCGGTGTCTAAGCAGATAGAATACTGGCAGGCATGTCAATGCGCAGTTGGTCCATCCCGGTCGGACGGCTCTTCGGAATTGAAATTCGCATTCATCTGACCTTCGTGTTTCTGCTCGTCTTCCTGTGGAGCACCGCGGCCGCTACTCAGGATGCCACCGCTGCCCTGCGCGTGCTCGGTTTGGTCGGCATCATTTTCTGCAGCGTCGTCCTGCACGAATTAGGTCACGCTCTGGTGGCCCGCGGTTCGGGCATTCCGGCGAAGGGCATTATTCTGTTGCCGATCGGTGGAATCACCATCCTCGACGAAGCGCACGCCATTCCAGATCCGATCAACGCCTGGAAGCGTGACATCCGAATCGCGGTTGCCGGACCGCTGGTGAATCTTTGCATCGCCGGCTTGTCCGCACTCGTTTTGTTCGCGGCCATACCCGGTTTCTCGCTTACCGCGAGGCCGCTTCTCGACCCGCGCGCCCTGTTGCGGAGCATCGTTTGGGCAAACCTCTATCTCGGCTTGTTCAACCTGCTGCCGGCCTATCCCATGGATGGCGGGCGCGCTTTGCGCGCCATTTTTTCGCGCCGCGTCGACATGGTGCGAGCTACCCAGCGCGCCGTCCGCATTGGCCATGTCTTTTCCATCCTGATGATCATGGTCGGAATGCTGATCAGCAGCCGCGCCGAGACGCGCTGGGACGGCTATTGGCTGATGATGGTCGGCTTCTTTCTTTTTGCCGGCGCACAACTCGAAGAGCGCTCGGCAGTGTTTCAATCGGTGCTGCAAAGCGTCCGCTTGGAAGAAGTCATGCTCACCGACTTCGCTACCCTCTCGCCCGCCGACACATTGGAAGACGCGCTCGAAAAAGCCGTGCACACGCTGCAGGACGATTTTCCGGTAGTGCGCGGCAGCGACATGGTGGGCGTGGTCTCCAGGCAAAAACTCCTCGAAGCGTTGCGCGCCGAAGGCAACGGATACGTGCAGGCGGTGATGAACCGCATCTTCGACGTGGCCGCGAAGCAGGAGTCGCTCGCCTCCGCCTTCCGCAAGCTCTCCGCCCGCAATCTCAGCATCATCCCCATCGTGGACGATCAGCATCTGGTCGGAATCGTTACCCTGCAGAACCTGATGCACTCCATGTCTCTGCTCGCCGAAAGCCGCAAATTGCGCCGGGAAGCGCTGGATTCTTAGGAATTCCTCACGCTCAATAAAGTTGTCGTCCTGAGCGAAGCGAAGGATCTGCTTTCTTCTCAGCGGACTTCCGCTGTGGTTTGCGTCTTGGCCACAGCCCGCGCGTAAACCCCCTGCGCCGCGCGCACGGCGCATCCAAACTCCACCGCCTTCCCCGTGGTTTCGGCGATGACATGTTCGAGCGCCGCCAGCACTCCCACCGTATCCAGATAATCGTAGTACCCAATGTGAGCGATGCGGAAAAGCTGCCCCTTCATTTCCGCCTGTCCGTTGGCCACGACCGCACCAAACTGATCGCGGAAGCGCTTGCAGATCGCCGTGGAATCGACGCCAGCCGGAGCCGTCACGGCAGTCAGCGCGGCCGCCGGAGAACTCGGCGCGAATAACTTCAGTCCCAGCGCTTCGACGCCGGCGCGCGTCATCGCCGCGCACAACTCCGCGTTCGCAATCAGCGCGTCCCGCCCCGCCGCCAGGTTTCCATCCCCCATCTGGCGCACATAGTCGAGCGCCGCCGCCAGTCCGGAAAACAGCGAGGTGGCGGGCGTGTAGGCCGTCTCCGCCTTGGCCGCCGCTTTCCGTTCCTTCCGCAGATCGAAGTAATACCGCGGAGACTTTGCCGTTTCCATGCGCTGCCAAGCCCGCTCGCTGATAGCGCCATAGGCTAATCCCGGTGGGATCATCAGCGCCTTTTGCGACCCACCGATAATGACGTCGATTCCCCAATCATCGACGTCGAGATGCGTTGTGCCCAACCCGGTGATCGCGTCAACGACAAACAGAGTATCTGGCTGAGGGTCCGACGAAGTCCGCAAGAGCTTAGCGATCCCCTCGACGTCATGGCGCACCCCCGTGGAACTTTCGGTCGCTTGCATATAAACGCAGCGGACGTCGGGCACCAGCTTGTGGCGCACTTCCTCCAGCGAAAAGGTCTCGCCATAAGGAGCGCTCACCGTCTCCACCGTGCAGCCAAATGCCTTGGCCAGCGACGCCCAGCGCTCTCCGAACTTGCCGGCAGTCAGCACCAGCACCTGGTCGCCGGGAGAAGTCAGGTTCGAGACCGAAGCTTCCATGAAGCCCGTGCCCGATGAGGACAGCACCAGCACGTCGTTTCTCGTGCCAACAAACTCCTTAACGTCGGCGAGCACGCGAGTGAAAAGCGCCCGGAAATCGGCGGTCCGATGGTGCGCACCATAAGAAGCCATCGCCATCTGCGCGGCAGGAAGAAGCGGAGTAGGACCGGGAGTGAAGAGTCTGTTCTTCTTGAGCATGAGAACCAGAATATTCGAAAGCCTGCGGTTCGGGGGAGAAAAGGTCAGAGGTCAGAGGTCAGATTGCAGAAGTAAGAGCCTTCGCGATATGTGGTTTCACCTCTGCAATCTAACCTCTGACCTCCTATAATCCCCCCATGCCCCTCATCGACCAGATCCAGAAAGACATCGTCGCCGCCATGAAGGCTCGCGAAGAGCAGCGCCTCTCCACCCTGCGCATGGTCAAGACCGCGCTCAAGAACAAAGAAATTGACAAGATGGCGCCGCTCGACGACAAGGAATCGCAGCAGGTGCTCGCCACCCTGATCAAGCAGCGCAAGGACTCGGTCGAGCAGTTCACCAAGGGTGGACGCCAGGAAATGGCCGACAAAGAAGCCGCCGAGATCAAGCTGATCGAGACTTACATGCCCAAAGCCGCCGGCGAAGAAGAAATCGTAGCCGGAGTTCGCGCGG
>CAWABC010000035.1:0-15416 GCA_963780105.1 uncultured Acidobacteriaceae bacterium
CGTAAACTCGGTTTTCGAGGACGCGCTTTGCCGCAGCGCCTCAAGACCCCGAGGAATCGACTCGCGTTGCTGTGCCACAGTCCATTGAGCGGCTGAAATTGCGATCAAGCCCAGAAGAACATTGCGGAACAATTTCATATAGCGCCTCAATATCTAGAAGGAACGGTTAGACGGGCTCCGCCCCAAACGTGTGAGCCGGAACCATCAACCTAATGAGAACCCGGTTCGCAAGAATTAGTTGCACGAGACCCACCGGGTCCACTCATCGCGTTTCTTGCGATGAGTGGGATTTCGTATCCGCCAAGAATTGAACCGCGGAACACGACGAGAGCGCAAGCGACATCCGGAATCCCCCTGCTCCCTCGGCGTTTCCGCGGTGATTTGATCTGAGGTTCAGTTTTTCGCGTCGGCCACGGTCGCCTTCTCCGCCGCCACACCGCTGGGCCGCAGCGTGACCCAATCGGTCTGCACCCGATCCCATCCCTGAATCAGGAAGCCATACGATTCGAACAGTTGACGAATCTGCGGCCGCTGCCAGCCTGCAATCTCTTCCAGGATCGGCACCAGCGTAGCCAGCGCGTTGTCACCCAGCACCGTGCGCTTTGCGATCTGCGCCACCAGTTTCGATTCCGACACCGCGATGGTGAAGCCGTCGCGCCGGTTCACGTGCAGCATCACGTGAATGTCGGAACTGCCGTCACCCACGTAGACAATATGGTCCGCTGGAATGCCAAGCTGTTCTTCGAGTTGATCCAGCCGCGTGACTTTCCCGTAACCGGCTGTGGCCCGCACCAGGCTTTCAATTTCGCCCGTAGCCTTGTACTTGAACTCAGTGCCAAAGATGTGGTCCGCCGGCACGATCCCCTCCAACGCCGACTGGATCACCTCGACCGGCGACGCCGAGAGCACATAAAAATCAAAATGGAATCCATCGATGCGGCGGTCGAGGATCTCGTAAATCTGCTTGATGTTTTCTTTGAGGCGAATGCGCTTGCCCACCTCGAACAGGTCGTCGCGCCGCACGCGCGTACGGTACTCGGGATCATGCAGGAGTAGATAGGAAAGTTCGGCGCCTTGCTGAACCAGGTTCAGCTTCGCCATGCCCTTCGCCTTGCGCTCGAATTCCGCGACGGAAATCCCGAGCTGCTCGCTCAGTACGTAACCCGTATCGTTGAAAGTCAACGTCTGATCGAAGTCGCTGGCAAACAGATAGTGTTTCCGAAATTTACTAACCATGTTCTATTTTAGATTCAAGATCGGGTTAAGCGCCTATTAAATTTGCCAATGGCGGCCATTACAACAACTTCCAAATGCGATCATTGCCCACCGTAGGCTTTCGGCGTACCCTAACCTCGTAATCATTTTTGTCGACGCGCGCGCAGAACACGCACCTCAAGAGGCCTGCCATGCCGAACAGTGTCAGCGACCATCTTCACAATGACGCCGACCGCGGGAAGGGTTCCCAAGAGCCGGACGAACGCACCCAATCCAGCAACAACTCCATGAAGAACCAGCTTTCGCACCGCAACCCCGACCCCATGCAAGACGGCGCCGACAGCGATTTCCCCGAGCCCGGCCACAGCCCCGAGCACTCCTTCGAGGGAGAGCTAAAGAAAACCAGCTAGCATCGCAAGAAAATACAATGGAGCGACGGGCGTCCTCACCCGTCCAGTTGGGACGCCCGGCGCTCCTCGAACAAGCGCGGTGGGCCGCTGAATCCTTGCCCCGTGCCCACTCATCTCATTCATTTGCGTTCTGCATTTCCATGAGCGTTTTCAGCAACCAAGATTCATAAGGAAGAACCCATGCCAAAGATGAAGGCTGTCCAAGTCACCATGCCCGGCGGTAATTTCGAACTCGTCGAAAGAAACGTTCCCGAACCCGCCCGCAACCAAGTCAGGATCAAAGTCGAGGCCTGCGGCATCTGCCACAGCGACGCGCTCGTGAAGGAAGGCCATTGGCCCGGCCTTCAGTATCCGCGCGTTCCCGGACACGAAATCGCCGGCCGCATCGACGCCGTCGGCGTTGACGTCGCCAACTGGAAACCCGGCCAACGCGTCGGAGTCGGATGGCACGGCGGCCATTGTTTCACCTGCGATCCCTGCCGCCGCGGCGATTTCATCAACTGCCATTTCGAAAAGATTACCGGCATCAGCCATGATGGCGGCTACGCCGAGTACATGCTAGCGCCCGCCGAGGCCGTCGCCGCCATCCCGGACGACCTTGACGCCGCCGAGGCCGCGCCGCTGCTTTGTGCCGGCATCACCGTTTTCAACGCGCTGCGCAATTCGGGGGCGCGCGCGGGCGATCTGGTCGCCGTTCAAGGCATCGGCGGCCTCGGCCATCTTGGAATTCAGTATGCGCGGCAGATGGGCTTCCGCACGTTTGCCATCGGCCGAGGTAAAGACAAAGAAGCGCTGGCCAGGAAACTCGGCGCCGCGCACTACGTGGATACCTCCGCGAGCGATCCGTCCGCAGAACTGCAGAAGTTCGGCGGCGCCCGCGTCATCCTCGCCACTGCGCCGGATTCGAAATCCATGTCCGCAGTGGTGAACGGGCTCTCCAACAACGGCAGGCTCGTCGTGGTGGGCGCGAGTTTTGACCCCATCGCAGTCACGCCTATTCAATTGATCTCTGGCCGCAAGTCGGTCGCGGGATGGGCATCCGGAACCGCCACGGATTCCGAAGACACCATGCAGTTCAGCGCGTTGTCCGGGGTTCGTCCCATGATCGAGCGCTATCCGCTGGAAAAGGCTGCCGAAGCCTACGAACAGATGGTCAGCGGCCGCGCCCGCTTTAGAGTGGTGCTGACCATGTGACGCTCGTGTGGGGACGAAGGTTGCGTAGGGGCAGGTGCCCTCACCTGCCCAGCCGCGCGCAGCTCGGCAGGATTCTTGGAGGCTGGCGAGCATGAAAATGCCCGCTACTTTTTCTCGAACAGCCTCTCCGCTTCTTTCGACTTCAAGATAATCGGATTTTTCCGACCTGGCGGATGAAGCACGACCGCGTATTCCTCGCTGCAGTCCGGCCCCACCCACCCATAGTAGTGCTTGAGGTTGTACTGCTTGGAAAGCTCTAATGAGTATGATGCCTTGCCTGATTGCGACTTCGGTAAGCGATATACCGAGTAAGGGTCATAGGTGAGGAAATCATGCCCCCACTCCTGGCTCAGACACTTCTTTCCGACAATCGCCGGACTCCTATCGCTGTCCACCTCCATCAGATCCACGAAGTCAAACTCCCTCAAGGAAAGGAGTTCGAATGGCACCCCACTCCCATCTAGAGCAAGCACATGAAAACTACCTGGAGAACTAGCATAGGCCCAGCCGAAGACGAAAAGAATATCTCTTTCGGCGACTGGGAGAAGAAGCACGTGATCCGAAGTAACAAGATTCTTTTTTTTGCAAACACCTGCATTGTATGAGCAGACATCCTTACGGTAATTCACGAAGCCATCGTCATCGGCAAGCACGAATTCGCGGTGACCGGGAGTACGAATGCGAAGGCGGGTGAAATCTCCGTTGCCGTCGGGATGCACCGGGACATCGAGCATCAACGTTGCGGTCTGGCCCGGACCCGCCCAATCAAAGTGCAGCGTTTCGACTTGCTTCCATTGGGTCTGCGCGTAGCTAGTGGACAGGAACACAGCAAGAATAGCGACTCTTTGTAGCATTGAGGCCTGCTCCAAGCCTCTATTGTAGCTCTTCCATGCACTGCGCCAGCGCTTCCCGGCTCGGCCGTGTTACAGATTCCGGCAAAGTCGCCAGCGGTTCATCCGTGACGTTCAGCATGTCAATAAAGCTCGGCGCTTTGGCATTGACATAGAACACGCCGGTCAACACCTCGCCTTTCGCGTGCGACTCCATCAACCTTCTTACCGCGTGAATCTTGTCCGTCGGATCGTACTCCTCCTCCAGCTTCCGCAACCGCAGGCTCGATCCATCGTGCATGGTGACTTCAAACGTCGTCCCCGGATCGTAGTCGACGTTGATCTCCTCGAACGCCGGCACAAAGCTGATTTCGTGCAGCGGCTCTTCATGGGCCTGCATGTACTTATAAGACTTAGTCGAGCCCTCGTGGTCATTAAAGGTGACGCACGGAGAAACCACGTCCAGCATCACCGTCCCCTTGTGAGCGATGGCCGCCTTGAGCATGGTGTGAAGCTGCAGCTTGTCGCCGGAAAATGACCGGCCCACGAAAGTTGCTCCCAACTGAATCGCCATGGCGCAGGTATCGACGGGAGGAAGGTCGTTGACCACGCCGCTCTTTAGCGTCGATCCCAGATCGGCGGTCGCCGAGAACTGCCCTTTTGTCAGGCCATAACAACCGTTGTCTTCGATGATGTAAATGATCGGCAAGTTACGCCGCATCAAATGGATAAACTGTCCCACACCGATCGAAACCGTGTCGCCGTCGCCGGTCACACCCAAGGCGATCAGGTTCTTATTCGCCAGCATCGCACCTGTCGCCACCGAAGGCATGCGCCCATGCACGGAGTTGAAGCTGTGCGACCGGTTCATGAAATAAGCCGGGCTCTTCGACGAACATCCGATGCCGCTGAACTTCGCTACGCGCTCGGGCTTCACGCCCATTTCATACATCGCGTCAATGATGCGCTCGGAAATCGCGTTATGTCCGCAACCGGCGCAAAGCGTAGTCTTTCCACCGCGATAGTCGATAACTTGCAATCCAATGCGGTTAGTCTTTGGAGTTGGAGCGGGCGGCCCAGGCGTGTTGGTAGGTGTTGTCCCCATGTTACTTACCCTCCATCATCATCAGTTCGTCGGTTACGGACCGCGCGTCCATGGGCAATCCGTGGATATGACAGATCGACCGCAAGCGCGGCGTCAGTTCCGGCTTGATGTCGAGCTTCAGCAGACTCGCCATCTGCCCGTCGCGGTTTTGCTCGACGACATATACGCGGTCGTGCCCTTCAACGAAGTCGTGAACCTCGCGCGTAAACGGATACGCGAGCACGCGAAGATAATCCGTTTCCAGTTTGTGCTCATTGGACAATTGATCGCGCGCCTCGATGATCGCCCAGTGCGATGTGCCATAGGCAATAATGCCGATTTTCGACTTACCGCTGCCCATCGATTCCGGGCGCGGAACGAACGACCGCGCGGTCTCGAACTTCTTGTTGATCCGTTCCATGTTGCGTTCGAAATCGTCGGGCCGCTCGCTGTACTGTCCCCTCTCGTTGTGCCCGCTGCCGCGCGTAAAGTATGCCGCCGCGGGATGATCCGTACCCGGCAGCGTGCGATATCCGACGCCATCGCCATCCACATCCTTGTAGCGGGCAAAAGCACCCGCCTTCTCAAGATCCGCCTTACTTAGCACTTTTCCGCGATCGATCGGCTTGTCGGGATAAGGAAACGGGTCCGACATCCAGTTATTCATCCCCAGGTCGAGGTCCGACATGACGAACACCGGCGTCTGAAAACGCTCGGCCAAATCAAAAGCATCCTGCGCCATGGTGAAACATTCGCTGACCGAGTTCGGGAACAGCATGAGGTGCTTGGTGTCGCCGTGGCTGAGGAATGCCGTCGAGAGTAAGTCGCCTTGCGAAGTGCGTGTAGGCAAGCCGGTCGAGGGCCCGACCCGCTGAATATCCCAGATCACCGCCGGAACTTCCACGTAGTAAGCCAGACCCGTAAACTCAGCCATCAGCGAGATGCCGGGACCGGCGGTAGCCGTCATCGAGCGCGCACCCGCCCACGCCGCACCGATTACCATGCCCACCGCCGCCAGTTCGTCTTCGGCTTGCACGATGGCAAACGTCGCTTTGCCATCCGGCCCGACGCGGTATTCCTTCATGTAATCGATCATCGTCTCGACCAGCGAGGACGACGGCGTAATCGGATACCAAGTGACCACGGTACAACCTGCAAACATGCATCCCATGGCCGCGGCGGAATTGCCGTCGACGATGATCTTGCCTGCCGTCTTATCCATGCGCTGGATGTAGTACGGATCGCGCTTCTTCAAGTTCGCCGCCGCATAATCATGGCCGGCCTTGGCCGCCGCCAGGTTTAAGGCCGCCGCTTTTGCTTTCTTAGCAAATTGCTTGCGGATCGCCTTCTCGACTTCGGCATAGTCGATTTCGAGCAGCCGCGCCGCCACTCCGACGTAGATCATGTTCTTGATCAGCTTGCGCAGTTTGGCTTCCGCACCCACCGTCGCCGCCAGCTTATCGAAGGGCACCGCGTAATAAATCAAATCGCCGCGCACCTTATCGAGCACCAGGGGCTCGTCATAGAGCACGGCAGCGCCCGCCGCCAGCGTCTTCACGTCGTCCTGCGCGGTCTCGGAATTCATCGCGATGAGCAGGTCGATCTCCTTCTTACGCGCGATGTAACCGTCTTTGTTGGCGCGGATGGTGTACCAGGTCGGCAAGCCAGCGATGTTCGAAGGAAACAAGTTCTTCCCCGAAATCGGCACGCCCATCTGGAAAATGCTGCGCAACAAAACTGTGTTGGAACTCTGCGACCCCGACCCATTTACCGTCGCAACCTGAATGCTCATGTCGTTAACGACACGCCTTTGCCCCAATTGACCGGACGATTCCCGGGGCACGACATCCGTAGTGGCCATCCCTTGCACCTTCCCTTGTCATGACCGGGCAAACCCCATTCACCCGGAAATCTTGCGGAGTGAACCAGGAAAACCCCTCATTATACGCGCTCGAAAGCGCCGAGGGTTAATCAGAGCAGCACATGAGCGCGGCGTGCCCCTCTTCTCGCGGAGCTTTGGCGGCATACTCGCGTCCTGCCTTGAGGTTTAGACTTATCACTGACAGGACAGCACGCGACGTGCAGTCGTTGGAGGCATCGAAAGCGACCCCTTCTCCAACGCTCCGCCGTGAACCTGTCCGTCACGGGAGCGATCTATGACGACCCCAGAGAAGGACTACCTAGTCGACACGGTGGGACGGTGCAGTGTCGCGGGATGTGGGCGTTCGCTTCTGGCTCATTGCGCCAAGTGCCACCGTGAAATCTGCGGGCATCACTCGGAGGATTGCGAGTGTTGTGGCGAAACATTCTGCCCGACGTGCTACACCGAGCATGCGGGTGGATCGTATTGCCAAGCTGCGTAATTGCGTACGCAAGAGCCCCGGAGCTTACCAGAGCCACTCCACGTCCCCTGCATCGCCCCACTTTTCAAGATACCCAGTCCAAGCTCCGCGTAAGCGGGGGTGGGAGGCTTCGGTGATAATAGAACGAGGCGGAAACAATCCGAAGCACGGGAGATGGAATGACCTCTAAACTCGATGCCACCGGCAACAGCGCTGTCGTTGGCGAACGAAACGTCGCCGCACCAAGCTGCAACGTGGCCCTGCTCGGCTTCGGCACGGTCGGGAGTTCCGTAGCACGAATTCTTTGCGAGCGCTCGAACACCCATCTGCGCCTGACCCACGTCCTCAATCGCAACGTGGCGCGAAAAAAGGTGGACTGGCTTCCCTCCTCGGTGCAGTGGACGGAGAAGATCGACGACATTTTGTCGTCCAACGCCGACATCGTAGTCGAGGTGCTGGGCGGCCTTGAGCCCACCGAAGACTGGATCCGGCGCGCGCTGGCGTCTGGTAAGTCGGTAGTCACCGCCAATAAGCAGTTGATCGCCCACTGCGGCCCCGAATTGATCGGCCTCGCCCGCCAAATGAAACGGCAAATCCAGTTTGGCGCGTCGGTAGCCGGCGGCGTGCCGGTGATTTCCGGATTGCATGAGGGCTTGGCAGGCGACGAACTCTTCAGGATCTGCGGCATTCTCAACGGCACCTGCAACTACATTCTCAGCCAGATCGAGAGTAACGGCATTCCATTCGCCACGGCTTTGCGCGAGGCGCAGAAGCTCGGTTTCGCCGAGGCCGATCCCACTGAAGACATCGACGGCCTGGATGCGCGCGCCAAGCTCGCCATCCTAGCGCGGGTCGGACTGCATTGTAACGTCCGGCCTGAAAGCATCGCGGCGCGCTCCATTTCCGCCATCGACTCGGTTGATTTTGAATACGCGAACCAGCTCGGTTGCACGATTCGCCAGATTTCCTTGGCCGAGTTGAAAACAGATTCGAACCCAAAGTTAAAAGGCGAGGAGCTATTTGCCGCCGTCCAGCCCGCCCTGGTCGAGCTATCGTCGCCTTTGGCGCGCGTGGAAGGCAGCCAAAATCTGGTGATGGCAACCGGAACCTATGGCGGTCAGACGTTGTTCGGAGGCCACGGTGCGGGCGGACATCCCACCGCCGTAGCGGTGGTCTCCGACATTCTGGCCATTGCTCGCTCCAATCAAGCCGCAGTGCCGATGACGGAAGCCGGACAGCCCGCCGAAAAAACGCCGACCGTCACCTCCGATTTCACCACCAAGCACTATCTGCGCTTCCTGGTGAAGGACCGCCCCGGCATCATCGCCAGCCTCGCCACGATTCTCTCCCAGTGCGGCATCAACATCGATTCGGTACTGCAGAAACCGGGCTGCCCGAAATCACACCTGCCCTTTCTGATTACGCTGGAGGAATGCAAGGCGTCGCTGGTGGAACAAGCCTTACAGCAGATCAACTCCCTGGATTTCCTGGTGCAGCCGTGTTTGCATTTGCCGATACTGTAGAACCACTAAGTTCGATGCCCGCGATCACTCTCCGCACACCGCAAATAATTTGACATAGTCTTGACCGAAGCATGACACAACGCAAGTGCGAACAGCCTACCTTCATCTTGCGGTGAATCCATGATCAGGTGACCGGATTACCGACAATCATTTCGGAAAGACTGGAGTCTAGACCATGACCAAAGAGCACTTCGACCTAACTGCGCCGTCGCAAGCAACCACTCAAGCAGGTGAAGGCGCTGAATCTCCATCCAAGAACGGCGTCAAGCGCCGCTCCTTCCTCAAAGGCATCGGCATGGCCGGAGCAGCCTTGTCCGCCGGTTCATTGCTGACGACTCTGGGCGAAGGCGAAGCGCATGCCCAGTCCCCTAAGACTCTGACGCCGGGCGACACTGCCATCCTGCGATTCCTCGCCGCGGCTGAACTCCTTGAGGCCGATTTGTGGCAGCAATACGCGGAGCTTGGAGGAGTTACTCCGGGCAAGCAGAATCCTTACCAGAAGGCTCTCCAGAAGCTCGATGGCGACGGTTCTCAGTACATCTCCAGCAACACCCTCGACGAACTTAGCCATGCGGAATTCCTGAATGCTTATCTGATATCGAAAGGTGCGGAGCCCGTGGACCTCGATGTCTTCCGGACCTTGCCGAGCAGTCAGGCAACCGGCGCCCAGAACATTGGGCGGCTCACCAACCTCATGGACAACACCATCGATACCAGCTGGTACACCCGCTATCGAAGCGCGGGCAATCCGGATTTCGGTGGTACTTTTCCGCAAGCGATCGACCTGGTGAACGTCCCGGCCATTCCCCGAGCTAATGACGATTTCGGCCCGGCTGAACACATTCAGGCCATCGCCAACACAGCGGCTTTCCACTTCGGAATGATCGAGCAAGGGGGCAGCACCCTCTATTCAGCGATGGCCCAGAAGGCCAGTAACGTGGAAGTTTTGCAAATCGTGGTCAGCATTGGCGGGGACGAAGTAGCCCACTTCCTGGAATGGGTGGATTTCGCGGGCAATGGCGTCCAGGCGCCAATCGCTCCCTTCACCGATCCCGTAAGCGGCCTCACTTTTCCGGACTTCAACGCCACCGGGAACCCGGAGCTGCAAACCAACCTGATCTTTCCGGTTCCGTGCGAATTCATCAGCCCAAAACTGCCTCAGTGCTCTGTAATTCGCCCGACGAATCCCAAAGGAATCGCCAAGGGGGTGGTGAACTTCTTGACTGGGACGGGCCTATTCACAGGCCAGTCGCCGGCGTTCTTCAAAGCGCTCAACGCTCTGGCTAGGGCTGCTGACGCCGCGAAACGTGGCGTCTAGCAACGTGCAGCAATCGCGGGGAGCCGCCTTCGGGGGAGCGGTTCTTCACGTGGCTCGCGGCAGCGGGCGCTGCGTCCGGGGTTCGGGCACAGCGCCTGCTCTTTCAGAATCGCTATTCGTCACGCTTATTACTCTGCATTTCAAGGAGCACTTATGATCGAAGGACTGTTTCAACCTATGCATCTGCTGGTGATTTTCGGCATTGCTCTGCTTGTGTTCGGACCGAAGAAACTTCCCGAACTCGGCAAAGGAATCGGAGAGAGCATTCGCGGTTTCAAATCCGCGATGAACGGCCAAGAGGACGCGCCCGACAAAAGCGCTGCCGCCAAGGACCATGGGCCCAAGGTCGTTTAATCCGGTGGACCTTGAAATCACTTTCTAAAGTTCTACGCTTCCACCTGGAAGAACTGCGCCATGTTGCGAAACTTTTGATAGCGCGTTTCCAGCAATTCCCCCACCGGCAATCGCTTGAGCGTAGCCAGATTCTCTTGCAGCGCCCGGTCGAGCAACTCCGCCGCCTGCGCGTGGTCGGTATGCGCGCCCCCGGCAGGCTCCGGAATAATGGCGTCGATGCAGCCCAGGTCGTTCAAATCGTTTGCGGTGATCTTCATGGCCTCTGCCGCCAGGCCTTTCTTGCTGGTATCGCGCCACATGATCGACGCGCAACCTTCCGGCGAAATCACCGAGTAAACGGCGTTTTCCATCATCAACACGCGGTCGGCGACGGCAATGGCCAGCGCTCCGCCGCTGCCGCCGACGCCAATCACCGTCGCAATGATCGGCACCTCCAGCCGCGCCATTTCCAGCAGGTTACGCGCGATCGCTTCTCCCTGTCCTCGCTCTTCGGCGTGCAGTCCGGGATAAGCGCCATCGGTATCGACGAAGGTTAGAATCGGCCGCTTGAACTTCTCCGCAATCTTCATCACCCGCAGCGCTTTGCGATATCCCTCGGGATGAGGCATGCCGAAGTTTCGATACACGCGTTGTTTCGCGTCGCGCGCCTTCTGCTGGCCGATCACGATGACTTCGTCGCCGTGAAAGCGAGCCATCCCGCAAACAATCGCCGGATCGTCGCGGAATCCCCGATCCCCGTGAATCTCGCTCCAATTGGTGAAAATGCGCTCGACATAATCCAGCGTGTAAGGACGCTGCGGATGACGCGCCAGTTCCGTGCGCTCCCATGCACTCAGATGCGAAGAAATCTCGCGGCGAAGGCCGTTTACCCGTTCGTGCAATTGCTGAACCTGGCGGACCGTTTCCGCGCTTTGCCCCTCCAGCGCCTGCAGCCGCGTGATCTGCTCCTCGATTTTTGCCAGCTCCTGCTGCGCTTTCAATCCAGAATCCATTTTGATGACGTTCACATTCTTTCGGGTATGATGCTCTTCCACGATCGACAGCATGAAGTCCGCACTGGCGATGGCGGCATTCTCCGCGCCGTGTTTCGCGCCGCTTTCCGCACTATGTTCGGACTTTTCCGCCCGCTTTATTTTTGCTCGTCTCATCGGCCGCATCGGTTAACTTGCACGCTCTTCCCTTGCACGGATCAACTGATTTTGCGCACGCTGCCTCGCCCGCACAACTCTTCCACGCGGCTCAAGAAACTGCGGTCCGGCATCACATTATAGCCTTCCGCTTCCATCACGGCCATGAAATCGCCTTCCCGTTCCACGTCGAACAGCACCTTCGCCTCGCCGCTGCGCTCGCTGCAGAGTGCGTGCAGGGCGTCGACCGTGCTCTCGGTCGCACTGCCGAGGGGAATCCGTATGCGAAGCGCCTTCGGCAGCGTCACGGAAGCTTCGTCGAGCGGAATGATTTCGTTGGCCGTGAGCTTCGGATTCGCGCCTTCTTCAATGCGCACGCCACCGCGAATCAGCACTGGAACTTCCAGTTTCACCTTCTCCGCGAGTTTCCTGTAGGCCTCGGGGAAGACGAGCAACTCCACCTTCCCCCACATATCTTCCAGCGCCGCTTGCGCCCACAGTTCGCCTCTCCTCGATTTTGCGACCCGCAGCCCCGAAATCAATCCGGCCGTCGTGATGTTTTCGTCCTTCGCGGTCGATTTTTTCATGGCGGCAATATCTTCGGTGGAGAGCGCTTCCAGGTCGGCGAGCTTTTCCTTGTACTTTTCCATCGGATGCCCGGTAATAAAGAAACCGAGGATCTCCTTCTCCGCCGCCAGCCGCGTTTGCTCGTCCCACTCGGGCGCGCTGGGGAGCGCGTCGCTCGCCGCCTGCGCGGTTTCATCCGCAAACACGCCAAACAGTCCGTGCTGTCCCGACTCCGCGTCGCGCTGCGCTTTCTGCGCCTGCTCGATCGCCGTATCCAGCACCTTCATAAGTTGCGCCCGGTGCCCAAAGCAATCCATGGCGCCACTTTTGATCAACGACTCCAGCACGCGCTTGTTCAACAACCGCAGGTCCACTTCTTCACAGAATTCGTAGAACGACCGGAAACCCCGGCCCAGCTTCTTGCGCCCCGCGACAATCGACTCGATCGCATTTGCGCCAACATTCTTCACGGCGGCCAACCCAAACCGGATCGCCTGCCCGTGTGGCGTAAAGTTCGCATCGCTGACGTTGATGTCCGGCGGCTCAACCGCAATTCCCATCTCGCGGCATTCGTTGATGTACTTCACCACGCTATCTGTGTCGCCCGTGATCGAAGTCAGCAGCGCCGCCATAAAGTCGATGGGATGGTGCGTTTTCAAGTACGCAGTGTGATAGGCCAGCAGCGCGTACGCTGCCGAGTGCGACTTGTTGAATCCGTACCCCGCAAACTGCGCCATCAGGTCGAAAATCTTTTCGATCTTTCTAGGCGGGAAACCCCGCTGCGTCGCGCCCTGCACAAAGCGCTCCCGCTGCTTCGCCATTTCCTCGACGTTCTTCTTGCCCATCGCCCGCCGCAGCAGGTCCGCTTCTCCCAGGGAGTAACCCGCGAGTTTGTTCGCCGCCTGCATCACCTGTTCCTGATACACGATGACACCCAGCGTTTCCTGCAAAATTTCTTTCAGCTCGGGCAATTCGTATTCAATCTTCCTGCGTCCGTGCTTGCGCTCGATAAAGTCGTCAATCATGCCGCCCTGGATCGGACCCGGCCGGTACAGCGCATTCAGCGCGGTGAGATCTTCAATCGAGTTTGGCTGATAGCGCCGCAGAACGTCGCGCATACCGTGCGATTCAAACTGGAACACGCCAGAGGTCAGGCCCTTATGAAAAACCTTCTCGTACGTCTCCTGGTCTTCGAGCGGGATGTCGTCCAGCTTCAGATTCGTTCCTTTCTGCGCAATCAGCTTCAAGGTGTCGTCGAGAATGGTGAGCGTAGTCAGCCCTAGAAAATCCATCTTCAGCAGGCCCATCTTTTCGATGGCCACCATGTCGAAGGCGGTGACGATTTCGTCGTTCTTGGTCTTATGCAGCGGCACCAGTTCAATCAGCGGCCGCGGCGAGATCACAACGCCGGCGGCGTGTACACCGGAATTCCGCACCAGGCCTTCCAGCTTCCGCGCCGTGTCGAGCAACTGCCGCACCTGCGGATCTTTTTGATACGCCTCCTGCAGCGCCACCGACTCCTTGAGCGCGTCGTCCAGTTTGATATTCAGCGTGGTCGGCACCATCTTCGCGATGCGGTCCACGTCGCTGTAGGGCATGTCCATGGCGCGGCCGACATCCTTGATTGCGGCCTTGGCCGCCATCGTGCCAAAGGTGATGATCTGCGCGACATTTTCCCGCCCGTACTTATGGGTGACGTATTCGATCACCTCGCCGCGCCGGTTCATGCAGAAATCGATGTCGATATCCGGCATGGAAATGCGCTCAGGGTTCAGGAAGCGCTCGAACAAAAGTTCATGCTGTAGCGGGTCGATGCCGGTAATGCCGAGCGAATACGCAACCACAGCGCCCGCCGCCGACCCGCGCCCCGGACCCACCGGAATGCCGCGTTCCCGGGCGTAGCGGATGAAGTCCCAGACGATAAGGAAGTAGCCGGAGAACTTCATCTGCTGGATCATCGCAATCTCGCGCGCCAATCTCTGCTCATAATCCGCTAGCGAGTGCTTGAGCAGGCCGTTAGCCGCCGCCGTGCGCAGGCTCTCCATCCGCCGGGCGAATCCTTGCCGCGTGATGTGCTCGAAATAACTGTCGGGAGTAAATCCGTCGGGAACGTCAAAGCGGGGAAACGGGCTGGGAACTTTCTCCAGTCGAAGATTGCAGCGCTCGGCAATATCGAGTGTGCGCACAAGCACCTGGGGCGCGTCCTTGAACACCCGCAGCATCTCGTCGCCATTCTTGACGTAGAACTGCGTGCCTTCGAACTTCATCCGGTTGGTGTCTTGGATCGACTTGCCCATTTGAATGCACAACATCACGTCCTGGGCGTGTGCGTCGTCTTCGCAAAGATAGTGGCTGTCGTTGGTCGCGACCAGGGGCAGCCCGAGATCCTTCTCCAGTTGAAAAAGCCCGGGATGGATCCGGTGCTCCATCTCCAAGCCCTGATCCTGAATCTCGAGGAAGAAGTTTTCTTTGCCGAAGAGGTCGCGATAGAATCCCGCCGCGGACCGCGCTGCATCGTAGTTCCCTTCCGTGAGGCGCTCGGCCACTTCGCCCTTCAGGCATCCGGAAAGCCCGATCAGTCCCGTCGAATGCTCCGCCAGAAATTTCTTGCTCACGCGCGGCTTGTAGTAGAAACCGTGCAGCGAGGCTTCCGACGTGATTTTCACCAAGTTACGATAGCCCTCTTCGTTTTCGGCGAGCACCAGCAGGTGGTTATAGGTGTCACCGTCGGGCGGAGTGCGAGAGATGTCGTGGTCGTCTTTCTTGCAGATGTAGAGTTCGCATCCCACGATCGGCTTGACGCCAACCTTATGCGCCGCATTTACGAAATGCACCGCGCCAAAAATATTCCCGTGGTCGGTCATGGCCACCGCGGGCATGCCGAGTTTTTGAACCCGATCCACGAGTTTCTCAACGTCGCAAGCGCCGTCGAGCAGAGAGTAATCGCTATGCAGATGCAGATGGACGAATTGGTTTTGGGTCATGAAGACAGCTTTTGGCTATTGGCTCTTGGCGGATCGGATTCATTCTAACGGCTGGGAAAATTCGCGCAATGACAGAAACTGGTGCAATTCTGGGAGGCGATGCGCTATCTCGGCACCTGAAAATCCACGCCGCGATCGTCATTCATCTTGACCGTGGCAGCAAGATCGAGCTGTGCCAGTGGAATCTTCTTCCCGGTTTGGTGGTCGTTCAGCACCCAGAGCGTTCCACCGGCAATCGCATAGTTATGCACTTCTTCTACATGCTGGTCGCGGAATACCAGCGCCGTCGCCGGTTCCTGCTCCGGCTTTCGCGAGCGCGCTTCGACATCGGCTTGCAGCCGGTCGATCTTTCCGCTCAACGCCTGTACATCGCTCTGCAATCCGCTGTTCTCAGGGTTAGAAGCGGGATAAGAGGGAGCCGGATAAGGGGCGCCGGCATACGAATCTTGATCCTGGTCTGAAGTGTCA
>CAWABC010000036.1:0-11649 GCA_963780105.1 uncultured Acidobacteriaceae bacterium
GCTTCGTCAGCTGAGTCTACTTCAGGAGGAGTTTCAATTTTGGAGATAACTATTTTGCATGGTATAGGAAGTTTTGCGCTTCCTCTTTTGAGGGATTCTTTGGCTGTTGCCTCAAATCCAGCTTTTACTTTAACTGTCATAAGTGGCTGGCCTACTTCTACTTTTGCTGCAGTGCCGATCGGTGTTCCGAAGGAACGTCTCATTCCCTGTTGAAGTCGGTCAGCATGAGCGCCAAAGATCATTTTGTTTTCTCTTAGAATAATGTGAGGATAGGGATGACAACCATAAGATAATCATTAATAACTTTGTCCGATTAAAACACGGTTTGTAGCCATACCCCAAATGAAACAGCCGAATACGCACAATCGTTAAGGGGAAGGGGTGTGCGGGTTATTATTTGCGGTGCCGGTATGTCTGCAGCGCTGTCAGGGGTTGTTGCCGCGCATACGACCTTACCTGTCATTGGTGTGCCTATTGATGCCTCATCGGTAAATGGAATGGATGCGTTATTGTCGACAGTGCAGATGCCGCCGGGTGTTCCGGTTGGGGCGGCTCCCGCGAACTGCGGGAGTCTCTCGCAAAAGGGCGTTTTGAAGCGCAGGCTCAGCGGGTCCGGAAAGACGGCTCCGCTTTTTGGGCCGACGTCGTGATCGCTCCCATGTACGACGATTCTGGAACCCTCAGAGGCTTCTCCAAAGTAGCGCGCGACATGACCGAGCGCAGACGAGCGGAAGAGCGGCTTGCGGAACAGGCAGAGAAACTGGCCTGTTCCCGGCAGGCTCTGGAGGCGCAGACCCGGATGCTCGAACTGGTGTTGGACAGCGTGGGCGAGGGCTTGATTGCGGCCGACCGGGAAGGACGCTTTCTCATCTGGAACGATTGCGCTAACAAGCTGATGGGCCGTAGAGCAGCCGATTTGCCCAGTGAGCAGTGGACCCCTCATTACAAGGTCTTCCTGCCCGATGGAATCACCCCTTATCCGCCGGATCGCCTTCCACTGGTGCGGGCCCTGCACGGAGAATCGGTGCAAGTGGAATTGATGATTGAGCACCCGGAACGCGAAAACCGGGTCTCTCTCGAAGTCAGCGCGCGGCCCATGAAGGATGCTCAGGGCAACCTGTGTGGGGGCGTTGCCATTCTCCGCGACATTACGCAGCAGAAAGCAAACGAGCGCGAAATCCGAGAACTCAATGAAGAGCTCGAGCATAGGGTGGTGGAGCGGACGGCCCAGTTGGAAACCGCCAACAAAGAACTGGAAGCGTTCAGTTACTCGGTATCGCATGACTTACGGGCGCCCCTGCGGCACATCAGCGGATTTTCCCAGTTACTGGTGGATGAATTCGGTTCTGGCTTGGATCCTACCGCCCAAAAGTACGTGGAGCGCATCCAGGCAGGGACACAAAAGATGGGCTTGCTGGTGGATGAATTGTTGAATCTGGCACGGGTTGGCCGTCATGCACTCAATCGGCACGCGACCAAGTTGAACTCGATGGTCGCGGAAGTGGTAGCGATGCTCCAGCCGGAGAGCGAAGGGCGACGGGTGGCATGGGTGATCGCCGATCTGCCCGCGATGGAGTGTGATCCCGTTTTGGTCAGGCAGGTTTTTCAAAACTTGCTGGCCAATGCGCTTAAGTTCACCCGCTCCCGCGCCCACGCCCTCATCGAGGTCAGTCACAAAGAAGAAAGTGGGCAAGCGGTGTTTATGGTCCGAGACAATGGCATCGGGTTCAACATGAAGTACGTCGATAAATTGTTCGGAGTCTTCCAGAGGTTGCACCGTGCGGAGGACTTCGAGGGTACAGGCATTGGGTTGGCCACGGTGCAGCGCATCATTCAAAAGCACGGGGGCCGAGTGTGGGCGGAGGGGGAACTGGACAAAGGCGCGGCCTTCTACTTCACCCTTGGCGTGGGGAAAGAGGCGGAAACGAAGAGCAATGGAGCGACGGCTGGAGGCCGATTATGAACTCAGATGCACTGGACATAGTTTTGGTGGAAGACAGTCAGGACGATGTGGATCTTGCCCTGCATACGCTGCGGCGAGAGAAGCTGGCCAACAACATCTTCGTGGCACGGGATGGCGAGGAAGCCCTGGACTTTGTCTTCTGTCGCGGGGCGTTCGCGCATCGGTCATTCGATCGTCCGCCCAAGCTGGTGCTGTTGGATTTGAAACTGCTCAAGGTCGATGGGATGGAGGTGCTCAGGCAGATCAAGAGCGACCCTCGAACCAAGACTATCCCGGTCGTCGTCATGACCTCGTCGAAAGAAGAACGGGATTTGGTGGCCAGTTACCACCTGGGAGCGAACAGCTATATCCAGAAACCAGTCGACTTCGATCAATTCCGGGAGACGGTCAAGACCGTGGGACTGTACTGGCTGGTCATCAATCAGCCGCCCGTAGTGCAAACTTCACAGCAATTGTCAGGCGTGGCTCATGAGCGGAACTAAGACTGACACTAATAATGATGATCAAGTCCGAGCTGGTGGCCCGGTTGCTGCGTCAGGCGCAGCGTCATCATGGCTCAAGCCGCAAGCCAACGAACTCCGGGTGCTGCACGTCGAAGACGACCCGCTGGACGCGGAACTGGTGGCCCAGGCTCTGCGCAAAGGTGGCTTCTCGGTTTCCGTGGTGGTAGTGCAAACGGAAGCCGGGTTTGAGCGGGAGCTTCGGGCGCACTGTCCTGACGTAGTGCTTGCCGACTACAACCTGCCGCAGTGGCGAGGCATGGAAGCGCTGGATGTGCTGCGGCGCGAAGGGCTGGACATTCCACTGATCCTGGTCTCGGGCGCATTGGGCGACGTAACCGCGGTGGAGTGCATCAAACGGGGGGCGACGGATTACGTGCTGAAAGACGGACTGGCGCGGCTGCCGGAAGCGATCCGCCGCGCGTTGCAGGAAAAAGTGTTGCGCGAACGGCAACGGCGGTCAGACGCCGCTCTGCGGGAGAGCCAGGCGCAGCTCGAAACCTTAGTCCACTCGGCCATGGACGCCATCCTCACCGTGGATGCGGAGCAGAACATAGTAATGTTCAACGCGGCGGCCGAGAAGATGTTCCGGTGTTCGCAGGCGGAGGGCTTGGGACAGCCTATCGAACGCTTCATTCCGCAGCGCTTTCGCGCTGCGCACTCCGCCCACGTGCGTAAATTTGGGGAGACGGGCGTCACAACTCGCGCTATGAACAAACTTGGGACGCTAAGAGCTTTGCGCGCCGACGGTGAGGAGTTTCCCATGGAGGCGTCCATCTCGCACGCCGAGGCTGGCGGCCGGGCGTTTTTTACCATCATCCTGCGCGACATCACCGAGCGCGAACGCGCGGAGAAAAAGCTGACCGAGAAGATGGCGGAACTGGCCCGCTCCAACGCCGACCTCGAACAATTCGCTTATGTGGCCTCGCATGATCTGCAGGAGCCGCTGCGCATGGTGGCGGCCTACACGCAGCTGCTGGCAGAACGCTATCGCGGCAAACTCGATGAGAACGCCGACAAATACATCGGCTACGCCAGCGAGGGAGCGCTACGCATGCAGTCCCTGATTCAGGATCTGCTGGCCTTTTCGCGAGTCGGCCGGAATGGCGGCGCTTGCGGACACGTCGATTGCAATGCGGCGCTGGATGAGGTCCTGCTGAGCCTGGGTCCGGCAATGCAAGAGAGCGGCGCGGTGGTCGCGCATGGTGTGCTTCCGCCGGTGTGGGCGGACCGCTCGCGGATGATACAGGTCTTTCAAAATCTGATCGGGAACGCGATCAAGTTTCGCGGGAAAGAACCGCCAGCGATTTCCGTGCAGGGCGAGAAGGCGGGCTTGGACTGGTTGTTCAGCGTAAGCGATAACGGGATCGGCATTCCGCCGGAGCATGCCGACAATGTTTTCGTTGTCTTTCAACGCCTGCACACCCGGACGGAATACCCAGGCAACGGAATTGGTCTGGCCATCTGCAAGAAGATCGTCGAGCACTGTGGCGGAAAGATCTGGGTCGAGTCGGCGGGTCATGGCTCCATTTTTAAGTTCACGATTCCTTGCGATCATCTGGCGGAAAAGGAGTTGTGCGACGAGGACATGGCGGTATCTAGTCCTTAAAGAGTAGTTCTCTGTAGAAACGGGGCTTGCCGCGTCTCCCGCAGACGGGGCAAGCCGCGTCTCTACTCTTCGAGCAACTACGTTTCCGAGAATCAATCTCAAACATTTACAAATCTCTGCCCAAAGTATTCGCAAGGGTAAGGCGGGGATTGCGTTCTTACTGACAGGAACGGAGGTTTGTGATGGAGAACCGAACGACAGTGTTTTACGTGGACGACAATCCCAAATCCAGCCGATTGCTAACCAGTGTTCTGCAGGAATGCGGTTTCCGAGTGATCGCGAAGAATGACCCCATCGAGGCGCTCGCGCTTTGCCGGAGAACCTATTTCGATCTGGCGCTTCTCGACTACGAAATGCCCGCGATGTCGGGCTCGAAGCTGGCGCAGGAAATCAAGTTTCTGGTGCCGGATGTTCCCGTAGTCCTAATCTCTGGCCGCACGACTTTGCCGGCTACGGAACTGGCATTTGTGGATGCGCACTTCGGGTATGGGACCGTCCTGGACGATCTGCTGTGGACGATGCGGATCCTGGTGCGACCGAAGCTGGTGAGGCTATCGGATCCACGCGCCCAGCCGCGCGAAATGACGCAGTGGGCGGACTCGACGTGAAGCGCCGCGGCGTTTCAGGACCGTGTCCGGAGGGCCGTCTGCCCGGCCTTCTTTTCAATAACCATCGTAGCGCCGGCATCTTGCCGGCTCTCCCGAGGGCGTCTCGCCCTCGGCGCAGCGGGCGAGACGCCCGCCGGACAGCCGCCGAGACGGCGGCGGTACAGTCGGATAACCCCAAGAAAACTCTTCCCTTGGCACGCCCTTAACCCTAAACTTGAGCCAAGCAGGCCGAGGGTAGTTCCCAGCCCTCGAACCCCGGGGGATCTGTGCGCGTATTGGTGACGTCCGACACGTTCAGCGGAGTATGGACGTACACGCGCGAACTGGTATCGGGTCTGGTGACCCACGGGGCGCAAGTCGTGCTGGTCAGCTTTGGAGAAATTCCACTTCCCCATCAGACCGCCTGGATGGACTCGCTGCACGGCCTCGAATATCATCCCACCGCGTTTCGTCTCGACTGGATGCAGGAAGGCGAGCAGGACTTCCACGCCGCCGAGGATTATCTGTGCGCGATCGTGCGCGACACGCGTCCCGATTTTCTGCATTTGAACCAATTGAGTTTCGGCGCGTTGCCGGTGGCGACGCCGCGAGTTGTGGTGGCGCACGGGGATGTGATCACGTGGTGGCTGAGCATCCACGGACACGAACCCGCCGACTCGGCCTGGCTGGACTGGTATCGCGAGACGATCGTGGCGGGATTGCGGCGGGCCGAGGCCGTGGTCACCACTTCGCGCTGGATGGAAGAGATGCTCCGCGTGGCCTACGACGACGATTTCGAGGGACACATCATTCCCCCCGGACGCAATCCGATCTACTTCAATCCGTTTGTGACCAAAGAAGAGTCGGTGCTCGCGATCGGGCGCTTGTGGGATACAGGGAAACAGGTTGCCTTGCTCACCCAGCACCGGCACGGCCTGCCGGTGTGCATCGTGGGGGCGGACAACCCGGTTCCGGCACCGCCGGTGCCGATCCGGGCCGACGTGCGTGTCTCCACCGGCGGATACGAGATTTCGGTGAAGGGAGCGCAGACCGAATCGCAGCTGCGCTCGCTCTACAGCAAGTCGACGATTTTCGCGGCCACCTCGCGCTACGAACCTACGGGACTGGGGTCGATCGAAGCCGCGTTCTCGCGCTGCGCCATCGTGGCCAACGACACCGACGTGTATCGAGAAATGTGGGGCGACGCGGCGTTGTATTTCGAACGCAATAACGCCGAGAGCCTCAGCGAGGTACTCGGCCAACTGGACGAAGACCGCGAGCTTGTCCGACTCTACGGGACGCGCGCCTACACGCGGGCGCGCGAGCGCTTCACGGCGCGGCGCATGGTGGACGACTACATGCGGCTGTACCGGCGGTTGCGGACGGCGAAAGTGGCGGTGGCTTGATGGCTGGCTGGCGAGCAGTCAGGAAAGTTTCCTGATTGAGACGAGAAAGAAACTTTAGACGACAAACGACCTTCCGCTCCTTCCCGCGTTGTGACACTCCAGAAACTGTCCCAAAGCCACAGTTGCAATCAGCACACTGCCGCTAGGATGCGGTCATGAAACGCACAAGACACGCTTTCTTCCTGTTTTTCCTACTGGCTTCGCTTCTGCTGGCATCGACTGCGCTCGCACAGACAACAGAAGTCCGGCAAGCTGAAACTGAAAAGGAACCTCTCCGCATTGACGCGATCGCTATGGCGCGGAGTTCGTATACACGGAACGCTAAGGCCGAAGGCGCCTCTGATGATGCCGGCGATGCCAGACTGCTTGCCCAACGTTTCCAACCTAGACCGATGCCGCCGTTTCCGCCCCAACGTGGATATCCCCAGGGAAATTACCGAACCCCCTGGATGGATCATGGCAACGCTGGCCATACGTTGATCGGCGCTGCCATTGGCTTCGGGTTGGGGGCGGCACTTGGAGCGACCGCCAATACCGACCGTCACTCCGGAGCAAGCGCTGGCGCGGCCGTTCTCTGCGGCGGTCTTGGCGCTCTGATTGGCGGGGTGATTGGCGGAAGTCATGGTGGGCTCTATGCGCTCGCACATCATAGGCGAATCCGCCGGCCGGCCGGGCGTGAGGGTGAGGAATCCGATCTCAACGCTCACGTGACTAGTTCTCATTCCGAGGACAAAACGGCCGAGGACGGGTCCGCAGTGCAAACCGCTTCAGCGCGGCCCGTCTCGCATTGACTGCCTCGAGCTTTAGAAGGCAAGAGGGGAGCGGAAAGGAGCTCTGGCCAACCCCATGCTATACTTTTTAAGCATCTTTCCTGTCAGTATCAGTAGACGGAGGACAGTATCGACAAACGCTTTATCCGCATGAACGAGCGCATCCGGGCGCGCGAAATTCGCGTGATCGGGGACGAAGGGGAACAGATTGGCGTGATGCCTCCCTTCGAGGCGCTCAAGTTGGCCCGCGAACGAAACCTGGATCTGGTGGAGATTTCCCCGACCGCGCAACCTCCGGTTTGCCGCATCATGGACTATGGGAAATTTCTGTATCAGAACGAAAAGCGCGAGCGCGAAGCTAAGAAAAAGCAGAAGACGATTACGGTCAAGGAAGTGAAGTTTCGTATCAACGTGGACGATCACGACTACGAAACCAAGAAGAATCACGTGCTGCGCTTCCTCGATGAAGGAGACAAGGTGAAAGCGACCATCTTCTTCCGGGGACGCGAAATGACGCGGCAAAGCCTGGGCCGCCAGATTCTGGAACGGCTGATCAAGGACGTCGACCAGAAAGGTTTGGTGGAGTTCCGTCCACGGCAGGAAGGCAATACGCTGCACCTGATTCTGGCGCCGAACAAGAAGGAAGGCGGAGCGAAAGAAAAGCCGGCCCATCCGAAGCCCGCGCCTCCTGCCGCGCAAGGCGGCGCGCAGACAGCGTAGAGGCAGCTTTCAGCCGTCAGCTATCAGCCATCAGTGAAACCTTCTGGTGTGATCGCTACGAGCGGATGGGATATTGCGCTGCATAAGACTGAAAGCTTTAACTGAGGGCTGACAACTGAAAGCTGAGAGCTACTTATGCCTAAACTAAAAACACACAAAGGCGCTGCCAAGCGCTTCAAGAAGACCGGGACGGGAAAGATCAAGCGGCACAAAGCGTTTCTCCGCCACATCCTGACCTCGAAGGCCAAGAAGCGCAAGAAAAAGCTGGGGAATTCCGTGTTGGTAAGCGACGCGGATTATAAGAAAGTGATGCGCATGATCCCGTACTAAGAAGGGATAATGGAGCGACGGGCGTCCCCGCCCGTCCATAGCAAAGTCTGCGGAGCGAATGCCCCGCAGCGGCGTGTGAAGAGGCTGGGCTTCAGAAATCCCATATCCACCCCAGAACGGCAAAACCGGCCGTTCCGGGGACCCCGGTTCGGGTAGAAGCCTCCTTACCTCCAGCCGCCAGTCGAACTAAAAAAAGGAGAACAGCAATGCCTCGTGTAAAACGCGGAACCAAACGCCGCGCCAAGCGCAAAAGAATTCTGGAACGCGCCAGTGGATATTTCCTAACTAAATCCAAACTTTACCGCTCGGCGAAAGAAGCCGTGGAACGCGGGCTGAAGTTCGCCTACTCCGGACGCAAGCAGAAGAAACGCCAGTACCGGTCGATCTGGATCGTCCGTATCGGCGCCGCCGCCCGCCTGAATGGACTGAACTACAACCAATTCATCAGTGGATTGAAGAAAGCCGGCGTGGAGTTGGACCGCAAGATCCTCGCGGATTTGGCGGTGAACGATCCGGCGGGATTTGGCAGCCTGGCGGAGCAGGCGAAGAAGGCGAACGCGTAAGAGCGGCTCTTGGCTGTTAGCTCTTGGCTCTTAGGTCTTTTCCGCTTAACGATTTGTCATCCTGAGCGAAGCTAAGGACCTGCTGTCTCGTGCGCTGACAAGAAAGCAGGTCCTTCAGCTTCGCTCAGGATGACAATTACTAATGGTATTGCTCGAACGATGCCTTACACCGTCCTCAAACTGACTGACTTCTCGACGTCGGCCCTCGACGACGCTGTGCGCGAACTTGTCTCTGCGCTCGAAGAAGAATCGAAGGTAGTTCATGCTGAAGCGGAGTGGAAGGCTTTCCACGACCGCTGGACCGCCCGCAAGAACGGCATTCGCACTCAAATAGGCGAACTCTGGCTCAATGCAGCCCCGAAAGAAGCTAAGCGCGAGGTGGGCCGCAGGGTCAACTTAGTCATCGGGCACATCGAGACGGCTGTTAAGGACACCGATAATCGCCGTAAGAATTTCGAGACTCTGAAAAAAGCTCGGGCGGCCGGCATTGATGCTCAAATTGACCAAGCGAAGCGAGCGCTCGAATTGTCCGAGCGTCTCGACATCTCCCTCCCTGGCATTCGCCGTCCTAGCGGTGCGGAACATCCCGTCATCAAGACGATGAACGAGATGATTGGTGTCTTCCGCAATCTCGGCTACTCGGTTGAGGAAGGTCCGGAGATTGAAACCGACTTTTACAACTTTGAGGCGCTGAACTTTCCTCCGAACCATCCGGCCCGCGACACGCAGGACACGCTGTTCATCGCGGGACAGGAATCGAAGCCGCTGCGCGATCGGCTGCTGCTGCGCACGCACACTTCGCCGGTGCAGATTCGCGCCATGCAGAAGATGAAACCGCCGGTGCGGGTAGTGTGTCCGGGAAAAGTCCACCGTAACGATGCGCTCGACGCAACCCACTCGCCCATCTTTCATCAGATCGAAGGGCTGGCGGTCGATACCAACATCACGTTCTGCGATCTGAAGGGCACGCTCGACCACGCCATGAAAGCGATGTTCGGATCGAGCGTGAAGACGCGTTTCTATCCGTCGTTCTTCCCGTTTACCGAGCCGAGCGCCGACGTGCAGATCAGTTGCATTTTTTGCGATGGCAAAGGCACGCGCGACGGAGCTCCATGCCGCAACTGCAAGGCCAGCGGATGGATCGAACTACTGGGCTGCGGCATGGTCGATCCGAATGTGTACGGCTTCGTGGATTACGATGCGACGAAGGTTTCGGGCTTTGCGTTCGGCATGGGTGTGGAGCGGATTGCGATTCTGAAGTATGGCGTGGATGATATCCAGCTGTTCTTTCAGGGCGATGTGCGGTTTTTGGAGCAGTTTGGGTAGAACAGCTACTGGCTACTAGCTGCTGGCTCCTAGCAAACCTAGCGACAAAAGCGGATTTTGGTTGCTAGAAGCCGGGAGCTAGTAGCTAGAAGCGATAACAATGAAAATTAGCCCTCATTGGCTTCGCGACTTCGTTGACCTGCCGGTCGATTACGTCCGGCTTGCGGACGAACTTACTCTTGCTGGCGTTGCGGTCGAGGGCATCTCTGGCGAGGGTGAATCGACCGTCTATGAGATGGAGATCACGACCAACCGTCCCGATGCGATGAATCATTATGGCGTGGCTCGCGAGGCTTCGGCAGTCTACAATCTGCCGCTCAGGCCGATCGAACCGAAGCTGCCGCCTTCGCAGGGCAAGTCTGAGGTCACTATCGACATTCAGGAACCGGAGCTGTGTCCGCGGTTCACAGCGCGCGAAATTCGCGGCGCTGCCATCAAGCCTTCGCCCGCGCACATTGCTAGCCGCCTGCAATTGCTGGATCAGCGGCCTATCAGTAACGCGGTCGATGCTACCAACTACGTTCTGTGGGAATCGGGCAAGCCGACGCACGTGTTCGATCTCGATCTGCTCGAAGGCCGCAGGCTGGTCATACGACGCGCTCGGGACGGCGAAACCTTGAAGACTCTGGATGGAGTGGAGCGCAAGCTCTCGACCGACGATCTGGTTGTTGCCGATGCGAAAAAGCCGGTGGGGCTGGCCGGTGTAATGGGCGGCTTTGACACCATGATCACCGAGCGCACGAAGAATATCCTGATCGAATCCGCCTGGTGGGACCCGGTAACTGTGCGCCGGATGTCGAAGCGGCACGGTCTTCACACCGACGCCTCGCACCGCTTTGAGCGTGGCGCCGATTTCGAATCGACTGTGGTATCGACAAACCGGGTCGCGGAACTTATTGTCAATTCCGGCGGCGGCACGCTCGTCGGCGACGTGATTGACGTGGTCGCCCGCAAGCTTGATCTGGCTCCGGTGGAGTTAGATCTGCGTGAAGTGCATCGCATTCTCGGCGAAAAACTTAGCACACTGGACGTCAACCGCATTCTTACTCGTCTTGGTTTCACGGTGCTTCCGGGCAGCGAAGATACTTACTTAGTCCACATTCCGAGCTGGCGTCTCGACATCGAACGCGAGATTGACATCATCGAAGAGCTGGCACGGCTGCACGGCTACGACAAGTTTCCCAATACTCTTCCCGCTTACAGTGGCGAGGTTCGGGACCTACCCGATGCGCACAAGGACGCGCGGCTGCGCTCTGGACTGCTGGCGCTCGGTTACAACGAAGCCATTTCGCTGTCTTTTATCTCGAAAGACGACGCCCGGCGGTTTTCGGCTGCTGCCGAGCTCGACCTTGCGAACCCGCTCAGCGACGAGGCTTCGGTGATGCGAACGTCGATGGTTCCGGGCATGTTGAACATGCTGGCCTACAACCTGAATCGCGGTAGCGACAATGTTCGCCTGTTTGAAGCTGGAAATGTATTTGAGGCGGCGGGCGAGAAAGCGCTGGAGATGAAACGCATCTCGATCGGCGCGACGGGGAGCGCCGTCGAAGCCGGAGTTCATCAGACGGCGCGGCCGCTGACGTTCTTTGACTTGAAGGGCGACGTCGAAAGCCTGCTGGAGCCGTTTAGCCATTGGACGCTTTACTACGATGCCCAGTTCGATGATAAGAAGATCGCCGACTGCTATCATCCCGGACGCTCGGCTCGTGCCGTGCTGGATGGCGCTACCGTCGCCCAGTTTGGCCAGATTCATCCGGATGTGGCCACGGCGCGCAAACTGCGGCAGGATGTCTTTGTCGCCGAGATCTATCTCGACCGGCTCTACCAGCACGATCTGCGCCAGGTGCGTTATGAAGCGCTGCCGCGCTTCCCTGC
>CAWABC010000037.1:0-19918 GCA_963780105.1 uncultured Acidobacteriaceae bacterium
TCGCTGATGAGGCGGGCGCGCATGGCCTCCGCGTCCTTCAGGTCGGCGTAGGGTCCGACCTGAACGCGGTAAAATTTGTCGGCAGCAGCATTGTTCGCGGTGAAGGCTGGATATTGCTTCTTTTTGAGAGCCTCCACGAGCGCATCGGCGTCCTCCTGCCGGGTCACTGCGGCGACTTGCACGTAGTAGCTTCCGCTTGTCGATGGGGTGGGCGTCGCAGTGGCGGCGTCTGATGCGGCCTTAGGCGGTGCCTCTGCGGTTGAGGCCGCAGCGGTTGGAGTCGCAGGCGGCGCAGCCGAATCCTGAGGCTTCAGCGAGGCGTCAGCACTCTTCTCGCCGACTGCCTTGTAAAAGCTAAAATCGTTGGAGGAAGATTGCGGCGTTGGCTGGGGGGCTTCGTTTTTTGCGGCCGAAGGCCGAACGATCGTCGCGGGAGCCGCGTTGGGAGCGCTCAACAAGATGCCCGAGCCTGCGACCGTGGTTCTGCGGCCAAGCGAAAAGCCGATGGCAAAGAAAAACGCGCAGACCAGCACAAAGGCAAAGAAGATGGCCAGCATACGGCCGGTGCCGAGGGTGATCTCCGTATCTTGCTGCGCCGTGGGCATGGAAAGTGTTGTTGACCTCTACTTTCCTGCCGGCGCGGCAGGCGCGGGTACGCCCGCGAGCAATTTCTGCATGCCGGAGAAGAAATCGATCGGCACGGGGAACACCACGGTCGTGTTCTTCTCGACCCCGATTTCGGTGAGCGTTTGCAGATAGCGTAACTGGATGCTGATCGGTTCGGTCGCCAGCAGGTGCGCGGCATCCACCAGGCGCTGCGCGGCGGAGAACTCGCCTTCGGCGTGGATGATCTTCGAGCGCTTTTCGCGTTCCGCCTCGGCTTGCTTGGCCATGGCCCGCAACATGGACTCGGGCATATCCACCTGCTTGACTTCCACGTTCGCGACCTTCACTCCCCAGGGCGCGGTGTGCGTGTCGAGGATGCTTTGCAGGCGCAGGTTGATCTTGTCGCGGTGCGCCAGCAATTCGTCGAGTTCCTGCTCGCCGAGCACCGAGCGCAGAGTGGTCTGGGCGAACTGCGAAGTCTGGTATACATAATTGGAAACCTCGACGACAGCTTTGTTCGGATCGACCACGCGCAGGAAGATGACCGCGTTCACTTTCAACGTGACGTTATCGCGGGTGATGATGTCCTGCGGCGGAACTTCGAGCGCTTCCTGGCGGAGCGAAATGCGGACCATGCGGTCGACCGGGGCGAAGACCAGAATTACGCCAGGGCCCTTGGCCGTCCCCAACAGGCGTCCGAGCCGGAAGATGACGCCGCGCTCATATTCGGCCAGGATCTTGATGGAACTCAGCAGGTAGATGACGACGATGACGATGCCAACGGTGACCACGGGAAACCCGAGCTCCATACCATGCCTCCAGACAAATCGCTATTTAGAGTCTCAGCGGATTGTAGCGCACGCGAGCGGTTATGGCTGTGCGGAACGAGACGACAGAGTGTTCAGGGAGATTCGGGCACCGCGACGAAATCTCGCCCGCTTTCGACATTGAAACGGCTTAGGATTTTCGTGCTGCGTCCGGCCGATCTGTTAAAGAAAGTGAGACTGAGACGATGAACAAATCCACTTATCCGCTGGATCTTCCTCTTTCCATCAAGAAGGCTGCCCAGCGGCTCGCCAAAGAAGATGGCGTGTCGTTGAACCAATGGATCGCGGCAGCGGTTGCCGAAAAGGTTGGAGTCATGAAAACGGCGGCCGACTTTTTCAAAAAGCGGGCCTGTTCCATCGCATCACGCCGAGCTGTGATTTCCGTTACAGACGAACGTGACCAAACGGGATAGAGTACCCGACGTTCCGAGTCCTTCTCGGTTCGTGAGTCGGTCCGCGAGACCCAATCCAGGCGACTCGGAAGCGTTCCGGTTTTCAGTTTTCGGGGTTTTGCCGGAGGCTCCAAATGGGTTTCCGATTTGAGTTCGACCCAGTGCACAAGATCCTGCTCGGCCGATTCGAGGGGCGGCTCACGGATGAATCGCTGGCAGAATTCTACCGGGCGGGGCTAAAGCATTGGGCCGCGACCGATGCCAGCGCGGCGATTACGGACTACTCATCCGCGGAGTGGGCCGTGTCCGCCGAATGTTTGCGCGAGCTTGCAAAGGAGGAACCAGCCGTGACGGATCCGGCCAAACGTCCTCGCATTGTCGTCGCGTCAGCCACGGTGGGGTTTGGTCTAGCGCGCATGTTTCAGATCATCGGAGAGCGCAAACGACCGCTGCTGAAAGTCGTGCGCAGTCTGGACAAAGCGTTCGCAGAACTCGGCACTCAATCTCCTCACTTCGAACCTTTGGAGTGACCGCGCGGATGGACACACTCGCCTTTAGAACCCCAGGCTTTACGCCATCACCGTTCTCGCCGCTGCTGCGGGATCGACCCGGAGCGTGAGTCCATCAACTTGGCGCACGACGACGCGTTCGCCGGCGGGAACGGGGATGGCGGAGACGGCGTCCCACAGTTCGCCGTGCACGAACACTTTTCCGGCAGGCGCCAGCGTGGTTTGCGCAATTCCGATTTCGCCGATCATCCCTTGTTCTCCGGTGACAATCTTATTGCGGCGGGCGCGCACGGCGATGCTCATCAGAAATGCGGTAATGATTCCGAGCGGAACGCTGACGGCGAGCGCAGTCACCAGATGGACGCGCATTTCGGGGATCGGGCCGTCGACCAGTAGCAATCCGCCTAGAGTCAGAAGAACGATTCCGCCGGTGGTCAGCACTCCATGACTGGCGAACTTGGCTTCGGCGGCAAATAGAAGGAAGGCAACCAGGATCATCGCGAGCGCCGCGAAGCGGATCGGCAGCAGGTGCATGGCAAAGGCGGCCAATACGATGAAGATCACCCCAATGGTGCCGGGCACAACTGCTCCAGGGTGGTTGAATTCCACATACAGACATAAGGCGCCAATCAGCAGAATGATCAGCGTGATGTTGGGATCCATGATGTAGGAAAGGATCTGTTCCTTCAGGGTCATCTGGTAGTTGCGTACCGGCTGGCCGGTCAGGTTGAGGGTTACGGTCGCGCCGTCGAATCGTTTGAAACTCTTCCCGCTCATCTGGCGAAACAGGTCTTGCTCACTGCTGGCTACGTAGTCAATCAGTTTCTTGTCGAGCGCCTCCTGTTCGGTGAAGGACTTCGATTCGCGCACCGCACTCTCGGCCAGTTCGACGTTCCGGCCACGCTTGGCTGCGACGGAGCGCATTAGGGCAGCTGCGTCGTTTTCAATCTTCTTCATCATGGTCTCGTCGGGCTTGCCGAACAGAGTCACCGGATGCGCCGCACCAGCATTGCTTCCCGGTGCCATGGCCGCGACGTCGGCGGCTTCGAGGATGAAGATTCCCGCCGAGCCGGCACGGCTGCCAGCCGGAGTTACATAGACGATAACCGGCACGGGCGAAGCCACGATCTTGTCGATGATCTCGCGCGTCGAATCGACCAGTCCGCCGGGGGTGTTGAGCTCGATCAGGACGGCTTGGTCGTGGTTGGCGGCGGCTAAATCGAGTGCTCGGCCAATGTATTCGGCAGTGACGGGCTGGATGGCGTCATTTACGACAATCTTCAAAACGTCAGCAGAGGAGGAATTGGTGAGCAGAAAGAGCAGCGCGAACCAGCAGGCCGCATGGCAAACCCAGAGTTGTCGTGGTCCCCGGCAACTGCCGAGCATCGCTCGGCTTGGACGGGCGAGGGCGCCCGTCCCCACACGAACATTGCTGAGAGCTGAGAGCTGAGAGCTGAGAGCTGATTTCATGGCTGCGCTTTCTCCGCGAGCTTGGCTGCTAGGGTGCGCTTCAGGTCCTGGCCGGCGGAATTCCCGGGCTCCAATTGCAGCGCCCGATCGATGTTCTGGGCGGCTGCTTCCATTCTATTTTCTCTCAAATCGAGGCGGGCAAGAACCAGATAAGCCTCGGCAGACTCGCGAATGCGGAGGGCGGCTTCAGCCTGGGCGCGGGCCTCACGGGCGTCGCCGCGACGGTCGTAGTCTTCGTCTTGCGCCAGAGCTGCGGCAAGGGCGGTCAGGGGCGCGGTGCTGGATGGATCCACCGCGGCGGCGTGACGGAATTCGGCCTCCGCTTCGGTGGTGAATCCGTGGGCCAGGAGCTCTTTGCCGAGTTCGACGTGAAAGCGCGCGTGGGCGCGGGGATCAGATCGGGCAAAGCGCTCTTCAGCCCAGCTCCCCATCTGCGTGGTCATCTGGCGGAAGGCGTCTTCTTCGTAGTTGCGCTTGATGCGCTCGAATGAGGCCTTCGACGTCGTACTGCTCGGCACAATACCGCCGCCGGCAGCCGCAGGCGTCAGGGAGTCGAGCAATGTTCTAGCCTCGGCGTCGTTGGGGCGACGATCAAGCGCCGTGTGCAGTTCGCGGACCGCTCCGGCGCGATCGCCAGCCTGCGAAAGAGTCACTCCCAGGTTGAAGTGATAGTCGGGGTCGCTGGGATCGTTCTGAATCGCTTTGTCGAAATAGTCAACAGCTTTTTTCTGCCCGCGACGGGCGGCGACCACTCCTAGATTGTTATAAACCTCGGCCAGGGGCAGGCGGGCCGCGACGAACTCAAAGGCGCTTTCGGACTTCGCGTAGTCTCCATGAGCGTAGGCTGCGAGACCGAGGTAGAAATTTGCCTCGCGGGCAACTACGCCCGACGCTAAAGAAGAATGTTGGATTTGATTCAAGGCAGCCATCGCCGGTTCGTAAGCACGCTCCGCGTAGTAGGTCTTACCGAGTTCCAGCCAGGCTTGAGCATAGTCCGGATTCAGCCGTACGGCTTCGCGATAGTGCTGTGCCTTCTCTTCCGCCGTAGTGGCCAGCATGCCGCGAATGTAATTTTCCAGCGCGTCCAAGCGCACGGGAGCAACGCTCGAGATGTACTTGGCCTTGGGAACGGGGAAGTCGGGGCGGATCATCCGCAGCAGATCCCAAGCCAGTGCGGATTGCAGCGAGCCGAGATCGGCCAGGGGCGCGGACTCTGCCACGGCGGGAGAAAGCCTCTCCGCCCGCATGTCGAGCAACTGCGCGCTGGCGGTCAGCCGCGTGCCGTCGTACCGATAGGAGCCGAGCACGGCGTAATCGACATCCATTTGCTCGGCAAGACGGTAGAGCGTGGCGCGCGAAGCATGAACGCCAGCCGGAATGCCCTGGCGATCGTAGGCTCGGAGGCGCTCGTCACGGCTGGCTACATACAGAACCGGAGAATTGAGTTGTTCGTGGAAGGTTTCGGGGAAGGACTCACTGAGCCATTCCAGACCCGGTGTGGGAGAAGCATTCTCGAAGGGAATCACGACCAGGGTGTGGCCGACGGCGGTCTGGCCGGAGGCGGGCGCGTCCTGGGCGCGAAGCGAAGGGCAGAAGAGCAGCCAAACCAGAAAGACGAAAGCCGGGGCGTGTCTCACGACAAGTTGATTATATCGGCACGGGACATGGCGCATCACGCGCGCCGCTGAATTTGGGCAGTTGCTGACTCAGCGGATGCGTCTCCCTCAGACTGGGGTTGTGACCTGGGCTGGTTCCAGCCCGGCAATTCGTCGCTGCCAGTGATCAGCCGAGCGCCGCGTTCGTATGTGAGATACGACCAGGCCCACTGGATCATCACCAGTAGCCGATTGCGGAATCCGATGAGGAAAAAGAGGTGGATGAACAGCCACGCCAACCAGGCGAAATAGCCGGATAACTCGAACTTGCCGAACTGGGCAACGGCGGCGGCGCGGCCGATCGTCGCCAGGCTGCCTTTATCGTGATAAACAAAATCGCGTCGCGGTTGGTGTTCAAGGTCGCGGGCAATGGTCTCCGCAACCCAATCCCCTTGCTGAATGGCGACTTGCGCGACACCGGGAAGCAGCTTGCCGTTTTCGTCCTGAAGCGCGGCCAGGTCGCCGATCACGAACACGTCTGGATGTCCGGGAATGCTGAGGTCGGGTTGAACGAGCACGCGACCGGCGCGGTCGACGGGAACTCCCAGGTTTCGGCCCAGCGGCGAAGCAGCCACTCCCGCCGCCCATAGAACCACTGGGGCTGGAATCTTTTCGTCGCCGACCCAAACCGAGCCGGGCTCAATCCGAGTTACTACGCTGGATGTGCGAACCTCGACCCCCAGGCGCCGAAGCTGGCCTTCAGCTTTACGAGAAAGTTCTTCGGAATAGGCTCCCAGAACTCGCGGCCCGCCTTCGATGAGCAGAACGTGGGTTTGTTTTGGGTCGATCTTGCGGAACTCGTGGTTCAGGGCGTGGCGCGCGATTTCAGCCAGCGTGCCTGCAAGTTCGACGCCAGTGGGACCGCCTCCGATGACGACAAACTGCAAGGGAGATCCGCTTTGATTTTGATCGTCGTTCTTGGCGATCTTATTCTGATCCCCGTTCTGGCGCTCAGCCAGTTCGAAGGCCAGCAGAACGCGGCGGCGGATTTCCAGGGCATCTTCAATCGTCTTCAGACCGGGCGCCAGCGGCTCCCACTCCGGATGACCAAAATAAGCATGGGTCGCCCCGGAAGCGATCACTAGAAAGTCGTAATCGAGTACTTCCTCCTTCGTAATGACTTTCTTCTGCTCCAGCTTGAAATCGACCACTTCTTCAAGCAACACTTCAACATTGGGGTAAGCTCTGAGTATCCAACGGATGGGAGCCGCGATTTCTCCCGGAGACAGGCCTGCCGTGGCGACCTGGTAGAGCAGAGGTTGGAAGGTGTGGTGGTTTTTTCGGTCAATGACCGTGACCTGAACGGGGAGCCGTGCGATCCGGCGAGCGACGGTGAGACCCGCGAAGCCAGCCCCTACGATCACCACCTTCGGTCGCGGCTTGCCGGTCTTTGGTTGTAGCTTAGGTTGTAGCTTCGTTGGCATCTACTATAGAGATTCACAGAATGGCGGTTCAGACGAAAACTTTTCCCGCGGCACCGGCCGCGATTCCCCTGGCCTTTCAGGGCGGGAGCATTGCAGTTCCGACCGCCTACCGCCGACCCTTCGTTTGGGCCCAGATCGTCGTCGCATTTCTGTTTCTGGAGTTTGCGCTTTGGGAGCCGCGGCTGGAGACCCGGAACCGCTGGGTCGGCATAGCGGCGATCGCGATTCTGGTCCTGGTGCTGATCGACCGCGCATCGCTGGAGCGGCTCGGCCTCCGATTGCCGAAGACGTTCGGCGCCAGTGTAGTGCTGGGGATCAGTTTTACGACGGCCGTTTTTATGGTGGCCATGGTGCACTGGGCGGGCGGCCCGGTTCCGGCAAATCCGACCTGGCCCAGGCTTCACCTGATGTGGCAATACTTTGTCTGGGCGCTGATTCAGGAATTCATCCTGCAATCGTTTTTCTTCACGCGATGTGAAGAATTGTTTGGGAGTTCGGCGGCGGTTTGGGTGACAGCAACCTTGTTTGCTGCCGCTCACCTGCCCAGTCCCATCCTCACGACTTTCACTCTGGTGGGAGGGCTGTTCTTCTGCGAAATGTTTCGGCGGTATCGCAGCATTTATCCCATCGGCATTGTGCACGGGATGCTCGGGTTGACGATTGCCATGACCATGCCGGACAGCCTTTTGCACCATATGCGCGTGGGGATTGGTTATCTGCGATATTAGGCCATCGGGTAATCGGGTGATCGGGCCAGCGGGTGAACTGAAGGCAAGAGCATCGCTCCGATCCGGCAACCGGGCGTTTTCGGATCGCCCGATGACCGGATGACCCGATCACCCGATTTCTCTTGTACACTCCTCCTTCACCCTCTGATGACCCCGGCTCAGCCCAGTTCGCGAGCTCTGCGTTTCCTGCTGCCTTCGGTCCGCGACATCATTTTCATTTTTCTTTTCTGGTCAGTGCTGGCGGGGCCTTTGGCGAATCGGCCGCTGGCGGACTCGGATATCGGATGGCATATCCGAACCGGCGAGCGGATTCTGGCGACGCACTCGCTGCCTCGCACCGATCCGTTTTCTTCCACCATGCAAGGTCAACCCTGGTTTGCCTGGGAATGGCTGTACGACCTGGCCCTGGGCATCTTGCATCAGTCTTGCGGACTGAACGGAGTGGTTTGGTTGTGCGCCTTGCTGGTTGCCACGATTTTCGCACTCCTGCTTTCGCAACTGCTCGAGCGCGGCACCGGCCTGCTCTTGGCGGTTGTACTCATGCTGCTGGCGGAAGCCGCCTCGACGATTCATCTCTATGCGCGTCCGCATATTGTGAGCTGGCTTTTTTCTCTGCTCTGGTTGGTTGCTCTGGATCGGTGGGAGGCTTGGGAGCACGGGCAGCCGCCGCGCTGGATACGCTGGTTCTTTCCCGCCTCGATGTTGCTGTGGGTGAATCTGCATGGCGGATGGCTCTTTGGAATGGTGTTGCTCGGAATCTACGCCTTCGCTGCGCTGGTAGAGAGTCTGCGCGCGCAGGACGCATTTGCCGCGATTCGCGCCGCGCATCGGGCTCGCGCCATGGCTTTGGCTTGGGTCGCCTCGGCGGTGGCGACGCTCGTGAATCCCTACGGCTGGCGGCTGCACGCGCACATCTATCGCTATCTCGGCGATCGCTACCTGATGAACCGGATCGACGAGTTTCGCTCGCCTGATTTTCACGGTTGGGCCGAGCGCTCGTTTGCGGTCATCCTGGTACTTGTGCTGATCGCCTTCGCGGGCAGTTACAGAAAGCTCCGGCTCAGTCACCTGCTGGCCGTGCTGGTGGCGGCTTACGCGGGATTCTATTCGTCGCGCAATCTTCCCGTTTCGTCGATGCTGCTGGTGCTGGTGGCCGGGCCCATTCTGTGGGAAAACTTCGTTTCGCTGGCGGATAAGCCGGGTGCTTGGCAATGGGTGCGTAACGGCACGGCTCGAATTTCAATGTTTTCCGAACGCATGAGCGCGCAGGAAATGGAGCTGCGGGGACATCTGTGGCCGGTTGTTTCAGCGACCTTGGCATTCGCGCTTTGTCTCCAAGGTGGATGGCTCGGCTCGCGACAGTTGATTTATGCGCGGTTTGATTCCAAGAAAATGCCGGTTGCAGCGGTAATTTTCCTGCAGAAAGAATCCCAGGGCAGCGGACTGAACTCAGACCCAGTTTTCTCAACCGATGCCTGGGGAGGTTATCTCATCTACAGCATGTATCCCAAGCGCAAGGTCGTGGTCGATGACCGTCACGATCTCTACGGCTCGGGCCGGATTCGCCAGTATCTGATCCTGACCCAGGCCGAGCCGGGATGGCAGAGCGTGCTCGAAAGCTGGCAGATTCGGACGGCGCTCCTGCCCGCCGGGTCGACGCTCGCCAACCTGCTGTGCGAACTTCCGCAAGATTGGCGGGTTGCGTACGAAGACAAGGTTGCAGTGGTGTTGGAGAGGCGGTAGATGTTGGGCGGCGGCACCACCCGGGTTCCTGGTCTTGAGCCCTATCACCTGTTTGCAGCAATGACTACAGAAGCTAGGCTTCAGAGCGCAAGTATGCTCTCGGCAATCGTTCTCTGAGAAGAACGGACAAAGTGGCCCCCTCTTGGAGTTTTTCTGTGATCCGGCAATAATGATTAGCCGCGAAGAGTAGCGCGGCGGGAGAGAACCAGTGATTAACAGAATGAACCTCTGCATGGCATTGATCGTCCTCCTCACCGCGTCTGCTCTGTCCCAGGGCAAGGACAGCAGGATTGGTGATGACTACGCTAGGGCAGCACTGCGGGCCGTGATCTACACGAATGAGAGTGGCATAAGTCCGGAGCGCCTCTCCTTCTTGTTGGATGAGGCCGACGTGGAAGCCAGCACTGCCGCGGAAGAGGCCAATCTTAAGGAACTGAACCGCATCCTGAGCGTTTGGATAGCGAGGCCTCGTCAAGATAACCAGGTCTGCTACCAGGCTCTCAAAATCAATCTTAAGGCCCGGAATGGCGCTATACCCGAAGCGTGCAGGTAAAATCGTACGCTGTTTCACCAGGTATTTGCCCTGTGTAAACACACTCCGGCAAGAGTTGTTGTTGAAACAGCGCAATTCCGCCAAATTACACCATCAACCCGAGTCGTAACATTATTTGTTGCTCGGGTCGCTTTTCCCGAATTCCTCATCACTCTCTGCAACCTGAGCGCCTCCGCATCATCAGATGTAGTTGAGTTTGGCGCTGGATACCTCGAAAGTGCTACTTTTGAACGCGTGGGAACTCCGGAGCGTTGGTTTCCGGGAGAGTTGGAAGATATGCGGATCGCGCAAATACGCTGGTGTGCCGAGAGATGTCCGGAGACCTGCCGATGAAGTCGCAGTGTTTGCCGTTCCAGCAGATTCCGCACAGCACACATCTCTTCCTCGACTATCTTTCCTACACACCTTCCGTTCGCGATTTCTATCCGCGCTCGCCGATCTTTCCCGAGTGGGTGAAAGACGAATCCCAGCACGTCGTTTATGACGGCGTGCGCCGCGCCAAGGTGAGCGAAATTCTCGAACGGCAAAATCGCGCGTGGGGCGCTTCTCCGAAGACGCTGGCCAATCTTGAGCGTTTCCGGCGCGGGGCGCTGGCGGCGGTTACGGGACAGCAAGTCGGCCTTTTCGGCGGGCCGCTGTTTTCGATCTTCAAGGCGCTGACGGCGGTCAAACTGGCGGAACAAGCGACGGCGGCCGGAGTGGACTGCGTCCCAGTGTTTTGGCTGGCGACCGAGGATCACGATTTGGCCGAGGTCAGCCATGTGGCACTCGTTTCCGAGCACGGCCTTCCGGAACCGTTCGCTGCGGAGAGCCGGGCATTTGAAAGTAACGCGGTGGCCGATGCGCCCGTGGGGACCATCAAGTTCGGGCCGGAGATCAAGCCCGTGGCCGAACGTGCGGCTGCGATGCTCGGAGATTCCGAAGTCACGACGTGGCTGCGTCAGGCATATCGTCCGGGTGAAAGTCTGGGCAGCGCGTTTGCCCTGCTGTTTGCGCGGCTGTTTGCGGATTGGGGAGTCATCCTGCTCGATCCGGCGGACAAGGATTTCCATGATGCCGCAAAACCGCTGTTCCGCGCGGCGATCGAACGGGCTTCCGAACTCGATGAAGTACTGCTGGCGCGCGGCAAAGCACTCGAGGCGGCGGGATATCACCAGCAGGTGAAAGTGACTTCGGCGACCACGCTGCTCTTTGAAGTGAAGAATGGCGCGCGCACCGTAGTGCGGCGCCGAAATAATGGTGCCAACGGCGCCAACGGTGGTGAGTACGTCGTCGGTGAGGAGCGGATATCTCACGAAGAACTGCTCGACCGGATTGAAAACGCGCCGGAAAAGTTCAATCCGAATGTGTTGCTTCGTCCCGTGGTGCAGGACTATCTGCTGCCGACGCTCGTTTACACCGGCGGAGCAGCCGAAGTCGCATACTTTGCGCAGGTCGCTGTCGTCTACGAGAAACTGCTGGGACGCGTGACGCCGATCCTGCCGCGGTTTTCGGCAACGCTGATCGAGGCCAAGCCCGAGCGCATTCTGACGCGCTACCAACTGGGCCTGCCCGATTTATTCCACGGCCCCGAAAAAGTCCGAGAAGCCATTGCCGCTCGTTCGCTGCCGCCGGATTTACAGGAGCGCTTTTCGGAAGCCTACGCGAGCGTCGAGCGGTCGATGACTGCTTTGCGCGAATCGATCGGCAGGCTGGATTCGACCCTCATCGATACGGCGGAAAGTGCCCAGGCCAACATGTCGCAGCAAATCGACCGCCTGCGGGCGCGGGTAGCACGGGCGGAAGGGCTACGGAATGAAGTCATCACGCGGCACGCGGATGCCTTGAGCCACGCGCTATTTCCACACAAGGCGCTGCAGGAGCGCGAGGTTGCCGGCGTGAGTTTCGTGGCGCGCTATGGGCCGGGGTTGCTCGCGGATCTTTATCAGACGATCCGTCCCGATTGCCACGATCACCAGGTGATTACGCTGTAGTAGAGTCGAGCGGAGCGCGTGCCCTCGGCGGCTAAAGCCGCGTCTCGCTCGACAACAGTATCGCAGCGGTAAACCGCTGCGCCACCCAAAAGCGGGCAACGTCATTCTCTTCTATTTCGACTCGCCCAGAGCCAGGTAGCTTCCCAGGCCGATCATGACCGCTCCGGTCAGGGTGCGCTGACGCCGGCGGAAGCGCGCCGACCCGCGAATGCGCTGGCCGAGCGGTCCGGCAAGCAAGGTCACGACAATATCGGCCGAAGTGTTGAGCGTCACCGAGAGCGTTCCCAACAGCACAAACTGCAGAAAGACGTGTCCGCTGCCCCGGTTCACGAATTGGGGAATGAAAGAAAGAAAAAACAGCGCCGTCTTTGGATTCAACACCTCGGTCATGACCCCTTGCCAGAAGGGGTTCCTTCCGCGCGGCAGGCTGGCGAAGGAAACGCCTTCATCTTTTCTGGCGTCGAGAAGCATGCGAATCCCGAGAAAGCAAAGATAGCCTGCTCCCAGATACTTCACCGTGGCAAAGGCCATGGCGGACTTCGCCAAGATGATGGAGATGCCGGCGGCGGCTGCGAATACGTGTACCGTGCCACCAAAGAAGGTACCGAGCGCGGAGAGCAGGCCTTCGCGGCGTCCGCCGCCCAGCGCGCGAGCTAGGACGTAAAGCATTCCTGGTCCGGGAGCGATGGCGAGCAGAATCGCAGCACTGAGGAAAATGAAAAAACGGGCAGAATCGAATACGGTCTGATGGAGCATGATTGACGTCTCCTTCGCGATCCTTTGGTATCCTTAAATATTCGCTTCTTCCAGCGCCATCTGCAACTCGACCAGATCTTCCACTCGCGGCACGCCTTTGTCGCGGTAGGCGCCCGGTACGTCCATCAACACGGCTTGCATGCCTGCGCCGATCGCACCGAGGTAGTCTACGGAATAGACGTCGCCGACATAGAGGCTCTCTTCGGGCGCGGCATTCATGCTCTTCAGGGCCTGGCGGAAGATTTCCGGGTGCGGCTTCTCGTATCCAACTAACCCGGAGTCGGTAATGGTCCGAAAGCACTCAGCGATACCGCACTTGCGCAGCACGCCTTCGATTCTGCCATCGGCATTGGATATGACTGCGATCCGGTAGCGCTCGCCGATCTCGTGTAGTTGTTCGGCGGTGCCAGGGCGAATCTGGTCCCAGTTTCCAGAGTTGCGGACGCCGGTGACGAGCTGGTCACGGATGGCGTCGGCGTCGTTCTGGAGTCCGATCTCCGGAAGCAACTGCGAGTAGAACATCCACCAGAAACTGTGGTCGGCGGCGCCCTCCGCGATCATCATGCCATCGAACCGATTCTTGGTCCGGCATTCCAAGTCGCGCAGGTGCTCGGCGTCGGGCGTAAACCCGCGTTCGGCTAGAGGCGCGTGAATACGCTCGCGATTGGGGAACAGCAGGGTGTTGCCCACGTCGAAGAAGATGACTTTGACTTTCGAGTTCATGGCGAGTGCCGCTTCCCCATTATCAGGCCTGCTGCGTGCGATTCCGCACAGCAGAGATTGCCGGATGAATTAAACTGAAAACCTGCCGATGTACTAAGTGGAACCGGAAGTCATGGCCCAACTGCGAGTAGTCGTTCTGTGGCACCAGCACCAGCCGTTCTACAAAGACCTGGTGACGGGGCAGTACCGCCTGCCCTGGGCTCGCCTCCATGCTTTGAAAGACTACTACGGGATGGTGAAGCTGCTGGACGAGTTTCCGCGAGTCCATCAGACCTTCAATCTGGTGCCCTCGCTGATCGCGCAGATTCAGGACTATGTTTCGGGCGAGGCCCAAGACCCTTTTCTGCAGGTCGCGGCCAAGCCCGCGAAAGACCTGACCCGGGAGGAGCGGCAGTTTGCCCTGCAATATTTGTTTCAGGCAAATCCGGTGAATGTCATAGGGCGTTATCCGCGGTACCGCGAGTTGTGGGAAAGATTTCACCTGGCGGGTGGAGTGCCCGAGCGCGCGGAAAAGTACTTTCAGGCGCAGGATTTCACCGACTTGCAGGTGCTCTCACAGATTGGATGGTTCGACGAATATTTTCTGGCGGAGAAAGAGGTTGCGGAACTGGCCCACAAAGGCCGGAACTATACGCTCGAAGACCAGCGCTTTGTGATCGCACGGGAGCGCGATCTGCTTGGCCAGGTTCTGCCGGTTCATGCCGAGGCGGCCAAACAAGGCCGGATCGAGATTTCGACTTCGCCTTTCTATCATCCCATTCTGCCACTGGTTTGCGACACGCAGATGGGGGCAGTTTCCTCGCCGGGGCTGACGTTGCCGCAGAACCGCTATCGCCATCCGGAGGACGCTCGCGAGCAGTTGCAGCGCGGGCTCGATCTCCACGAAAAAGTGTTTGGGGTGCGTCCGCGCGGGGTGTGGCCGTCGGAGGGCAGCGTTTCCGAGGAGGTGTTGGCGATCGCCCACCGGCTGGGAGTCCAGTGGATGGCGACCGACGAAGGCGTCCTGGGACGGAGCCTGGGGACGAATCTTTTGAGCGATGGTCATGGTCATCTGAATGCCGAATCGGCCGAGCGGCTGTACACGATTTATCGCTACGAGAATGCCGATACGCGGATGAATCTGCTCTTCCGCGATCACACCCTCTCCGACCTGATCGGATTTGTGTACTCGGGAATGCCGCCGCGAGAGGCTGCCGACAATCTCATCAAAAAGATTAGAGAATCGGCGCAACCGATTATTACAAAAGGACAAGATGCCGTGGTCCCGATCATCCTCGACGGGGAGAATGCCTGGGAGTACTACCCGCAGTCGGGGCGCGAATTCCTCCGGAGATTCTATGAGGCTCTGCAGAGCGACCCGGGGATCGAAGCGGTGACGGTGACGGAGGCGATTGCGCGCCACAGGAACGTCAGTCCTCTGAAGTCGGTGGTGCCGGGGTCGTGGATCGGCGCGAACTTCAACGTTTGGATTGGGGCGCCGGAAGACAACAAAGCATGGGACTACCTGTATCACGCGCGCAATTTCTACGCGCAGATGTCGCCGGACGCAACCGAGAAACAACGCAAGCTGGCGCTCGAAGAGATCTTGATCGCCGAGGGCAGCGACTGGAACTGGTGGTACGGACCGGAACACCACTCCGCCAACGATCGCGACTTCGACGAACTCTACCGCAAACACCTGTCGAATGTTTACCAGGCGCTGGGTGGGACGCCGCCGGATTACCTGGCGCAGCCGATCAGCGGAGGAGTGGCGCGGCCAACGTTTGCGCCGCAGAGCGCCTATATCCATCCCAGGATCTCAGGCGACGTGGTGCGCTACTTCGAATGGCTGGGGGCGGCGTGTTATACGGCGGACCAGCGCTCGGGCGCCATGCATGGCAAACAGTTTCTGACCGATGAAGTGTTTGCCGGGATCGACGAGCAGTATGTCTACGGCCGGTTGGATTTCGTAGGCAGGGTGCCGGAAGGCGCATTCGAAGTGGTGGTGAATCTGGAGTCGTGGGCCAACCATGCCGCCAAACCCCGGCGCGAACTGCGCTTGGATGCGGCCGTGGATAAAGGCCGCTTGCAGTCGTGGAAAGTGACGGCGGGGGCCGGCAAGCCGGTCGCGGATTCGACAAATGCAGACGATATTGCGCGGGTGGCGCTGGTCCGTAATTTTGAGTTTCGCCTGCCGCTCACCTGGCTGCTTGCCGCTCCGCTCGGGATTGACAAAGTGCGCGGGCCGAAAAGCTCGGAAGTCCTGACCACCCGGCTGCGCCTGCGCTTCAGCCTGTGGCAGAACCATCTGCCCGTCGATGCACTGCCCTTGGAAGGATGGATCGAACTGGAGTTGCTGGCGGAAGAGGATCTGCTCGCCGTGAGCGGGTGAAGAGCGAAGACAAAATGTGGACGGAGCAGAGCCCCGTCCCCACACTAACTCTTACTGACCGCTGCTGGCGCTGGCCGTTGTCATGGTCAGCGGACGGCTCAATTCCATGACTAGTTCCGTGCCTGCGGGAAGCATCGCGGAACGGTGCTTGCCCAGCCAGTGCGCGACCGTCACGGTGGCGCCGACGGCTCCGCCGATCAACAGGCCTTTGCCGCCGCCTGCCAGGCCGCCGATGAGCATTCCGCCGCCAGTGCCCATGCCGATTTCAGTGAGGTCCTTGCCGTCATGCCCAGCGCCTTTGAACTGCCCTTCCGGGTTGACGTCGGTGCCGCGGCGACGGTTGGTGTCAATCAGCGAGGCGTTCAGCATGAACCTGTCTCCATTCGGAAGCACCAGGTTTTCAGGGAAGATAGCAATGGTCGGCTTGCCGGCGATGCGCCGCGGTTCGTTCGCTTTGGTGACCCGGCCCTCGACGGTCGAGCCGATCGGAATCACGGTCTTGCCGTCGACCACAACCGGCTCCGTGACCCTTGCCGAAAACGAATCTCCGGCTTTCGAGCTGAAAGTTGCGAGCGTGGTTTCGAGTTTCATCTTGACGGCGGTGCCGGTAGGCAGCGCGGTTTGCGCCCACGCGAAACCTGCGATCAGGATGAGCGATGTCAGCAAAAGAGTTTTCTTCATGTGACCCCTTACCTCCAAAGTTCAATTTCTTATCTCTTTCAAAGCTCCCAGAACTTCATCCAGCGGCGCGCGATCAAACTGGTTCCCGCCGCGATAGATGTAGCGCACCAAGCCGCCGTGGTCGATCACGACGGTTGCCGGGTGCGCGATGTTGATTGCATCGGTGCCGAACGCATGATGCAGCCCGTAAGCTTTGGTCACGGCGCGATCCTCATCGAGCAGAAAGACGCTGGAGATGGGATGTTTCTCCAGAAATTTCCCCGGCCTCCACACGCCATCCCGTCTTTCCGCGGCGATGAACGCCAACTGCGCTCTCCCTGCTTCAATTTCCGGTCTCCGTGACTCGAACTGAGTCATGCGCTTCACGCAGTTCGGTCACCAGGTGCCGCGCAGAAATTCAAGGATCAGCGCGCCCTGCGCGACGAAATCGCCGAGGGTGAATGTGCCTTCACGATTGGCCGCGGTCAGAGAAAAGTCCGGGGCGCGCGAACCGATTTCCAGAGTTTCGGTGCGGTTCTTCATGTTGAGTTCGACTTTAAGTCAGGTGGAAATTCGGAACAATAACGGATGGGGTACGGGGATAGTCCGTGGTCGAATCGGTTGGGCAGTGCCCAAGAGCACAAACCGGGTTCTTCCACGTCCGATATAATTTCAGTTCGCAGGCGGGAGCCGTGGCAAGCCGCGTCTCTACGTTAGCGACGACGTTTCTAAATTCATCAACCAAGAAAAGGACGCACTTATGCCTCTTACCACGATCGCTGAAATCCGCGGACGCCAGGTGCTGGACTCGCGTGGCAATCCAACTGTAGAAGCTGAAGTTTTTCTCGATGGCGGCGCCAGTGCGCGGGCCATTGTGCCCAGTGGCGCGTCCACTGGACAGCATGAGGCGGTTGAATTGCGCGACGGCGACCAGCAGCGGTACAAGGGAAAGGGGGTGCTGAAGGCGGTCGAGAATGTGAACGGCGAGATTGCGGCCGCGCTCGCCGGCATGGACGCGGCCGACCAGCGCACGCTCGACGCCGAAATGATCGCGCTCGATGGCACGCCCAACAAGGGGCGGCTGGGAGCCAATGCCATCCTCGCGGTTTCGATGGCCGCTGCCCGCGCCTCGGCCAGAGCGTTTGAGCTCCCGCTCTACCGCTATCTCGGCGGCGCCGGCGCGAACACGTTGCCGGTGCCGCAGATGAACATCCTCAACGGCGGCGCGCACGCCGATAACAACGTCGACTTCCAGGAGTTCATGGTGATGCCGGTGGGAGCGCCGTCGTTTTCCGAGGCGTTGCGCTGGGGCGTCGAGGTCTTCCACACCCTCAAGGGCGTGCTGAAAAAGCGCGGATACAACACGTCGGTCGGCGACGAGGGAGGCTTTGCGCCGTCGGTGAAGTCGAATGTGGAAGCCATTGAAGTCGTGCTGGAGGCGATTCAGCAGGCGGGCTACAAGCCGGGCGAACAGATCGCAATTGCGCTCGATCCCGCGGCCAGCGAGTTCTATCAGGACGGGAAGTATGTCTTCAAGAAGTCCGACAAGTCGTCGAAGAGCTCTGAAGATATGGTTCGCTACTACGCAAAATGGGTGAAAGACTATCCCGTCGTGTCGCTCGAAGACGGCCTTGCCGAAGACGACTGGGACGGCTGGGCACTGCTGACGAAGGAACTCGGCGGAAAGATTCAGCTAGTGGGCGACGACATCTTCGTCACCAACATTGAGCGTCTGCAGCAGGGCATCGAGAAGGGAATCGCCAACTCGATTCTGATCAAGCTGAACCAGATCGGCACGGTCAGCGAAACGCTGGATGCGATCGACCTTGGCGCGCCGCAACGGATACACCTCGGTGATCTCGCATCGATCCGGCGAAACCGAAGACACCTTTATTGCGGACTTTGCGGTCGCGACTGGAGTGGGACAGATCAAGACCGGCTCCGCCTCGCGCACCGACCGAATCGCGAAGTACAACCAGTTGCTGCGGATTGAGGAAGAGCTGGGCGGGGCGTCGCGGTTCTTGGGGGTGAAGGCGCTGAACTATAAAGGTTGAACGCGATTGTCTGCTGGAGGGTTCTATGAGGTGTTTGTCATGGGTTGTTTTCGGGCTGCTTTTGGTGACTTCGTCGGGGTGGACGCAGCAGGCGGCATCTGGTGATCCCCCAGCTTCGAGGGATGACATTCAGAGATTGTTTGTGGCGCTTCACGTCCGCGAACGTCAGCAACTCATCGTGGATAATTCCCGGAAGCAGGCAAAGGCAATAGCAACGGATATCCTGAACAAGGAGATGCCGGAAGCCAGCAAAGAAGAACTGACCCAAATGCAGGGAATGATCAATGAGATGGTCGACGATATCGACAGGGACTACCCAATGGATGCGATTTTGAACGACATGGTCCCCATCTACCAACGGCACCTCACGAAGTCCGACGCCGATGAGTTGATCGCGTTCTATTCCTCGCCAGTGGGTCAGAAGGTACTTCGGGAATTGCCCGCCATTACATCGGAGGCGATGCAGGTGTCGACTTCATATCTTCAGCCGAGGATGGAGGCTGCCGTTGGAAAGCTGAAAGAGAAGGTAGAACGCATGGCTGAAGAGGACCGAAAGAAAAGGGTGCCGCTTCGAAAGAACCCGCAAAAGAATAGCCCTCTAGCTTATATTGACTTAGTCCATGACTAAGCTATAATAGTCCCATGGAAGTCAATATCCACGAGGCCAAAACCCACCTCTCTCGCCTGCTGGAACGGGTCGCCATGGGCGAAGAGGTCATCATCGCCAAGGCTGGAACTCCCGTGGCCAAGCTCGTTCCAATTAAGCAGACAAATCGCGGGTTCAAGTTTGGATCGGCAAAGGGAAAAATTGTCATCGCCGATGACTTCAACGATCCTCTTCCAAAAGAGATCGAGGATCTTTTCTGGTAATGAAAGTCCTACTCGATACCCACGCTTTTCTTTGGGCAGTCATAGACGAGGAAAGACTGTCTCCGAGAGTGCGAAGTCTAATGGCCTCGTCCGAGTTGTGGTGGAGCGTAGTGAGTCTGTGGGAAGCGATTCAAAAGGCGCAGATAGGAAAGCTCTCGCTGCCACTGCCAGCAGGTCCCTTCCTGACTGGCGAACTTAGCTCCAACCACGTTCGATTGTTGCCAGTCAATCTGAGCCACGTCTTGCGAGTCGAATCCCTGCCGCTGCATCATCGCGACCCGTTCGACCGCCTGCTGATCGCGCAGAGCATCGAGGAAGGATGGCCCATCATCACTGCCGATCCCTGGTTCGCTCGTTATCCGGTTGACGTGATCTGGTAATTCGGCACGGTGTTCTTCTGACGGCCGACACATCCAGGAGAAGAAGCGTGGGCCCATCGGCCAGATCCTCGTCGAACTGGGCCACATCAAGGAGGGCGACCTCCACCTTGCCCTCGCCGCACAGATGGGCATGGAACCCGTGGATCTCGAACACATGGAGATCCCCGCGGACGCATCGCCAAGCTCCCCGCCCATCGCCAACATGCACAAGATGGTTCCTGTTG
>CAWABC010000038.1:0-6275 GCA_963780105.1 uncultured Acidobacteriaceae bacterium
GGGCACTACGCGGATGGCCGCTACTTTCTCAGTCACTATCTCCGGAATCATCTCAAGACGGCAGGCGGCACGTTCGACGTAATCATTCTGAATGTGCCCGACCCGCAAACCGCGCAGTTAAACCGGTTTTACACGGTCGAATTCTTTCGCTCCGCTCGCGATCACCTCGCGCCCGGCGGGCTGCTTGCCTTGCAACTGCGCTCGTCGGAGGATTACATCAGCCCCGACCTGGCGGAATTCCTGCGCTGCATTCACCACACCCTGCGGGAAGTCTTCCCTTACGTTGCCATCGTCCCCGGCGAGACCATCCACTTTTTCGCCGCCACGAGACCCGATGTTCTGACCGAAAATCCCCAGACGCTGATTAGAAGATTGCAGGAGCGGAACCTGAAGACGCAGTATGTTCGCGAATACTTCGTTCCCTTCCGCATGATGCCCGATCGCATGGAGCAGGTTCGCGAGCAACTGCGGCCGCTGCCCTCGACGCCCGTCAATCACGATTTCGAGCCGATCGCCTATTACTTCGATGTTGTGCTCTGGAGCACGCAGTTCAAGTTAGGCTATTCCCGCTGGTTCCGGGCCGCAGCGCACATCGATTTCACCTGGGTCATCGATGCGGTCCTGGTTGTCTTACTGTTTGTAGCGGTTCTTCTGGCGTATCTGCCCGCTCGTGAGAAACGCGCCCGTTCTGCCGCAGCGTCCTCGGTGGCTGCGACCGGATTCACACTGATGGCTCTGCAGATTTTCCTGCTGCTGGCATTCCAGTCCGTATATGGTTACGTTTACCACCAGCTCGCAATCCTCATCGCCTTGGGCATGGCGGGCATTGCCTTCGGAAGTTGGCTGGGCATCCGACGGATTCGTTCGAGCGATGGTCCACCCTACCGCGCCATGGCAATAATTCAGTTCTTGCTCGCCCTTTCTGGCCTTGCGTTGATGTTTGTGGCTGGCCTGCTGTCGAAGATTTCTGGGATGGCGGCAACCTGGTTGGCGGCGCAGTTTGTCTTTCCCGCGTTGGCTGCTCTGTGCGGAATGCTGGGGGGCTATCAATTTCCTATCGCAACCGAGATCTACCTTTATGGTTATGACAATGACAATCACCGCAGCGGTCGATCACGGCTGGGCACACTTTACGCCATCGATCTACTGGGCGGATGCGCGGGCGCGCTTTTGCTGAGCAGTTACCTCATCCCAGTGTTTGGTTTCTGGAAAACCGCATGGCTCAGTGCGGCGGTGAACCTGGCGCCGGCTCTCCTGGCCGCGCGGGTAAGCCTGGAGGCAAAGAGCTCTCGGGTGTAAGCGCTTGCGGCCTCTTTTCTCCGAACACCACCGCGGTAAACATGAAGATGTCTGTGTTCGCATCCTTCCAGCAACCGGAGTGCATACCCGCTTTCATGCAGGTTTCTTCCAGGAACCTCTGTCGATCCCATCGTTCGTCCACCGGCACCTGCGGAAGCAAAAGTCCTTCGTACGCGCCATTCTTCATTAGTAAACCGTGTTGGCCAACCTTGATCTGTCGAACGTCGAGCACGCGCCGAAGCGGCGACAGCACGGAGACTTCATAATCGATTTGCGATAGCTCCGAGGCCGTTACCGGCTGGAATCGGGTATCGCGCAAGGCGGCGAACGTGGCCGTGTCCCGCACGGTCATATACAGAGGTTTCGCCGCGGAGGTATAGCCGATGCATCCCCGCAGTTCTCCCGACTTGCGCAGGGTCACGAACGCGCCGCGCTCCTGATTCAGCACATCGCTGGCGCTGGCGGTCGGTTCATACGGCTTTCTCTCCCGCACCGCATACTCTACCGACTTGCGAGCCAGAGACAGCAGTTCGCTTTTCTCATGGCCAGTCAGAGAAAATTGTGGCTCCGCCGTTTTTCCGCGTGGAGTTTTCAAGAAGACGTCCGCGCTGTATCCAACCACGCGCGAGTGATCGCCTGTAATGTCGCCTGAATTGGCGTACTTGAGCACCACGGCTTGGTTCGCTCCCATGCGCTCGGCGGCAATCATGGCGGCCACGATGGGCGCGCCGCCACAGGCTTCCCAGACGCGCGCCTCGAAGTTCCGCGACATGCTGAAGTAGTCCCATGCCTGCAGCGCGCCCAGGGTTTTATGGTCGATCTTCACCGCTTCATCGTAGGGGTGATAGTGCGACAGATCGGAACTGGCCACGATCAGCGTGTCTTTATCTTTATCTTTATCTTTGCCCTCGATGAGCTTCGCCAGAGCCACACCCAGCGCACGGCTGCTTTCGTAACTCTGGTCTCCCATGACGACCGGCACCAACTGGAAATCACCCAGCACCCGCTGCAACCACGGCAACTCCACTTCAAGCGCATGCTCGGCGCCCTCCTTGGTGGGAGTGTGTCCCTGGCTGGAGAATTTGATGGTTGGACTCATCTGCACGAGTTGTCTAGCAAACGCCTTGTCGACCGGGACTACACCCAGCGGCGTCGCATAAGCGTCGCCCTCATAGACGGAAGTGAAATCAAACGCCTCGTAATGCGATGGTGCAATCACGACCACGCGCGAAAAATTGCGCCCCTTCAGCGCAGCGTACGTGTAAGCCGCGACCGGGCCGGAGAACTGATAGCCGGCGTGCGGTGCAACCACGGCGAGGATCGGGTCGGCGATCGGCGGCTGAGACTTAGCGGCATGCGCCAGCATGTCATCAATCATCGCCGCCAGCGTCTTTGGGTCGGCCGGATAGAAGCCGCCGGCGACACCAGCTTGCCTCACGTTCGGCGCATCGGCAGCACGGACGTGCCGCACCGCCGCAATCGCCAGGATCGCGATCAATAGAGCCACCAGCCAATAGATTTTGGAGCGCATCTTTATGTTCGGATGCGAGATATTCATACGCGAAACCTCCTCTCGCTCTTTCATGCGTGCCAAATACCAGGGATCGGCTGCCCGCAGAACGGGCAACTGCCCTTGCGGATCTGCATCTGACTCGCCGTGAACCCTACGCGTTCCACCAACATGCGGCGGCACTTCGGGCAATAAGTATTTTGCGCAGGATGTCCCGGCACATTGCCGATGTAGACGTAGTGCAGCCCCTCGGCATCGGCAATCGCCTTGGCACGCTCCAGCGTGGGCACCGGCGTGATGGGCAGGTTCTTCAACAGGTATTGCGGATGAAATTGCGTGAAATGCACCGGCACATCCACGCCCAGGTTTGTCTTGATCCATCGCGCCAGGCCGAGGAATTCGGCATCGCTGTCGTTCATCGCCGGCACCACCAGGTACACGATCTCGGTCCACTTGTTCATTTTCCGCAAGGTGACCAGCGAGTCCAATACCGGCTTCAACTCGCCAACGACGACATCCTTGTAGTAGGACTCCGAGAACGCCTTCAGATCGATCTTGACCGCGTCCATTTTTCCGTACGCCGCCTTCAGCGCCTCTTCTTGCATGTAGCCATTCGACACGACCACACTGCGGACGCCGGCTTCGTGTCCGGCATCGGCTGCATCCATCACGTACTCGCTGAAGATCACCGGCTCGCTGTATGTGTAGGCAATGGTCGGACAGTCGCGCTGTTTGGCCAGCTCGGCAACCAATTTCGGGGGCGCGTAGTCGGCAGGAACCTGCTCCGGACGCACCTGCGAGATGTCCCAGTTCTGGCAGAATTTGCAGTTGACGTTGCAGCCGGCCGTGGCCAACGAGAAAGCAAGCGTCCCCGGCAGGTAGTGGAACAGGGGCTTCTTCTCGATGGGATCGATGTGCGCGGCGCACACCCGCGAGTGCACCAGCGTGTGATAGATTCCTGCACGATTCTCCCGCACGCCACAATAGCCGCGTTCCCGGTCTCCCACCGTGCATTCGCGTGGACACAGCTTGCACTTGATCTTCTTGTTTTGAAGTTTCTGATAAAACCTTGCTTCGACGGTGAACCGCGAATCATCCTGCTTTTGCGGACCCGCCCACGCGGGAATTGGCACCAGGAGCGAGGCAAATTCGCAGAGGCCTAGAGCCGCTCCTGACGCCAGACCGCACTCCAAGAAGGCCCGGCGATCGAGTTCACGCGCCATGTTGCACCCTCAATCACTGAGAGTAGCGCCGCCGTCCCGACGGCTGTCCGGCGGGCGTCCTCGCCCGCCGCGCCGAGGGCGAGACGCCCTCGGGACAGCCGGCAAGATGCCGGCGCTACTTGGTACTAGACCTCGACAACAGCGATTCTCCTCGGATCGTTCGTGCCCAGCCGATGCTTCGGATCCGCAGCGGTTGCGATGTAGTTTGGCGCTCTTTTATCGCCTTCCAGCGTCTTCAATCCTTTTTCGGCTCGCTTGCGTTCGATGATTTGCCAGCCGGTGTAGTCGAGCGCTACGGGATCCTGCGAAACGATCAGGGCATTGTTCTTCCAACTGTATTCCGGCTTGTATCCCGGCCCGCCTTCGAAGCAGGCTGTGGTCGCGTCGCAGATGGTCAATCGCATCTTGCTTCTGATTTCAGGCAGCATGTTCAAGTCTGCGATGTACGGATTGCAGCCGTTGGGGTGGTACTTGTTCGGATTATGAATGACGCCATACATGTTTTTCAGGGCCATGGTTACTCCCGCTCCGTCATGGTCCTTCAGCACCGGGACATTGATCAGGACGTTGCAGCGTTGCGTCAAAATCTTCGACAACCGGCTGCCCACGCTGCCATACATGGCCAGCTCCGGTTCGTAATCGACTTGATCGGTGCCGAAACATTGCACGCGGTTTCCGCCCGTTGCCACATGGAATCCGACGTGTTCCATTTCGTCCGTGTCGCGGTCCCAGACCACGATATCGCTCGCCTTGATTCCGGCCTCCTGCAAGCGCTCGCAAATGGCTTCGACGAGTTGAAGATCGCTGGAGAGTCCGCGTCCTCCAAGCGCATTCACTTTTAGTCCCACCGTCTCGCCCGGGCGGACCAGCTTCTTCCACGTTTCGATCGGATTATCGCGGTCGAAAAGAGCCTGCATAGCGCGATCCAGGAGGGTCAGCATCCGCCGCGAATCCACGGTCGTTCCAGTGCCGCGCAGCATAGCGTAGCGCGCGACTACCACTCGGGATTTCGTGAGCGCCGCTTCTTGTTGTTGTTGTTCTGCTGCTGCTGCGAGCAGTCCCATCCTGCCGCTGGCGCCGAGAACTGCAGCGCCAGTAAGGCACTTCTTAAGAAAATCCCGCCGATTGTCGCTGCGCATTGTGCTCATAAGGGTTCTCCGGTGAACCCGCGATCAGAATCCAAGGAATACTCAGACTACCTATATCGCAATCTGTTCGACTTTTCAGTGACAAACCGCACTTCTGGCGATCATCACCGGGCAAGCCGCAGCTCGATACCATGCCCTAGTTGCAATACTGCCTGCTGTGTTTCCGTTGATTCCTCAAAGGCAACGATTCGCACCAGAAACGTTCCTTTGCGGAACACCAGGCTCTGGCTGGACAAGCGCGCGTCGTCTCCCAGGTGAACGGGTTTCACATCGACAGTTGGCTCCGAATTGAAAATCTTCTCAGCCCCTTTCGCGTTCCCCATGGTATAGATATCTACGGTCGCGTCGACCTTGTTTTGGAACTTGTAGTCCGCCGTAGACACTCTCTGCGCCCCAGCCTTCAAGTATCGTTCCGCGTCGCCGTCGATGTACTTCCACAGGTCGGCGGCCTCGAAGGTCCGTGCATCTCCGGTCTTCGCCCAGCCCGCAACCTGGTTGGACGCAGGGAAGAATGATCCCCCTGTCCCCGATTGACGTCTGCAACTCGCGTCCAGAAGCAGCGCGACTCCAAGCATGACCAGCAGCACTCGGCGGGCCTTCACCTCGGCCTCTCTTTGTCCCGATTCAGCAGGATCTGATTGGTTCGCGAGCGGCTCTCGCCGACGCTGGTCACATAAACTGCCGGGCGATCCTGCACCGGGCAGGCGTATTCGCACGCCCCACATCCCACGCAGAGGTGAGGATCGATAAACGGTTGTTTTACCTGCTTGATATGGCCCTCTGCGTCCGCAACTTCGGCGGGCTGCAAATAGATTGCCTTCGGCGATGTCGGACACCACTCCTCGCAGACAATGCACGGGGTTGCCATCGCCCAAGGCAAACATCGCCCGCGATCTAAGAATGCTGTCCCAAGACTGATGGGCTTGGCGTCATTCGAGGCCCGCGCCTCCCAGCCCTTTTCTTTCGCCGTGATCTCCCAGATGGCGCCGGTAGGACAAACCTGCGAGCACAACACGCAACTCGACTCGCAGTAGCCAATCCGCGGCACCATGACCGGAGTCCAGAGACCTTCCAACCCCGCTTCGGTCAATGCGG
>CAWABC010000039.1:0-24582 GCA_963780105.1 uncultured Acidobacteriaceae bacterium
GCGGTGGCCCTCCCGAATCGTGATCGTGGGCGGTATCTGAATGAAGCGGTCGAGTACGGTCGTCGCCTGCTGCGAGACGCCGCCCGCCACTCCGTTGGTGAACGCTTGCGATCCGCTGGTGGTGATCGTGCCGCCGCCCGCGGTGATTTCGGCGGCTCCTGCGATCACTCCCAGTGCGATCGACGTGCCGAAGATCTCCAGGTAGTGGTTGTTGACCTTGTCTTTCAGCCCTTCTTCGCCGATCTGGTCGAGGCCGTGGAACTGGTCGAGATCGACGGAGTAACCGTCGGGCATAATCAGGCGGTGAAAAGCGACGGCCATTCGCCGCTGTTGGCCGAAGCCCGCCGCTCCAATCTTCTTCGCTTCGCCCAGCACAACCGTTCCTTCGGGGATGATGACGTGTTGGTGGTCGTGCGAATACAAGGGATTGGAGACAAGGACTTTGACCGGCCCGCGGCGTCTCCGTCCAGGCGATTCATCAGAACGGTGTCGAGGACCGAACCTTCGTAGACGAGATAGGGCTGACCGATGGCCGAATCAATATTGGCTTCCAGTGGGCGCTTATAGCCTCCGGGCGTCTCTTCTTGTTCTTTTTCAGCTCGTGGGCCAACGAGACTCGTCTTTGCCTGCCGCTCGGTATGGTCATACTGCGCGGGCATCATCTGGCCTTGCGCTTGCGGCGGCTGTTGCGGTTGCTGTTGCTCGGAAAACACAAGGTTGGAAGCGAAACGGGAGTTGTCAGCCCGTTCGCGCTCTCTCGCGGCAATGATCTGCGCTTGTTGCTGCTCGGGAGTAAGTTGCGGCGGCATGGTGCCTTGCTGCGCTTGCCCGCAGGGCCGACCTGAACCGCAGGAAGTGGATGCCTCACCGCTTGGGCCAAAGGCCGCGGCGGCGGCCTGTTGCGCGGGCGTCGCAGACGCAAGCGCCGGATCTTGCCCTGCAGCTGCGCTGGCTGCCTGCTGCTCTTTCTGCCGTTCGGCCTGAACCTGGTTCTTCATGTCCTGCACGTTGTTGTCGGTGTTGTCCTGTAACGTGGGTTGCGGTGGTTGCCCTTTCGCGGCGGCCTGCTGCGCGGGCGTCTTCTTGCCCGTGGAGCTGAAAAGCGCCGCCACGATCACGAGCAACGCCGCGCCCAAATAGACGAACGTCTTGAGGTTCTTCTGCAAGACGCCCTTGGGCTGCTCTAAAAGGCCGCGCAGTGTTGGCTCGACTTGCGGTTCGGCGTGCGTCCCGGCCTGCGCGTCTGTGTGAGAAGTACGGTTGTTCTCGGTCATGACTGTTATCCTTTCCGCGCAAAGCTCATCCGCTTCTTGCCCAATTCCACATATCCGTCGTCCATGACCTTCGGGATGATGTAAGTCCCTTCCCGGAGGTCATAGGTCACGAGGTTCGGCTTGCCGTCCTTCATCTCGTAGACGCTGAACTTCTCCGGCGCATTCGTCTTGATGTAGGTGAACTTGTCGTCGTGATAGATCGACTGGATGTCGAAGGGCGCTTCGTTGGCCTTGTAGACGTAGTCGAACTTGAGCTGCGTCGGATAGCTGCTCTTGTACTCGTCCACCGCCTGCTCGACGTGCGATTGAAGGGCGGCGACCTGCTGTTTCGACTGTTCGAGCTGCGCGGCGGGCACGAACTGCGCGGGGCCGCTCGCGGCCACAATCGCAGAGCGGTCGGCGGGTTCGACGATCACCTTCAGGTCGGGCTCTCCCGGAGACCCGGAGATGTCCTGCAGGGTGAAGCTGTAGATGTTTCCCTTGTCCGTGATCAGATTCAGGTTCGAGCTGATGCCTTGTTTCGCCGGATGCACAAAGCAGAAGTTGCCCACCACATCGACAATCCAGAAATCCTTGTCGCCCGTGGCGGCCTCCATGATCTTTTCGGTCGTGGGCAGTTCGATCAGGGTTGTGTATTTGACCTTGGCGCGGATCGCAACAATATCCTGCGAGTGATACTGCACTGTTCGCGCGGATTCCTGCGCCAGAGCGCCGATGGAAGAAACGGCCAAAACAACGTTGACGATGCATTTCATATTTCGCATGCGTGTCTCCTTAGTGGTTCGTGTTGACGGTTGATGTGGCCAGCGTGCGCGGCTGGAATGGATAGTCTTCGGCCAGATGGCGAAGCCCATCGGCGATACCGAAACGCTCGAAGTACTCGCGCTTCTTCAAGTTGTCGCGGGCGTTGTTCGTTGCCATCCAGTGCGAAACGGAATCGACGTTCAACTGCACTTTCTTCGAGGTTTGCGCCTTCCGTATGAGCATCTGGCCCGGCGGAACGAGGCCGCCGATAAGGTCCAGCTCGGTGTCGTTCAGATGGAACGCTTCCCGGTACACATCGCGGTTCATCTCCGGGTTGGCGAGAAAGATTTTCGTGGGGCAGCTCTCGGCCACAATCGCCAGCATCCCCGACTCCTCAAGCTCTTTGATGGATTGCGTTGCCAGGATCATCGCCGCGTTGTGCTTGCGCCAGGTCTTCTGCGCTTGCACCACGTAGTTGCGAATCGTCTCGTTCTTGATGAAGAGCCACGCTTCATCGAGCAGGAAGAGTTTTGAAGGTGGCGAGCTTTGCCGGGTCGGCGATCTCATTCGACGCGCGATGCAAGACGTAAAACAGCAGCGGTTCCAGGACTTCGGGCGCATCGTTCCAGCCGTGGAAGTTGAAGGTCTGAAAGCGCGAGAACGAAAGCGTGTCCTCGGCGTTGTCGAAAAGAAAACCGTACTGGCCGCCGCGTGTCCAGCGGTGCAGGCGTTCCTTCAACTCGCCAACGATGTTCGTAAAGTTCGAGACCGTGCGCTGGGTCGGCTCCAGCATGTACATGCGCTCGATGGCATCCCACAGCCGGCGTTCTTCCTTGAAGTCGAGCCGGTACCGCTGTTCGTTGCCCTCGATGAGCACGCGGAAGAAGCTGAACAGGAATTGCAGGTTCTCTTTCGTCTGCGGAAGCGAGAACGGATTGATGGTGAAGTCGCGCGCCTCCTGGCCGACATTCAGGTACGAGCCGCCGAAGATCGTGGTAAGCGACTCGAAAGCTGCCGCCGATGTCGAAGATGAAGGTCAGCGGCGCGTATTTCTGTGCGTTTTGCAGCAGAAAATTGCACAAATACGACTTGCCACTGCCGGTCATGCCGAGAATCAGCGTGTGGGCGACCTCGCCGTTATGCAGGTTCAGAAAGTAGGGTGTGCTGTTGTCGGTTTCGAGCACGGCCAGGTACTCGGTGCCGAGATGCGCGTTCGTCTTCTCGCCGGGAAGGATCGTAAACAGAAAAGACAGGTCGGCGTAGTTCGTGTTCAGCAGATACAGCTTGCGAAGGTTCAGCGCATAGTTGCCCGGCACGATGGCGAAATAGGCGTTGAGCTGGTTGTAGGTTTCCGAAAACAGGCTGCCGTCGGCGTTGGTAAAGATGCCAGCAAACTCGGCCCCGAGTTGCTCCAGTTCGGCTTTTGAGCGTCCGTACAGAACAATCGTGAGCGAGAAATCGCCGAGCGATTGACCGTCGCCCAGAGCACGCAGGCAGTCGCCAAGGTTCTCGATGTCGGCCTGCTTCGACTCGTCCACCAGCACGTCGCGTGGGTTCGTCTTCGTGGCGTCGTTGCCCATCTGCGAGACAAACCCGGTCTTCGACATATTGAAGTGGCGGCGGCGCTTGTTGACTTCCTTGCGGGCCTTGTCCGCCGCAAGCGGCGTCCACTCCGTAACGACTCGGAAGTTGGCCGGGATCTTCAGCAGCGCATCGAGCGCCAGGGGCCGCGTCTCGGTGATGGCCTCTTTCATCGTCAGCACCCGGACGATGTGATCGCCCACGCGCAGATGATCGCGTTCGGCTTCGATGTTCGAGTTGACGACTTGATAGTCGAGAAACTGCGTGGACTGCGGCTTGCCCGCAACGCGCCAGTCGTCGAAGTTGAGCAACCGGCGGAAAAACGTGAACTGCCCCTGCCGGTCCAAGACCTCGATTTGCATGAAGTCCGCGAGCTGCCGAGCGAATGCCTGCACGCGCTGGTCGAGGCGCCAACATCGCGCTCGATCTGGCTGCGCAGCAGAGTTTTCATGTTGTCGTTCGTGAACTGCGCCTTCAGTTCGCCGATCGCGCCAGCGGGATCGCGAAAAAGGCGAGCGAACGCCGCGCCCACGCCGGTCTTCGACCGCGCGCCTTCGAGCAGAATGCAGTAGAAGATTTCCACCTGATAAAGATGGTCGCGCTTCGCTTCAAAGAACTTCCGCCGCTGCTCGATGGCCGCTTCCACAATCGGGTCGTCATATTTGGCGAAGGGTATGTCGGGCCGGTTCGACTTGAAGAGATACTGGTAAACGTGGAAGCCTGGGCCAAAGGCTTTCAGCGCCGCCTCCAACCGCTTCACCGCATACTCCTGCTCCGAGCGGTCAAGACTTTCGTAGTCCACGCCGGGAACACTGAGAACCATGCCGACATCGCCGCTCTTGGTAAGAAAGGTCGTCTCATTCCAGAAGCCGTAGAGGTTGATGTGGTCGTTGAGAGCCGCACTCTCTTTCCACGGCTTGATGACCTTATCGAGACGCAGCATCACAGCACCTCCACGCGGGGGACTAGCTGCTTGGCCGCGTCATAGCGCAGCTTGTAGCGTTCGGACCTCGCCAGGATGCGGAGGAACGCCGGATCGCTGTTCGTCACCCAATGCCCGAAGGCAAAACCGCCAATGAAGACGGCGATGCCCGCGAGGATGGAATTGAAGAGATTGAAGGCCCCCACCGCGCCGACGCAGACGAAGTAAAACAGCGTGCGCTCCACGCCCAGGTAGGTGAGAGGCTTATGCAGGCTCTTGAAGACCCGATTTGTGCGATGCTTCTCGTGTTTTGTCTGCCATAAATCTCTCGCCTAACGAAGCGTGTTGAGTGAAAGGGTCGAAAACGGCTGGGAAGGGCGCTAAACGCCCCAGAGCCAGCTCAGGACATTGACGGCGAGAACGGCAATGCCCGTTCCGGCGGCAACGCCGGCGAGCGCCTTCTTTGCGCCGGGTTCGCCGTGCGCGAAGCCGTAGCCGCCGATCACGATGGCAACCAGACTGGCAACCTTCGCAATGGTGCCGGTGAAAAGGCTTTGGATGGCGGTAAAGCCGGTGTCGAACGGTGATCCGCCCTGCGCCAGCGCGGCCACAGGCATGACAAAAAGCAGGGTGAGAAAAGCGGCGGTTGGACGCGCCCACTTCGACCGAAGAAGGGGCTGGATTGGGCGAATAAGATGGACTTGGAACCAACGTGATGACATTTGCGCCTCCAGGAGCAGCTAAAATCTGCTGCGTGTGGCGCAAAACTAACCGCACTCAATTTCGCTGTCCAATGAAAGTTCGGGAGTCTGTTATTCCCTGGAGGACTAATAGCTTGTCGTGATTGTGCTTTGGCGGGTGAACTCGCAGTCGAGACAGAGAGAAAGAATCTCTATGCTTCGATGAACAAAAGATATATCCAAGGTCATTTCGTTAACTCTTCGCTCACCCACACACCCTCTGAATGCCCCGCTGGAATGCCCTGAATGGCATTGGAAGCCGCGGAACAAAGCCGAGACAAAGGCCAGGCACTACCGCTGTATCAAGATTCTTTGACGCTTTCCTGGATTTTTGTCGCTTTCGCAAGTTCCACTATTTCATCAAGCTACACCTCCTCAAAGCCGCCCGGTCAACGAAACTCTGACGGAATGCACTCGTTTCCAAAAGCTATTAGTCGCAGAAGGAATAACACGTTCCCGAAATTTCATTAGACAGGGCGGCAGAAATGAAGCAGGTTGGGAAAGATTGTCGGTTGCACACGGACTCGACCAGCCGAAAACGGCATTGGTCGGTTCGGAACCCCGTGTCCGGCCCGACAGAGGACTAAAATGTCGACCCAGCCCAGTTCGATTACGCCACGTGGACGCCTGCAGTCAGTCCGCGAGACACGCGTCAATCCTCGGGATAGAGATGTGATCTCTGCCCAAACCATCCCCGCCGCGTCGCCTGAGCCGGTCGAGTCCTTCGTCGATCCTGGCACCGCCGCGCGATATCTCCATACCACCCGTCGCCACGTGTTGGAGATGGTCCGCGCCGGACTTATTGTTGGCCACCCGCTCGATCCTCACGCCAAGAAGAAGGACTGGCGATTCCTGCTGTCGGAGCTGCACGCCTACATGCTAAGCTGCGACCAGCGGCCACCTGGAGCATGCAAACCACCAAGGAGGGTTTGATGCCCAGGTATCAGGAAGGAAGTATCCGCCAAATAAGGCGCGCAGACGGAATGACATGGGTCCTTCGCTATTACACAACGCGAGCGGATGGGAAACGAGTCGAACACATGGTCGCCATCGGCCTTGTGAAAGACATCGGTCCGAAGAAAGCCGACGCGTCGCGAGAAGCCGATCGTCAGAAGCTGCGCGAAACCATCAACCAATTACAGCCCTTCCAGGGAAAGCCGAGGACATTTGGTCAGCTCTGTCAGCACTACATCGAGAACGAGCTGAGGATCGACCAGTCGAAGTCGGCGCGCCCCAAGGAGTTTCCGACCATCGAAACCTACGAGCGACACCTCGTCAAGCGCATCATTCCGCGTTGGGGAAACCTGGCGCCGTTGGCGATCAAGTCGACGGAGGTCGAGAAGTGGTTCCTCGAACTGAGGATGGGAAACCCGCAAAAGAAGGTGAAGCCGTTTGCCGATCCGACGGTCGACAAGATTCGGCGCATCATGCACCTGGTCTACAAGCACGGGCAGCGGCACGAGTTTCTGCCGCGGCAGCAGGAGGGCAATCCCATGAATTGGGTGAGCCAGCGAACGACCAGCGATTACACGGCGGTCCCCATGACGCCGAAGCAGGCGTTCGAGATTCTCCTCAACATTCCGGAGCCGAGGCGCACGCTCACCTTGAGCGATGCGGCGACGGCGCTGCGAGTGTCGGAGTTGCTGGCCCTGATGTGGACGGATCTGGACTTCGCGGATCTGGTGATGTACGTGAGGCGGGCGTATGTGTGGGGAAGGTTCAAGGTGCCGAAGTCGAAGGCATCGAAGGCCCCGGTTCCCATGCATCCTCTCCTGGCGGGGTTTCTTCTCGCATGGCGCGACAAGACGCCTTTCGGCAAGGACACCGACTTCGTGTTCCCGAGCGTCCGGCTCAAGGGCAAGAAGCCGTTGTCCGCGTCCATCATGGTGCAGAAGTACCTGAGGCCGGCGGCGGTGAAAGCGGGCGTGATCAAGGAAGGGGAGAAGGTGCGTTTCGGCTTTCACAACTTCCGGCACGCGCTGGCGACGGCGCTGGTGAAGCTGAAAGTGGACGCGAAGACCGTGCAGGGGATGCTGCGTCACGAGGACTTCGGGACGACTATGCAGCTCTACGCACAGTCGGACATGGAGTCGATGCGCGAGGCACAGGGGAAGTTCCTGGAGCAGCTATTGGGCGACAGGATTCACCTGCTCACGGAGAGGGTTCAGTGAGAAATCGTGGGTCGGATCTCCGAATCGTGGGTTGGATCGTGGGTTGGAAATTTCGGCTCAAAGCCGCTAAGTTCTTTAGAATGATGGTGGCCAGGGACGGAGTTGAACCGCCGACGCCAGCCTTTTCAGGGCTGCGCTCTACCACCTGAGCTACCTGGCCACTTCCTGCGCACATCTCTGTCCGCACAGCTCGGTTCACAAATCGACTGACGGCCGTTTTCGCCGTGCACTGGGCGCTCTCACTGGGCGGGATGCCGCGAAGCAAAACAGCCGATGCGCTGGAACCGTGCGGAACTCTCGAATTATAGCAACGTCCCGTACCGTTCGCTCAAAATGGGTTGCGGCGATTGCTAGCGACGGTTGATTGCGACGATTTCTTCGCGATTCTTCGTGTTCGCGTATTCGCGCATTCTCGCTCATGAGGAAAGCTGGCCGCTGGGCACGCCGTTCATGATCGTCAGCCCGCAACGATTCGCGCCAAACCAGTACGGGATCTCGCGATAGTCGCTCACGTCAAACACACCCAGGTCGGCGTCTTTGCCAGGTTCCACGCTGCCTTTGCGGCCGGCCAAGCGAAGCGCCCAGGCTCCGTTGATGGTTGCCGCTGCAATGGCCTCCGCCGGCGACATCTTCATCTGCGTGCAGGCCAGCGACATCGCCATCGGCATGCTCAGCGTTGGGGAAGAGCCAGGATTGTAGTCGGTGGCCAAAGCGACCGCGACTCCGGATTCAATCAATCGCCGCGCATTCGGGTACCTCGATAAGCCGAGAAAATAATTTGCCCCGGGGACGAAGGTTGCGACCGTGTCGCTCTGGGCCAGGGCGGGCAGGTCGGCATCGTTCACATGGTCCATGTGGTCGAGCGATGCCGGCCGGTAGCGAAGCAGCGGCCCGAGCCGCGTTTCGCTGAGTTGCCCCAGGTGGGCGCGGAGAGCGAGGCCGTGTTGTTCCGCCGCCGCGAAAATCTGCGCCGTTTCTTCCGCGCTGAACGCTCCTCGATCACAGAAGACATCCACGAACTGAGCCAGACTGCGCTTTGCCACGGCGGGCATCATTTCGTTGCAGACCAGGTCAACATATTCCTGCGAACGTTCCTGCGAACGCCCACGATACTCCGGCGGGAGCGCGTGCGCGCCGAGAAAAGTTGGAATCACAGTCCCCGGCCACTCGCGTCCGGCCGCGCGAATGGCTTCAAGCGACTTGAGTTCCGATTCGAGGCTGAGGCCGTAGCCGGATTTGGCCTCGACGGTCGTGGTTCCGTGGCGGGCCAAATCTGCCAACACCGCGAGTACCTTCTGGGTCAGCGTGGTCTTGCTGGCCTGCCGCACGCCGTCGATGCTGGAGCGAATTCCTCCGCCCGCCTCGGCGATCTCTTCATAGTTGGCGCCAGAAATCCGCTTCTCAAAGTCCACCAACCGCGGACGCGTGAATACCGGGTGAGTATGGGAATCGACAAAGCCGGGTAAGACTACTCGCCCGGCGCAGTCGATTTCCGTGACCTTCTTGGGATTGTTCTTGAGCCACGGATCGCGAAGAGCGTCTTTCGTGGTGCCGACGGAAACGATCTTGCCGCCAAGGCAGAGGACGGCGGCGTCTTCGATGATGCCGAGTTCGGAAAGGGAAGCGCCGCGTCGAGCGCCGTCGACCGCTGAGCGCAACGTGAGAAGCTGGCGGATGTTGAGCAACAGCACGGCGCGATCGATTCGTGCGTTGGATCCTACGGATGTGATCACGGCTACTGCAGTTTAGCAAGGCCCGGCGGTTACAGGCTGCGGAAAACTCTCAATTCACGCCGGTTCTTTGGGACGGGCACAGTTCTACAGGCTGCGAAAGAATGAACCAACAAAGAAAGTCGGCTATTTTTGCATCAAAAATCAGACCGGAACTCGTTGAATCTTAGTTCGGTGAACCGTCCAAATTACTGCTCTGGTTCATTTTTCCGCAGCTTGTCTGGCTGTGCCGAAACGAGAGCGAAAGAAATGAAGTGTGTCACTCATCTGCCGGACGAGTACAATGACATGAATCCCGGTAGCTCCCTCTGGCATACTTTTCGCGCTTCACAGCGCGGTCCCGGTCAGTCAACCAGAAAAGGGGTCGCAGATGTTCAGCAAAACGATCGTCGTCGGACACGTGGCGTTAACTGTCGTTCTCGGCTCCGCCGCGTTGCTCAGCCAACGGGCGCCCGCGCCGTCCAGTTCCCCGGCAGGGCTTGAGTTTCCCGTGATCATGCGGCAAAACGTGGCTGCCGGCACTACCCCCATAGGAACCAAGGTCCAAGCCAAACTTTTGGTCGCCACCCTAGTCGATGGCGTCGTAGTCCCGCGGGGCGCCATCTTGTCCGGAGAAGTTACCGAGTCCGTGAAGAAATCTAAAACCGACCCATCCCGCCTCGCCATTCGCATGGACTCCGCGCAGTGGAAAAATGGCGCAGCGCCCATCAAGGTTTACTTGACCGCATGGTTTTATCCCGTGGTGACGATGAAGCCTCCGGATCTCTCGTACGAGCCACCGGGTGCCGCACAGAGCGTGAGAAATTGGAATGGAATGGGCGCCTACCCCGACAAGAATGCCCCTCCGGATTCGCAGCCCTTTCCCAGCCGTGACCCGGACAAGGATCAGGGCGTCGCGTTGCCCTCGCCGTCATCTGGCACTTCGAAACACCGCGTCTTGATGACGAACGTGGAGTCCATGAGCAATAGTGACGGAGCTGTTACTCTTACTTCCAAGCGTTTTAATATCAAGCTTGATAAGGTGACCACCTATGTCCTCGCCGCTGGCGACCTCCTGCCCAGGAAGTAACCGGCTTCGCAGAGGTTCGTGGTGCTTTGGAGGGAGCTAAGGATCAACCTGGCCGAGGAAGATCGGCGTGCGCGGCTCACCCAGCTGACACTAGCTTGCCTAACAGCTGAAAGTTACGTCCCCATCGGCACCTTCACGCCCGTCTTCTGCGCAAACTCCTTCGCCTGGTCGTATCCCGCATCGGCGTGTCGAATGATGCCCATGCCCGGATCGGTCGTCAGCACGCACTCGATGCGCTTGGCCATTGCGTCGGTGCCGTCGGCGACGGTGACCTGCCCGGCATGCAGCGCATAGCCAATACCCACGCCGCCGCCGTTGTGGATCGAAACCCACGACGCTCCCGCCGCCGTATTCAGCAGCGCATTCAGCAGCGGCCAGTCGGCTACGGCGTCCGAGCCATCTTTCATGCTTTCGGTTTCGCGGAACGGAGACGCGACCGAGCCGCAATCTAGGTGATCGCGTCCCATCACGATGGGAGCTTTGATCGTGCCTTTCTTCACCAGTTCATTGATGGCCAGCCCGAACCGCGCGCGCTCACCGTATCCGAGCCAGCAGATGCGCGCCGGCAGTCCCTGAAACTTGATGCGCTTGCGAGCGAGTTCAATCCAGCGTCGCAGGCTGCGGTTCTCGGGAAAAAGTTCGAGCACAAGTTCGTCGGTGACGGCGATGTCCGAAGCCTCGCCCGAAAGCGCCGCCCACCGGAACGGCCCGCGCCCTTCGCAAAACAGCGGACGAATATAAGCCGGAACAAATCCCGGAAAATCATAAGCATTCTTAACCCCGCGTTGGAACGCAAACGTCCGAATGTTGTTGCCGTAGTCGAACGTGATCGCGCCCATCTTCTGCAAGCGCAGCATGCCTTCCACGTGCTTCGCCATGGCGTCGAGCGACCGCTCCTGATACGCTTTCGGATCGCGCTTGCGCAGTTCGAGCGCCGCTTCGAACGTCATGCCGTTCGGCACATAGCCGTTCAGCGGATCGTGCGCCGAGGTCTGATCCGTGAGAATGTCCGGCACCACGCCGCGTTCGGCGAGTTCCGGAATGATGTCCGCGCAATTGCCCACGAGCCCGACCGAAACGTTCTCTTTCTTGCGGACGGCATTTTTCAGAATGCGCAGCGCCTCATCCAGTGTGGTCACGAGAAAATCGCAGTACCCCGTCTTGAGCCGTTTCTTGATGCGCTCGGGATCGACGTCAATCCCAAGAAACGCCGCGCCCGTCATCGTTGCCGCCAGCGGCTGCGCGCCACCCATGCCACCCATGCCGCCCGAGACGATCAGCTTCCCGCTCAGATCGCCGCCAAAATGCTTGTCGCCCGCGGCGTTGAACGTTTCGTAAGTCCCCTGCACAATCCCTTGCGAGCCGATGTAAATCCATGACCCAGCCGTCATCTGTCCGAACATCATCAACCCGGCGCGCTCCAGTTCGTTGAACTTCTCCCAGTTGGAGAAATGCCCGACCAGATTCGAGTTCGCAATGAGCACGCGCGGCGCGTAGTCGTGAGTCTTGAACACGCCCACCGGCTTTCCCGACTGCACCAACAACGTCTCGTCGTTCTCAAGATTCTTCAGCGAGCGGACGATGGCGTGATAGCAATCCCAGTTGCGAGCCGCCTTGCCCGTGCCGCCATAGACGACCAAATCCTGAGGCCGTTCGCCAACCTCTTCGTCAAGATTGTTCATGAGCATGCGCATGGCTGCTTCCTGCTGCCAACCTTTGCAGGAAAGCGTGGTACCGCGGGGAGCGCGAATGCGGGTGTAGGAGGAGACCGGAGCTTCGATGTCAACTGGCATAGGGATATGGTAGTTCGTCCGGTCGTGAATCTTCAATCGAAAGAAGCGACGGCAGGGTAGACTGGCCCGGGAATTTGCATGATACACATAATTGTGATAATACTACACATCAGGAGACGACAGAATGCGGACCAATATCGATATTGACGACAGCCTGATGCGCCAAGCAATACGGCACAGCGGTGCCCGCACCAAGAAGGCTGCGGTGGAAGCCGGTTTGCGCTTGCTCGTCGAAACCTATGCCCAGCAGTCGATCCGACAGCTCAAAGGCAAGGTGCGATGGGAAGGCAACCTCGAGGAGTCCCGCCGGGGACGGGTGTTTTAGTAACCGCGTATGGTCATCGTCGATACGACTGTGTGGATTGACTATTTTGGAGGCAGATCAAACCTCGAAACGGCGTGGTTCGACCGGGCGTTGAAGCAGCAACGCCTGGGACTAACCGACCTCATCCTATGCGAAGTACTGCAGGGGATTCGTGATCAAAGCACGTTCAAGCAGGTCCGCGATGAACTCTTGAAATTTGAGGTGTTCCCAACTGGCGGCCCCGGACTGGCGATCGAAGCAGCGCGGAACTACCGCATCCTCCGTGAGCAAGGCTATACCGTTCGGAAGACGATCGACTGTTGGATCGCTACGTTCTGTTTGATGTCCGGTCACAGACTCTTGCACCGTGACCACGATTTCGATCCGTTTGAGAAGCTGCTGGGGCTGCAGGTAGTGCACCCCGAGGGCTGACCTGTTTTATTGTCCAACTCAGCGGACAGAAGAAGAACGTGCCGATGATTTCGTCCGGTACACGGAATATTGCGGCGTCCGAGAGGCTCTTTCGAGGAAACCGGACTTGCCGAGGGCGGCTTCCAGCACGGGATTGTGATAGACGACCCACACCGGGCGCGGGGCTTGCAACAGCGATTTCTCCAGCCGCTCGAGAACTTCGGAGAATGCGCGCTCCGGCAGCGGGTTGAAAAGGTAGAGCACCAGCGGCTCCTCCGGCAATTCGAATTCGCGCGCGTCCGCGAGCACGGATTCGATCTGCCTGCAGCGCTGCTGCGCTGGGTGGTACAGGCGAATGTTCTCTTCCGCCGCGCGATGCAGCTCCGCAATCGACTCCACTCCTACTATCTTCTGAAACGGGTACTCCGAAGCCATCAGCAGCGTGCGCCCCTTGCCGGAACCGAGATCGACGAAGGTGAATCGATCGAACTCGATGGGCAGGCCCGCCATCATCTCCCGAAACAACCCCGGGTCGGTGGGTTGATAGGGCGAATAAAACAATCCCAGCAACCGCGCCCGCCATCCCACGGTGCCGCTGGTCGTGTTGACGCGATTTTCCCAGTCGTACTCCATGTCGCCATAGCGCCGGCGCCGGCGCTCGGGCGTCGACTCGCGCACAAAGGTCCCCAGATTTCGTGCCAGTAGGGAAGTCGCGCTCCAGGCGCCCTTCTCGCTCGCTTGTTCGCCCCACCACCGGCGTAACGCTCTCAAGAATTGTTGGGGGAAACTAGAGGACACGCCAGACATGCTAACAAAATGGAGAAGCCGCGGTTAGCTCCTGGGCGTTCGCTAAGAGCCAAAAGCTAGAAGCCAAAAGCCGGGGTAAGACGCTTACTCGATCTTTGGCCGCCCTGGTGTGTATCCGAGCGGCAGCCCCTTCTCCACGAAGGGGAAATCATCAGGGCTTCGCAACTCGATACGGCCATCCGCCATCAGTTTGTAGGGCTTCCCATTAGGATCCACTGGCACCCCGCGGAGAATACCCGCTCCGATCATTACATTGAAGCTCGACGGCAGCACTCCCGTCTGTTGCTGGTACTGAGCGACCAATCTATCGAGTTCCGTGATGTCCTCATCCACCTTCAGGGCCCGCAAGTGCGCGACCGCGTTCTTCCGGATATGATCGTCCTGCGTGGTGGCATAGGCAGCCTGCCATAACATGCGTGATGTCTGAATCTCGCCCGCGTGCTGCGCCATCTGAGCCGCCAACACGCGCAGGAACGGATGCGCATTCGGCGCCTTGGTGCCGCGCTCGAAGGCCTCGGCGGCCTTCGCGTAATTCTTAGGTTTCATGTAGTAGTAGATGAAGCCCAGCTCGTAATACAACTTCCAATTCTCGGGATTATTCCGGATGCCAGACTCGACCAGGTCGACTGCCTTGTCGGGCATGCCTGCACCCTCCGGCGGACTGGGTGACAGGAAGTTTGCCCCAAACTGGTAGGCCACGGTCAGCTTGGGATCGAGTGCGGTGGTGATTTCCAGCAGCGGAGCCAACAGTTTGAAGTCTGCGGCTCCAGCCGAGTGTCGGCCGCCAAAATACTGCACGGCTCGCGTCCAGTAGATATCGGCCAGCAACCCGTCATAGCCCAGGCTCAGGCGTTTGACCCACTTCGGCGAGTTGAAATAAAGGACGTCTTCCAGCGTAGCGTGAGTCCGTATCTGGTCGAGCCGCCGCAAGAGCAGAATGGATCCAACCAGCGAAAGTAGCAGCAGGACGCTGGCCGTGACCGTGACTTTGCGCGAGCCGTTCATTTCAGGTTCCTGCGCTCGAAGATCAGCACCGCGCCACAGATCGCCATCGCCGAATACGCCAGCGCATAGGCCGTGTTGTACGCAATCAGATGCGGAGCGATGGGTTGTTCATGTGCGACCTGCCCGATTACGTTCAGGGCCGAGAAGTTCGGCACCAGGTAGGCCGCGCCTGTCGCCAGCCACCGCGTAAGCCCATGCGACATTCCGGCGAACCCGCGCAGGTCCTCGGCAAAGCTGCCGATCACAAACAGCGAAAAGGCAAACACGGCCGACAGCAGCGGGGAAGAGAACGACGAGAACAGCAGCGCCAGCGAACACAGAATCAGGAACTGCAGCACAATGAAGAACAACGCCACCAGGATCCAGGCATCGGACGATTGGAACTTGTGCGACACATAGAGCAGCGCCGCGAATACTCCGATAGCCATGCAGAACGTATTGACCACCAGCGTCCCGGTAAGCCCAAAGAACTTGCCGACGATGAATTCCCAGCGCCGCACCGGGCGCGAAAGCACGGTGTAGAGCGTGCGCTTCTCCATCTCTTTCGACACCAGGCCGATGCCGATGAAAATCGCGATCACCACGCCGAACAGCGAGACCGCCGTCAGCCCCAGGTTCACCACGACCAAGCGCTCGATGTCAATCGAGATTTGCCCCACTAGAATTGCGGCTCCGGAAAGCAGCAGCGCGAAGGCAATCAGGTTATAAAGAACGCGGTCGCGTACCGCTTCGCGAAATGTGTTAGCGGCGATGTGCACGATTCGAGTCATCTCGCCCCCTCCGCCGATTTGGCCGCCGGATTCACTTTCTGCAGGTAATACTCTTCCAGCGAGGAACGCACGGGCGTCAGCGAGATCAGCCGCAGGCGCTCTTTCCGCAGGATCTCCAATGCTGCTTCCTGCTGCGCTTCGGGCACGACCGCACGGATCGTCTCTCCAATCACGTGGCACTCCGCGCCCAGCGCGCTGAACCCAGCCGGAACCGCGCTTCCATTCCAAATCAGCTCAACCTTGGCTGCCACCGACGAGGTCAATTCGGCCACCTGGCCCACGCCCCGCAGTTCACCCTGATGGATCACTGCAACCCGGTCGCATAACGCCTCGGCGTCGGAGAGGATATGGGTGGAGAAGAACACGGTCTTGCCTTGCTGCTTCAGTTCTTCCATCAGGTCGCGAACTTCGCGGCGTCCCATGGGATCGAGTCCCGACATCGGCTCATCGAGAAAGACCACTTTTGGGTCGTGCAGAACCGCCTGCGCCAGCCCCACCCGCTGCAACATGCCCTTGGAGAATTTCCGTAATTGCATTCCCGCCGAATCGCCGAGTCCCACCCGCGCCAGCATTCGCTCCACTCGCGCCGAGCGCTCCTTGGCCGGAACTCCAGAAAGCTGCCCATAATAGTTGAGAAGTTCTCTTGCGGTTAGATGGTCGTAGAAGTAGGGCTGCTCGGGCAGGAATCCAATCTGCGCCTTCATGCGCGGATCGTCGAGTTCAAAACCCAGAATGCGGGCGGATCCCGCGGTGGGAAACACCAGCCCCATCAGCAGCTTGAGGGTGGTGGTCTTGCCGGCCCCGTTGGGGCCCAGAAAGCCGAAGATTTCACCTTCTTCCACCGTGAGATCCAGTGGACGCAGCGCCACGCGCGGTTTCTTCCGCCAGAAACCCACCGCGTAGGTCTTCTCTAGATGGATTGTTTCAATGGCAATCATGGTCATTCAGGACTTTGTCGCGCTTAGGAACTTCGGCCGGGACAAAGTTGGACAGGAAAATTATATGCAAGCTGCCGGAGTTGTGTAGTGGCGCGACGCCACGGGGGATATCGAAAGTAATATGGTCAACCGTGGTGGAGAATCTTCGCGATTTTGGTCATCCTACCGCGATCTACTTCCCTATTGGATCGTAACCTGCGCCCAGGCAAGTGGCATGATCCGGTGCAGCACCAGCCGGAGTGATGAAGCGAACGACGTTGTCCTCAGTCACACAGAAGCCCTTGATGCCCGTTGAGCTGCTCAGCGGAACCCCTGTGCCGACGTATTTTCCATAAGGCGCGCCTGCTCCCACTTGGGTAGCGGTGAACGTATAACCGCTCTTGCTGCCCTGGGCCAGCACGGCGTCAATGATGCACGCAGCGGTTGCTGCCGGGCCAGCAGCACAAGCACCCGAGTCGGCTGGTCCCAGGATACCAAGGGTCGCCGGATAGCCTATCGTGGGGTACGCCGTGTTGTAGCTTATTTCTGCAGTGGCAATCGTCCTCATGGAGGAGGCTGCGGACGACTCATTCGCCGCAATTCGGGCCCGCAGCAAGTTGGGCAATGCGATGGCCGCGATGATCAGAATAATCGCCACCGTGATCAGCAATTCGATCAGCGAAAACCCCTTCTTGCTCTTCATCTTAATCTCCAGGCTTCCGGCCCAACCAGAGAGGCCGCGCTTCCGGAATAACTAGGTTGCACGTCAGGGTCCAATTGGTTGGTGCTGGGGGATCGCGGAAGTCACTCATCAATAAGCCGTCACCAACAATGCTCCAACTTCTTTATCCCGAGCTCGGGGGACGGTTGGTGGGTCTTGACACAAACTGCCGAGGGAGTTGCTATAACTCGGAAATTCCGGCTTGAACTTCGAGGTTGAACATCAGGTCAAAAACCAAAGGGAATACCGGACTTCCCGGTATTCCCCAACTCCTGGTTTACTTAAGGACCCGTGACTGGCGAAGTTAATTGCCGATCGGGGTCAGAGCCAAGCAAGCATCGCGCCCGCCAATGGCGGCGCCGACGGAGTTACGAAACGGACAACGTTATCGTCGGTGCCGCAGAAGGCCTTGATACCCGTGGAGTTGCTGAGTGGAATCGCCGTGGCATAGAACTGGTTAGCTGGAGGGCCGCCGCTGCCAACAGCCGTGAAGTTATAACCACTCTTGGCGACCGCGCCGCTGTTAGCGAGCACGGCGTCAATGATGCAGGCATTGGTTACCGCCGGGCCAGCAGCACAAGCGCCAGTGTCGGCCGGTCCCAGGGCGACCAAGGTTGCAGAGTAGCCCGTAGCTGGATAAGCGTTTTGATACGACAACTCAGCCGTATCGATGGTACGAATGGAAGCCGCCGCGGACGATTCATTCGCCGCAATGCGGGCACGCAACAGGTTTGGAATAGCAATCGCGGCGATGATCAGAATGATCGCCACAACAATCAGCAGTTCGATCAGTGAGAAGCCTTTTTGTTTCCGCATTGAAATTGTCCTCGTCTCCGTTTGACAGTTTTGGTTGGATGACCAACGTCCGTAATATCGCACTCTGAGGGCCAATGGCCCAAGTGACCGTAGTCACGTGTTCTCATGGCGGTAAATTCCGTGTTTTCATCGGAGTCTGGGAGAGAGTCACCGCCGGTCGCCTCTGGATTCTCCCAGTATGACACTTTCAGCCACCCAGATTGACAAATTCTGACAGTTGCCCCAATCTCCATCTTCACCGAACTTCCCGCTAGATGCCGCCACAATCCTCGGAACGGTTGCCTCTGCTCTTCTTGCGCCAGTGGAAATTTTCAAACCGCCGAGACGCCGAGTACGTCGAGAAAAATCAAGGAAACACAGGAGATTGCAAGGTTCCCAATCCGGGCTTGGCGCTCAGGCATTGAATTGAAAGGTCCACTTTCCTGATCGCGATGGCCGCAGGGTGAAGGTTTTGAATTTCCTCGTTTTTTCTCGGCGTTCTCGGCGTCTCGGCGGTAGAACTCAGGTTCGCTTCAGCAGCAAACAAGTGATGTCATCGTGCTGCGGAGTGTTGCCCACGTGCCGATCTAATTCCGCTAGCAGGCGGTGCAGCAGTTCTGCTGGAGCTGACCGCGCCTCGCGATCCACCAGTCGTATCAATTCCGGTTCGCCGTATTCCTCATCTTTCCTATTGACCGCTTCGACGACCCCATCCGTGAAAATCACCAGCCAGTCCCCGCCCTCCAGGCGAGTCGTTCCAACTTCGTAGCGCGGTTCCGCGAAAATCCCTACCGGAATGCCTCCCGCTCTCCAGCCGTTCCAGCGCGCCCGAAGCCTTCCGCAGAATCGGAACGTTGTGCCCCGCGTTGACATAGACCACGTCGCCGGTTGCCGGATCCAGCTCGGCGAAGAAGGCGGTGGTAAAGCGAACTCCGCCAAGGCTGTTCGAGCAGGCATAGCGATTCACGCCGGCCACCAGCTCCGCCAGCGCGACGCCGCTCGTCGACAACGTCCGCAGGCTGGCCTGGAAGGTCGCCATCAGCATCGCCGCCGGAATACTTTTTCCCGCCACATCCGCCACCACAAACAGAATGCGGCCTTCACTTGGTACGCGGCCGGGCCGTAGGATCACGTCGTAGTAATCGCCCGCCACCGTGTTTGCCGGACGCGTCGCATAAGCAATCTGGTATCCCGGAATCTGCAGCGGCGCGCCCGGCAACAGCCACGCCTGAATGTCCTTGGCGATCTCCAGGTCGCGCTTCATCACCACCCGGTCCGCCAACTCCAGCAGCAGGACGACGAACATCAACAACCCGCCCCAGAAATGCAAGTCCAGTCCATTGACCTCGACGCGATGGTTGCCGCTGGTGTAAGTAGCCCCGCCGGTAGGAAAGAACAGCAGAATCAGCGCCAGCAGCAGGAGCACGCGTCGCGCCGGGGTTAGCTTTTCCAGGATCGCCCAGAACAGCGCCTTCGCCCTCCGCCAGACCCGTCGCAATCGGGATGGCTCCGCCGGCAGATTGTCCAGCCCCGCCGAGTAGAGGCGGTAGCTCGAGCGCGCGTCTTTTTCAAACTGCGACCAGAGCTGGCGAAGAGCCATTCCATCGCTCAGGCGAAGCCAGAAGCGGCGGGCACGGCCCTTGATTCGGGATTGCGGCGGAAGAGTCTGCCTGGGGGACGACATGGTGGAGCAAACATTATAGGCTGGCGCCCGCTTACGGGTGCTCGCCCTGCTCCGGCATCAGCCCCGGTGGCGGCGCCGGAATTGTAATATCCAGTTTGTTCACCGTCCCGAGCGACGACAACGGCTTGTCGAATTCGCCGACGTTGCCCACCACCAGCACCGCCATCTGTTCGCGGTGGATATACTTCGCCGCGACCCGCGCTACATCTTCTTTCGTGACTTTTTCGATCCCTCTCTGGAAGTTCTCCAGAAAATCCAGCGGATAGCCATAAAATTCATAAGCCATCTTTTCCTGCAAAACCTTCGCCGGTGAATCGAAACGGAAGACAAAAGAATTCAGAATGGCATCCTTGGCGCGCTTGATTTCCTTATCGTCGATGGGGCGTTTGGGGAGGTCGGCGATCTCTTCATCAAGCGCCTGAATGGATACGATCGTGGTCTTGCTTTTGGTGCTCACCATCAGCCGCAACATCCCAGGATGATCCCAACTCGTACCCACTCCGCCGCCGACAGCGTAGGCCAGGCCTTTCGTGGTTCGAATGTCGTTAAACAGCCGAGAGGAAAATCCTCCGCCGAAAGCCTCGTTAAACACCGAGACCGCAAAGTAATCCGGACTCCTGCGCGTAATGCCCGCCGCCACCATTTGAATCTGGCTTTGATTGACGTCGGTTTTTTCGACTTGATAATATCCCGGTCTTGCGGGCTCCAGCTTGATCTCCGAATCGCCGGCCGCCTGCCCCCGCGGCCACGACGCGAAAGCCTCGCGCAGACGAGCTTCCATCTTTGCGGAGTCGAAGTCGCCAACTACGCCGAGGATGATATTGTTCGGGTGGACGTACTTGCCGTGCCATTCGACCAGGTCCTGGCGCGTGATCGCTGCCACCGTTCGATACTCGGCGACCCGTGCATACGGATTGTTTGCCCCGTACACCAACTTCGCCGCTTCCCGTCCCGCAATCTGCTCGGACTCGTCATTGCGCCGCGAAATGCCGTCGTACATCCCCTTCTGCGCAATTTCAATTTTGTCGGAGCGGAACTCCGGATTCTCCAGCAGATCCACGAACACGCGAAAGACGTCGTCGAAATCTTCTTTCAGGCACGACCAGCTCACGATGGTCGAGTCGACGCCTCCGTTGGTTTCAACCCTGGCGGCGCGCTGCTCCAGATAATCGTCGAGTTGATCGCCGGTTTTGGATTTCGTGCCGCCGGTGCGCCACACTTCACCATAAATATCGGTTAGCCCCGTCTTGTCCGCGGGGACCGAACGCTCGCCGCCTCGAATGCGAGCCGTGCCGTCAACGGTCGGAAGCTCGTGGTCTTCCTGAAGAAAAATCACCATGCCATTTGGCAACTGGATGCGCTTCGGCTGTGCCGGATGAAACGCCGGCAGCTGGGGAATCGATATCTGCTGCCAGGGCTGCGTCTGCGCCGACAGTTGCGAATTGCCGCCGAAGAATCCGATGGAAACGGCCAGAGCGAAGAAGGAAAGGAGGGCGCGCTTCACTGTCCACCTCCTTGCGGGGGCGTAACCATAGTCGGTTGTCCTCCGGGCGGTCCAGACGGAGGCGCAAACTCGATAATCCCCACCGTCCGGTTATCGGGCACAAACGTCTGATTCGCGACCCGCCGTATGTCCGCCTTAGTCACCTTTTCGATCCGGTCGACCGAGCGGAACAGTTCTCGCCAGTCGTCATAGCGCGCTTGATAGAGTCCGAGTTCTGACGCCAGACCCTCATTCGATCCGAGCGAGCGGATCAGGTTCGCTTTGGCTCGCGTCTTGATCATCTTCAGCTCTTCATCCGAGATGTCTTCTTTCTTCAGCCGTTCAATCTCCGCATGAATCGCATCGGCCATTTCCTGCGGCTTGTGCCCCGGAATCGGGAACGCATAGAACGCGAACAGGTGCGGATATTTATTCCCCGGCAGTCCGCTAAATCCCGCCGAGTCCGACGCGATCTGCTTGTCGCGGACCAGCGCCCGGTAAAGCCGCGAGGTTCGCCCGTTCGACATCAAGTCGGCAATAGCGTCGTAGACCTGGTCGTCCGGGCTGCGGTAATCGGGGCGGTGATAGCCTTCGAGATAGAGTGGCTGCGATTGTTCGTGCAGCACGACCGTCCGCTCGGAATTCTGCGCCGGCTCGGTGGTCGTCGCCGTGTCGGGTTTGGGGCGCGCCGGAATTCGCGAAAAGTACTTCTCCACAATCGGCATCGCTTCCGAAGCTTTGAAGTCTCCAACCACGGTCACGACCATGTTCGAAGGCACGTAGTACTTATCGAAGAAATTCTGCGCGTCGGTCGCCGAAAAAGAATTCAGGTCCGAGATCCATCCGATGGTCGGCCGGTGATACGGATGCGCCGCGAATGCCTCTTGCGTGAACTGCTCGAGCAGCCTGCCGATGGGATTGCTGTCGACCCGCATGCGCCGCTCTTCGATGACCACGTTGCGCTCTTTGTAAAACTGCCGCATCGCAGGATGCAGGAAGCGCTCCGATTCCAGATAGGCCCACAATTCCAGGCGATTGATGGGAAACGAGTAGTGGTAGCCGGTCTCATCGTAATCGGTGAAAGCGTTCATGCCCTCTCCGCCCTCGCTTTCGACGATCTTGCCAAATTCATTGTTGTAGGGCGCGGAGAACTTGTCGGCGGCGGCAACCGCGTCCTTCCAGCTTTGTTCAAGCTGCTTGAGCTTTGCTTCGTCGCGGTCCACCGGCTTGTCGCGTTCGGCAATGAAAGCGGCATACGCATCTTCGACTTTCGCCAGCGCGACTTTTTCGCCGGCATAGTCGCGCGTTCCAATCGTGTCCGTTCCCTTGAACGCCATGTGCTCGAACATGTGCGCCAGGCCCGTCTTGCCCAGCGGGTCCTGCACCGAGCCCGCATCCACGTGCGTGAAGAACGAAAAGACCGGCGCCTCCGGCCGCTCGCAGAGGATGATGGTGAGGCCGTTGGCAAGTTTTTTCACGGTGGTGCGCTTCTCGAAGGAAGCCAGATCCTGGCCGAGAGCGACCGAGCACAGCACGAAACCGGCGACAATCGTTTGTAGAGAAGCTGAGCGCAACTTCATCCTGCCTCCTCGATCCACTCGCAAAATTCGAAATTACGTGGAGGCAGGCACGATTGTCAAACCAGCAGCTTTGACCGGCCAGATTCGAATCGCCCCCTCACTCGCCGGACCCGTGCTCGGTAACGACGCGGCTTGCCGCGTCTCTCATCGTCCCGGAAAAAGTCCCGGAAAAGTCCCGGAAAAAGTAGTATCGCCGACATCTCCATTCCGAAGCCATAGTCATGCCCACGAAATACGTAAACGGGTTCAAAGTTGATAACGACGGCACGCTGCAGGTCGGCCCGCCGCCCATCACACACTACTTCATGGGTCTGCCATTCAACGCCACCGAGGGTCTGGTGCTTCAGGTGAACACCACGTCCGTGGCCGGTGACGTCTATCTCGGCGGCACACGCATTGGCCCGCGGGGTGGCGTCTATGCAGTTGATCTCACGCCGGTCGCTGGAGATGCTCCGGTCAATACCGTGGCTCCCGACACCACCGGTGATGCCAAGGTTGGATCGGTTCTGACCACCACCACACGGCACATGGACAGGCACCGCGCCGATCACCTACACCTACCAGTGGTATCAGCGGTATCAACCCGATCTCCGGAGCAACGACCAACACCTACACCGTGCAGGCAGGCGACCTCGGCAAGCGTGGTCATCTGTCGGGTCACTGCGACGAATGCCTATGGTGGTGCAGTTGCCGCTGGCCCCGGCGTCCGTATCGTGTCTGCCCGCTACAACTACCTGACCAATGCCGGTGTTCCGGCGTCGGGCTACGTCAGCGCGGGAAGCGTCAGTATGCCCAATCAGGTTCGCATCAACGAGATCGACAAGGATGGGGTGAACCACGCTGGCCCCCTCTCCCGTCTGCGGATTGGTGACAGCGTTTTCGTCGGCACGCAGGAGGGTATCATTGAACTGGAGCCTATCGATGCTGGCGGCTATTTCATCTTCGACATGGTGTCGTGGCCCGCACTGGCAGACGGCCCCTACGATGTCACACTAGGCTTTAACTAAGGAGCCGACCATGGGGTTTTTCAACAGCATCCTCAAGTTCCAGAAGAAGTTCGACCCGCTGAGTTATCACATCAGCAAGGCGGCTGGTCTGGTGCCGGGTGATCCGCAGCAGGCGGCAGCGCAGACACCTCTCGCGCCGATGGGGCCATACACCGGCTTCGGCCAGCAGCAGGCTCCCATGCAGCAGCCGATGGGGCCACAGCGTGCCATGGTCGGTGCGCCGCGGCAACCGATGGGTCAGCCACTCCCCATGGGTCAGCCGGGTGCGCCGCGGCCACTGGTTGGTGCTCCACGTCTTCAACAACAAGCAACGGTCAACGCACTTCGCACGCCGACGCCTATTGTGTAGTAGCGGGTAGGTATGCCCCGTTTCCCAAGCATTCCACTCAAAAGGAAAATTCAAATGAATCAGGAAATGCCCACCTTCGACATCAGCAGCATTCCGCAGGATTTCAGCCCGCTCCAGACCCTTGGCAACGGGCCGGACTCGAAGATCTACGATGCGGATGAACGCCTGTACGTCACCTTCAAGACCGAACCGGTGCTGAACCCGTCTGCCAGCACCAAGGCCGGTCGCCCGATCTACGACGACATCGACATGATCACCGTCCACGCGCCGGGGTCGAAGCTGACCAGCATCGTCGACCACGCCAAACGCTACACGCAGGGTCGCCCGATCCTCGCCGCCAAGTACCGTGACTGGAAGTCTGGGCAAGTGGAAGCCGCTGGCGGTACCCCGCTGGAGAACTTCCCGTTCCTGTTCACGAAGCCCTCGATGATCGCGGAACTGAAGTACCGCAACGTCTTCACGGTCGAGCAACTGGCGACCCTGCCCGACAGCGGAAAACAGGCTATCATGGGTGGTCACGAACTCAGCCAGAAGGCGGCTGACTGGATCGCCTCGACTGCTGCCAATGCGGCTGACGAGGAAAAGGAAGCCCTCAAGCAGCGTGTTGCCGACATGGAAGTAATGATCGCCAAGCTGGCCGGTGGCGAACCGAAGCAGTCGCGCAAGAAGCACGTCGAGGCCGAAGCACCCGAGAGCCTGCCGTCGTTTATGGAGAAGTGACATGG
>CAWABC010000040.1:0-40248 GCA_963780105.1 uncultured Acidobacteriaceae bacterium
TCGGCGTGCGCTGCGACTCGGCTGGAGGTTATACTAGGATGAACACTCGAAACAAACGAGAGATTGCTGCAATCTTCTGCTTGATTCCAGTGGTTGATTCCAGGACAAAAGCCAGGCCAATCTACAGAAGCTGCTTGTGGCCGGCCGCAATAATGACATCATAAATACGGGGGTTAGTGCATGCCACGAGGCCGATCGACTTTTAGCAAACGTCAAAAAGAGCAAGCGCGTCAGCAGAAACAGCGCGACAAGAACGAGCGCAAGACCCAGCGCAAAGAAGAAAAACCGGAAGGCGGAGTGGTGGACGAGGCCGAAGAATTGCGTATCATGCGGGAGCACGCCGCGGAGCAAGCCGCGCTGTTCGGCATTGGAAGCGACGACGAACCGAACTCCATCGAGATCCTCACACCGCACAGCAAGGAAGTCGATCGCTAAACGCCAGATTAGTGGAGGGACGGGCGTCCTCGCCCGTCCAGCCGGGCGGGACGCCCGGCGCTCCCCAAGACCTAAACAAAAACCTCACCGGGCAAAGCCGTCAAAGTGCGCGATGCGAGCGTATTTTCAACAAACCGCTTCGGCCGCTGCTCGCTCGCTGACGCATCCACCTGCTTCCGTTCGATCCGCAGCTTCAACGTGCGTTCGATATTCCGAAGGTCAAGAACCTCCACGCCCGTGACCAGAGTCGACGCTCGCCCCGGAGCGCCCATGCGCCCGGTGCGCCCAACCCGGTGAATGAAGTCCTCCGCCATCTTCGGCAGGTCGTAGTTGATGACGTGCGCCACGTCATCGCAGTGCAAGCCACGGGATGCGACATCGGTCGCGACCAGTATCTGGTAGCGCCCTTCCTGGAATCCGCTCAAGGCGGCGTTGCGCTGGGACTGCGTGCGGTCGCCATGAATCTGGGCGGTCGAAAAGCCATCGCGCTCCAGTTCCTTGGCCAGCCGTTGCGTGCCGCGCTTGGTGCGCGTGAAGATCAGGGTCTGTCCCTTTTCTTCATAGAGCAACTGACGGAGCACATCCAGTTTCTCGGACGGCCGCACTTCATAGGCTTCGAGGGAAACGCATTCCGCCGGCTTCAGAACCGAACCCAGCGCGATCCGCACCGGCTCGTGGGTGTAGTCGTTCACCAGAGACGCCACCGACTGCTCCATGGTGGCCGAGTAACACAGCGTCTGCCGGCGTTGCGGCAGAATTTGCAGGATGCGCCGAATCGCCGGAAGAAAACCCATATCCAGCATGCGGTCGGCCTCGTCGAGTACGAGAATTTTCACGTGACGCAGGTCGGCGAACTTGCGGTCGATGAAATCCTGCAAGCGTCCCGGAGTAGCGATAACAAATTCGCAGCCGGGGCGCAGACTCTGAATCTGTCCCTTCTCGGCTACGCCGCCCATCACCAACGCCGCCTTCGGCATTTTCTTGTCGCGGAGTTGTTCGTACTGCTCATGAACCTGCATGGCGAGCTCGCGCGTGGGCAATAACACGAGCGCACTGATGTTTTTCGATGGCTCCTGACGCAGCATCTCGAGGATCGGAATCAGAAACGCGAGAGTCTTGCCGGTGCCGGTTTGGGCGGTGCCGATGACGTCCTGGCCTTCAAGGGCAGGAGAAATGGCGCGGGCCTGGATGGGTGTGAGGGTAATGAACTGAGCTGCCGCCAGTTTCTGCTGCAATTGAGCAGACAAGGGCAGTTCGGTAAATGTGGTCATTCGATTGTGTTCTTTCTGGAGGGGCTTACTTTTGATTTCTCGGACACAAGTCCGAGTTCGCATGCCGCTCGCAATGAAATTGGCGCTGGAACCAAACGGCGGGCAGGAAATGCGGAGGTGATGCGGATCCAACAGGATCCCCGCTTAACGAGCAAACCGTAGCAAAAGCGTTAACAGCAGTATAGCAGAAGAAAGCGCAGCGTGCGGTTACGTTGGTCATAAAGCGGACAAACCTGTTGATAATCCAGGCACCTGCTCGTGTGGCGCGGACACTTCTGTCCGCGCTTCGACAAGGAGACGAACGTGAGAACCAAGCGGGGCTTCGTCGAAAACAACATGCCCAAGGCAACTCAATAGACTGCAATTCTTCCCCGGATCACCACCACCGACGCCGCAGGGAGATCGTAGACCGTGCCTTTGTTGCCGTCCTGCTTTGACCGCACGATAGGCCCATCAGGATCAGCCGTGCCGTTCGTATAGGCGACGACCGTAGGCGCAGCAGCGATTTCCGCGTGCGCCATGAAACGAGTCTGCGGCGGGTTCCACTTGTACTGAGCGCTGCCGAAGATTGCCATGTCGACCGGACCTGCAAAACTTGTGCCCGGATCGGCAGCCCCACGAAACGCAATCCGAACACGATGTGCGTTCTCCTGGTCGCGATTGACGACCAACAGCGACCATTCTCCATCGGGACGCTTCAAAGCATAAGCGGTAACCAGTTCACGGCTAGCGCCGTCGTCAATATCGGATTTCGCCGAATAGACCTGATGCTCTCCCCCGCCAGGTTGCGCCCACTCCAGGTTGATAAGCTGTGCAACGAAGAACTGCGCCAGCGGCTGCTGAATCTTGTAAGAAGCGTCCACCGTGAACATGCCGAAAGTTCCCGGAGATCCATTACACCCGGGCTCCATCTGTAAAGGCAGATAGTGAAAGTAATAAACGCCCTTGCCTCCCGCATCGAGCAACGACCCGATGTAATCCGCCAGCCAGAGGCCGGAGAAAATGTCCTGATAAGTCTCGCTAGCACCCGAAGAAAGATTTCCCTCGGTAACGAACATCGGCATGTCGGCGGGAACGCCATCCTCATGCCACACCTGAATGATGTGGCGCATAAGTTCAGGCTCGTCATAGAGGACTCCCCACGGAGTTTTGCACGGGTCGTAGGGATAGTGCTCGAACGAGAAGAAGGCAAGATCCTTCATGCGTCCGTGCTGATTCAGATAGTCGATGAAGCGCCCAGTCCATGAGACTCGGCCGCTCGCGTCGGGCCACACTTCGATGTCCTTGTTTTCTCCCGTAAAGGAAGGCCCGCCCAATTTGAGCGTGGGATCAAGCCGATGGAGCGCCGTCGCCCACTGCAGATACAGCGCGGCGTAATCTTCGGGGAGCATGTACTGCCCGTCTGCTTCCTCGCCCATCTCAACGTAAGAGATCGGATAGTGGCGATTCTCGATGTAAGCGATCTCGGCAACGGCGTTCTCGGGAGTGTCATAGAGCATCGCGACCGGAATCATGGCGGACAGTCCGCGGGTGACGCCACTGGTGAAGAAAAGGTCAAAGCCGACCTGAGCCTGACGAGTAGAGCCAAGATTCGAAGGCTCATGCCAGGGATCGACGGAAGAGCAGTAAGTAGTCGTCTGCTCCTGATCGGGCGTGTGGCGCAGCGAATCGTGGAAGGCACCATCGTCAGTCAAAGTTCCAAGATAGAGTTCGCGGATGGAATAGCCGACGCAGTTGCGAAGATCGCCGGGGCCTTCGGCATCGCAGGTGTTGGAAGACTCGGTCATCCAAATGCGCACAAAACGCACACTAACACTGACCGGACCCGCGACGAGGCGAACCGCTTCGATGTGGCCCTCACCCGCAGTGACCGTACCTTGCGGAAAAGTTTGCCAGACGCCGCGAGTCGGCGCTCGGATGGGATCGTCGCCAGTCCAGTACTGGACGACGTAGTGAGTGGCATACGGCTCGCCCCACGCGATGCGGATGCTGTTGACGGGCTGAGGCTGCGCCAGATCGAGAACGATCCACTGCGGATGAAGCGTGTCGCTTTCGCCGGTGAAGTGTTGCGTGAGATAGGGATTACTCTTCCAGAAAGTGTTGAGATCGCCGTCCGTGAGGCGCGAGAAGCCGACATTTTCCGTACCGTCGTTGCGGGTGAAACCGCGACGGGGCAGCGCATACCCGTAGGAGTAGCGCAGGCTTTCGGTAGGAACGGAGGCGCCCGTGAAATAGCCCTTGCCCGCGGGATCGCTCCATGTTCCCTGCGGATTCCAGTGCCAGGCTTCGACCGCCAGTTCGGTGTTCTGGCGGTAGGACACTGTTTGCCACCCCGAAGCGAGCGTTGCTTCGAGCGAAGGAGGTAGCAGGTCTTTGTCGATGGCCACGGTGGGTATCCGGTCGACGCCGGCGCCCAGAGTTTCACTGGGGACAAAGTGGTTAGTGGCGCGCGAGACATCGACGGTGATGGTTTGCGCGGCGGCAAAAGGACCGAGCATCGTGACCACAGCGAGAATGGCAGCCGGAATTTTCACGCGAACGCCTCCAGCTCAAAGGGGCTGTATTAAAACGATTCAATTATACGGATTCTGCGACTTGGAGACGAGCGGTTTTCGATGGTCAGGAATACCGCGTACCGGCGAGACCAAAACTCGTTCCTGCCAGAAAAAACGGGCCGCCCTCCGGCGGCCCGTCTTAGTACGCGAACTACGATCATGGCCTGGCAACAACTATTTCTTCGAGAGCGCCACGACCTGCTTGATGAACGGCAAGGCATTCGGAGTGCCCACGCCGGTCACGTTGTCCCATCCGGGACCCGTTGTGAGTGACGAGTCTGTGCCAAAGGTAAACACATCCCAACGAGTTGAAGAGGGGCTCTGGTAGAGTGCGCTGAGGTAGTCAACGGTACCGTCCAGGGGAGCCACCAATGAATCGGCGCTCTCGTAGACTGGAGGGTTCGGCGGGTTGTAAATGACGCCGACCACATTGTGGACCGAGGTGAGGGCGGTCACGTCCTTGATTGCGTTGCCGGTCAAACTGTACAGATAGGGCGCCGCTTGGCCAAGCGGGACCCCGGCTGCCTGGTTAGCGATGGCCCACAGCCCGGAAAACATGGGGCAAGAGAGACTGGTTCCGCCAAAAACTTCCACGTACTGCTGGCCACCCGGTACCTGACTCAGGGTAACGATGATCTCGACTCCAGTTTGTGGGTCGGCATTCATCGCGATGTCGGGAACCATGCGAAAAGTACCCGGCAAACTACTCTGGTAGGCAGGCTTGGCGAAGAAGGCGCTGGTCCCTCCACCGCTTCCCCCGTTGAAACCAAACGCGAGCGGGGGAATGGTCGGCGGATTCGGGGTGGGATCAGCGATGCGGGTGAAGTTGAGGCCCCAGCCTGTCTGGAGTTTAATCGCGTCGGCCTTGGTAAGGAACGTGCTGGTGCCGCCGACCGAGGTCGCATAGGGAGAACTGGATCCCGCTTCGACAGACACCGAGTTAATGCCGTAGTCCGCATTATCGACTGCGAGAAAATCGCCATCGTCGCCGCTGGAAATGTCTTGGTTTATGCCCAGCGCAGCCGCCAACTCCGATAGCGAACTCTCTACCACGAGTTCCGACGGGAAGAAGTCGATCAGCGCGATCTCCGAAATCCCGAAACTATTGGAAATCACGTTGCCCAGCAGGTTCTCGATGGCGAAGAGGTTTGCAATATCGAGATTCGTAAACGAATTGTCCGCCCCCAGCACCAGCGCGATATTGGCGCCCGGAGCCATCGAGTGGGCCCACTCCACGTCAAGAGTGGTTTCAAATTGCCAGTTTCCGTTGATGCAATCGGTTCCGCAATTCACCGGTCCGTTGGGGGTGAAGATTTGGAAGTTCGACGAGGTGAGAGCGGGAAGTCCGTTCAATGCCGAAAACGTGTTCGCGTCGTCGGCGATCGTATTCGAGCCATACGCGTCGACGATCACGATCGTCTGGCCGGTGCCGTCCCAACCCTTCTTGTAAGCCTGGTTCAGCCCGTAAGCGGTTTGCAGTTCAGCGGAATCATAGCCGCAAGGCGGGAGGTTCGGAGGAGCAGAGCCGAGGTCCGCCCCATAGCGGTTGCCGAGGTAAACTGCCTTTGGATACCCGCCGCCCGTGGTGAACGTCTTTTTCTCAGGCGACCGCCAACAATTGGCGCTAAAAAACAGTCCATTGGGGTTGACGCCGGGAGTGAGCGGAACTCCACCGTAAGGAACGCCAGTGTCGAGATCCTTAGCCGGAGCCGCATTCGATGAAAACGCCAGGTCGCCCACTTGTACTGCCGCCACCACGGCGCCCGCTGGACCGGCTACGGAAGGCTCCGATGTAGGCGCCCGACCGATTGTTCCTTTGACGTTGTACCGTTCGATTTGAATACTCAGGGCATTCTGCACATCGCTGACGCGGCCGCGCGCCATCACGTAGTGGTTATTCTTCTCGGTCGAAGCGACCGTCAGATTGTGGGCGGTGAGAAAATTCCGCACCGTCGCAGCGTCCTGCTCCGTGGGCGCGAACTTCGCTTTGTACTCCGCCATAGTGAGAAAGTGGTGGTAGTTGGGCGAGTCCTTCTCATACATCTGTTTGACCAAAGCATCAAAAGCCGCCTTGTTGCGTTGACGCAACCAAACTGTAGCCGTGATCTGTTTCGACGAATCTTCCGGACCCAGATCCTGCCGGTTCGCAAACATCGAGTGTGAACTGGCGGATTGCCGCTGAGAGAATCCAGAACCTGTCATTAACGTGAGAACTGCGAGCAGAATGGCAAAACCCTTACCAATCTGCGACTGACTTCTGCGCATCGTCATGGATGAATCTCCTTCGGGTTGGCACTTACGTGTGTCATGGGACATAAAGTGAAATCTCCTGAGAGACGTCAATTGACCCGCATTGCGGGTTGTCGCACCCCGGCGCAAGCCGGGTCGGGGAGGAAGGGTTATAGGTGTTCTCTTGGCGCGAGCCGCCAAACCCCTTGCTGGACGCGTGCTGTCACCGGCGTCACATCAAAGAGATCACCACCACTACAGAGCCAACCATAATTACGCTGTCCGAGTACCCAGTGTCAACAAACGTTTGCGACAAGGCAAAAAATTTACACTAAGGTGACAAATTAGTGACCTTTTAGCGACTTTGGCGGCTTGGTAACGAGCGAACCGACCATCGCTCACTGGTTCCTTTCACTCCTTCTCTCAGCGAGCGTGGTGGCGTCATCCAGCATTTTGTCGATGCGGCGACCCTGAGCATCGGGAGTTCTGTAGTAGAAAATGCCAAACAGGTGTCCGCGACGGCGCGAGACGGACATGCCATCCCACCCTTCACGGGCGCGGGGATGACGTGCAAACGCCACCTGCAAAACAGGCGGCAATTCCCGTTCCGCCTCCATGACCGCGAGCAGGCGTTCCGCAATTTGTTCCGCGCGCCGCTCGCGAGCTTCGCCGTTCTTAGGTTCGGTGATCCACTTGGCAATGTCGCTCCGGGTGGAGTGATTCAGTTTGTCATACCACCGCCGAAGCGAGCGATCATGGCCAAGAATGCGCTGGAGCTCATCGGGGATGGTTACCGTCCGTTCTTCGCGGTCCAGTTCCATCTGGAAACGAGCGATGCTGCCTTCCACGGCCCGCGCTCCCTTTTGCATCCGCTTGTTGACCAGCAGAATGTGGCGTCCCTCTCGAGTTGGAAACAATGAAGTCCGGAACGCGAACCCGTTAATCTCGCCCTTCACTTTGATCTGGCCGCGCGTCCCCCAGACCTTTGCGGCATCGAACGGCACGTAAATAATGACCCAGTTGAGGCGCGAACGCATGCGCTCAAGCCTCGCCTCGAAGCGCTGGGTGACGGGTGCGGGCTTGGCTCTAGAGGTTTTCGCCATGAATGGAAACCGCGCGCTTGCATTCTAATATGAACCAGCGAGCGTAATGACATTGCTGGCAGGCGTTAAACTGTAGGGGAAGACATCCGGAGAACCATTGTGATTTGCCCGAACTGCAGGGAAGATAATGCACCTACGTTCCGTTTTTGCGGAATGTGCGGCACCTTGCTCGAAGCTCGGCGACCGGCGGGCACGCCAGTGCCAGAACCGCAGCGGCCTATCGTCGCAGGCAACGTGACCAGGCCCTCCAGCCAACCGATGCCACCACCGCTCGCCGGGCCCTCGACGCCGAGCTTGAATCCGTCCGGTACCAATCGACCCGGAGCGAATCAGCCCATCTCGAATCGGCCTGGCCCGAATCAACCCAGCCTAGACTCGCTGCGGGAACCATCTTTCTCCGGCTTGGATTCTTTCTTCGAGCCTGAACAACCCAAAACCGGAGGATGGCGGATCCTCCTGATGGTGGCTCTGCTTGCGGCCTTGGGCGGAGCAGGTTGGTGGACGTACACAAATTATCTCGGCGCCGCGGAGAGCCGAAAACCGGAAGCCTCGGCGTCGAGCGCCCGTCAAGTTCCCGCCGAGCAGCTATCGGCCAAGCCGGTGGCCAAGGATGCGGCTCCACCAGCGGCTGCGGGGTCGTCCCAGGCGCCGGTTCCGTCCGCGGCGGTACCCGAAGAACGAGTTCCGGAAGGCCACGCCGGACCCGCAAGTACCGCTCCTGCTGCTACTCCCAAAACTGCGAACCGGCCGGCAAAGCCCGCAGCTGAAGCAAAACCAGCATCTCCGGCGAAACGCGAGCCCAGCGTAACCTCGGCCAAGTCGTCGAAATTGCCCGCGCCCGCCGAGGCTGACACCGGGGACGCGGCCTTCCACAAAGGCGAGGCCTATCTCTACGGACGAGGCGTGCACGAAAACTGCGACGAAGCAGTGAAAAATCTGAAGGCCGCTTCGGCCAAATCGAATGCCAAGGCGCGAAGCGCGTTCGGAACCATGTATGCCACCGGCCACTGCGTCCCGCGTGACCTGCCCACATCGTATTTATGGTTTGCGCTGGCTCTGCGGGCAGATCCGAATAATCAGATTCTAGAGAAGGATTTGACCGCGATCTGGAACCAGATGACGCCGCCGGAACGGCAGATGGCAACCAGAATGAAACAGTAAGAGGTTGAAATGGAGAGCCGGGCGTCCCCGCCCGGCGGACGGGCGAAACGCCCGTCGCTCCACTACTCGCCGCTTGGAACCAGATTCAACGCCTTCTTTACCGAGCCGCGCTCGATCATGATTTTCTCCTGCAACAGCGTGATCGCATAGATCAACTGCTCGGGACGAGGCGGACAGCCGGGGACATAGATATCCACAGGAATAACCTGATTCACGCTTTGCACCAGCGCGTAATTATTGAACACGCCGCCGGAAGTCGCACACGCTCCCATCGAGATGACCCACTTCGGTTCCGGCATCTGCTCGTAGAGTTGGCGAATTACGGGAGCCATTTTTTGCGATACGCGCCCGGCAATAATCATCAGATCCGACTGCCGCGGCGACGGCCGGAACACTTCCGCTCCGAAGCGTGCGATATCGAAACGCGACGCGCCCATCGACATCATTTCAATCGCGCAGCAAGCCAGCCCAAACGTCATCGGCCAGATGGAATTCTTGCGCATCCAGTTGACGGTCGAGTCGAGCGTGGTCATGACGATGCCTTCGGGGACGCCGTCTCCGAAGACAAGTTCCTTGACTACCTTCTTGCCGTTTTCGATATCAACGTAGGGGCCGAAGCTGAGTTCTGGGGCCATGGGGATATTTTAACGCAGAGGACGCCGAGTGCGCGGAGGAAACCAAGGCCCGGCATTTCTCGGCGTCCTCAGCGTCTCGGCGGTGAAAGTCTTACGGGTTCAGCACGATCTTCCCGAACATCTGACTCTTCTCCATGTACTCGTGGGCAGTGCGGATTTCATTCAACGGAAAAGTATGGTCGATGACCGACTTCAGTCGTCCGGCGAAGACGTGGCCGAGCACTTCATGCAGCTCGCTCATCGTGCCCATATACGACCCCAGCAACGCCAGTTGCCTCGAGAAGAGAAACCGCAGATCGAGTTCAACTTTCGGTCCGGTGGTCGCGCCGCAGGTCACGAGCGTGCCTCCGGCCTTGAGCGACCGCACGCTCTCTTCCCAGGTGGCCAGTCCAACGTGTTCGATGACGATGTCAACCCCCTCGAAGTTGGTGATCTTGCGGACTTCCTGCGAAATCTTCTGCTGATAGTGGTTGATGACAAAATCGGCGCCGAGTTCACGGGCGCGCTCCATTTTGCGCTCATCGCCGGCGGTAGTGATTACGCGAGCGTGAAACAGTTTCGCGATCTGGATAGCGGCAGTCCCAACGCCTGAATTCGCGCCCAGTACCAGCACGGTTTGGCCGGGCCGGATCGCGGCTCGTCCCGTAAGCATGTGCCATGCGGTGAGAAAAACCAGCGGCACGCTGGCGGCCTCATTGAAATCGAGCGAGTCGGGGATCGGGATGACGTTCACCGCGGGCACCGCGAAGAGCTCACAATTGCCGCCATCCACGCCATTGCCAAGCACGGTGAACTGGCGGCACTGATTCTGCAGTCCGGCAACGCACTTGGCGCAGTGATTGCAGAAATGCATAGGCGCAATCAGCACGCGCTGTCCAGGCTTGAGGTCGGTGATGTACTCGCCGACCTCGACGATTTCGCCGGCGGTGTCGGTGCCCAAAATGTGCGGCAGGTTGACGCCGGGCAGTCCTTTGCGCACCCAGAGGTCGAGGTGGTTCAGGGCGCACGCGCGCACCCGGATGAGGACTTGATCCTTACGCAGCTTCGGATCGGGGACATCTTCGTAGACCAGAACTTCCGGCCCACCGAACTGATGAATGCGAACGGCTTTCATGAGAGCTCCTGCAACTTCTGACAGCAAGTTTGAACCCTACAAGCTAGCACAAATCACACCTGATATTCCTAACCACAGAGAGCATAGAGATTCCAGAAAATGCTTCCATAGCGAAAAGCGCGAGCGTGCATCGGGGAACTAGAATTAGGTTGCTCGCGGAGATCGCAGCTGGGACAATCATGTTGCGGGCCGCGTCATGAGTACCCACTGGCGAAATACCAGTAGCCCCGGAGTGATGATCCGGGGCTTTTGATTTTTCGGACCACCCTGCGAAGCTCGACTCTTAGCCAACTCCCAAGTTTGACCTTCCCCGCTCGCCGAACCATAATCATCGCTATGGATCTGTACGAGGAAGTTGTCCGCCTGCGAAAAGAAGGGCGCCGCGGTGCCATAGCGACCATCGTCAATGTGCGCGGATCGATTCCTTCGTTCAAGACCGCCAAGATGCTGGTGCGCGACGATGGCTCCATCGTCGGCACCATCGGCGGCGGCTGCGTCGAAGCCGAAGTTTGGCAGGCGGCGCGCGAAGTCATGGAATCGGAGCGGCCGCGCACCCTGACGTTCGATCTCAATCAGGATCCCAAGTACGACACCGGCCTCGTCTGCGGCGGCACGCTGGAGATTTTTGTCGAACCCATCTTGCCTCCAGCGGACCTTTATATTTTCGGCGCAGGCCACGTAGCGGCAAGCCTTTACCAGGTTGCGAGAATCGCCGGATTCGACATCACCGTAGTCGATGATCGCGAAGCCTACGCCAACCACGAGCGCTTCCCCGAAGCGCAGCACGTGATTGCCGAGGATTTCGACAAGGCCACCGCGCAACTCACGCCGAGCGAATCGTCGTCCATCGTGATCGTCACCCGCGGACACCGCGACGACATGCGGATGCTGCGCTGGGCCGTGCAGACTCCGGCGCGCTACGTCGGCATGATCGGATCAAAGCGGAAGACGATCACCATCTTCAAAGAGCTGCAAGCGGAAGGCTTGCCTGCACACTTATTTGACCGAGTCCACGCCCCAGTTGGCCTCGATATTGGGGCCATTACGCCGGAAGAGATCGCCGTGTCGATCACAGCGGAGCTGATCGCGAAGCGGCGAAAAGTGGAGCGCGATCTGCCGCACATGAGCTGGTTCCATCGGCGGGAGCGAGAGTCCGAGGTCGAGCCAAAACCTTAAACCGCCGAGACGCAGAGTGCGAAGAGAACTGCTTGTCAAAGACTTCTCAGATCAACAACAAATTCCCTCCCAGCTTTTTCTCGGCGTCCTCGGCGTCTCGGCGGTTAAGATTTCACCATGCCGAAGGAAATCGAAATTAAGTTTCGAATTGAGAACCCGCCCACACTAACCAGGGCGCTCAAGCAAGCGGGCTTCAAACAGCTCACTCGCTCCACCCACGAAATGAATTCGCTCTACGACCTGCCCGGCCAGAAGTTGCGCAGGCAAGGTGAGTTGCTGCGGCTGCGCAAGTATGGAGAAACCTGGATACTCACCCACAAGGCAAAAAGCAAGGCCGGGCGCCACAAAGTACGCATTGAACTGGAAACGCGCGTGGAGAATGGCCAGCAGATGGACGCCATCCTGCGCGCGCTCGGCTTCACGACCACATTCCGCTATGAAAAATATCGCGCGGAGTGGAGCGACGGCAAGGGCCACGTCGTGCTCGATGAGACTCCGATCGGATGGTTCGGCGAGATCGAAGGGCCACCCCGGTGGATCGATGGCACAGCCGCAAAACTGGGCGTCACCAACGCGGATTACATCACCCAAACCTATGCTGACATTTTCTTCGCGTGGAAACGGAAGACGCGCAGCCAAGCCACGGAAATGACATTTCGGGCAGTGGGTGTCAGGAAACCCTAAACACGGCGGATGCAGCGGCGACGGCTCCGAGTAGGCAATTCCTCTGGCCGGTACTCGCGACACCGCTCACCGTCAAGCCTAGGCCGCTTCGTCAGGCGGAATGCACCAGACGCTCGCGCCCTTCTACCTGCTTTTCGCGCTCGTAGCTTTCATATCCGAGCGTTGCAAAGTAGACGGCCTGATCGAAGAACTGGTCGAGCAGACGCAAGAGCTCGAACCCCCCCAGGATTTCCAGAGGCTTTTCGCGCATGCCTTCCAGTTCCAGGAAGTCCCAGAGATTCTCTTCCGTCATCATGAGTGCCCAGCAGAGCGCACTCATCGTGACTCCCTGCTCGGCGCGGCGACGGCCGAGAGGTTTGTACACGCGCTCGACATCTTCGTCGGTTTTGGTCAGCAGCCAGTCGCTGAGATTTCGGTAAATCTCACGCGCTCGTTCGCGGATCTCCTGCGGCGGAACTTTTCGCAGGCCAGCCGCCCGGCTGGAGCGTTCCAATTTGTGTAGAAGACTTTCGGCTAGTTCTTCGGAGTGAGACTCAATGAGACGAACAAGACGCAGAGCGATCATAAGGAGCCTCCTCGCTACTGCTGTATCTATTGTACGCCCGCGCTCTGGGGTTGGACGTGAGCACCCCTCGTCGCAGAACAGTCAACCAGGGCATTCACTTCGGGGACTTTTGTCCCGACGTAAACGTCGTCCACGGGCCCGCTTTCATGTCGCGCAAAACTGGTCTCTCCCATTCATACTCGGGATGCCGGTCGAGAAAATCCTTAGCCAGAAAATCGGCCCCGCACGGATGGCCGGCGCGGGCCCGAAGACTCATCTTGCCGGCCATGCTGCTGTCGGTGGCCTTGCCTTGCACCGCGCCGCCGGGATTATTTGGCTCCCAGTCCCATTCCTTCACTCCTCGCGGCGATCGATCGGCGTGGCCGCAAAGGGAGCGTTCGTTGGCCTGCTCCTTCTTCTCGTAGCTGTCCGCATGGTCGGCGAGAAATTGTTCCGCCATTTCCACGTCGATTTTGCCTTTGTTCTGCAGCATCAACTGCTCCCAACGCACGCGCCGCGCATTGGCAGAGGAAGAAAGATCCTTGGTATCAAAAGCCGGAGCCTCTTCGGCGAGCACCTTCGGATCCCGCGCGAAATTAGAACTCACGAAATAGCCATCCTTGGTGCGCCACAAGGAAGTGTTCTTCAGACCAAGTTCCAGGTAGGCGATTTCACCACTCTTGCGATCTCCGATCAGCCAATCGTTGGCATAGCCTCCGTTGTTACCCTCCTTGATCAGACGGACATAATCGTCGATCGAATTGGCGTACTGCAGGGCCTTGCGGGAGCGCATGAATTCGGGCTTGCCGTTGGGATCCCAGCCTTCGAACTGGGTGATGGTGGTTTCGGCGATCATGATGCCTGCCGAATTGACGCCAAAATCGTCATCGCTCGTAATCACTCCGGGGAAGCCATCCATCAGGATGCGATTGCCGTGCTCCGGAACAATGTCGAACATCATGACCCATCGCGAACCGGTTGCGTAGCCGGTCCAGTTGTTGTGTGCGATCACGATCTGGTGGTCTTTCGTCATGTTGCCGGTGGCAATGAAGGCGCTGCAATTGCCGGGCGCAACCAGCTTGGGCGCGTTCACCGCGTGTTCACGCTTGTTCAGCCAGGGGACGTAGTAGTCGGGAACTTCCTCGAAGGCGTTGAGCGCGACCACGTCATAGACGTCGAGGTTGGTTCCGTGCGCTGTGGCTCCGTCCGCGATTCCCTGCAGTTCCTGCCGGTACTCGGGATCGATGTGCGGCCACAACATCTCGCGGGCGGCTTTGCGGAAGAACTCCCAATCCCGCTTGGTTCGATGCGTATCCTCGAACTGAATGGCGTGAAAGGCGTCCTCAATTTCTGGCGCCAGGAGGTAGCCGTGCTGGAAGCCGATCTCGGATGGCGAGCCTTCCAGATGAACGTAAGTCCAGCCGCCCTGCTGGAAACGATAAGCCTTCTGCAGCCGGGGGTCGTAGGACCCGTCCTGCTGAGACGAGCGCGAATGAAGAGGCACAGTAAAGAAAAGTACCAGGGAAAAGAGCGCGACCACCGCTCTGACGCTGCCCGCCCACTTTAGACCGCTTCGAATGTCAGGGTTCCGTACCATGTCGCCTCCCAGCGAGACCTGCGTTGGAATGCTTGGAGGATTTTACGCCCAGCATCGCGACCGAGTGATCGTTACCGGGTAGGGCAGGCGTAACGCCGGCATCTTGCCGGCTGTCCCGAGGGCGTCTCGCCCTCGGCGCGGGGGCAAGGACGCCCACCGGGACGGTGCCGTCAGGCCCCGCAACACTTCTTATATTTCTTGCCGCTTCCACAAGGACAAGGATCGTTGCGCCCAACTTTGGCCCCCGAGCGCACCACCTGCTGGACTTGCATGTCGCCAGATCCGGCCATGCGCGCCTGTTCCAGTTCCTTCTTCTTCTTGCGCTGGAAGGCTTCCTCGATTTCGTCGACGGACGTAGCAACCTGCCGCGGCGGGCGCCCATTACCTCCCCGGCCGCCGGTGATGACTGAGGGCACACCGGTTTCGGGCCCTTGGCCGGACAGATCCTCCGGACTGCCCGCGGGAGGCCGGCCGCCCGGCCTCGTCCCCGAGTCCGGCGGACGCTCCATGATCTGCATCAGATACAGGTAGCGAACCGTCTCTTCCTGAAAGCGCTGCATCATCTCTTCGAACATGTCGTAGGACTCGCGCTTGTACTCGACCAGCGGATCGTGCTGTCCGTAGCCGCGCAGGTTGATGCCCTCTTTCAGGTGGTCCATCGAGAGCAGGTGATCTTTCCACTGCCCGTCGATCACGCTCAACATGATCATGCGCTCGTGATAGCGCATGGCCTCGGCGCCGATCAGCTTCTCTTTCGCGTCATAGCGCTGTTTGAGTCTGTCGAAAATGGCGTCGCCCAGTTCCTGGCGATTCATCTCTTCCGGCTTGAGGCCTTCGGCGTAGATGTCGACGCCGAAGCTGGTGAAGATCGCTCCTTTCAGAGCTTTGAGGTCCCAGTTGGCGACGTGTTCTTTAGGCGGACAGTGCCGTTCGAGAAGGTCGCCGAGAATCCCGGAGACGTAGTCTTCGATGATGAGATCTTTCTGATCGAGCCCTTCCAGCAGGCGGCGGCGCAGGCCGTAAACCGCCGTGCGCTGCTTGTTCATCACGTCGTCATATTCGAGCAGGTGTTTGCGCGCCTCGAAGTTCTGCCCTTCGACGGCTTTCTGCGCGGCCTCGATTCGGCGCGTGATCATGCGCGATTCGATAGGGACGCCTTCTTCCATGCCCAGGCGTTGCAGCAGGTTCGAAACCCACTCCTTGGCAAATATCCGCATCAGGTCGTCTTCCAGCGAAAGATAGAAGCGTGACGACCCGGGGTCTCCCTGGCGGCCGGCGCGTCCGCGAAGCTGATTGTCAATGCGGCGAGCTTCGTGGCGTTCAGTGCCGAAGATGTGCAACCCGCCAGCTTCGATCACTTCGCGATGTTCCTGGTCGGTGTCAGCTTTGTAGCGCGTAAAAATCTCGTTCCACTGGTCGGTCGGGACCGCGTACTCGTTGCCGGCGTAGTACCAGACCGTGCGGTTGGGATCGTCGACTTCGGCTTCGATCTTGCCCTGCGCGGCGCGAATCGGCTGCGCGATTCCCTTCTTCACGCATTCCTGCTTGGCCATGAATTCGGGATTGCCGCCCAGCAGAATGTCGGTGCCGCGGCCGGCCATATTCGTGGCGATGGTGACCATGCCTTTGCGTCCGGCTTGCGCAACAATCTCCGCCTCGCGCTCGTGATACTTCGCGTTCAGGACGACGTGCTTGATTCCCTTCTTCTTCAGCAGTTCGGAAAGCCGCTCCGATTTTTCGATCGAAGTCGTGCCCACCAGTGCAGGCTGACCGCTCTCGTGCAGCCTTTGAATTTCGTCGGCGGCCGCGAAATATTTTTCTTTTTCCGTGCGGTAGACGATGTCCGGATTCTCTTGGCGCAGCAGCGTGCGATTGGTTGGAATGACGAGGACTTCCAACCGGTAAATCTTGTCAAATTCCGGCGCTTCGGTTTCCGCCGTGCCCGTCATGCCCGCCAGTTTTTTGTACATGCGGAAATAGTTCTGGAAGGTAATGGTGGCGAGCGTTTGATTCTCGCGCTCGATCTTCACATTTTCCTTGGCTTCGATCGCCTGATGCAGCCCGTCGGACCAGCGCCGCCCCGGCATCAGGCGCCCGGTGAATTCGTCGACAATTAGCACTTCGCCGTCTTTCACCACGTACTCGACGTCTTTCTTGTAGAGCGCGTGCGCTTTGACGGCGGTTTCCACGTGATGCTTCAGCGCCCAGTTTTCCGGGTCGGCGATGTTGCCGATCCCCAGCAGCTTCTCGACTTTTTCCCAGCCCACGTCGGTGACCGTGCAGTTGCGGTGCTTTTCGTCGACCACGAAGTCGCCGGTCATGATCTTGGGCTCGCCCGGCTGCGTGTCAATTTCTTCGCCCTTTTCGAGCTTGGGAATGATGCGATTCACCTTGTAATACTTGTCGGTGGATTCTTCGCTGGCGCCGGAAATAATCAGCGGCGTCCGAGCTTCGTCGATCAGGATGGAATCGACTTCGTCGACAATAGCGAAGTTGTGCACGCGCTGCACGCAATCGCGCAGGTCGAACTTCATGTTGTCGCGCAGATAGTCGAAACCAAACTCGTTGTTGGTGCCGTAAGTCACGTCGGCGGCGTAGGCAGCGCGGCGCTCCGCGTCGTCAAGGTCATGGACGATCACGCCCACCGTCAGTCCCAAAAAGCTGTAGAGCTTGCCCATCCACTCGGAGTCGCGCTTGGCCAGATAATCGTTGACCGTAACCACGTGCACGCCGCGTCCGCTGAGCGCGTTCAGATACACCGGAAGCGTGGCCACCAGCGTTTTGCCTTCGCCGGTTTTCATTTCCGCGATTTTGCCTTCGTGCAGAACCATGCCGCCAATCAACTGCACGTCGAAATGCCGCATGTTAAGCACGCGCCGTCCCGCCTCGCGGACAACGGCAAACGCCTCCTCAAGCATTTCGTCGAGAACTACTTTGAGCACCTCGCTGCGCTCGGCTTCAATTTCCGTCTGGCGGTCGCTATTCTCCAGAGGAACGTCTGGACGATCGGGATCATCCCCGTACGGCTCGTCGGCGATCGAGCTGAGACGCTCCTGAATACGCGTCCGAAATTCCGCCGTCTTGTCGCGAAGTTCGTCGTCGGAGAGCTTCTGCATCTCCGGCTCGAGCGCGTTAATAGCCACGACTCGAGGCTGCAGGCGCTTGACCTCGCGCTCGTTCTTTGTCCCGAAAATCTTGCCCAGCAATGTGTTGATCAAAACAGAAACCCTTCGGAGGACACGCGTCCCAACTATCAGTAAAAGCCTAGCACATTAGATGCGGCAGGGATGGCGCACGGCGCGAGCTTCAGTCCTTCGCAGACTTGCGGACCTTCCTCTTCTTCGGCTCTCGCGGCGGGAGTTTCCACTTACCCTCCCCGAAGTCGTGCAACCACTGCCGAACTTCTTCTTCCAGAGTCGTGCCCTTTTCTTTCGCAATCTGCTCAGCGAGCTCCAGCAGCTCCGCGTCCGCACTGAATGTGATCTTCTGCATTGCCATCGAATTGTCCCCAACTTAAGATCGGCCCAGTTCCTAGTTTTCCCCAGCTGTCTTTAGTATATTCACCTCGGACATGCCCACCTTCTACCAGCGGTTCCAGGAATCGGCCCGGAAGTTCCCCAACAGCATTGCCCTTGAAATTCAGCGGCAGCAGACGGTCGAGCGCGTCACCTTCGCGGATCTGACCCGCATGTCGGAGAGCGTCGCGAACTGGCTCTCGACGCGGGTTCCACGCGACGCGCGGGTGGCGATTCTGGCGGCGAATCATCCCCGGTGGGTGGCGGCATACTTAGGGATCATCGCAGCCGGCAGAACCGCGGTTCCGCTCGACACGGCTTTCCAAGCCAACCAGGTCAAGAAGTTGTTGATCGACAGCGGAGCTTCGCTGCTGTTCTGCGATGTAAAGCACTTTCCGGTGGCGCAGGAAGCGGTCGCGGAACTCAACCTCAGTCTGGTGATGACTTCGGCCGCTGCGGAGCAGGCCGCGATCGCCGGGACAACCTCGAGTCCCACGGCGAATCCCACTCAGCGCACAGAACGCGATGCATGGGGCACCCAGGCTCCCATTTTCGCCGGCGATCTCGATTCGATCTTCGCCGCTGGTCCCGCCGCCCTTGAGCCCATCGTTCCCGCCGAAGACGACCTCGCCGCACTGCTCTACACCTCGGGCACCACCGCCGATCCAAAGGGCGTCATGCTCACCCACGCCAACCTGATCGGCGAAGCAAACTCGGTGCTCGCGGTGATCAAGATTGGCCCTGCGGATGCGCTGCTGGGCATTCTCCCGATGTTTCACGTCCTGGCGCAGATGGCCAACCTTTTCCTGCCCCTGTTTAATGGCTCGCGCGTCGTCTACCTGGAGACGCTAAACACCACCGAGTTGCTGCGCGCGTTGCAGGAACGCGACATTACTGCATTTTGCGTAGTGCCCCAGTTTTTCTACCTGATTCACGAGAAGATTTTCAAAGAGTTGAACAAGCGCGGAAAGGTCACGCTGCGGCTGGTGCGTACGCTGATGGCGCTCAACCGCGGGCTGCGCCGAGTCGGAGTCAACGCCGGCAAACTCTTCTTCGGAAAGATCCACGCCACTTTCGGCCCACGCATGCGCTATCTGGTAACCGGCGGTTCGCGATTCGATCCCGCCATCACCCGCGACTTCTACTCCTTTGGCATCGATGTTCTGAACGCCTACGGCCTGACGGAAACCTCCGGCGGCGCTTTTATCAATCCTCCGGGGCACATCGTATTTGGCTCGGTCGGACGGCCTTTTCCCGGCGTCGAAGCCAGGATCGTGGAACCGAAGCCGCTGGAAGACGGCGCGCCGCCAGCGGGCGACATTGCCATCCGCGGCGCGATCGTGATGAAGGGATACTGGAATCGCCCGGAAGCGACGGCGGAAGTCTTTCGCGATGGCTGGTTCTACACCGGCGATCTCGGCTACTTCGATGCCGGAGGCAACCTCTTCATCACCGGGCGGCGCAAGGAAATCATCGTGCTTGCCAATGGAAAAAATGTCTACCCCGAGGAGATAGAGGTGCATTACCTCCATGCGCAATACATCAAGGAGATTTGCGTGATGGCCCTGGAGGCGCGCCCCGGAGATCCCACGTCCGAACGGCTGCACGCCGTGGTCGTGCCCAACTTTGAGCTGCTGCGCGAGCGCAAGATCGTCAACTCCAAGGAGGTGATCCGCCTCGAAATTGAAGCGCTCTCCCACAAAATCGCTTCCACCAAACGCCTGGGCAGCTATGACATCTGGCAGGAAGACCTGCCGCGCACGACCACGCGCAAGTTAAAGCGCTTCCAGATTGAAAAGAAGGTTCGGGAGCTGCAACCAAACCGTGGCGGCGATTCGGACGATGGCGCGGCAAGACCGCTGCCCCCACTCACCAACGACGAGCAACTGTGGCTGGAGCGGGAAGATGTAAAGCGCGCCCTCGCCATCGTGGAGGAATCTTCGCGCACTCCACTCGACACGATTCGTCCCAACCACAATCTGGAGCTCGACTTGGGACTCGACTCCATGCAGCGAGTCGAATTGCTGACTGCCCTGGAGCAGCAACTTGGCGGCGACGTACCCGAGGCGCAACTGGCGGAAATTTATTCCGTGCGCGACCTAGTCGACGCCGTGGTTTCGAGCGCGAGCCGTGGCGAGGGCCAAGCCAGCGCGGCAGCACCGGGTTGGTCCGCAATTCTAAGCGAGCCGGTGACCGATCCCGAGATCCTCACATTGGCGGGCCACAATATTTTTGCGGAAGTTTTTTTCTTTTTGCTGGGGAAACTGATTTATCTTTTCGCGCTCGACCGCTTTCACCTCAAGATGCGCGGGCTCGAGAACCTGCCCGAAAAAGGCCCCTACCTGATCTGTTCGAATCATCAGAGCTATGTCGATCCACTGGTGATGGTGGGAGCCATGCCGTATCGTCTGTTTCGCGATACCTTCGCCGTGGGAACGAGTGACATTTTTGGCGAGGGATTCATGCGGCGGTTGGCGCGATGGCTTCGCGTGGCTGTCGTCGATCCCGACGCGAACTTGGTGCCGGCCATGCGCGCCGGCGCTTTTGGCCTCAGCCAGGGACACATTCTGGTTCTCTATCCCGAGGGCGAGCGCACCAACGACGGCAACCTGAGAGTATTCCGCAAGGGCGCCGCCATTCTCTCCATTCACACGCAGGCTCCCATCGTCCCGGTCGCGATCGAGGGCTTCTACGATGCCTGGCCCCGTCATAAGAAGTTTCCGAAGTTTACTGGCCTGCAACTGATGTTCGGCAAGCCGATTCAACCCCCGCCGCTCCGTGAGGCGAGCGAGGCCGCGTATGACCGGCTGACCTCCGACCTGAAATCCAAAGTCGCAGCGATGTGGCAGGAATTGAGGGAAAGAGAATTGCGAGAAAAGGAATCGCCGGGAAAGCACGCGCGCGGGCGGGAAGCCGGCTCCGAGTCTACTTCAAAGAATTCGTCGCTGGCCGGGGTCCTTTGACTTTTGACCTTGCAATCCCGTGGTATTACGCGCCCGCGCCCCTAGCCTGCTCGCCCATGGCTTTCGCAAAGGCATCCACGACTCCGCTGTGAAACTTCTTGCCCGATCCGGCAAGAATCTCACGCTCGGCCTGGTCCGGCGACATAGCTTTGCCACCCACGCCGCTGATCAATTTCTGATAAGCATCCGCCACCGCCAGAATGTGAGCCTCGATCGGAACATTGACCGTCCGCGCTCCTTGTTCCTGCAAGATCTGTTGCGCAACGATGATCGGAATCACCCGGCGCAGTGAATTTCCGACGGCTTGGGTGCGCGCATCGGACTGGCGGGGCTTGCGGAAGCTGGCGACGACTTCGTCGCGGCTCATATCGGCGGCCTTGTACAGAATGTCGTTGGTGATGCCGAGCTTGCTCAGATCCCGCAGCAACACCGCCGACCGCAGCAGTTCAACGCGATCGGAGCCCAGCCCCATCGCCTCCGCCGTTCTGGTCGACGCCTCCACCAACCGCTGGTTTTCACCTACGCCAAGCTTCTCGTTGGCCATGAAATGTTGCAGCACCAGCAGCAGCCCGCTGAAACTTTCCCGGACGTCGGTGGTCATCGCCTCCTTGCGCTCGTAGAGCGTGCCCATCACGTAGCCGACCACCACCAACACTCCCGCCCAAATGGCAAAGTTGAACATTCGCTCCCCAGGCAACGACAGCACCCGGTGCGCCGGCATCAGGTTGTTCAAGAAGTCCAGCAGCACGACCAGGAACACGCAGGCGAACGCGGTGAGGGTCGCGTGCCGGCGTCCAAAGTGATAGGCCGAGTACAAAGTCGGTAGAAAGTAAAAGCACAGCGCCATGGGTAGCGACTGGGCGAAGAATTGCACCAGCGCCGCAATCAGAAACAGCGATAGCAGCAGGATGCTTTCCTTGGCAATTTTACTCATCGTCAATTTCCAACGTTTCGCTCGTCTAGCCCTTTTGCCGCTCGTCTTGAGAAGGTGCGATTATGAATGCCGTTCGCGCCAACAAGGAGCCGCCTTCTGCCATGTTGGAGCAACCCTGCGCCGGCGCAAAGTTACCGGGGTAATGAGCTGGTATCCAGAGGGACACGGCCCGAAATGTCCGGACCGGGACTCAATCCAGACGCCAGGAAACTCAGGCCGCTCGAAAGATGCGGATCACCCAGAAGGTCGCAGCCGCCATAACCGCCGCAGCGGGAATGGTGATCAGCCACGCCCACACAATTCGTGTCGCCACGCCCCAGCGCACCGCCGACAGCCGGTGGACAGCGCCCACGCCCACAATGGCTCCCGTAATCGTGTGGGTGGTGCTGACCGGGATTCCGGCCAGCGCGGTCGTGAACAGAGTGATGGCCCCGGCGCTCTCGGCGCAAAAACCGTCCACCGGCTTCAGTTTCGTGATCTTCTGCCCCATGGTGTGCACGATGCGCCAGCCGCCAAAATAGGTTCCAGCGGCGATGGCGGCGTGAGCGGCGAGGATGATGGGCCAGTGCAGGCGTCCCCAGTTGCCGAGCATGTCTTGCTTGCTCATGAATCCGGCGGCGTAAAGAGCGCCGGCGACGATGCCCATGGTCTTTTGCGCATCGTTGCCGCCGTGTCCCAGGCTGTAGCAGGCGGCCGAGATCAGTTGCAGCTTGCGGAACCACTTGTCAACCTGTTGCGGCGCTTTGTTCCGCAGCAGCCAATACACCGCGGTCAGAAACAACAAGCCCAGAACTAATCCCATAACCGGTGCAACCACAATGAAGATCAGAGTCTTGTACCAGCCGCTGGCGATGATCACCGAGGGAGCGGAACGCCATCCGGCATGAATCGCCTCATGCGTCATGGCAGCGCCCGCGTATCCGCCAATTAACGCGTGCGACGAGGAAGTAGGCAGCCCCCACCACCACGTCAGCAGATCCCACACAATGGCGCCGCACAGCCCAGACAGCACCACGTACTGATCCACGGCATCGAGCCGAATCATGCCGCGGCCGATCATGTTGGCCACCGCCGTACCCAGGAAAAAAGCCGCCAGGAAGTTGAATACCGCTGCCCACACCACCGCTAACCTGGGAGAGAGTACACGCGTCGACACCACGGTAGCAATGCTGTTGGCGGCATCGTGAAACCCATTGAGGAAGTCGAAAATCAGAGCGACTACAACGGTGATCGCGACCAGCAGGAGTTCCACGTTCACCTGGATTCGCTCCTCGGGGGCAGTGGCATCGGGATCGGGCTGTCGGCTGTTTGCAAGTGAGATTCGTATCAGGGTATCGCTTCAGCGATACCGAAAGTTCTTCGAAATCGAATGTCCCGTCAGGGGCTGGTCCTACGCGCTCTTCAGCACGATCGCTTCCAGCACGTTGGCCGCATCTTCGGCCTTGTCAGTCGCGGTTTCTAGCACTTCATAGAGTTCTTTCATCTTGATCAATTGGATGGGATCTTTTTCGTATTCGAACAGCTCTCCAATCGCCTTGCGGCTGACTTGATCGGCTTCATCCTCGAGCCGGTTGATCTCGTCGCAGTGCTGCATCACCTTGCCATTCTTCTCCAGCAGCGAAACGCCGCGCGCCAGTTCTTCGCTTTGCAGCACCAGGATTCCCGCCAACTCCACCGCCGCCGCCGGCGGCTGCGCGATTTTGTACATCACCAGGCGCGTCGCCGCCGTATTCATGTAGTCGAGAACGTCGTCCAGCGACGACGCCAGATGATGAATATCTTCGCGGTCGAAAGGCGTAATAAAGCTCTGGTTCAGCTTCGTCATGATGGCGTGGATCGCCTTGTCTCCCCGATGCTCGATGGCCTGCATCTGTTCGACCCGGGCTTTCAGGTCGTGCGGATCCTCCATAAGGTCGCGCAGCAGACGCGCACCTTCATTCATGGCGCTGGAAAGCTCGGCAAACAACTCAAAAAACTTGGTCTCGCGCGGAATAAGACGGATCATGTCACCGTTAGCTGGTCAAAGGATGGGAACGGGGTACTATCTCACGTCAAGCGAGCGCCGCGCAAGGAAGCCGGTCACCCGCTCGTGTGGGGACAAGCTCGTGTGGGGACGGGCGCCTCGCCCGTCCGATGTCGGTGGCCCATCCTTATTTAGGCTCTTTGCGAAAGGGTGTGCGATGGGAGCCGAAAGAATTTAGCGGTTATTTCGAGATTTTCGCTCTGACAAAATCCTCAAAGCGCGCTCACCTGCGTCACTTCGCTCGCGGATGGGTTTGATCGTAAACGTTCATCACGTGCTTGACCGAAAGCTGAGTGTAGCGCTCGGTGGTCGCCAGCCGCTCATGCCCAAGCAGTTCCTGGATGGCGCGCAGGTCCGCTCCCTCTTCTAACATGTGCGTGCCGAAGGCGTGACGCAGAGTGTGCGGATGAACCTCGGGTGACAGTCCCTTGGCAACCGCGATGCGCTTCACGATGCGCCCCACGCTGCGCGTCGTAAGTCGCCCGCCGCGCTGGTTGAGGAACAGCGCGACCATGCCTTTCTCAGGTTTCTTCTTGAGCGTCGCCAGCAGCTGTTGCCGCCACGGCAGGTAGACGGCAAGCGCCCCGAGCGCCGACCCTCCAAACGGAACGTAGCGTTCCTTCTTCCCTTTGCCGCGAATCAGAATGGCTTCGTTGCTCAGGCTGACGTCGTCGAGATTGATGCCGACCAATTCCGAGTTGCGAATGCCGCATCCGTAGAGCAGTTCGAAAATCAAACGATCGCGCTCGGGAAACGATGCCACCTCGGGCATTTCGCCGTCGAGCACCGAATTCATTTCCTCAATCGTCGGAACGCGCGGCAGTTTTTTCGGCAGCCGTGGCGTCGAAACCAGCTTCGCCGGATTCTGTTCGACCACGCCTTCCTGCCCGAGCCAGCGATACAGCGACCGCACCGCGGCCAGCGCGCGGGCGACCGAAGTCTTGCTCAATCCTTTGTCGTACAGATGCGAAAGGAAACCGCGGATCGCGATGTGGTCGATCGTTTTCCAACCGCGCGCACCGATATAGGCGGCGAAGACGTCCAGGTCTCCGGTGTAGGCCTTGATCGTGTGCGCCGAGGCATTGCGCTCCCGCAAGTGGCGGAGAAAGTCGTCGGTGGCGCGTTCGACGATGGTGCGAGGCTGCTTCACTATGCGCTCCCACCGCCAAAAAGCAATTCACCACGGAGGCACAGAGGCACGGAGGAGGGCTTTTGCAAACGCTCATCCTCGGAACATTCATCGTCGCGCCGAAATTGCTTCATAAGAAACGAAATCCAGAACCCGGTTTTCTCCGTGTCTCCGTGCCTCCGTGGCGGATCTAGCCCCTCGCCTTGGCCCTCGGATGATGTTGCACGTACACGCTCTTCAGCCGGTCAAGCGCAACGTGCGTATAAATCTGCGTGGTCGAAATATCGGAGTGCCCGAGGATGGTCTGCACGGTCCGGAGATCGGCCCCGTTCTCCACCATGTGGGTCGCGCAGGAATGCCGTAGCATGTGCGGACTGGCGTGTCGTCCCGAAGGAAGCCCCGAAGCGAGACCCGCTTTTCCAACTAACTGCCAGACCCGCTGACGGCTCAGGCGGCGACCTCCTGCGCCCAGGAATAAGAGCGGAGAACTACTTGTCTTTGCAATCACTTCCCTGCTGCTCTTCAAGTATTGTCGTAATGCGTGCTGGGCCGGCACTCCCAGTGGCACCATGCGCTCTTTGTCGCCCTTGCCGCGAACCAGGATGTATCCCATTTCCAGCTTCAGGTCTTCCAGTCGCGCGTCAGCGACTTCGGAAACACGCACGCCTCCGGCATAGAGCAGTTCCAGAATGGCGTGATCGCGGAGTCGAAGCGCCTGCCCCCGCGCCGTCTCATTTTGCGGCGGCGTTTCGGCCAGCATGGCCCCAACTTCGGCGCGGCTGAGCGCCTTGGGCAGTACCTTCCACTGCTTCGGCAAGTCGATGTTCAGCGTCGGATCCTTATCGATCTTGCCGTCGAGCAGCAAGTGTCGGTAAAGGTGCCGGATGGCCGAAAGTTTCCGTCCCACCGAACGCCCGTCCAGCGAATTCGAAAACAATTCCTGGATGTATTCGCGCACGTCTTCGCGCCGCGCTCCGCTCAGAACGACGTGCCGCTTCTCCAGAAACTCCGCGAACTGCGCCAGATCGCTGGTGTAAGCCGCAATCGTCAACTTCGCCGACCCGCGCTCGACTCGAAGATAGTCGAGGAAGGCGGAGAGCGTGCGAGCGTTGGCATCCAAAGCCATGTCATGAGTATGGGATGTCAGGCAGAACCCGAGAAGTAACGAGCGGGATGCGGGCTAAATAATGCGTATCTCGAAGCGTGGACGGGTGAGAGCCTGCCCTGAGCTTGTCGAAGGGACGCCCGTCTCTCCACGAGTTGTGCGCTAGCCGCCCTCAACGCCCGCTCGCAGCAAATCCACCGCGTACAACGCGCCCTCCGGCGTCTCTTCATGCTTGAAGTAGGCAAAAACATCGCGGCCGGCCGCAAGATGCTCCCGGATACGAGCGACCATCGCCTTGCGCTCTTCCGTCGTGTACGTAGGTTTGCGGTAGCGATAGTAGGCGTACTCAGCGGTGACGACGTCGGGAGTGTCGCGCTCTTCGGTTTCGGCCACGCAGAGCGCGATGTTCCTTTCGCGCAGCGTGTTCCAAGTCGCGTCGGTAAACCAAGATTCGTGGCGGAACTCAAACGCCGCGCGCACCGTTCGCGGTAGGCCTTTCAAAAACTCGGAAAGCACGGCCTGGTCCGCTTTGAAATTCGGCGGCAACTGAAAGAGCAGCGGCCCCAGCCGGCCCGCGCGTTCCAGAGCTTCCAGCGTTCCCAGAAAGCGCCGCAGGAATTCCTCCGCGCCCTTCAATCGCTTGATATGCGTGAGCACCTGGTGCGCCTTGATGGTGAAGCGGAAATGTTCCGGCGTTTCGGCGATCCAGTTCTGGACGGTCGTCTCTTTGACCAACTGGCGGAAAGTGTAGTTGACTTCCACGGCATTCAGTTTCGAAGCGTAGAAATTCAGAAATTTCTTCTGCGCGAGTTTCTCCGGATAGAAGGCGGGCTTCCATGTCGGATAAGCCCATCCGGAAGTGCCAACGTAGAGACGCGCCATATCAGCCGGGATTATAACGTGCGACGCTTTCCCGCGGCTGACTTCCCTTTCGTCTTCATCGTCGCCTTCTTAGGGCGCGTCTGCGCTTTGGCCGGGGCGGCGAGGCTGATGCCTTTGTCGTCTTCTTTCTTCTTCGGATCGATCTGCGATGTAACCGCCGCTCCCGCCAGTTGCGGCAGCTTCTGCTTCAATTTCTGCACGGGTTCGAACAGGTCGCCCATCTTCTCCACGCGCGCGAGCACGTCTTTGGCTTCGAATACCAAAAGCTCCGCAGCTTTTTTCTTCAGCGCCTGCTCAACTTCGTCCCAGGTAACCGGCGTCGACACCGTCGGATGCTCGCGCGCGCGCAGCGAGTACACCGAGATTGTCGTCTTGTGCTCGTCGTTCTGGCTCCAGTCGACCAACACCTTATTGGTGCGCACCGCCTTTTTCATATCGGAAACAACCAGTTCGGGATGCTCCTGCTCCAGCAGACGCGCGACCGCGTGCGCAAACGACTTCGTCTGCTCGTAGCCGGTCTGCGTGTTCAACGGAACATAGATCTGCAGCCCCTTCGAGCCGGATGTTTTCGGAAAACTCCGCAGCCCGAAGTGATCGAAAATCTCCCGCACCCAGACGCCAACCTGCGCGCACTGCACAATGTTCGCCGGCGGTCCGGGGTCGAGATCAAAAACAATCATCGTCGGCGTCGCAATATCCGCGGCGAGCGAGAGGGACGGGTGCAGTTCAATCGACGCCAGATTCGCGATCCACACCAGCGTGGCCAAATCGTTAGCCAGAATGTAATGGATAGTGCGGTGGTTGCTCCCGCTCCAGATGGGCGCCGTCTTCACCCATTCGGGCCGATGCATGGGCGCGTTTTTTTCAAAAAAATATTCCTGGTCAACGCCTGCGGGATAGCGCTTCATGGTCAGCGCTCGTCCGGCCAGATGCGGCACCAGCACGGGTGCGATGCGCACGTAGTAGTCCACAACCTGGCCCTTGGTAAAACCCGAGGCGGGATAGAGGATCTTGTCCAGGTTCGTAAGCGAAAGCTTGCGGCCCTGCACTTCGACGATGGTGGGCGTGGACATCTTCGAGCTGCGAGCTTCGGCTTCGAGACGGGTTTCAGTATAACGGTTTCTCTTGACTTGAACTCTATAATTCTAGTATTATCGAAATATGGTCAGTGCCGCCAGCAAACTTCAGACGAACAGTGAACGCGTAGCCCGCTACGCCGACATGTTCTCCGCCATGGGGACCGAGCCGCGGCTGCGCATCATGCAGATGCTGCTCTCGGCGCATCCCGAGGGGCTAGTGGTAAGCGAGATTCAGAACGAGCTCGAAATCCCCGGCTCCACGCTTTCTCACCATCTCGACAAGCTCAAAAATGAAGACCTAGTGAAGGTCGAGCGCAAGGGCACGTTTCTGCGCTACACCGCCAACACCGAAGCCTTGCGCGAAATTCTGCAATTTCTCTACGCCGAGTGCTGCACTCGAAACAAGGCGCTTAAGCCGCAAGACCTCATCCAACTCTGTAAATAGGAGAAGCCATCATGCCCGATAGCAATGTCGATGTCGTCAACACTAACATCAAGGAAGTCGTAAAAGAGAAATATGGACAAGCCGCCTTACGAGTCACCAACAAGACCGGCAGCAGCAGTTGCTGCGGCGGTGCACCGGCCAGGGAATTCTCGGATCCGATCACAGCGAATCTTTATGACGCTTCGCAGGCCGGGCAGATTCCCGAAGAGGCGATGCTGGCTTCGCTGGGATGCGGTAACCCAACCCTGTTGGCGCAGCTGAGTCCGGGCGAAACAGTGCTGGATCTGGGTTCGGGCGGCGGCATCGATGTGTTGCTCTCCGCGCGGCGCGTCGGCCCAACCGGCAAAGCTTACGGCCTCGACATGACCGACGAAATGCTGGCGCTGGCCGACGAGAATAAACGCAAGGCGGGCGCGGAGAACGTCGAATTCCTCAAAGGCGAGATCGAAAACATTCCCCTGCCCGACAACACGGTCGACGTCATCATTTCCAACTGCGTGATCAATCTTTCCGCCGATAAGGACCGCGTACTGCGCGAAGCCTTCCGCGTGCTCAAACCGGGCGGACGCCTCGCGGTCTCCGACGTAGTCACGCGCGGCGAAATTGCCCCCGAGGTTCGCCAGAGCGTGCTGGCGTGGGTTGGCTGCATCGCCGGCGCTCTGGAAGAAAACGAATATCGCAGCAAGCTGCAGGCTGCCGGTTTTGAGCAAATCGAGATGGAGCCCACGCGCATCTATCGCGTCGAAGATGCCCGCGAGTTCCTCTCCTCTTCCGGCATTGATGTGGATGCCATCGCGGCGCGGGTGGATGAGAAGTTCATGAGCGCCTTCGTGCGCGCGGTGAAACCGAAAAAGGCGCAGAAGGCGTGTTGTGGCCCGGCCTGCTGCCGTTGACGCGCGGAAGACAAATCTAGGATTGGACATGGAAGCTCATTACAACGTTCTGTTCCTGTGCACGGGAAACTCGGCGCGGTCCATCCTCGCCGAGGCTATCCTCAACCACAAAGGAAAGCCCGGCTTCACGGCCTACAGCGCCGGAAGTCATCCCTCGGGGACGGTTCGTCCCGAAGCTCTGAAGCAGTTGGAACTGGCTCGCATTTCCACGAGCGGCCTGCGCAGCAAGAGCTGGGACGAGTTCGCCCGACCGGGTGCTCCCGCGATGCATTTCGTGTTCACGGTCTGCGACAACGCCGCCAAGGAAACCTGCCCGCTCTGGCCGGGACAGCCCATGACCGCGCACTGGAGAGTTCCCGATCCCGCCGCGGTTCACGGAGACTCCGCAGAAATCGAGCGCGCTTTCCGCGAGGCGTTTTTTATTCTCGACCGGCGGATCAGTCTCTTTCTCTCTCTTCCTCTGGCGGCGCTGGATCGCCTGGCCCTGAAAAAAGAGGTCGATCGCATTGGGCAGCAATGACGAGGCAGGGACAGCGATCATGACGACCACGAAGCCATCCCGCCGTCTCAGCTTTCTCGACCGCTATCTCACCGCGTGGATCTTTGCCGCCATGGCCGTCGGGGTCTCGTTGGGATGGCGACTGCCGGGAATCGTGCCGTTTCTGAATCGCTTCAGCATCGGCACAACTTCGATTCCGATTGCGGTGGGACTCATCGTCATGATGTATCCGCCCTTCACCAAGGTGCGGTACGAGAAACTGCACGAGGTTTTTCGCAATAAACGCGTGCTGGGTCTCTCACTAATCCAGAACTGGGTGGCCGGCCCCATCCTGATGTTCGTCCTGGCCGTCGTATTTTTGCGCGGATATCCCGAATACATGGCTGGACTCATCATGATCGGCCTGGCTCGCTGCATTGCAATGGTCATCGTCTGGAACCAACTGGCCAGCGGCGATGCCGAATATGCCGCTGGGCTGGTAGCCTTCAATTCCCTGTTCCAGGTATTCTTCTACTCGCCCTACGCCTGGCTCTTCATCACGGTTCTTCCCGCCAAGCTCGGCCTCCATGGCGCTATCGTCCACATCTCGATCGCCCAAATCGCAAAAAGCGTTTTCATCTATCTTGGCATTCCTTTTCTGGCTGGGTTCGTCACTCGCACACTGCTGCTGCGGATGAAAGGGCGCGAGTGGTACGAGCGCAATTTCGTTCCCCGAGTAAGCCCGCTCACGCTGATTGCCTTGCTGTTCACGATTGTGGTGATGTTCTCGCTCAAGGGCGCTTACATCGTTCGGCTCCCGCTGGATGTGCTGCGGATCGCCCTGCCTTTGCTGATCTACTTCGTGGTGATGTTCCTGCTGTCGTTTTACATGGGAAAGAAACTCGGGGCGGACTATTCGAAGACGGCCACGCTCTCGTTCACCGCGGCCTCGAACAACTTTGAACTCGCGATTGCGGTCGCAGTCTCCGTTTTCGGCATCAACTCCGGGGCCGCATTCGCTGCCGTCATCGGCCCGCTGGTTGAAGTGCCAGTCATGATTGCACTGGTCAACGTGGCGCTTTACTTCCAGCGTCGCTATTTTCACGATGCCGCTGGTTTGGCAGTCGTTCCTGCTTCCACACTCTAACGCGCTGTGCGCGCCGCAGAAGCTTCCGTCCCGTTTCTGCTGAAAGTGAATTGCAGATTCCATTTCCTGGCAGCGCCTTGCTCACCGGCTGCTACGGAAGAAAATTTCCAATCCCGAGCCGCTTCCAGCGCGAGGCGTGAAAAATACTTGCTCGGACCGGCGGATGCGAGCATCGCATCCGCCACATTGCCCGCGGCATCCACTTCGACTTTCACGCGAACCTTGATCTTGCCCTGGATGGTGCTGCGCGCGCTCGGCGAGACCTGCGGCATGACCCGCCGCACAACGCCGCTCTGGTTGCCGCTCTGGTTGTCAGTGTTCGTTGTGGCAGTGGCGGACTGTGAGTTCTCGGCCGCCCCACCCTCCAGCACCTGCGCCGATTGCAATTCCGCCGGCGGGCCCGCCGCTTTCTGTCTCACAATCAAAAAGAACGCAATCGCAACCAGCGCCGCCAACCCCAGCCAATAGGGCCATTTTGCAGATTGCTTCCGTTGACCCACGGTCGCCGGCATCGGAGCTGACGCTGGCCCCGGCAGCGCCGATCGCACGCTCGCCGATCCCAGCCGATCGCCGATTTCTGCCATCGTCCATCGCTTCGCCACATCAATTTGCAAGCAGCGCCCCGCAATTTCGCGAAATGGCTCCGGAACCGTTGCCGGTATCTCCGGAGGGCTCGTCCCTGCACGATCCCAAACCGGCAAGCGCTGCGTCAGCACCTCGACCAACGTCAGCCCCAACTGCCAAACGTCGGCAGCGGTCGAAACCGCACCTGGCACCGTCGGTGCTTCTGGCGGATCGTAAGCGCTCGGCGCCCCGGCGCGGGGACTGTTCTCGCCCGGCACGTCCAGAGCGTCGCTCGACAGCTTCACCTGATCCCCAATGGCCAAAATATTGGAAGGTTGGATGTGTCCATGCACGAAGCCCCTATCGTGCACAAACTGCAAAGCCCGCAGAACCGGTGGGAGCAGCGCTCGCACCTCCTCCGCCGTCAGCGCCCGCTCCGGAAGAATCTGCGAAAGATTTTCTTCCGCGTACTCCTCCACCACATAAAGCAGATCCGTGTTATCCAGTTGGCAGCTTCCCGCCTCGAAAATACGAATCCAATTCGGATGGTTCAGTTCGCCGGCAAGCTTCCATCGGAGGAGTTGCTTCTCCGCATCAGCCGGGGCCGGGATCAACTTGATGGCGGCTTTCTCGGAATCGCCCGCAGCACTTTGCCTAACGGTAAGGAACACGGCACTGTGATCGGAACCGCCTGAGTAGCACTGGAGCGGAAATCTCCCATCGACGGTGCGACCTTCCCATTGCTTGCAAGCCTCGCTCATATCCGGAGCCTCAACCGTTCGCTATTGTAAGTGACTTGGCGTCAATCGGATCAGTCATTTGGGCTTTCCTCGCCGCTCGCTCCCGGCCCAGTACGAAAGAGTGATCGCAGTGCCCCGTCACGCTCGTTAAAGCGCAGCCCTCCTTGAAATAGTACTTGGAAACCCGCACCCGAAAATGGCCTTGCGCTGTTTACAATATCCCCATGGCTAGTGTCCCCGCAGAAATCCACGGGCAGCGTTACCTCAGCCTGGCTACGTTCCGAAAAAGTGGCGTTGCCGTGTACACGCCCATCTGGTTTGCGGAAGACGATAACAAACTCTATTTCATGACCAGCAGCAAGTTGGGAAAATACAAGCGCATCCGCAACAACCCGCAAGTCAAGATCGCCCCCTGCACCATCCGCGGAAAAATCGCCGGCCCCGAATTCCCCGCAACCGTCCGCATCCTGCCACCCGATGAATTTGCCCGCGTGCGCCGGTTGATCAACGCAAAATACTGGCTCGCTCGTGTCCCTTTGCTTTGGCGCAACACCGACGCTTACCTCGAAATTACACCCGCATGACCACCGTAGCGCCGGCATCCTGCCGGCTGTCCTGAGGGCGTCTCGCCCTCGGCTCGGCGGGCGAGAAAGTCCGCCGGACGGCCGCCGAGACGGCGGCGCTACTCTCAGCGGTGAAAAGGTACGAATCACACGATCACGGCACTAGCATCCTGATTCGGGAAATCGGGACTGCACCTCTGGCGCGCCTGGCATTTACGCTGACTCCTGCATGCTGTTACCATCGAATGTTGTCTTGGGGTTCCGCAGTTTTCTTAAGCAATCAAGAAATCTTTTTCTGGAGGCACTATGGCCGTTAAAGTTGGCATTAATGGATTTGGACGCATCGGACGCAATATTCTCCGCACTGCACTCGCGGACAAGAACCTCGACTTCGTCGCCGTCAACGATCTCACCGATCCCAGGACGCTGGCCCACCTGCTCAAGTACGATTCGATCCTCGGCAACCTGCCAAACAAAATCACCGCCGGCCCCGACAGCATTTCTGTCGACGGCAAGACCATTAAAGTCTTCAAGGCAAAAGATCCCGCGGCCCTCTCGTGGGATTCGGTCGGAGCGCAGATCGTCATCGAGTCCACCGGTAAGTTCACCGACGCCAACGAAGCGAAGAAACATCTGCGCGGCTCGGTGAAAAAGATCATCATCACCGCCCCCGCGAAGAACGAGGACATCACGCTTGTGCTCGGCGTGAATGACCAGAAATACGATCCCGCCAAGCACCACATCGTTTCGAACGCTTCCTGCACCACGAATTGCCTGGCCCCGATCGCAAAAGTCATTCACGACAACTTCAAGATCCTCACCGGCACCATGACCACCATCCACTCCTACACGAACGATCAGGTCATTCTCGACTTTCCGCACCGCGACTTGCGGCGTGCCCGGGCGGCGGCGCTCTCCATGATTCCGACCACGACTGGCGCGGCTAAAGCGTTGAAGCTGGTCATCCCCGATCTGGCCGGCAAGATCGACGGCTTCTCCATGCGCGTGCCCACGCCCAATGTTTCCGTGGTGGACCTGGTTGCGTTCGTCGAAAAGAAAACGACCAAGGAAGAAGTGAATGCCGCGCTGAAGAAGGCTTCCGAATCCGGTCCGTTGAAGGGTTATCTCGGATACGAGGAGAACGAACTGGTCTCATGTGATTTCAAAGGAGATTCCCGCTCCTCCATCGTCGATGCTCCCATGACCCTGGTGGTCGGTGGCAACTGCGTGAAGTTGATCTCCTGGTATGACAACGAGTGGGGATACTCGTGCCGTGTCCACGATCTGATCAACCTGATGGCGGCCAAAGGGTTGTAGACGCCTGCGTAGGGGCGGACGCCCTCGTCCGCCCCGCGGAGCGCAGCTCCGCAATTTGCGATGATTGGGTTCATCAGCGTAAGGTCGCTTCACACGGATCAACCACGACGAACCAAAGAACGACGGAGTGCTTTTCCATGTCCAAGCTTTCGATTCGCGATCTTCCTCTCAACGATCACCGCATCTTCATGCGTGTGGACTTCAACGTCCCTCTCGACGACGGCCGGGTCATGGACGACACCCGCATCCGCGAAACCCTGCCTACCATCGAGTACGCTCTGCGCCACGGCGCCCGCCTGATTCTGGCGTCTCACCTGGGCCGTCCCAAAGGCAAGGCCAATCCCAAGCTGAGCCTCAAGCCGGTCGCCGAGCGTCTGCGCATGTTGCTCGACAAAGAACTGGCGCGCGGAGAAAACGTTGGCTTCTGCCCCGAGTGTATCGGGCCCGAAGCCGAAGAAGTGGCCCTCAAACTCGAAAAGGGCCAGACGCTGCTGCTCGAAAACCTGCGCTTCCACCCCGAAGAAGAAAAGAACGACGAAACTTTTTCCAAGCAACTCGCCAAGCTTGCCGAGTTCTACGTCAATGACGCCTTCGGCACCGCCCATCGTGCCCACGCGTCGACGGTGGGCATCACGAAATTCGTGCAGAAATCCGCCGCCGGTTTGCTGATGGAAAAAGAGTTGCAATATCTGGGACGCGTCCTGCAGAATCCCGAGCGCCCCTTCGTTGCCATCCTTGGCGGCGCCAAAGTCAGCGACAAGATTGGAGTCATCCAGAACCTGCTCAGCAAAGTTGACGTCCTCATCATCGGCGGAGGCATGGCCTACACCTTCCTCAAGGCGCAAGGCGAATCCGTGGGCAAGAGCCTGGTCGAAGAAGACAAGATCGGACTCGCCCGCGACCTGCTGCAGCAGGCGAAAACCCACAAGCTCAAGTTCCTGTTGCCCACCGATCACGTCATCGCCGACCGCGTTGAGGCCGGCGCCTTGGTGAAATTTGTCGGCCAGGGCGAACCCATCCCCAACAACATGATGGCGCTCGATATCGGCCCGCAATCGATCGAAGCTTTTTCAGAAGAGATTGCTCGCGCCCGCACCGTCGTCTGGAATGGCCCCATGGGCGTTTTCGAAGTGTCGGCCTTCGCCAGAGGCACGTTCAAGATCGCTCACGCGGTGGCAGAAAATGCCGGAGCCACTACCATCGTAGGCGGCGGAGATTCCGTAGCCGCAGTCAAAGCCGCCGGCGTAGCCGATAAGATCACCCATATTTCCACCGGTGGCGGCGCCTCGCTGGAATTCCTGGAAGGCAAGAAGTTGCCGGGAGTAGAAGCGCTGACGGAAAAGAAATAGGTTTGGGGAATTAGGCAGGCTCGGCTGAACCGACTTCACAACGTTGGGCGGTAGCGCCAGCGCTTCGCCAGCCACAGGCGCTACATGGACTTCTCTGGAGGTGCCAAATGAACTGGAAGATGGGGCTCATAACACTTCTGCTGGTGCTAGCGTTTTCCCCGGCGCAAGCCCAGCAACCTCAGGCTAACCAATGGAAAGCCTTCGACTTTCTCCTTGGTGAGTGGACATGGTCAGGAGGAGGTCAGCCCGGCCAGGCCAAGGGCACATCTACTTTCGAACCTGACCTGAACGGCACGGTACTGCTTCGCAAAGTCCATCTCGATTATCCGGCGAGCAAAGACCGCGCAGCTTTCACCCACGACGATCTGTTGTACGTGTATCACGATCCTGCGGATAACTCTCTGCGGGCAATCTTCTTCGACGGCGAAAACCACGTCATTCGCTATGCAGTCACCGTCGCCCCGGGCGGCGACTCAATTCAGTTCTTGAGCGATGCCGCGCCCTCCGGCACCCGGGCGCGTATGACCTACACTAAAGTCGGGGCGGATTCTGTAACTGAAAAGTTCGAGCTCGCCCCGCCGGGTAAACCGGACCAGTTCGCGACCTATGTGGAATTCCTAGCAAAGAAGATCGGCAAATAGTGAAGCCTCCGTTGCAGGACCGTAGGGCCGGCGTCTCGCCCACCACTCGTTACATGGCAGCCGATCAACCTCTCAACAGCTATGAGTGATTTCGCAGCAAGACTATCGTTCTCGAACGGCAAGACGCTCGAGCTCCACGGCCCCGCCGACATCACCAAGGAGACCACCGAAGCCATAGTCAACGCCGCCAACTCGTCCCTGCTCGGCGGCGGAGGCGTCGATGGAGCAATCCACTGCGCTGGCGGCCCCTCCATCCTTCAGGAGTGCAAGCGCATCGTCGCCAAGATCGGCACCCTCCCCGCCGGGAAGGCTGTCATCACCACCGGCGGACGCTTGCCCGCCAAATATGTCATTCACACCGTCGGCCCGGTGTATCGGGGAGGCAAGCAGCGCGAGGCCGAAACGCTAACCAGTTGCTATCGCGAGTCCATCCGCATCGCCGACGATCACGGAATAAAATCCTTGGCCTTCCCATCGATCTCGACCGGGGCCTTCGGCTATCCTGTTCGCGAGGCCGCGGAAATCGCAGTCCGCGCCGTTGTCGAAGCTTTGCCGCCTTGCGCCCATGTAGAGCACGTCCGTTTCGCGCTCTTCGACCTTGCCACTTGCCAAGCCTATGTCCAGGCCGCCGAAAAATTGTCTCAGCAGCCGCTCGCAAATTCCGCTATCGTCAGCATTGAGAGGGGTCCTTCATGAGAAAGAAGCTCATCGCCGCGAACTGGAAGATGTACAAGACGCCCGACCAAGCCTGTGACTTCTTCCGCGACTTCCTTCCCCTGGTCAGAGATCACGACCGCGACGAAATCGTGGTCTGCCCCACCTACCTCTGCCTCGACGCCGCCGTAAACGCCGCCAAAGGCTCGAAGGTCGCCGTCGGCGCGCAGAATCTGCATTGGGAAAAAGAAGGCGCATTCACCGGAGAAGTCAACGCCGCCATGCTGCTCGCCGTGGGCGTAACCCATGTCATCATCGGACACTCCGAACGCCGCCAATACTTCGGCGAGACCGACGATACGGTCAACCTCAAGCTCAAGTCCGCCCTCGAAGCCGGACTCATCCCCATCGTCTGCGTGGGCGAAGTTCTCGAAGAACGCGAAGCCGGGCTCACCGACGACGTCCTGCGCCGCCAGTGTCTGCGCGCCTTTCACAAGGTTTCTGCCAAAAAAGCCGCCCGCCTGGTGATCGCCTACGAGCCGGTCTGGGCCATCGGCACCGGAAAAACCGCAACTCCGCAGATGGCCGCCGACGCCCACGCCATCATCCGAGCCCAAGCCGCCGAATCGTTCGGCCAGGAATTCGCCGACAAACTCCGCATCCTCTATGGCGGCTCCGTCAAACCGGAGAACGCCCACGCCCTGATGTCCGAAGAAGAGATTGATGGCGCACTGGTCGGTGGAGCGTCGCTCGATCCCAAATCGTTCGCGGCCATCGTGAAGTATTAAAAGCTGTTCTTCGGATGGTAGAGTCGGATGGCAGCGCGGCGCCATAAGCCGACCCCTGCCTTAAGGGCCATTACCATCGATTTGGTAATAGCGCACTTTGGGGTACCGTAATTCGATTCCTTTCCGCGCAACCCTGTGCCATGCGTTAGAATCTGACTAGATAGGAGCCAGCCCTCTTGGCGCTCAGGCTCCGCGCCCGACGTTGCGCTCCCACGTCGTACGGGAGGTAAAGATTATGGGCCCATCCACTCTCTTCAAGTCCCTGATGACGTTCGCAACCTTCATCGGTCTCGCTCTCACTCCAATCGCAGTCTACGCTCAGCACGGTGGTGGCGGCGGTCACGGCGGCGGTGGAGGCGGTGGCGGTTTCCATGGCGGTGGCGGCGGTGGCGGCTTCCATGGTGGAGGTGGTGGTGGCTTCCATGGCGGTGGCGGTGGTGGGTTCCATGGCGGTGGCGGTGGTGGGTTCCATGGCGGCGGCTTCGGAGGCTTCCGTGGTGGTGGTGGATTCAGTCGCGGCGGCGGCGGATTTGGTCGCGGCGGGGAGTCCCGTGGTGGCGGCTTCGGAGGCGGCGCGCGATCCTTTGGCAGAGGAGGTTACTCCCACGGCGGCGGGTCCGAAGCTGGCCGTAATTTAGGTTCGTCGGGAAATCGTTCATCGAATTTTCATGCCGCCGTCAGCGATGGCCAGTGGCATTCCTTCGGCAACGCCGGCGGTTCCGCGCGCTCCAGTGCGGGTAGCTCCGTGCGTTCCAGTGCCGGCGGTTCCGCGCGCTCCAGTGAAGGTCGCACTTCCAGAGGCGTGGCGAACGCAGGCTTCTCCGCTCGTAATGCCGGAATTTCCGATGGCGCGTGGCACTCCTTTGGCCGATCCGGTACTGGCCCGTCAAGAGGCGCGTCCGGTTTCACCGGCGGAGCCTCCCGTGCGACGCCGAGCTTCGGCAGGGTTGGTAATGGTTGGGGTGGTAATGGTTGGAGGGGCGGTTGGGGCGGCGGTAGGGGCTGGGGCGGTGGTAGGGGCTGGGGCAACGGCTGGGGCGGCGGCTGGGGGTGGGGTGGTGGTTGGGGTTGGGACGGTGGTTGGGGTTGGGGCTTCGGAGGGCCGTATTGGGGACTTGGCTGGGGGTTCGGCTGGGATCCTTGGTTCTACAATCCCTATTGGTACGCCCCCTCGCCGGCATACTACTCCTACTATCCGGATTATGGCGCGGATTATGACTGGTCAGACAATCCGCCTCCCTACAGTCCCGATTCGTACGACCCTGACTCGCAGGGAAACCCGAACACGCCCAGCTCGGCCTACAACAATGTCAGCAGTGGCGCGAGCTTATGAATTGATTATGGAGCGTCCCGCTCCTTGCGCTTTCTCCGGGTGACCCACTTCTCGCGCTTTGAGAAGTGGGCCTTGGACGTCGATTGCGCCAGCGCCCGCAATTGGTACTACGACTTCTGGTGCGGATGGCCTGCCCCATAACTGCTAAACTTCGCTCAGAGCCTCCATGCCACGTCTCTCTTATTTCCGAGCCCTGCTGGGCATCGTGGCAATCTTGTCTGCTCCGATTTGTGCGCAGACGCCTGCCCCGAAAAGCGCAACGACTCGCGCCCGCGTGCAACACGTTCTGGTGCGCGGAACGGGCGCCGCCATGGAAGTTGAGATCCAGACCTCGGGGACTCCGGTCGAGCCCGATTCCCAGACCCTCGCCGGACCCGACCGCATCGTGGTGGATTTTCCCGGCGCGCTTCCCGCCGCCGAGTTGCGCGCCCTGAAAGTGAATCGCGGCGCCCTGAAGGGAATTCGCGCCGGACTGTTTTTCGACAACCCTCCGATTACGCGCGTCGTGCTCGATCTCGCGGAGCCCCAGTCGTATCGCAGCCTCACCGTAAGCATCGGAAGCCGTTCGGGATGCATCATCTGGAGATAAACCTTCTCCATCGGCCACCAGAATGGGTTGCTTTCCCCATCCGCCGAGAATTAAGCGAATGCGCCCTGAGGGCCACTTGGCGGCAGCAGCGCAGACGATGGGTAGATCATCGGGAGTCCGGTTGACCACTTCCAATTCAAGGACTGCATTTTTTGCAAAGGAAATCTTTGTGATCAGTTTGCCATCTTTCCATGTTGGCCTCGATGAATACCAATCACCCAGCGAGACTTTCTTTTCGCCTGGGAGCCAAAACAGTTGCGTGTCCAGCGCCATCATGCTGCATGCAAAAGCTGAACGGCCATCAGCAGTGACCAAGGCGCCTGCGACGGTGGCCATTTCACGGATATTCTGTGTGCTTTCTAGCTGGATTGCTGATCTCAATTTTTCTGAGATGGCGGTTTGTTCATAAAGGGCTTGAAGGGTACAGGCAGCGCCTACCTCGAAACCATTGCCCACAACTTTAAAGTCATTTAAGCCCAACGCCTGCAGGTCTACTACTGCAAACTCGGTCGCATGAGTCTGACTGAGCACAGTGCCGCCGCCCAAGGGTATAGTGGTGGGGGTCTTCCGAGACAGTAACGTCAAGGCTTCATCTAGACTTTCCGGCCGATGG
>CAWABC010000041.1:0-102511 GCA_963780105.1 uncultured Acidobacteriaceae bacterium
CCCCCGACCATGTCTTCCAAACCTCGGGAATGATTCTTAAGCCCAGATTCTACAAGAAGGCTGCTGTCGATCGCGTAGTTGAAAGAGAGCGCCTCGGACTGGAACCCGATTGTCCGACTGGCATCGTCCTGTTCGGAGGCCATGGCTCGCAGGTGATGGTCGACATCACCAGGAAACTCAACCAAGCCGATCGCGGCGTTCAGTTAATCCTGATTTGCGGACACAACCAGAAGCTCGCCGCCAAGTTCAAGAGCTTACAGACCAAGCCGATTGGCGGTAGTCGGATTCGCTCAGAACGTCGAATACGAACATGGCCCGGCTGATCTTCTTCTATCGGCAAGCCGGGCCCCGGCTCGATCAGCGAGGCCCTGCAATTCCACTTACCCGTGATCGTGGAATGCAATTCCAAAACGCTGCCGCAAGAGCGCTACAACGCGGAATGGGTGACGGAAAACGGTTATGGGATCGTCGTACCAAGCTTCAAACAAATTGCGCCCGCCGTGCAACGCCTGCTGCAGAGCGCGACTTACGATGAATTTCGTCGGAAAGCCGGCGAATACTCCAATCGAGCGCTGTTTGAGGTGCCCAAGATCCTGGAACAATGCGCGCAGCGCGACGCGACACCCCACGTTTCACCAAGCGCCTCAGAACAAAAGCCCCGGAGGGGCGTCTGCCAATAGCCCGGCGCTTCAGCCGGGAAAATTGGGAAGACTGACTAAGTCCCGGGGGACGACTGAGACTCTTCTCCGCCCTGCCAACGTCAGCACTTTCCGGTCATCTCAAGAACCGAGCCGCCGTCGGTCACCAGTTCTTCGGCGCGCGCTGCATTTCCCAAACGCAGCGTGAGCCGCGCCCGCGCCAGACTGTTATTGGCCACTTCAAAACTACCGGAGCAGTCGGTCTTGGCGTAGGGCAGGCGGTGCAAGGACGAGCCGCCGCCCTCGATTTCCGCTTCGATAGACCCCGCCGCGGAGGTCGTTTGAAAAACCCAGCGCATCGCTTCGGGATCGCGGCAACTTTCGCGCAGCTTGCGAAAAACGTGGGAGCGGCCGTCGTGCCATAGGATGGCCGTGCGAAACACCAGTCCGAAAGGCATTTCATAAACCAGAGCTTCGAAGCTGCTGAGACTGCCATCGGACTGCGGAAAGCAGGCGTGCGCCCAGGTCCAGAAATGCCGATGGCGGAAGCCGCAGTTGTGGCCCTGCACGCCAAGTCCGAGAGGATCGCCACGGAAAACTCGATCGTCGAGCCGAATCTCCCCGGAGAAAACGGCGTCGGAATGAGGCGTGCGCGAAAAGCCGATCCAGCCTTTGTTGCTCAGCGTAATCCCGAATCTGGAACGGTAACGCAAATCCCACGACAGCCGGCGACCGCGGACTTCCAGGGCGCCGCGGCAGCAGTCATCTTCGATGCGGTTGCGACCGGCTTCCAGGAAGAATGGCCCGCGCCGCTCGCTCAGTTGCAGCGCGTCGATAGGAAACTCCTGGATGAAAGTTCCAACTCGGCCGCCGCGCGGGTACCATGTCGCCCAGACTTGCACCGGAGCAGCGCCCGGACTGCCGGGACAGCCTCGGCGTCCGGGATTCGCCAGGAGATAACGCAACCACCACGCACCCGAACCGTCGGCCAAGCCGAAGCGCAGGAACCACGCTTCATAGCGGCGGCGCATGCTGAGCCGGGTAAACGCCAGATTCAGCGAAGTCATATCACGGGGTCATAGTACACGGGGCAATACTACAAGGTGCGCTCATCATCCGGATCTCGACACGACCTTAGAAATGAACCGCGATGCCGGTCGAGAACCGCACGCCATTCTGCCCCTGCCCGTAGAAACGAGTGTTGATCCAATCGAGCTGTCCGCGAAACGTCACCGGCCCGGCGATCCGATAATCCAATCCTCCGCCGACTCCATTGACGAATGAAGTATTGGAGTCGGAAATTCCGTTGCTTCGGCTGATGTGGCCAATGCCGGCCAACAGCTCCGCGAATGGGCGGAAGCGCTGGACCTGCACCGATACTCTCGGGCCGAACAGAACGTTGTGCGCGGCGACGTCCGCCGTGGTGCCGGCGAAATTGTGGTTGCCATAGTGCCCGTCGATATCGGCCACCAGGCCAACCCAAGGCGCGAACTTCCCTTCAAAAGTGAAATCCCACCCATTCAGATTTGAAGTGTCGTTAGAGGCGATAGAAGTACGGTCATAGGAATAGCCAAAGAACACATTTCCCTTGGTCGGAATCTGCGCCCAGGCGGCGCTGGCCAGCACAGTCATTAGCGAGATAAGAGTCCACAACCTTTGCATCGTTTTTCTCCTTGGGTGCGGTCTGGAAGCATGCGGTTCAAGACGTGCGGCGCGACGAAAGACTAAAGGATTTAGATGCAGGCGTGGCAGCAAAATTTGCCAGCCCTCGCAACCCACTAGGGCACGTCTCTCTGGCGCGCGGCTGGTCAGCCGGGAAGTCTAGCGAAACAGCGCGGCGAAAAATCCGCCGAGTTTTCGAAAGAACCCGCGCGCTGGGGCGTGGTTCGCCGATGTGTTTTCCTTGCCGGTCGATTTCGCTGCTCGGCTCGCGGGTGGGGGAAGTGGAACGGCCAAAGCCGGGGCTGCCGGCGAACGCGAACCGAGCGGCAGCGCACCCACATCCTCAACCGGCGCCGGTGGAGGGCCCGTCGCGTGGAACACAAACGGCGCTTCTACTTGCACGTGAAGTTCGTTCGGCGCAACCGAGGCTGCAAGTGGAGGGGCAGTTGCCGGTGTTGCGGGCGCGCTTTCTGCGTGAGCCGTTTCCGCAACCGGCGCTGAGCTCGCGTTCACGGGCGGCAGTTCTCCGCTCTGGCCTTCTCCCTGCGCCCGGCTTTGCACCGGCAAATCATTGGCCGCGCGCAGCGGAGGATCCCGCTGTGGTGGACATCCGCACTCGAGCGGTACCGCCATATCCACACGGTCGAGTTGCCCGGAACGAAACACGAGCTGGTCGGTTGCCTTGACCTGATAAGTGCGATCCCCGAGCAACTCGGAAACGATCGCCGAGGCGGTGTTGCCGGCTAGCGCGCGCACGCAGGTATTGCCTTGACTGTCGGCACTGATGGCATAGTGAAATTCTCCCGGTCCCACCAGAAGGATGCGGAAGTCCGGCGTCATCACGGAATCGGATGAAGCGTCGAGCGCGAAGTGCGCTTCCAGTGCGCCCGTGTTCATGCTGAGCATCAGATTGTGCCGGTTCTGCGACGGCGTAACCGACACGGTCGTTCCCGGACAAACATGCACCTCGCCGCCGCCCGACAGACGAAGAACGGCAGTATCGGGCCCGGCCGTAATTGCAGAACCCACGCTCCCGTCATTTCCAGCCAGCGCCAGCGGACCGGGCGAGCGCACCGCCGTCACCACCGGTTGCGGCACGGGCGTCAGGCTGGGAACCGTCAGTGGCTCAAACGGTGAATTCCTAGCCTGGCCGGGGTTCTTCCCGAGATGCACGACCAGGCGGTTTCCGGCGGCATCCCAGGTGAAGGCGCGCGGCGCGAGCAGATCCACCACCACGCGGGCCACCGGCGGATTCTGTTGAAACTGGTCGGCGCGCAAGGTGCTGATCTGATCGGCTTGTACGCTGATCCGTTTCTGCTCCGTTTCCAGCCGCGCGTTTGGCAGATCGATCACCAGCCGGTCGGGATCGCTGATCGCCTGGATGGAAGGCACCAGCGGCCTCGTCGAAAGAATCTCAACCGCCGGACCGTCCCTTTCCTGCACGATTCGAAAGCTCTTGATCGCGGCAATCTTGGTCACACCCGGGGGAGCGGACGAAGCGGCGGCAGACTTGGAGTCTGGCTTGGCGGTCTGGGAACGAAGCCCAGGTGCTCCGAGTACGAGCAGTCCCAGCGCAAGAACGCGAGCGCGGGTGCCCCATCCTAACGTCGTGCGTTTCGACGTTAGGGTGGGCTCGCGAGACAACGGCGGCCGGAACGCAAGATTCGGCGGAAAGTCTTTCACGGAAGCGCTCGAGTGTTAGAGAAACCATACCACTCGGGGGTTGCATGGAGAAAGATGCGCGAAGAAAGGCGCCTGAAAAAAAGGTACCTGAAAAAACGTCTGGAAAAAGTGCGCGAGGGATTACGAGTCAGCCAGAAACTCGTACTCGTCAATGACCGCTGCCACCGCCAGCTTGCTGGCGGGATTGCCGCCCTCGACCCGCACCACGCGGCCCTTGCAGCGCACTCGGATGCTTTCCGTAAGCGTGATCTCAGGTGGCAGGGTCAGGGTGAAATCGATCGTGGAGCCGGCCTGGATGGCCGAATCGACAAAGAAGCAGATTCCCCGCGCGCTGACGTCGCGGGTCTGCGCCGTGTGTTCCGGCTCATTCTCTCCGTAACGGACGGTTACCGGCAGGCGAAGCGCGAACCGCCGCGTAGCCCGCTTGTCATTATTATTGTCCTGGTCCTGCTGGGTCTCGGCCATCGGACCTCCTCAAAAGCAAGGTTGCGAAGTTTCAGATTTTCAAAGACTCGTCAAAATCGACTGTAAGCATGGCAATTGGCGGACAGCCTGTCAAGGAAAAGCGCAAAGCTGATTGCAGAGGTCAGATTGCAGAGGTTACACGATTCGAACGCAGCTGCATTCCTGAACCCGGATGATCCGGGGTGTGGGTCTTCACCTCTGCAATCTGACCTCTGACCTCTGCCATCCCTTCCGCTCCTCAACGGCTACAATGAATCCGTGGTCTTCGTCCTGGATAACTACGATTCGTTCACTTACAACCTCGTCCAGTACCTTGGCGAACTGGGCGCCCAGGTCGAGGTTCGCCGCAACGACGAAGTGACCGTAGGAGAGATCGAGGCGATGCACCCCGGGCGTATCGTCATCTCTCCCGGACCCTGTACTCCGCAGGAAGCCGGCATCAGCATCGAATTGATCCGCCATTTCGCGGGCAAAGGCAACGTGCCGCTGCTCGGAGTCTGCCTCGGACACCAGGCCATCGGCGCAGCCTTCGGCGGCCAAGTGGTTCGGGCCAAGAACCTGATGCACGGCAAAACCAGTCAGGTTGAGCACGACGGCAAGACCATCTTCCGCGGATTGCCTTCGCCGATGACCGCGACCCGCTATCACTCTCTGATCGTCGCCGAAGACGGCCTGCCGAGCGATCTCGAAGTCAGCGCCTGGACCCGCGACCGCGACGGAACGCGCGTCATCATGGGTCTGCGGCACCGAAGTTTCCGGTTGAAGGCGTGCAGTTTCATCCCGAGAGCGTGCTGACGGATGAAGGGAAGAAACTGGTGGCGAATTTCCTGCGGAGTTATCCCACTCATCGGTCAATGAGTGAAATCGCGATGTTTCAACAACTACGGCTTCTTGCGGTCGGTTCTTCTGCAGCCGCAGATTTGTTCTAGCCGCTTCAAACGAAAGTCTGCGGCAGGCCCCATACCCTCAATTTCTACCCTGCCCTCGGAACGTGGCTGGATCGAGGGCCCCAGTTATTTTGACGAAGTGCGTTTGCACAATTTCCTTTTTGGATGGGTATTCAACGAGGTGCTCTACCCAGTTGCCTTCAATGGTCAGGTGCTTACCTGAAATGTGACCTGATAGAGGTATGCCACCGTCGTTCGGCGCTCCCTCGTAGACATACAGCAGCGCATCGACGATAGAGTCAGTGTGCCGTTTAATAGCTAACTCATACCCGAGAACATCACCCGTCTCTTCAACGATATATGCACTTGAGTAAACCTGCATGTGAGCGGTTCGAGCTCATTTGTCTTCCAACGTGCCTTCGCTCGATGCGTAAGAGACGACGACTAGCGGAACGAGTGCTGTTAGCAAAGCAGTTCGCATTATGGCTGACATCTTACTTCCTGCCGAGATTACTGTCGAAATCAGGCGTGCGACTTCAGGTGCGGAGAGCGGCGGATCTCACTTCTTGAGCGTGGGATGGTTCTTGGCAATCCATTCTTCGACCTGGTTGTAGAATTCGGCGGCCTGGATGAGGATTTCCTTCGCTTCGGTCTCGGTTGCGATGTTGGAGAATGTGTAGTCGATCTTATTTCGCTTCCGCCGGCAGGCTTCAAAGTAGTCGGCGAACTTGTGAACTGGCTTGCCAAGCGCCAGTTTCGTGCTTTCCAGCGAGACCCGATGATGTCCGACCTTGCTCACGATCCGATACCCGGCGCACGCAATTGCCATGTTTGCCGCCTGCAGGGCAGCGTTGTAAGCTGTCGCGAATCTCCGGTCCGCCGACAGAGCCGCGATGGCTGCGTCCGTGAGGTCGCGGGCGATCAGGGCTCGCATGTTGTCCAATTCCTTCTTGGAGGTCTTGTGTCTTTGGGCTTCCTTACTGGCCAACAATTTCGTCCAGGTCACTCTGGCCTCCTTTCACAAACTTCTTCCGTCCTCGCAGAACCGTGCTGAGAAAGTGATCGCGCGACTTGACCTTCTCGCGAAATTCTTCTGGAGAATAGGCGGTGACGCTGATCTCTCGTCCGAGCCGTGCCTCCGCCTTTCGGAGCGCCGCGGACAGATCGGCTAGACCCGCTCTGCCGATGACCATCAAATCCACGTCGCTCATGGCCTGTTCCTGACTTCGGGCCACGGAACCGTAGACAAAGGCACATTGAATTCTGTCTCCGAACGGCTTCAACATCCACCCCAGGACCGGAACCAGTCCTGCAGTTTTTTCGAAGAGCTGCTGTAGCTCTCGGAACACTGGGGACTTGGTTTCCGCTCTGAAGTACACCCGCGTGCCTTCACGGCGATGCAGCAGTATTCCGCTTGCCACCAACGACGACAGTTCCCGCTGAAGGCTAGACGGAGTTGTCGCCAGCCGGTCGGCAAGCTCCGATAGGTACCACCACTTATCCGGCTGCGTGAGCGTGGCCGCGAGCACACCTCGCCGCACTTGCGGGAACAGCGAGTTCAATACGGAGGAGTTACGCATATTGCGTATATTATTACGCATATTGCGTAACGATGTCAAAACAGGCAGGTAAGCCAGGGCTGCCTGGTACCTTATCCACCGCCCCTAGCCATCTCCACCGCCCGCAGCACCGCTCGCGCCTTGTTCTCCGTCTCTTCAAACTCGCGCTGCGGATCGGAATCGGCCACAATTCCCGCTCCCGCTTGCAGGTACGCCTTCTTGCCTTTCATGACCATCGTTCGAATCGCGATGCACGAATCCAGATTTCCCGCGAAATCGGCGTAGAGCACCGCCCCGCCGTACACGCCGCGCCGTGTCGGCTCCAGTTCTTCGATGATCTGCATGGCGCGAACTTTGGGCGCGCCGCTCAACGTTCCGGCGGGAAAGCATGCGGCGAACGCGTCCATCGCATTCAGTTCGGGACGCAGCTGCCCTTCGAGCGCCGAAACCAGGTGCATTACGTGCGAGTAGCGCTCCACGTACATCAGATTGCGAACTTTTACCGAGCCGTACTCGCTGACGCGGCCCAGGTCGTTGCGGCCGAGATCCACCAGCATTACGTGCTCGGCGCGTTCCTTTTCGTCGGCTAACATTTTCTTTTCCAGCGCGGCGTCTTCCGCCTCGTCGCGTCCCCGAGGATGCGTCCCCGCAATTGGGCGATATTCGAGCTTTCGTCCGCCAACGCGCACCAGCATCTCGGGAGACGAACCCACCACGTGCATGCCTGCGGAATGTTTCTCAGCGCGGAAGCGCAGGAAGTACATATACGGCGACGGATTCACCGTCCGCAGCGCGCGGTACAGATCGAGCGGGGCGACTCCCGGCTCGAAATCCCAGCGCTGCGAAAGCACAACCTGAAAGATATCTCCGGCGGCGATGTAATCCTTGGCGCGGCGGACGCTGTCGAGAAACTTTCGTTTCGGAGTGCGCGCCTGCGTCTTCAGCTTTAACCTCGCCAGCTTCGACTGGGAGGCGGCTTTGCGCCAGTACGCCGGCTTCCATCCCGCGGCGAGTTTCTTCTCGATGCGAGCAATGTCTTTCACGGCGCGCTCATAGGCGGCTTTGGGTGTCTCCCGCGTCACGTCGGCCGACGCCACAATATGGATCTGATGCCGCAGGTGGTCGAAGGCGAGCACGCGGTCGAAAAACATCAGCACACAGTCGGGTACGTCGAGGTCGTCCGTTGCGTGCTCTCCGATGTTTTCCAGCCGCCGCACAATGTCATAAGCGCAATAGCCGACCGCGCCGGCGGTGAACGGCGGCAAACCTTCCATCGCCGCCGGACGATGCTGCTGCAAGAGTTCCTTGATGACGTCGAAAACATTTCCCGTGCGCCGCTCGACTTTATGGCCGCGTTCGATCCTGATCTCGGCGCCGCGCGACTCCAGCCGCAGAAACGGGCGCACGCCAAGAAACGTGTACCGCCCAATTTTTTCTCCACCTTCGACCGACTCCAGCAAGAAGGCATCCGGCTCTCCCTCAGCCACGGCAAGAAAGGCGGAAACCGGCGTCAGCAGGTCGGCGGAGATCGACTTCGCCACCGGAACCAGCGTGGCGCCGCGCGACAACCGGGCGAACTCTTTGTAGTCTGGACGGATCATGTTTCTCCCCAGCATGTCATTATAAGGAAGCTGATCTCGGTACCCATGTTCCCCGTCCGTTACCCCGTCGCTTGCCTAGCCTGCGGGGCGGCAATATACTTTGCGAGACTTGCCTGACGACTCAGGGAGGCAATCCCACCCGCAATCATACGGAGACTTTTATGAAGACCATCGACCTTGAACAGGAAACCAATCCCTGGCAGGCGCAAGCCGCCCGCTTTGACCTCGCCGCCCATAAGCTGAATCTTGATGAAGGACTGTGGAAGGTTCTGCGGAGCCCGAGCCGCGAAATTATCGTTCATATCCCGGTGCAGATGGACGACGGGCACCTGGAAGTCTTCACCGGATACCGGGTGCAGCACTCCATCGCGCGCGGCCCGGCCAAGGGCGGATTGCGCTACGGGCCCGACGTGAACCTCGACGAAGTCCGCGCCCTGGCGAGCTGGATGACGTGGAAGTGCGCGGTGGTGAACATTCCATTCGGCGGCGCCAAGGGCGGCATCATCTGCGATCCGCACAAAATGTCGCAGGGCGAACTGGAACGCATGACTCGCCGCTACACGGCGGAACTGTTCGATTTCATCGGCCCCGAAAAAGACGTCCCCGCTCCCGACGTGAATACCAACGAGCAGACCATGGCTTGGATCATGGATACCTACTCCATGCACATGCGGCAGACCTGCACCGCGGTCGTGACCGGCAAGCCCGTCAACATCGGCGGATCGCGCGGACGCCGCGAGGCTACCGGGCGCGGCGTTCTCATGGTCTGCGAAAAGGCGATCAAGAAACTGCGCCTGAATCGCGACACCACCCGCGTCATCGTGCAGGGCTTTGGCAACGTCGGTTCGAACGCGGCCCGGCTCATGGCGGCAGCCGGATACAAGATCATCGGCATCGCTCGAGGTCGGATGGCGGCCTGTACAAGAAGGACGGCATCGACCTGGAAGCGCTGTGGGAATTCCGCCAGCGCAATGGCACCATTCACGGTTTCCCGGGCGCCGAGAAGTACGATCCGCATGAGCTTTTGCTGGTCGATTGCGACATTTTGATTCCGGCGGCCACCGAAAACGTGATCACCAGCCAGAATGCGGACCGCGTGAAATGCAAGATCCTGGCCGAAGGCGCGAATGGTCCCACCACCGCGGCCGCCGACGATATCCTCTCCGAGAAAAAAGTCTTCGTGATTCCCGACATCCTGGCCAACGCCGGCGGCGTCACCACTTCCTACTTTGAGTGGGTGCAGGATCGCCAGGGCTACTTCTGGAAGGAGTCGGTGGTCAACGAGCATCTGGAAGAGATCATGGATGAAGCGTTCGACGACGTTGTCCGGTACTCCGAAACTCATGGCGTGAACAACCGCATCGCCGCCTACATGTTGGCAATCGATCGCGTGGCCTACACCATCCGCCAGCGCGGAATCTATGCTTAGCCCGAAGGTCGTGGAGGGACGGGCGTCTCGCCCGTCCAGCCGGACCCCGATGATTTTGATAGCTCATGCTGCAACATGCGAGGAAACATGAATCACTCCCAAAGCAAACTTACTCTGTGGATGCTCGCTTTTTGCCTGATGCTCACGGTCGCGATTTCGCCGGCTTTGGCCAAGGCGCAGACGAACGCGAGCGACACCAGTTCGGATACCACCACGAAGAAGTCCAAGAAGAAAGCCAAGAAGGAAAAGGCCCCCGCCGGAGAAAAGGCTGCTGCTGCGGACAAGACGGCCGCCAGCAATACGACGGCTGCGACCACGAAGAAGTCGGAAAAGAGCAAGAAGGCAGCAGCAGATAGCGCTTCGAAAACGGCTGCTGCCGACACGGCGACGCCCGCCGAGTCGACCAGCAAGAAGAGCGGCAAGAATTCCAAAGCAGCCGCGGCGAGTGCCGCGCCCGCCAGCAGTGCGCCCGCCGCCGCAGTTCCCTCAGCAAAACCCGCAGCTCCGGCTAGTTCCAGCGCAGCTCCTGCGGCCCCGGCTTCTTCCGCCAACATGGCTGCTTCCAAGAAGACGACGGCCAAAGCCGCCGCCACCGCATCCACTCCCGAGATTGCCGCCGCTAAAGCCAGCGGCAAGGTTTGGGTCAACACGGACAGCGGCGTCTACCACAAGAGCGGCCGCTGGTATGGCAAGACTAAGGCCGGAAAGTTCATGACCGAAGCCGAAGCGAAGACGGCCGGATACAAAGAAGCTCAGAAGGAATAGGCCGTACAATTTGCGTCTTTCCGGGGAGTCTGTCGAGGTCGGGTCAAGAACACATCCCGTCCTGCTCTCCGTTGCCTTGGCCTCCGATGTAGAGGATAATCACCTAGGCCGCCCTCGCGGCCCTGGTTCAGTTGTCTCGTGAATCTTCCCAACTACATCACGCTCACTCGCATCGCCGCCATTCCACTTCTCATCTGGATTCTGTGCACCCCGCGCTTCGCAAGCGAGCAGACCGGAGAACGCGAAATCCTGGCTTCGGCGGTTTTCATACTGGCTTCGATCACCGACGGCATTGACGGCTATCTCGCGCGCAAACGCGGACAGATCACCACCATGGGTATACTGCTCGATCCGCTGGCTGACAAACTGCTGATCGCCGCCGCCTTCGTTACCCTGGTGCAGTTCAATCCCGCGCTGGTGCCGGCCTGGATGGCCGTGGTCATCATTGGCCGCGAATTTCTGGTGAGTGGGCTGCGCTCGATCGCAGCTTCTGAAGGTTTTACGATCCAGGCCAGCGAACTGGGCAAGTTCAAGATGCTGGTCCAGATCATATCTGTCGTGGCTGTGATTCTCGCTCGCCGCTGGCACGAGTGGCCCGTCGTCGGCATTTACATCTTCCCGGTCTACTGGATTGCCCGGCTCGCCATCTGGTTCATGGTTCTGCTCTCGCTGGTTTCCGCGCTCGACTACTTTGTTGCCTTCTGGTCGCGGATCGACCGCAAGTCGGAAAAGCGGCGGCGCCGGTCCTTCATCCTCTCCCGGCGGAGAAAACGCGATGTCCAGGTTGTTTGAAAAATCGTCTGAAGCTCCGACCGCGCGCAACCCTGCCCCGCCCTCCCCGGAATTCTCGCTTGAGCAACGCCGCACTCTGCTCCGCATCGCGCACCAGGCGATTCTTTCAGTTCTGGAGCGCAAGCCTTTTCCGGAAGCGCCGTCTTCTTCACCCCGGCTGTCGGATCCACGAGGCGTCTTCACCACTCTTTATCTGCCCGCCGATCTCGAACGCCAACTTCGGGGATGCGTCGGCTATGCCGCACCCATTGCGCCTCTCTATCGCGCCGTGGCCGAAACGGCGCGCGCCGCCGCTTTCGAAGATTCCCGATTCTTGCCGGTGACCAAGGAAGAAGCTCCGAGGCTGGAGGTTTCGCTGAGCGTGCTTTCCCGTCTTTTCCCGATTCACCCCGAGGCTGTGGAAGTAGGACGTCACGGACTGGTCGTCTCGGATGGCGCTCGACGCGGCCTGCTGCTGCCCCAGGTTCCCGTTGAACATGGTTGGGACCGCGAAACTTTCTTGCAACAAACCTGCCGCAAAGCTGGCCTGCCGGTGGACGCCTGGCGCAAGGCCGCGACCATCGAGGCTTTCACCGCCGAGGTCTTTGGCGACGTGGATGTCGAAGGTCCCTGCTGATCGTCGCTAGATGGCTTCCGGAGATTCCGAAAGTCCCTGATTGTAGAGACGGGGCTTGCCCCGTCTCCCGAACGTGGAAACACGGTCGCCGAGTCTCTACAGATCTCCTGGGCACAAAAGAAAAGGGGAGATTCGCTCTCCCCTCGTTCCGATTCGATGCTTTCGTTCTCTTACGGCTGCTCGTCGAGTTCTACTCCGTCGCCCCCGTGCAGATCTTCCAGCGCGAAGACGATCATGGCCGACGATGCGGTCGGCGTTACGTTCAGCACGACCACCTCTCCCACGGCACGCCGCGGCAGGTCGCCGACATGAATGTTCGCTCCTTTAGTCTTGGTGAAGCGGTTGGCTTCAAAAGTCGGCGGGCGCATCTGTGTGTCTTCTGAAGTCTGCGCATTGAACGAGAGCGAGTCCACCGGATCTCCCAAGGTGGCGGTGTAGGAGCGCACGACGCGGAAATAGTCTCCCGCTTTTACGCCCTGGTTCGAACCCACGTTCATATAAACTTTCATGCCCGTGCCGAGAAAGCCGTCAAAGTCTCTACCGAGCACGATCCGCCCGCTCAGCTTCCCATTCGCCGGCGCGAACCGATCGAAACGCGCCGGTGCCCGGAACGCAATCGACGGTCTTTCCACAAAAGGCACCGCGACATCTCCCGGGTTGATCGGATCGCAGCTGAATTCCACCTGGGCGATGGCGCTGTGGCTGCGCGTATCGACCACCCGCACCCTTCCAATTTCACCGTACGGGTGTCCCGCGGCAGCCAGCAGTTTTCTCATCCCGGGATAAATCTCGTACTCGTTCACGTCCCGCAGTTCGCGGATGATCGAATACAGTTGTCCCACCTGGTAGCCGCGTCCGGACAGAAAGACCACCTCAGGGATCTCGAACTTAGTCGAGGTCGGCGTCTCCAGGCCCCCGTTTACGTAGTTTGCGTCGGGAATCCGGTCTTTGCTGATAAATCCTGCGCAGTAGATGTCTGCCGCAGTTGGCGTCTGGAACCGCACAAACGGCACGTTGACCGACGTGCTGATGATGCCGGACGCTTCCGGCGCGGCCTCTTTCGTCGACTCTTGGGCCACCACCAAGGTAGCCATCACCATCAGCAGCAATAACAATCCTGTTTTCTTCATCTTACCTCCGACTCCCGTCCGATCTAGGGGTGCGCAGCTATCTGTCTCGGAATACAAGGGTTACAGCCGAAAAGTAACAAGCCCTCGGGTACGGGTCAAGGTTACGAGGGTGTTTAGCCCCTTTGCTCCCAAAGTGTTTTCTGCGCCGTCCACCAACCTTAATGTTGCATCTGCGCTTACACCCCTGTAATATCGCGCCGTCGTTGAAAACAAATGGCCTTGGTTTCTTCGTCCATTCTCGCGCCCCGCCTTCTGCCTATGCGCCTGCCGAAGGTCTGCCTGGCGCTGAGCGCCGACACAGTCGAGGACATGCTCGCGACCGCCGAGTCCATGGCCCGGTACAACCCTTTCGTCGAGTTCCGTTTGGACTACCTGAAGCAACCCTTGGCCGCGCTTCCCAAAATCCGTCGCTTTCTGGAAACCCACCAGTACGTCACCGCCATCGCCACCTGCCGCCGTGCCGACTATGGCGGGAAGTTCAGAGGATCGCTGGCTTCTCAATTGGAAGTGCTCACCAAGGCCCACGCCGCCGGTTGTCAGATTGTCGACTTGGAACTCCAGAGCGCACTGAAATCAAAGCCCGAAGCGATCGCCCGCCTGCGCAACCGCGCCGCACTCATCCTCTCGTTCCACGATTTCCGCGCCACCCGCAATCTCGACGAGACGCTGCACAAAATGCTGAGGATCCCAGCCGACTTCTACAAGGTCGCGACCACCGCCACCACGCTCTTCGACAACGTGGCCATGATGAAGTTTCTGCAGACGCAAAGCGACAAGCAGCATGCGCTGATCGGGTTGTGCATGGGAGAGCAAGGGATCATCAGCCGCGTGCTAGGCGTGCGCGCCGGCAGCGCGTTCACTTTTGGAGCGGTCGATGCCGATGCCGGTCTCAAAACCGCGCCTGGCCAGGTCAGTACCAGGGATCTGCGCAGTATCTACCGCATCGAGCAAGTCGACGCCGCCACCCGCATCTATGGAGTCGCCGGCGATCCCATCCAGCATTCGCTTTCGCCCGTCATCATGAACGCGGCGCTGCGCCGCGAGAACGTGAACGCCGTCTATCTTCCTCTCCACGCTAAAACGCTCAAGGATTTGATCCACTGCGTGCGCGAGATTCCCCTCCACGGCCTAAGCGTCACCATGCCCTACAAGCAGGCGATCCTTCCGCATCTCGACAACACCGACGCGCACACCGCTAAAATCGGCGCCTGCAATACCGTCGTCCGCGGACAGGATGGCAAGCTCTACGGTTTCAATACCGATATCGCCGGCATCCTTCGTCCTCTCGAACAGCGCCTCTCCATCGAGAACGCAAAAGTTCTAGTGCTAGGCGCCGGAGGCGCGGCCCGCGCCGCCGTCTTCGGGCTCAAAGAGCGAGGCGCCGAAGTCTGGATCCTGAATCGCACGACCCTCAAGGCGCAGAAACTGGCCCGCCAGGCCAAAGCGCGCACCCTCAAACGCGCCGACCTCCGCAAGATCGCCTTCGACGTAATCATCAACGCCACTTCCGTGGGCATGGGGAACCCACGCGATTGCCCGCTCAAGGACGAGGAAATTCAGGCCCGCGTGGTCTTCGACATGGTCTACGACCCGGTCGAGACCCACCTGCTGCAGGTAGCCCGCGCCAAGGCAATCGCCGTCATCCCCGGAATCGAAATGTTTGTGCAACAAGCCGCCCGCCAGTTTGAAATCTGGACCGGCAAGCCCGCTCCCGCCGCCGAGATGCTGGGCGCGGTGACGATCGCTCTGCAAGACCGCGCCGCTGCCCAGAAGCAGCCGAGATCCTGAAGCGCGATACGAACCCCGCGCGGATGGGGGTGGGGTGGGTTTTGTTTTGTGGCAGCGGGCTCGCGACCGCTAGATCCTTCCCGTCAGGCCGCTGTAGATCATCTCAATGGCAAGCACCAGGATCACGACGCTGAACAATACCCGAAGCGAAGCAGCCCGGGTCTTCATCAGCAGCCTGGCTCCGATCATGGATCCCGCCAGCACCCCCAGCATCACCGGCATGGTCAGCCCCGGGTCAATGTAGCCAAGACTGATGTAAAGTGCGGCGCTCACCGCCGCCGTGATGCCGATCATGAAGTTGCTGGTAGTGGTCGAAACCTTGTAAGGCAGGCGCATCATCTGGTCCATAGCCAGCACCTTGACCGCCCCGGAACCGATACCGAGCAGCCCCGACAGCGTTCCCGCCCCCAGCATCAGGCCAAACGCTCCCGAGGAATGATAGATGCGGTATTCCTGTCGGCCGCCCGGCACCGGATAGGAACCGGACAGCCGCAGCCGGTGAGCCAGCTTGTCGGAGCTCCCGCCCGCCGCGCTCTGCTTCCGAGGACGCATCGACATCCAGGCGGAAAACAGCAGCATGATGCCGAACAGGATGGCGAGCTGGTGCCCCTGGATACGCGCGGCAATAAAAGCGCCCAGCAGGGCGCCAGCCGCTGCCGCCACCTGAAGAAACATGCCGACCCGCAGATTGGTGTACCCTTCCCGCAGGTATGCCACGGTGGCGCCCGAAGACGTGGCAATCACCGACATCAGCGAAGCGCCCACCGCGTAATGCACGTTGACTTTGAACAGCAATACCAGCATCGGGACCAGGATCACGCCTCCGCCCAGCCCCGTGAGCGCACCCACAATCCCGGCCAGCATCGAGCCCGCCAGCACGCACAGCGTAAAAACGATAACGCTCATAACTGACTGACCCTAGCCATCGGCATCTCTCATCATCGCCCCTATCGTCCATCGCATGTTGGCCGATGCGCCTGCGATCATCCCCTCACCGGCAACAGAATATCCCTTTGATAATTCCGAACATCAGCAACACAAAAACAATGCCCGTAATCCCGACAAAGATGCGGTCACGCTCCAGCGCGAACAATATCCCCGTCAAGAAAACGCGCACCACCTGCACTCCCACCAGCAGCATCAAGCCCAGCTGGATCAAGCCTGTTCCGGAAAGGTGCAAGGCCGCATCCAAAACCCCGCGGAACGTGCGCATGGCAGATGGCGTCCCGCGAAAGGCCGCGTAATCGGTGGTCACCATGGCGTGCCGGGATACGTAAAGCGACCCGCCCAGCACCACCAGCGCGGCCGATGCCAGCACCCCGAACAGCAACGCCAGACTGATGACACGCTGCATTCGGTCTTCGACCGGCGGATGAACCGCTGGCTCGGGAACAATGATCACCGGGATATCGACCGGTGTGTCCTCGTGGGTCAGGATGTGCCCGACGGCAATCCCTTCTGCATAGGTATCCGGTTTCGACATGTCCACTGCCTCTCCGCGCGGGCTCTTCCTCGGAAGAAATGCATCCCGCGGCAACTTGTTACAAGAAAAATCGACAATTCGACCACGCGGCGGTCACATGGGGAGGGTGCCCAGCCTTCGGATGGTGCCTCCAAGCAGAGGGTGCCCCGCCCTTCGCGGCTTCATCGCGAGGGTGGGACGCAGCGCAGACTGCACCAAAACGAAGAACCCACGCTTCGTATCAGGGTATCCCTTCAGGCATGCCGCCAGGGTGAAAGATAAAGACCCGGCGGGTGCCCCACTCGTCGCGTTCTGTGCGATGAGTGGGATGCCGGATGCCGGAATCCCAAGTCTCGCACTTTTCGAGACTTCAAAGGAAGTTAAATAAATCTGTCATCCCGAGCGGAGTTGGTCGCGCGCAAAGCGCGAGACCAATGGAGTCGAAGGACCCCTATTCTCCCAGTGCCCCCCAACCCAACCAGCACCAAATTGGTCTATGTATCTTTAGTCGAGACTGGTAGATAATGATCCCGACCGAGGGGGCCATGGGGATAGCTACGCCCGTGGCCCTTTTTTCATTGACGATGACGAGCGGACATTATTCGTCAGACGGAGGACACTGTGATCGACGATCCGGAGGAAGGGGCCCCGAAGACGGCTCGAAAGACAGCCAAGGGAATCAGCAAGGCAAAACGTACGCGCCGCACGATATTGTTCCCCGCGTCATCCTTTGAAGAGGCACTGACAATACCGAACGCTATTCAAAAACATGCAGCTGGCCAAAAGGTCCGCCGCCTGACGCTCTTCGATCAAATGGGGAAATCACCCGATAGCGGCCCGAGTAGACAGCTCATAACGAATGCGAACAAATACGGTCTTATAAAAGGGAACTACAACGCAGAGCACCTCGAACTGACGTCGGATGGCAAGATCGCCACAAGCAACGAAACTCCTCCACGTGAAAAACTGGCGGCACGATTCAAGCTAGCGATAGAGAAAATCGCTCCCTTCAAGGAATTGTATGAGGCCCAGAAGGGCAATAGACTTCCAGCCTCGTCGGTTCTAGAGGACTTGGCTAAGGAAAAGGGTATCCCTGCGGAAGACGCAAAAGAATGCGTAGAGATGTTCATTGTCAACGCCAAGTTCCTTGGCGTGCTCAAACCTATAGCGGGCGCCGAGCGAATTATTCCCGTTGAACAGGTACTGGAGGAGCTCCCGACGACAGCACCAACCACATCTCGGGCGGAGGTTACGGAGGCTCCGATCTCGAAGGCGGCACTACCTGCTCTCGGCCAGCAGGACAAAGAGCACAACTGGGACGGCATTTGCTTTTATATCTCACCAATAGGGGAGGAGGGCTCCGAAAACAGAATTCACGCCGATTTATTCCTTGCATCACTGGTCGAACCAGGACTAGAAGAATTCGGCCTGAAGGTGGTGCGCGGACAAGATCGGAAAACCGGGCATGATCACAGCACAGATACTGGAATACATCCTCAAGTCCAAGCTTGTAATTGCGGACTTGTCCTTTCACAATCCTAACGTGTTCTATGAACTATCTCTTCGACACGCTTGCCGCCTCCCCACCGTCCAAGTCATACGTAAGTGCGACAAGATACCCTTTGATCTCGACCAATTCCGCACTATCCAAATCGACACCACGAGCATTTTCACGATGGTCCCGAATCTTCAGACATACAAAGCCGAAATCGCAACACAGGTTCGCATGGCCCTAAGGGATCCGGATTCCGTAGACAACCCTATAAGCACGTACTACCCCACGCTCAAGGTTTCTTTTTGACCTAGACATGCTTGCCTAATCTTGAGGGACGGGGCCGATTGGAGTTCAGCAAGCCGGTTGCATTTTAGATATTGCTATTTGTTCAGTAGAGGAGTTTCGCATGTCATCTCGTATGTCTGCTCTCAAAGTAACAGACCGACTCCTTACGGGAATTAGTCTTGGCGAAAGTCATTTTAGAGAGTTCAAAAGTGCCCTAGATCGCTCGGTAAGCCCTCCGAAACCACGGGATGTCAAAGCTGTCTGCAGAGATATCGCAGAAACGCTGGTGGCATTCGCGAATGCCGACGGAGGGGAATTATTTGTCGGCGTTGAGGATGAGGGCACGGTCACAGGCGTTCAATATAAAGATGCGCAATACTCCATGCTTTCAGAGGCGTTCAAGACTCACGTTCATGCTGACACTCCCCTTCCAGCCCCAACGGTAGCTCGGTTTAACTTTGTAAGTGTCAGACCAAACACACGGTTGACAGATTGAATCCGCAGCCAGCGTGACTTCGCCTGGAGGGAAGCATGCCAAGATCTATGCCATTGCCGGCTGAATCCGACCTGACAGCTCAACGAAGGCGAGGATTCGGGATAAAACAGCTCGCCGACGGCCTGCAATGTGCCCTTTGGCCGTCAGACCGAAGCCGCGCTGCGTGCCGGACTATTTCGGCAGTCAGCGGGTTTGCCCAAACGAGTGATGTGGAGTGAGAATTTATCTTCCGACTGGCCTCGCCTTATGCAGCAAGAAGAACGGCCCGGAATTCGGCTTGTCCAGGAGCGAACCGTTTGTCGGGACTTAACCGCGTTCATGGTGTCACCGTGAAGATTGCTTTACTGCTCGCAGTCCCTCCCGGTGTGGTGACTGCAATCTTCGCCGTCTTCGCGCCAGTGGGTATGGTTGCGGTGATCTGCGTCCCAGAATTGACTGAGAATGTGGTCGCTTTCACGCCTCCGAACGTGACTTTCGTTGTGCCCGTCAGTCCGGTTCCGGTGATTGTTACCTGCGTTCCCACCGGTCCGCTGGGCGGAGTGAAGCCGTTGACGACTGGGACTACAAAGAACACTCGGTTGCTGGTCAGCGTTCCCGACGGCGTCGTTACGGTAACAAATCCTGTCACGCCATCGGTGGGAACGATCGCCGTCATATACGTGTCGGAGACGACCGAGAAAGACGCCGATCCCGAACCAAAGTTAACTTCCGTTGCGCCGGTGAGTCCGGTACCCAGGATCTCTACCGTTTGTCCGCCGCTTCCCCACCGGGTCACAGTTGAGACAAAAGTTTGCAGACCCATGTCCAGGCTATAAGCAACGCCGCTGCCAAGCCCTCCGGGGCCGCCTCCTCTCTCGGTGAGTCCGTAGATCTTTCCGTTCGTATGCTGCACCGGAGTGGCTTCCGCCAGCGTCCCATGAACGGCGTCGAACGCATAGAGCATCGAGTAACTCCCGCCGCTGGTGACGCTGAACAAATTGCCATTGGGAACCGGGCCGGAGGTCGCTCCATAGGCGGTGGCGCCGTAGAAGTTCCCATCCGTCGCCGCGACCAATCCTCCGTATGGAGTGGTCCCATCGTTTCCGCCGGAGCCGTCGAACTGATGCAGAAGGGTGATCTTGCCTTTCATGTTCGTCTTGAACACGACTCCGCCCTGCGGTCCGCCACCTCCTGAAGTGGTTCCGTATAGGAGCCCGTCATTGCCCTGTACCACCGGCGAGTACGGAGCAGCGCCGTGCGTATAGTCAAAATTGTAGATAACCTTGATCGCTCCACCCGCCGTCATGCTGAAGACCGTACCTTGGTAGAAGGTCCCCCCAGCTTGCGACGCGCCGTACAGTTTGCCGTCATTGCCGAGAGTCAATCCTGAGAATGGACACGGCGGAACTTTGCTGGTTAGCAGCTTGAATTTCCCTGCCGCAGTGATCGAGAACCCGGTCCACGGTCCAAACTGATCGCAAGTCGTTCCGTAGAAGCTGCCATTCTTGCCCAGGACAATACCGCCATGGGGGTTGGCTCCATCCGACGCGGTAAAGCTGTGCAGTGTGGTCAGCGTTCCACTCGGAGTGATTTTGAAAACCGTCCCCAGGTTGTTGGCGCCGCCGATGGTTGTCGTGCCGTAGAAGTTGCCATCGGTGCCGAGTACAAGACCGCCACTAGGGTTCCAGCCATCGGAGCCGGAGAAGTTGTACAGCGTCGTGATCGTGCCCGACGGCGTCATCTTGAACACCGTTCCCATGCCGGAGGTGCCCCCAGCATTCGTCGTCCCGTAGAGGTTGCCGTCCCGGCCCTGCGCCAGGATTTGTGGATAACTCGGCTGGCATCCCTCGACATTGCAGTCGAAATCGTGCAGGTCGGTATAGGTCTGGGCCTGGAGAGGCACTGCTGCGCCCACGGCGAGCGATAAAGCACCAAGCACGGTCAGGTACGCGCCGTGTGCCAAAATACCCTTCATCGAAAACAGCAAGCGCACCCACACGCGAGAACGCATATTCTTCTGATCACATTGAGCGAGTTGCTTTAAGTGTTGAAGGCGGGCACCAGACATAAGTTTCTCCTTGGTCGAGGCGGGCGTATCGCAAACGGGTCTTCCTGCCCCTATCTCTACATGTGAGAAACAGAGTGAAATCGGCTCACTTCGGGAAAGAAAATTTAGGCGTGTCTTAATTAGAGAGAGAGGCCGGAGGTGCATGAAGTGCTTTGGCGCCACGCAGCTAAGCGGACCCGCGAGGCATCCGAGCGCCCACATTCGGCTAGCACGGCTCAAGAAGGGGGTAGAGCGAAAGCGGTTCTTGACACTAACCTCGACAAGAGAACTATCGTCCTCGGCTTGCCATCTGCGCAATTGTCTGCTGAGGTCTCGCCAAGTATCCGTTCCCGCTGATCTGAGACGGGTTCGGAATCTGCTTCCACACATTGAGGCTGTTCTCGTAGGCGGTTTGGGCTTGGGCCGTCAATCCGGACTTTTTCGCAGCGTCCTTTGTTTGTCGTGCCGACAACGCAGCTACATCTCCCAGTCCCGCATAAGCATCGGCGGCTGCATAGAGAGCCGGAATGTCCATGTGTTCGAGTGAAAACGAGAGCTTGGCTGTCTCGATCGCCTTCTTGTATTGCTCGGACGCTTCGGCCAATTTTCCCATCGCGACTAGCGTGTCGCCGATCTTGGTTTCGACCATGGCCAGGTCGCAACGCGCATCGTCGTATTTTTCCAGGTCGGCAGTCAGCGCGGTGGCGCCATCCTGAAAATGCTTCAAAGCTTCGGGTAGATTATGCAGGCGCGATTGCGCTTCACCAATCCAGGATTCCATCATACCGGTTCCTGGTCCGCTGTCGGCCTCCAAGTGAAGATCGCGGAAGCACTGCAGCGAATGTAGCACCAGGCGAAGACCGTCCTTGGAGCTTCCCCTTACCACATAGGCCCTGCCTTCCTCGAAATCGAAACCGCACACGTCGGATTGCAACATCGTGTTCTCCGGATCCAGCTTGGCAAGCCGTGCGGTTCTTTCACGCGCGCGCGTAAAATCCGCGAGCGCCGCGCCCACATCCCCTTCCATCAGTTTGATTTGACCACGACGCACCTCGGACGCTGCCGTGTCACGAATTAAGTCTGGAGTACCGATCTCCTTTACCAGACTCTCGTGCTGCGCGATGCCTTGATCCATAAGCTGCACGCCTTCGTCGCGATTGCCGAAGCGGCCAATCTGAAAAGCTAACTCCACCGTGCCGTGAGCTACGCCGCGGCGAATTCCCTTGAAGTCAGGATTGGTACGGAGGATGTCCTTTCTCAGGGCAAGGTGCTCCCGGTGGGTGGCAATGGCTTTTAGCCGATCACCGTTGGCATCCTCGATTGCAGCAAGGATCTGGAGTTCCAGTGCTCGTTCATTTCGCACCTCCGGCTTGCTTCCGTCCGTCCGCAGCAGCGGCTCGGTGACCGCCAGGGCTTGAGCTATCTCTTGTGGACCGGATCGCTCGTAGACATCGTTGAAAGCCCGCCTGCGGTATGCCGCCGCCAGGTTCAGCTGATCCGTCACGTCCCGCGGATTCGCTTTCGCCACTGCCTCAAAGAGCGCAAGCGACTTGCCAACGCTAACCGCGGCGTTGTTGATCTGGCCAAGATTCGACTGCGAAGTGTCTCCCTGTACCGCCGACAGCCGCTGATATCCAAAGGCGAGCTCCCGTTGCAGATCGACGTCGCCCCCGGAATCTTGCGAGAGCTTGTCGAGATATTCCACGGCGCGATCCAGCAAGAGTTTGCGCGAAGGAGTCGCTCCCGGAAGATCTTGAATGGAATCGTGGATTTCGAAAATCAGCGAGTTGGCAAGCTTCCGAACCTCGTCGAAGCGCTTCTCGGCGCGAATTCGCTCAGCATTCGCAATTCTGGCCTGATGAATGGTCGTGGCAACCCCGGCCACAATACTAAGTGCCACCAGAGCGGCTGCGACCATCGCGGTGCGATTCCGCCGGACATATTTGCCGGCCCGATACCTCCATGATCCTTTCGAGGCAATAACCGGCAAACCATCGAGGTGGCGACGGATGTCCTCGGAGAACTGCTCTACGGACTGGTAGCGGCGCTCCGGCTCCTTGCGCAGCGCCATTAACACGATATCGTCGAGATCCCCAGCCAGGCGGCGCTGCAGTCTGCTGGCCGACCGCTCGCCGAAGCGGCTCACCAAATCCGGCTGCGCGATCAAGGCTGCATCACTGCCACCCTGTAGCGTCCGCTCGAGCAGAATCTCGCTCGGGCGCACGGGCTCGGTTTCGCACACCGCCTGCGCCAGTCTGTGCGGACTGCTCGTGTCTCCGGGATATGGCGAGCATCCCGTCAGCAGCCCGTAGAGCACAACGCCCAAGGAGTAAACATCGGTTGCGGTAGTGATCGGCTCGCCCCGGATTTGTTCCGGGCTCGCGAACTCGGGAGTCATGGCCTGGGTTAATGTAGCCTCCGCGCTGCGCGGTGCATCCAGCAACTTCGCCACTCCGAAGTCGAGCAACTTCGGCACACCGTCATTCGTCACCAGCACATTGCTCGGCTTGATGTCCCGGTGAATCACGAGCCGCTGGTGCGCATACTGCACCGCTAAGCAGACCTGCCGGAACAGTTGCAGACGTTCTGTGATCGCTAGCTCGCGCTCGTCACAGAACTGATCGATCGGCTTCCCCTCTATGAGCTCCATCACCAAGTAGGGAACGCCATCTTCTGTCGTGCCGCCGTCGAGGAGTCGGGCGATGTTTGGGTGTTCGAGTGAGGCGAGTATCTGCCGCTCGCTGCGAAAGCGTTCAATTACATAGGCGGTATAGAGGCCGCCACGGACCAGCTTGACGGCAACTTCTTTCGTGTACTGGCCATCCGCACGTACGGCCCGATACACTTCGCCCATACCGCCGTGGCCGATCTCCGCGATGATCTGATAGACGCCGACACGCCGGCCTTCGAGTAAAGGTTTGGGCGCTGGCACTGTTGTCTTCAGATCAGCCACAGGATTCTTCAGAAAGTTTGTGCCCGCCTGCTCATGGGAAGCAAGAAGTGATTCCACTTCGCGTCGCAGTTCCGTATCGCCAGAGCAAACGCGGTCGAGGAAGGCCAACCGACCGGAAGACTCAACTGCAAGAGCCTCATCCAGCACTTGCTTCACCCGCTGCCAGCGCTCCGAGTTCATGCCGGAGCCTCGCCCGTCATCGCGCGAAACAGCCATGCCCGAGCTGTCACCCATTCTCGTTTAACGGTCGCTGGCGAAATTCCCAAGACTTCCGACGTCTCTTCAATCGTCAGCCCCGCAAAGTATCGCAATTCGATAATGCGGCCTTGCTGCGCATCAAGCTTCGTCAGGTCTTCGAGGGCCTTGTCAAGAACGATGAGGTCGACGTCGAGGGCCTGCGCTCCTGCTAGCGACTCGTCCAGAGCCAAACGGGTCGCTCCGCCACCGCGCTTGGCTGCTGCGCGGCCGCGCGCGTGCTCAACGAGGATTTGTCGCATAAGATGAGCTGCAATTCCGAAAAAGTGGGCGCGATTCTGCCACTGCGGCGGATTTTGCCCGGCCAACCGAAGGTAGGCTTCGTGGACCAAAGCGGTGCTTTGCAGCGTGTGGTCGTTGCGTTCCTGGCGGAGGTAGTGGTGCGCAAGCTGGCGCAGTTCCTGATAGACGAGGGGCATTAGGGCGTCGAGAGCGCGCCCATCTCCCGAGCGCCAACGCACCAGTAATTCCGTAACTGAGTTGGACGATTCGTGCGGCAAAGTCGGATTCCGCCCCATAGCGCTCGGGGGATAGCGCTCATTTGGGAGGCAAGCTTAGCCGTTCTCGACTTCCGTGTCAAGACATTGAAAATACATGAGTTATGGTTTGCCCGATGTGTACAGTTTTAATCTTACGCGTTCTGTGAGCCAATTTATATCCATTTTTCACATGTATAAGCATGAAGGCGGCTTGAAGGCGACGGCTTCCGGATTGTTTCGCGACGAAGGAAGCCGGAGTTGCTCAGGCTCTTAGGTAATGCACGTTCATTAAGGTCTCGAAAACGGGCGGCCTCGGGGAAAGGCCACCCGGATTCGAGAGGCCGATACAATGCCTCAAAGGACGGCAACGCGGGAGCTTCGACTGTGCAGTGACATCACGCGCTGTGTTTGCAAGAAAAGCAAAGACTTTCAGGTACCCAGGAGCAGCAACCATGACCAGGCTCAAAACAAATCGCAGTCTAAGTATCGTGCGCACCATGATGGTTCTAGCAGCTATTACGTGCGCCTCGCTCGCACAGGCGCAAGTTTATACCGAACTGTATAACTTCGATTGCGTGAAGGTCGGGTGCAATCCGAACCAACCCGGGCTACTTGCTCAGGGCCAGGACGGCGGTCTTTATAGCACGATGCCGACCCAGATTTCCGGCGATGGTACAGTGATCGGCTGCTCGCTGGCTGGCTTGTGCGACACGCTATTCCAATTCACCGACGTAGTCTCTGGCCCACAATCAGGACTCAGTCTCGGTTTCGATGGCAACTTTTATGGAACGACCGAAACTGGCGGGGCTGGACGCACTGGCACCGTTTTCAAGGTTTCAGGTGGCGCTATGACAGTGCTTCACACCTTCACAGACGGCACCGATGGCGCATATCCTTGGGCTCCTCCCGTCCAGGCCCCGGACGGAAACATTTATGGCGTCACATACAATGGGTCGAACCCAGGGAAAGCGTACAAGATTACGCCGTCCGGCGTTTTCTCCGTGCTCGCAACCCTGCCTTCCGAAACTCAGGCGCCCTTAATTGTCGGCATCGATGGGAAGCTCTACGGGACAACCCCGTATGGCGGCGATTTCAATCGCGGCACCGTCTTCCAAATGACCACGAAGGGCATAGTAAAGATCATTCACAGTTTTGGCGCCGATGGCCTTGTGCCTATCGGCCCGGTCATGCAGGCCTTTGACGGCAAGCTGTACGGCACGACGTCCGGGGGAGGGTCCCTCAGTCAGGGAATCGTCTATCAGGTGACCACGGGAGGCACCTACAAAGTTCTGCACAACTTTCAGACCGCGACCGAGGGCACCGGTTCGACCACGGGCTTGGTGCAAGGAAGCGACAAGTTTCTCTATGGCATGATCGCAGGCGGGGGCGTTAACAGTCTCGGATCACTGTACAAAGTCAACACGACCGGGACTACTTTTGCAGTACTTCACAGCTTTGATAAGTTGAGTGGGGGCACGCCGTTCTCTACTCCCACTCTTCACACAAACGGAACGATCTACGGCGTTACGCACACTGGCGGCTCACAGAATTCCACTTATGGCGTGCTTTACAGTTTTGATGCCGGGTTAAAGCCGTTTGCCTCCCTGGTCGTGATCTGGTCCGGCAAAGTCGGCACGCCGGTCGGAATCCTCGGCCAAGGCTTCTCGAGTGCAACGGGTGTGAAATTCGGATCAGGGGCGGGCACCTTCTCCGTCGTGAGCGATACCTACATGATCGCAACCGTGGCCGCCGGAGCAACCACCAGTAACGTGACTGTGCTTGAACCGAGCGGCAACCTGGTTACGCCACAGGTTTTCAAAGTCATTCCCCAGGCGCTGAAATTCGCCCCGCCGAGCGGGCCGGTGGGAACGCCAGTTGTGATCACGGGCATGAGTCTCGCGCAAACCACCAGCGTGACCTTCGGCGGAGTCAAAGCCACCATCTTCACTGTGAACTCCGACGCCCAGGTAACTGCGACGGTCCCGACTGGTGCCAAGACCGGCAAAGTAGTGGTCACGACGAAAGGCGGCAGTGCCACCGCTCCGGGAACTTTCACCGTGAACTGATCTAGGTATGCTCCGACATGAGGGGACCATGCCTGAAATAGATCGACATCGGTACCGAATCGAATGCTCAAACCGGACCATGTTCAAACAGTAAACTATGCGGTTGTGGTCGCAAAATCACTTCACGCTAATACCCCGGTCGCTTGAGTCTATGAATGCCGGGCGACCCACACAGCGGGAGTAAGGTCTGGAAGGCACCTGGATCGGGAGATCGGCAAGCCCGGGGAGAATCGTGGAAAAGTAGTCGCGCACCGGGACTTGCAGCCGACGGCAGCTTTCCACGACCGAGAGAATCGCTGCAACCTTCGGTCCCGCCTGTGGGCTGCCGATGTGCAACCAGTTCTTTCGACCCAGAGCTACCGGACGCATGGAATTCTCCGCCAGGTTAGTACTTAGCTCTAATTCGGGATACTCCAAGAAGCGGGTGAGTTTTTTCCAAAGCGTGAGCGCGTACTGGCAAGCCTTGCTGAGTGCGCTGGAAGGCAATGCAACGGACTGCGCTGCCTCGATCTTGCTGCGGATATCATCGAGAAGAGGCTTGGCTGTTTCCTGACGCCGGATATGGCGCGCCGCAGTAGTCAGCGCTTTGCGGCGAGCTTCTGCATCGACGGCAAACAGTTCGTCCATCTGAGCCACAATCGGGGTTGCAACCGGGTCTCGGGGATTTAGCTGCACCGCCTCGAAAAACTGTCTTCTCGCATGAGCCCAACAAGCGGCATGTACCATTCTCGGCCCACCGATCTGGTCGTACGCTGCATAGCCGTCGGTTTGGAGAATGCCTTCGAACTGTCCCAGGAACCGCTTCGGTCCATCGCGTCCACGGCCTAGACGGAAGTCGAACACCACAGTTCCTCCGGGGCGACTGTATTGCCAGAGGTACGCTTGGTGATTCTTACCTCGGCCCTCGCGCGTCTGCACATCGACTGGGGTTTCATCCGCCTGAATGTAACTTCCGCTGATCAACTCTCGCCTCATTGCCGCGACCATCGGGATCAGCAACTCGCCGACTTTGAGGACCCAGCCGTCCAGCGTTGCGCGGCTGATTTCCAAGCCGAGGTCCCTTTCCAGAATCATGCTCTGCCGATGCAGGGGAGTGTGATTGCAATATTTGCTGACGACCGTGTCGATGACGATCCGGTCACTCGCCAGGCACTTCTCGATGATCCGTGGCGGCAGGGGCGCTGAGACCACTCCGAGTTCCTCACACGACCGGCAAGCCCGTTTCTCTCGTTTCGTGACCAGTACGAAGTACTTCGCCGGCTCCACATCCAACTGGGAACTCTCTTCGTAGCCGATCACCACCGTTTCTTTGCCGCAGCGTTTGCACACGCGCTGATCCGGCGTGCAAGGCAGAATCCGCTCTACGCGAGGAAGATTCGCAGGCAATTCCTGGCGGCCCGGATGCTTGCCGGATCTCTTCGTCGAGCGATGCACTGGCGCGTGCTCACTCTCCGCCTGCTCGATCATTTCACTGACGACAGGCTCAAGCTCGAACAATTGCATTTGCGCCTGCGAAAGCTTTTCGCCGCCCGCTCCATACTTCTCGATCCGCATCAGCCGCAGACGCTCTTCCAGCACACGAATCCTCAGCTCCGCGTACTGCAGCCGGCTCTTCAGTTGTGCGATGAGTTCCAGATCGGCTGGCGCTGAAGGAATGGGAGGCTACACTCACAATGGGTTACTGATTTACCAGAGTCGATCGAAACGTTCACAAGCAACTTATGCGGCAGCGTGTCCTTCGGGGGAAGCCTTCCGGTACCACCGCTTGTGCTTGGTTTTGGTCAGATCGATCCCACCCAACAACAGCGAAAGCTCTTCGTGACTCAGGACGACCTTGCCCTGCGCATCACCGGATTGCGGCCAGGTGAAACGCCCTTTCTCTAACCTCTTGGCACAGACCCAGAGTCCGCTTCCGTCCCAGACGAGGACCTTCAACCGATTGCGCTGGGCGTTGCAGAACAAGAACAGGTGCCCGCTCAGAGGCTCACACGACAATCGATCCCGGACCAGACCGTACAGCCCATCGAACCCCTTGCGCATGTCGGTGACTCCGGCGGCCAGATAGATCCGTGTGGCTGGACCCAATCCAAACACGGCTTACACCCGCTCCAGTGCACTCATCAGGCGCTCGAACGTATTCGTGTCAAAATCAGGATGTACCTCGATCCGGCGCCCGCCCGGCAGCACCACGGCCAGCCCACAAGTCGCCGTCGGCTGCGTGGGCGATTTCCTGGCCGCCAACTCCACCGTCACCAAACGGCCCGCCGAAGAAACTGGTCTACGTCTTCTCTTCCAACGACGTTTCTTCAGATGGCGATCCAGCGTGCTGAAGCTCAAACCTCGACTCCGGCAAAACTCGCTGCGCCGCATACCGCTGCTCACAAACTCCGCCACTAACTGCTGAATTTCCGCTCGCGTACGTCGCTTGCGTGCTGACAACCTGCTGTTCTCCAGTCATCCCAGCAACTTCAACACAGAACCCCGCTCATCGAACAGGTGTGTTGCTCAGACGCTTACGTTTAACTATGATGCCGCCAGCGTTTTGTATTTCCAAGTTCCAAAGAGCACGCAGAGAGTCCATCTCACCACTGATGGTAGGTGTCTCCAGCGCTTCGACCGGGAAAATCGTCCCGTACCAGCGGAGCAGATTCAATACAGCCGCCAGGAGCAGTTCTCGCGAGAGTATGACCGATCTTTCATTGATGGCGCGGGCTTGCCTGATCTAGACCTTGAAGCACTCACGGAAATTTCGAAGCGAATCGCTGGAAACCAGTCACCAGAGAAGTTTCTTCAGTTCATGGACGTCGCTGAGTATGGCTCCGACGGTCTGCGACTGAGGCGAGCCGCAATGCTACTATTCGCGACTGACGTAACGAAATGGCATCCACGATGCGAAGTCCGGATCGTGCGCGTATCGGGGGCCGCTCTCGGTGTCGGCAAGGAGTATAACGTCCTTCCACGTGACGACCAAACCGTGCGCGGCAACATCCTCATGATTCTAGAGCGTGCTTGGGACACTCTGAGGCCCTACTTGATCCAAACGAAGCTGGTCGAGTCGGGAATCTTCAAAGAGAACCTTGTATACCCCGAAGACGCGTGCCGCGAAGCGCTTATTAACGCCGTCGCCCATCGGGATTATGGCATTGAAGGGAAGGGAATAGAGATATTCATTTACGATGACCGACTCGAAGTCAAGAGTCCGGGAGGCTTGCTTTCGTCGATATCATTGGCGGACCTAAAGAATGGGAAACGCACCCATCAATCAAGGAATGCATACATTGCCAGAGTTCTGCGAGAACTCGGCTACATGCGAGAGATGGGCGAGGGCATGCTACGAATCTACGCGACGATGAAGAACCGAGACCTAGCCCCGCCGGAGCTAGAAACTGACGCAACAAAATTCGACCTCGTCTTACACCACAAGTCAGTTTTCTCGCCCAAGGACCAAGAGTGGCTGCAGGCCTACACGCTATATAACCTTTCGCGCGATGAACAGAGGGCTGTACTCCTTGGCAGAGATGGTCATCTGCTCTCCACAAACGCGATCATAAAAGCGCTGGGTATAAACGACGTTGATGAGTTCCGAAAGATTGTAGAGACGCTTCGCAGAAAAGGAATTCTGTACACAGCACTGGATCGATCCAGGACGCAAAAGGCGCTGAGGGCCGCCAAGACAAAACGAGAGGTCGGAAGATTCGCGATTCGGCCGCCGGACCAGACGGAACAGTACCGGCAGGAGCTTCTGCGGGTGTTGGCTGACTTGGGCGAATGTACGGTATTCGGGCAAGCAGAATTCCGTAGGATTTCGCAAAGGCTGTCGCAGACCAGCCCATACAAGGAAAAACCACCGGATTCGCTTAAGCTGCTCGGCTTCGTGGACGAGAGATTAAGGCCATTGCCGCTGCTGTCTGGTGTGTGGGGAAACGTGGTACGCACTTCGGTTCAAACCCCGACGACGACGCCTCACGTGCCGGTCCGGGCAAGGATGCCTTGCATCGTCCGAAAGCCAATACAGCAGCCGGTAAGGCAGCTTGAGCCAAAGGTGGTCTCCAGCTCAGCTGGGTATACAGGGACTGTAGTTCGAGTTAAGTATTTTGAAGAATATGGCTTTGTTCGTGCGAGTGAAATCGACCGCTACTTCCGGAGGTCGGACCTTCTGGACTCCCAAGAGTGGCCGCTTTTGCGATGCGGGTCAGTCGTGAGTTTTGAATTGGGCACTCGTAGTGTACCCGGTAAAGCCGCACCAGCCAAAAGGATCAAGCTCCTGCGCCAGCCTGACGGCCAGTCGTCCTCCATTGTGGCACCTGAGGCTTAATCGAATAGGCGGGTGGCTAGCTTTTCTCCGGCACGTAGGTAAAACGGGGGCTGGCCCACCCTTTCACGTTTCTAACTCCCGAGGGTGCCCCGCTCTTGTCGCGTTTTCTGCGACAGGGCGGGGATTTTGACTTCCTATGATCACCAACGGGTGTGCCCAACCATCCGTGATCGAAATTTATTGACATAAGACCCGTCGTGCGCAACGATAATGATAGAGATCTGATTGGGGCAGTTTCGAGGTGTATCCGTCAACCAAGACGGCCCTCGAAACTGCCCCAAACCCATTTTCAGCGCTCTTTGACAACCTAACTCCTTATCCCGGAACATTTTACGAATAAGTCCTTTAAACTCAAAGATTTTGCAGGGATTTTTCCCTAAATCCATGGTTCCAAAGGACCGAGGTAAATAATTTTCTTGAGTCAACACAGCTAGTAACTTAAGAGTAAACATCCGGAATTTACGCAGTCGGCTCACCCAGAATCTCTTCCGAAGAAATTCAATAGCGCCACAGGGATCGTCGAAGCAAATCGGGAAATTCGACGATGCACTGATCGCAAGAAAGGTTGCAAATAACCTGCACCGGCAGTACTATGGCTTTGGATGCTGTTTTTCGCGTTCACCCTTGTCCAACAAAAACAAATCTTCCAGGTAGAAGCGCAACCCTAGGTTTAGAGCAAATCTAAAGGGGTGCCCAAGGCCCCGGTGCAATTCGGAGAGAATGCATGTCGTGGTACGCGTACTGCCTCACGGAACACCAAACCCTAGCAAATGGTGTTCGCGCCCGTCGTCCCTTCGTTCTCGATGGCATTCAAGGTGTGAACTCCGCTCCAGTCATGAGCTACCCGAGCGGGGAATTCGCGGTGATTGTCAGTGAATATGACCGCGCCACCGGTAAACTCGACGAAAAGTCGGTTCTGGAACATGCCCGCGTGGTCAGCCGGAGCTTCCGAACCGCCACCGTCCTGCCCTTCCGCTTCGGAACGATTTTCGACACGGAAGATGCCATCCGGCAAGCCGTCCGAGCCAACCGCCGCACTTTCTGCGAGAGCGTGGAGCGGCTGCGCGGCAAGTCCGAAATGCGCATCAAGCTGGTGGTTCGCGATGGTTCTCTCCGCGGTTCCATGGAAGAGATCGTCCTGCCCGATACGGTAGGCCGCGAGTACCTGACCAAGCTGCGCGAAAAGGCGTCCCGTGAGCGCGAGCGCCAGACCAAGGCCCGCGCCCTGTCCGTCCAGGTGCACAAGCTCTTCAACCCCCTCGAGGAAGAAGTCAGCTGCAAAAAGGTCGATGCCGACGGAATGTTGCTCGATATCGCCCATCTCATCGACACCAAGTCGATCGAAAAGTATCAGAACCGCTACAGCACAGCCGCCAAGCAACTGAAGAATTGCGAGCTGTTCGTGACCGGTCCCTGGCCGCCCTACCACTTCCTGCCCGGGAAGGTGCGCACGGTCGCCGGCGACAGCTAGAGGCCCGTGCCGATTTGTCCGCCGCGAATTTCTGCCAAAGTGCAGCTTTGTGCATCCGGCCGCAGCCTTGTCCGATGGGCCGCCGCACGTTCTGCGCGTAGAGAATTCACCCTAACATGTTGATTTTGAACAGATTCCAAAAACAAGGCTGGCGTCCGCTCCCACTTACCATTTTGGTTCCGCAAGTGCTCCATTCCAGTGCATTAAAGAGGTCGCACCCTTTGGAAGCAACTTCACTCTCGCTGTTCTCGACATTTCACTTTGTCCGTTCCTGTCCGCGGAGCGGCGCCAAACTGAGTCTCCTCTGATTCCCGCCACTTAGCCTCTTTGAAAAGAGTGGCCCCAAAAGGGGCCGCTTTTTTTGTTGCGCCCGCTCCTGTACACTCGCGGTTTCCAATGAATTCTATAAAAGCCGTTTCCCTCGCCATTCTTCTGGTACTGATTGCTCTTCTTGGGCAGAGACCGCTGCATGCCCAAGAGGCTCCGACCGCAACCGACAACCTCCTCCTTGCCACCATGGAAAAGGAGCTGCATCGCGGCCAGTCCGAGCTTGCCAAGCAGGATCCCGCTCCCTACTTCACCAGCTACAACGTGACCGACGGCGAATCGCTGGTCATCCTCAGCGCCCAAGGTGCCATCCTCACCTCGGCTCGCGTCCGCCACCGCGCCGCCGACGTCAGCATGCGCATCGGCACTCCGGCTCTTGACAACACGCACGACCAGGAACGTTTCTCCGGCATTACTTCCGGCCAACTTCCACAGCGGGACGACCCCGACGCCATCGCCCGCGTCCTCTGGAAGCTGACCTATGAGCAGTACCGCAAGGCGCGCCAGGCCTATACCAACGTGAAGACCAAGACTGCCGTCCGCGCCAAGGACGAAGACGAATCGCCCGACTTCTCCCAGGAGAAGCCCTCGACTTACATCGAGAAAACTCCGTCGCCCGCGTTTCCCGACCAAAAGGCTTGGGAAGAACTCGCCCGCCGCTATTCCGCCCTCTTCCGCCGGTACCCGCAGGTCGAAGAATCCGTGGTTTTTCTTACTGCCGTGCGGAGCCACAGCTATCTGGTCTCGACCGAAGGCACGAAGATTGTCACCGCCGACGCCATCTTCCGCCTCATGATCCAGGCCGAAACCCGCGCCGACGACGGCATGCAGCTGATGCGCGTCGAGACTTACCAGTTTTCCGACCCGACAAAATTTCCCTCCGAAGTGGAAGTCGCCGCGAGCGTGCAGAAGATGGCCAGCGATTTGAGCGCATTGCGCGCGGCTCCGCTCGCCGAACCTTACGATGGTCCGGCGTTGCTCTCCGGGCGCGCCGCCGCCGTTTTCTTTCATGAAGTGCTCGGCCATCGCGTCGAAGGGCAGCGCCAGCGCGGCCGCGACGAAGGCCAGACTTTCACCAAGAAGGTCAACGAAAAAGTCTTGCCTGAGTTCCTCAGCGTCACCGACGATCCCACGCTGCACACGCTCGCGGGCACGGAACTCTCAGGCTTTTACCGCTTCGACGACGAAGGCATTCCCGCCTTGCGCGTCGAGGTGGTCAAGGACGGCATCCTGAAAAATTTTCTGATGGGACGATTGCCGGTGAAAAACTTCAGCAACTCGAACGGCCACGGCCGCGCCCAGCAGGGACTGATGCCGGTCGGCCGCCAGGGCAATCTGATCGTGACTTCTTCGAAAACGATTCCCGACGCTCAACTGCGCTCCCGCTTCATTGAAGAAATCAAGAAGCAGGGAAAGCCTTACGGCCTCTACTTCGAAGACATCCAGGGTGGATTCACGTTGACCACGCGCGAACTGCCGCAAGCCTTCCAGGTGTTGCCGGTCATGGTCTGGCGCGTTTATGCGGATGGGCGTCCGGATGAACTCGTCCGCGGCGTCGATATCGTCGGCACCCCGCTCACCGTGCTTACCCAGATCGCGGCCACCGGAAACACCACCAGCGTCTTCAACGGCATTTGCGGAGCCGAATCCGGGAGCGTTCCCGTATCCGCAGCCGCACCGGCCATGCTGTTTTCCGACATGGAAGTCCAGAAGAGAAAGTACGGTGACGCGCGTCCTCCCATTCTTCCGCCCCCACCCGGCGCGACCGACGATAAGGGAGGCAAACAATGACGCGGCAAAAATTGATCAGCCAAAGTTTGTCGATGTCACGCGTGATTTTGGGTGGCGCAGCGCTTCAGCGCTGCGGTAAATGGCTCGCTCTTGCACTCGGCTTCAGCCGCTGCGGTGAGGCTGCGGTGCGACCTCAGCGGCTAAAGCCGCGTTCACAACCAGGTGGTCCTCGCAGCGCTGAAGCGCTACGCCACCCAAAATCAAGTTCAATATTGAGTTATTCAGCGATCGCGTGCGCGCTCTTGATCTGCACCCTGTCTGTTTCCGCGCGCGCTGCCGATCCCGCTTCCGGCGATGTTGTGCTCCGCGCTCTTCGCGAGGAAATGGAGCGCTCCAAAGCCCAGCTGAAAATGGACAACGTACCGGCGCCCTATTACATCGAATACCGCGTCACCGAGATCGACCAGTACGATGCCAGCGCCGTTTTCGGCGCTCTGCGCAACCAACAGCATAATCACGGGCGCCTGTTGCGCGTCGTGGTCCGGGTTGGCGACTACAAGCAGGACAGCTTCTACGGCGCCGGAGAAGGCGCGATTGACCTCGTCCCCTCCGATGACGACGTCTTCGCCATCCGTCACCGCATCTGGCTCGCCACCGATCGTGCTTACAAGGCGGCCAGCGAAGCGCTCTCCGCCAAGCAAGCGGCCCTGAAGCAGTTGAAAGTCGATGAGCCCGTCGACGATTTCGCCAAAGCCTCGCCGGTCGAATCGATCGAGCCTCTCGCCCATTTTTCCGCAACCGAACTAGCTTCCGACTTCACTTCCTGGATTCATCTCCTCGAAGAAGCGTCGGCCCAATACCGCACCGACAAAGATCTGGAGAACTTCGAATCCTCGTTGCGTTTCACCGTCGAGAACCGTTACTTCCTGAACTCCGAGGGTACGGTTGCCCGCTCCGGCCACACGCACTACGTCGTTTCCATCGCGGGATCAACTCAGGCTTCCGACGGCATGTTGCTGCAACGTTCGCACGCCGACCAGGGGAACGATCTCAAGGAACTCCCCACCCGCGAACAATTTCTGAAGACCACAGCGCGAATTCTCGAGACGCTGAAGTCGCTGCGTGACGCCCCGGTCGTCGATGAGGAATACCGCGGACCGGTCTTGTTCTCGAACGATGCGGCCGCCACGGTTGTCACCGAACTTGTGGAGCCGAATGTTCTGGGCCACAAGCCCCAGCTCGGCGAGAACGCCCGCACCACCGGGAAGTGGTCCAGCAGCTACAAGTCCCGCGTGCTGCCCGATTTCATCAATGTGTTCGACGATCCGACGATCTCGACCATTACCGGCCAGCCCCTGTTCGGCAACTACACTCTCGATGACGAAGGCGTGAAAGGCCAACGCGTGTCTTTGATCGAAAAGGGGCAACTCGTTTCCTATCTCATCGGACGCCAGCCGATTCGTGACTTTCCCGTTTCGAACGGACACGGCCGGGCCGCTGCCACCGCGGCGCCTGCGCCGCATCCCGGCAATCTGGTTTTGCAGTCGACCGATCCCCAGCCTGATGCCGGCATGAAAGCAAAGTTGATCGAACTTTGCAAGAATCGAGACTTGCCCTACGGACTCTACGTGGAAACCATGGGACCGCGACTCGATCCCCGGCTCCTCTATCGCATCTACACCAAAGATGGGCATGAAGAACTCGTGCGCGGCGGCGTCTTCGGAGATCTCGACGTGCGCTCGCTGCGCAGCGATCTCATCGCCGCCGGAACCGCGCCCGCGGTCGAGGACCGCTCTGAGCCCGTGTGGTTCAGCGTCGCGAGCCCCGCGCTTCTGTTCGACGAGCTCCAGATCAAGCGGACGCAAGCCGCCAAGCAGAAGCTTCCCGAGTACCCCGCGCCCGCGCTCAGTCAGGCCGCGAACAAACCGTGACATTGGTCTGCAGGAGACCCGATTTTCGTGCCGAGAGCTTTGTAGAGGCGGGGCTTGCCCCTCTCCGCCCGCCTCGTTCCTCCAGTTGACGCCGATCAGTGCCGCGCTTAGGATATTCGTTTGACTTCGCGCGGGGAACGATGTCCCGGCGGGTGGGACTTCGGCTTCACGCAGGCAGCAATCATGGACAAGAAGAAACTAGAGACGTTCAGAAAGAGACTGGAAACCCGGCAGCAGGAACTGCGCCACATGGTTGTCCGCAATCAGCAGGACGGCCGTACCGCCGACGATGAAGCCACGCAGGACGTCGCCGATCGCGCCGCCAGCTCCTACAACAAGGAATTCCTCTTCAGCCAGAGCAACAACGACCGCCAGTTGCTCAACATGGTCGAGGGCGCTCTCGCCCGCATCCGCGAAGGCAGCTTCGGGGAATGCGTCTCCTGCGGCAAAGAGATCAACGCCAAGCGTCTCGAAGCCGTGCCCTGGACCCGCCATTGCATCGCGTGCCAGGAAAAAGCCGAAAAGGGCCTGCTCGAGGCCGCTCAATAATTGCCGTCGATTTTCGTTGTGGCGCAAACGCCTGTTCTTTGACGGGGCGTTTTTTGACCTTCTGGAAATCGGCCTGCTAGACTCAGTAATTGCCATCCTACCCTTAAGCCAAGAAGGAAGCCCGTGCGCGCAGAAACCCGGCATCAACTGAAACAAGACCGCTTCAGCAAGGTCACGATCGAAGCAGCGGAGAACGCCGCCCACTGGACCGTGGAACACCAGGCGAAACTGATTGCCGCAGTGATTGCGGTGGTCGTCATTGCAGCGGGTGCGTTTGGCGGCTGGTACTACTTCAACTCGCAGGACGAAAAAGCGAGCGCCGAGCTTTCGACGGCGGTTCGCACTCTTGAAACGCCGGTGCGTCCGGCAGGCGTGCCAGCGCAACCGGGGTACGACAGCTTCGCCTCAGCGCAGGAGCGTGCCACCGCGGCACGCAAACAGTTCCAGGCCATCGCGGATAAGTATCCGCACACCCACACTGCTGACATGGCACGCTATTTTGTCGGACTGGCGGCGTCGCAGCTTAACGACAACCCGGCAGCGGAGCGCAGTCTGCAGGAGGCGGCCGGTTCTTCGAATGCCGACCTGGCGGCACTCGGCAAGTTCGCGCTGGCCTCCGTTTATCGCGCGGAGAATAAGGACACGCAGGCGATCGATCTTTATAAACAGTTGATCGACAAGCCCACGATCGTCGTCAGCAAAGCCACGGCGCAACTCGAGCTCGCGGGGTTCTACGAGTCGCAGCAAAAACCAGACGAGGCCAAGAAGATTTACGACCAGGTGGAGAAAGAAAATCCATCCACCGACGCGGCATCGCTGGCGCAGCGGCGGGCAGCAGCCCTCAAGTAGGGGCAGTTCACCGTTCAATTCTCAGCCATTCATCCCTCACGCGAACCGACTGCCGCTATCGCCGCCTCGGCGTCGGTTTTGGCAGCATCTCCGGCCACATCCATCACCAAGTCGCGGCGTGTGCTTCCCGTGCCGCTGCGGGGCTCGATTGCCCGCACGCGGCGCACGGCGATATTCACGGGATTGAGCTGAAGAAGTTGGCCGTCGCGGACCTGAACGTGGAAGCGGAACCAGTCGGTGCGGTACATGCGGCCGGCCGCATAAAAAGTCAGGGATACGGCGATCTGGCCATCATAGTCGTCGCCGGTGCAGGCGAAAAAACGCTTTCCGAGATCCTCGCTCCACGTCGTGCCGCCAACCAGCGGCTCATTAAGGAAGTATCGCAATGACGGGACAGCCAGCGACAGCTTGCGCAGTTGCACCATCTGCATCAGGGCAGAGATTTTCGCGAGGTTCGTAGCATAGATTCTTGGTTCGCGAGCCGATATCCGCGCCAGTTTGATGTGCAGCTCCGGCGCCCATTCGCGCTCGAACTGCTCGCGCGCGAGCGCCAGACTCCGGTCGCTGGCCTCCGAGTACCGCAAGGTGGCGCGCACCAGGATGAGGCTGACGACGGTGGTCACCACGGTCGCAATCAATGGAATGTAGGCCACGATCAGGGTGAACGGGATGGCGTGCTGGCTGAACCATTGCATCAGGTTCATCGCAGGATGGTCCTCCTGTAACCAGTCGAGGGCGAATGGACTACTCTAGCGAGGCTTGGCGCCACGGGATAGCTGCCGAAAGTCTAGTTTCCGGGTTCTAGGCCTTTGGTCATCTAGCGAACTGCGCGCCCGGTTTTCACCGATTTCACGGGTCAGCGGGAGACGTTAGCCGTCTGCCTTAGGCATACGACCAACCGCTCGACGTCGGTGGACGAGTTATACACGTGCGGAGCCACGCGGATGGAACTGCCGCGCACGCTGACGAAGACTTTTTCGCGCGCGAGCATCTCGGGGAGTTCTCGCGGGATGCCAGCCTTTCTTCGCAGGCAGAGGTAATGAGGGGCACGCAGATGGTCGGGTGGAGATGAAAACCCGAGTTCCGCAGCGGCGGCTGCCAGTTGGCGATTGAGCGCGCCGGAAGTCTCGGAGATCTGCTCGACCTCCCACTCCAGCAACTGTTTCATGGCGCGCACCGCGGGCGGCAGCAGCGCGAAATTGGAGCGCTCGCCCATATCAAAACGCCGCGCCCCCTCTTCGTAGTTTTCCGTGTAGAGGATGAGGCTCGCAAAATCGCGAGCGTTCGAGCGCTGAATCCAACTCTCTTCCAGCGGTTGTCCCTCCTGCCATCTCGGAGCGACATAGAGCAGCCCGACGGAATAGGGCCCGAGCAGCCATTTGTAACTGGCGGCGACGGCGAAATCGGGCTGCACGTCGCGCACGCTGAAAGGCAGCGCGCCGAGCGACTGGGTAAGATCGAGAACGAGTGCGGCGCCGTGCTTGCGACAAGCTTGGCCGATGCGGACGAGGTCGAGTCTTCCGCCGCTCGTCCACTGCACGTGCGGGAGCGCGGCGACGGCCACATCGCCGGTCAGGGAATCGAGAACGGCCGTGGTCCAGTCGTTGTCCTCCGGCCAAGGGACAACTTTCAGCGAGGCGCCGGTTTCTTCCACTCGGCGCTGCCACGGATAGTAGTTGGACGGGAACTGCTCCGCGAGGACAAGAATGCTCTGGCCTTTTTTTACAGGCAGATTTCGTGCGGCGGTGGCAATGCCGTAGCTGGCCGAGGGAACGATGGCGATGTCGTCGGCCGCGCAGTTGACGAACTGCGCGGCGGTTGCGCGGAACTCGTCTGAGCCGGTAAAGAATTTGTCGGGCGTGATCTCCCATGGGTGCGCTTTGCGGGCAAGCCCCGCAGTGCCGGCTTCCAACGCCGGCTTCATCAGCGGCGACATGTAGGCGCAGTTGAGGTAGGCGACGTCGTCGGGGATATCGAAGAGATGGCGCTGGCAGGGAATCATGGGCTAGCCTGTGGCATTCAGTGTATCAATGCGGACGGGATTGCCGGCGCTGCTCATATCTTCTGCGTCTTCCACTTTCCCCGCTTGAACAGCACCGCGCTGGCGGCGGCGATGGAGCATTCCGCGATCACGATTGCGATGTAGACGCCGTTAGAATGCAAGCGCATCGGAATCGCCAGCCAGTACGCCAACGGGATTTCCAGCAACCAGAAGCCGAAGAAATTCACGATGGTGGGCGTAACTGTGTCGCCGGCGCCGTTGAAAGCCTGCATCATGACCATGCCGTAGGCGTATCCGATGTTGCCGTAGCTGACGATGCGCAGACAGGTCGCGGCGAGCGGAAAGACCGCCGGGTCATGGGTGAACAATCGCGCGATCGGCTCGGCCATGAGCACGAAGAACACCCCGACCGATCCAAGGAAAAGCATGTTGTAGAAGCCGGTGCGCCAGACCGCTTGCTCAGCGCGCTCGGGCTTTTTGGCTCCGAGATTCTGGCCCACGAGGGTGGCCGCGGCGTTGCTGAGACCCCAAGACGGCAAGATGAGAAACACGACGATGCGAATGGCGATCGTGTAACCGGCGAGCGCGGCGGCGCCGAAGACGCTCACGATACGCACCAGCCCGATCCAGCTGGTGTGGGCAATGGCGAATTGCAGGATTCCCGTCAAAGACACGCGCACGAGCCGTAGCAGCACACCGAAATTGACGCGAATCTGACGCCTCAGGATGCGAATGCGCTCGGTCCCACGCAGCAGGCGGTAGAACTGGTAGCCCACTCCGATGCTTCGTCCGGTGAAGGTGGCGAGAGCTGCGCCGGTCACGCCCATGCGCGGAAACGGCCCCAAGCCGAAAATCAGACAGGGGTCGAGAATCAGGTTTATGATGTTCGAGACCCAGAGCAGGCGCATGGCGATGGCGGCATCGCCGGCACCGCGGAAGATCGCGTTGTTTAGAAATAACATGAGGATCGCCCCACTGCCGCCGAGCGCAATGCGGGCGTAGCCGCCGCCCATCGAAACAATCTCGCCCGAAGCACCCATCAGCCGTAGCAACTCGGGCGCGTAGATGACGCACGGAATGCCTACAGCAACCGACGTGGCCAGGCCCAACACAATCGCTTGTACTCCGGCGACGGCAGCGCCCGCCGGGTCTTTCTCACCGATGCGCCTCGACACCATGGCGGTGGTCGACAAGCTCAATCCGATACCCACGGCGAATACTAGGCTCAGTAACGACTCGGTCAGTCCAACGGTGGCGACGGCGTTGGCGCCCAGCCGTCCGACCCAGAAAACGTCCACTACTGCGAACAGCGATTCCAGCACCATCTCTAAGACCATGGGCACGGCGAGCAGCAGAATGGCCCGGTTCAGGCTTCCTGTTGTGTAGTCCTGATGAGAGCCACGGATCGCTTCCCATAGAGAACTCCATAGGCTGCGCTCGGGTGAGGGCGACGGCTGATTGACTGCCGTAACGGCTTCCATAAAAACCTGGCACGCTTTCTACGCGTCGCTCCGCAAATGAAATGGGATGACTGCGCGGCAAGAGAAAAAGGGAGAAAGTGGGATATCCGCAACAGCGGATCAACCGAAACGAATTAGACTCGGTCGAACATCGTGGAATCCTTAGCGGATCGGCAGGCCTTGTGATGGCGAAGTCGCGGTTGGACCGCCGAGGTGAAAAACATTTTATCCGAAATGCGAGCCGGCGGCAACGGCTTAGACCTTATTCCAGGTTCTCTGCTCAATCAAGGATTTCGGCCTTCCGCGTCCGCGTTTAGCTCGCGCTCGGGCTGCCATCCTAAGCGGGGATTTAACTTTCTCCGGCCTCGGGTTCGAGTTCCCGACGAAGTTGTTGGCCCAGAGTGTTCGCGACCGAAGTCAAATCCTGGGCCAGTGCGAGCCGCCACTTTTCCACGGATTGTTGCGCGACGTCCTCGAATTGTTGCGCGATCGACTGCACAGCCTCCTCGCCCTGGGCTTTCAGAGAACCAGAAAAGGAGTGTTCAATCCGGTTCTGGATGGTTCTCAGGTGGCCGCATATCTCGTTGAGTCTGCTTTCGACTTCATTCGAGCCCCGCGTTTGAAGGTCTTTGAGGGTCAGAGCAACAGCGCTCTCGAGTTGAGTTTGCGCACCGGAGACGATTTCGCCGGCGACGCGCTCCAGGTGCGCGTCAAGATCTGACTCCAGGCGCCGCACCGACTCGTTCATCGCTGTAATTCTCCGGCCGAGGTCCGACACTTCCGACTGAAGGTCGGACGCTTTCGCGGCGGTATCGGCCTGGATCTGTTCAATCTCCCGGCGATGAGCAGCCTGGGAATCCACCAGTTGTCCCCGCCAGGAAGACACGAGCTTTTCGCATTGCGCGTTGAATTGTGCTCCCGTCTCCAAAGCCTGCCGCCGCAGTTTTTCGATTCCGGCGTGCAAATGCTGTTGCGTCGTACTGGTGAGTTCCTTCGACAGTTCCTGCGCCCGTTGTTCGACGGCATGGAGTTCACCGGCAAGACGGTGCCGAAACTCGGTCAGGGCCGCACTGGTCTTTTGCTCAATGGCCGATTTCGCCGCTCCGAGCATCTCCGCGGACTGTTCCCGCGTCTGCTCCAGGGCGCGCGTCCCAAGGTCCTGCCGCAGGCGTTCCCACAGCTTCTCCTCCAACTCAGGCGGAATATGCCCAAGCGACACTTCAAAGCGGTTGCGTCTGGCATTCCCGGCCAGCTTCTCGCGGAGCTCAGTGACTTCCGCCTGCAAGGGTCGAACCAGTTTGACGAGTATGCCGCGCAAGCGGTCGTCCGAGAGTTGCTCCTCGATCTTGTTGAGAATGGCTTGCGAGGCCTGAGAACGAGTTTGCGGTTTGCGCACAACAACGGCGTTCTCCGGCAGTTCTTGGGGAGGGTGTTGAGCGGCGGGCGCGGGCATCTCCAGTACTCGCCAATCTTCGGGGTAGGATTCCAGTCCCCAAAAGTTTTCCGGCCGGTCGAGCCGCGCCCCCAGCCGGAAGCCCTGTCCGTCGGACCCCATCGGCTGGCAGAAAACTACATAGGCCGTGGCCTGCCGGCCTCCCCGGCTGTGCAGGCGCAGGGTGCTTCCGGCGTCCAACTTCAGGGGGAAGCGGAGCGCGCAACCGTGCGCACTGACCACCAGCGTCTCGCAGATTTCGGAAAACTGGGAATTGGGCTCCATGCTGGTGACGCGGATGGGAACCTTGATCGGTACCCTCGAGCTGCGCCGTATTGTCTGACCGTTGGAAGCGGGCATAGGGTTCCTCTGCTTATATGGTGAGGTTTCGACGGCAGACAACCCTTCGAGCCTCTTCATTAAAGTACCGCGAGGTGAAGGATGTGACCTCTCTCGGGAGTGCGCTTCCAGAATGTTCAAGCGGGCACGCGCCAGACTGCCCGTTTGTCGGAATCGGGATGTACTTCGGACTGATCTCCGCTGGTACCACTAGAAGGGAGAAGTTGGCTTAGTCCAGGCTGCCCTGCTCGATTACCACGTTCTCCCGCACGATGAGCCGATGCGCGGCCATCTCGCGCAACTTTGGCAGAACGCGGTTGACGTGCTCGTCGGTATCGACGAACGAGACGACGACGGGCAACTCTCCTCCGGCTTCGACCAGGTGGGCGGTGTGGACTTTGCCGCGTCCGAGGAAGCCGGCCACGGCGTGGAAGACGACAGATCCGAAGACATTTTCTTCGCGCAGATATTTCAGGATTTCGAGATGCAGCGGACGATGGCGCCAGGAGTCGCCTTCGGTGAGGTAGATGGTGACTTGAACGGCCATAACGCCTGCCATTCTACAACCCCCTCGCCAAGGCTGCGCCTGCGAGGACGGCGGCGAGGCAGAGCATGTTGCTGGCCACAATGTTGATGCCGGTCAGGAGCCACTGACCCTGCTCCATCAACGCGAAGCTTTCGAAGGCGTAGCTGGAGAAAGTTGTGTACGAACCGCAGAAGCCGATGGCGACCAGCAGGCGCCAGCGTGGATCGAGCAGCACACGCTCGGTGGAGAAGACGAGAAAGAATCCGAGGATGAGGCTGCCGGTGATGTTGATCAGCAACGTGCCGTAGGGGAAGGCGGATGCGAAATCGCGGGCGATAAGCGTGCTGAGGAAGTAGCGAGCGCTGGCTCCGACGACGGCGCCGAGCGCGATCCAGAGATAGTTCAAGCGAGGGAGTCCTCCTGCAAGATTTCTGTAGGAGTTATTAGCCCGGAGGCGGTTAACGGCGAACTCCATCGCCACGACATTAGTATAGCGCGGGGTCGGCGCGTTCCAGCTAGAAAGCTCCGAGCCAGCGCACGGGGAAGCGGCTTCCGAGGGTGTTGACCAGGCGCTCGTCGGCAGTGATGAGATATCTGCCTGTGGCAGCGGCCATGGCAACGTAGGTGCTGTCGTAAATGGTTCGGTCGAAATCGCAGGCGATCTTGAAGGCTTCCGGCAGAAAAGCTCGGCTCGGCACAGTGGGAAAATCGCGGTTGAGCATCGCTTCGAGAGCGCGTTGCGCCAACCCGGATGTGATGGCGCCGCGTTTGGCGGATTTCCAGAGGAAACTGCCGATCTCGAGCCAGAATAAATCCGGGACAACGACTTGGATTGTTCCGTCCGCGTAGGCGCGAAGAAAGCGGTGGGCTTGGTGGGCGAGGGGTTCAATGATCTCGGGCGTTGCCCACTTCGCGGCGACGCTTGCGTCCATCACGAACGTCTTCACCGCTCGCGGTCCTCGCGGATCATTTCTTCGGTGGAAGGGAACGGCCCTTTGCCGGGAGGCTTGTGTGTCTGAATTTCCAGCAATTCATCGAGGAATCGACGGCGTCGTTTCAGTTCGGCCGCTGTAGGCACTGTGTCTTTTAGCATCTCGATGACCTCGGCGGCGATGGAACTGCGATTCTTGCGGGCGCGGGCGCGCAGGGCCTCGTAGAGGTCTTTGGGCACGTTTTCTACGTATAGGGTTGGCATAGGGGCAGTCTAGCACATCCCTAGGCATAAACTTAGGCACTGCGCCCCTTTTGAACTGCCGTCCCCCGGCATTGCTTACCTTGTTGTGTAGTATATTTTGGTTGACATTATCTGGCGAGAAATGCGGACTATTCTCGAAAAAGCACACAGCCTTAGCTCAATCGGAACCTTCGTGCTCACAATCGTTATTGTGGCGCTCATGGTCATACCGATGCTGTCTCCACATGCTTCGCCCCAGCAGAATAATGCACCACCAGGGAGTCATCCGATGATTGGTTGGCTCATGCCTTCGATACTGGCATTCTCCCTCGTTTTGGCGGGTGCTTCACTTGCTGGCTGCACGTACCCGCCGCGAACCAGTCTCAGCGCACACTGAGAGTATCGTGAAAACACCTGAATTAATCCCCGCATCAGCTCCGTTGCAGCTACCCAAACCCATGCTCGGCTCAGATAGAGTGCCTACCAATGCCACTCCTGGCGAGCTAGCTCAAATATGGCAGAATCACACTGCGGTGCAGGCAAAGAAATTGTCTGAATGCTATATCGGTACATGGATGGAAATTTCTGGTCCCGTGTATGACGTTCGGAATGCAATGATTACAAACGAAATCCGGTTAACCATTGAAGGCGTAGAGGGAGTAATGCTCATTCATTGTACATTTCAAGAACAATGGGAGCAGCGATGCCTAGTTCTTCGTAAAGGTGATGCGGTTAGAGTTTTAGGCCAAGTGTCTGATTTTAACCAAGTGTCCGTTTCACTGGAAGAATGCGAGTTTGTTTGAGTCGCTGAGCCTGTGGAAATCAAACTGACCCACTACGACCCACTACGCTCTTCCTTGACACCCCGTTTTCACCCCTTTATTCTTAGACATTGCTCCCTGAGAGACTTTCGTCTCTGTGCGCACTTCCGCGGGCCTTTGCGGCAATTTGAGTGGGGGCGGCGGAGGTTCCAGGTTCCAATGTTCATCGAAATTGAGGCGCTGGAGATTCACCCGATTGATTTCCGGGAGGAGTTCAACCCGGGTACGATCGATCTGGGTGACGAGGTGCGGCAGCGGTCGCCGCTGCGCAGCGAAGGCCGGGCGGACCTGGTCGAAGAGCATCACGGCAAGCATAAGGTGGTGCAGGACATCCGGGTGAAGGGTAAGCTGGAGACGAGCCTGGAAGTGCCTTGCGCGCGCTGTCTCGATCCGGTGGTCCATCAGGTGGAGCGCAGTTTCGATCTTCTGTACCGGCCACTCGGAACCGACGCCGGGCACGAAGAGCTTTCGGTCACCGACGCCGAAGCCGAGATCGGGTACTACCAAGGCGGAGGGTTGTTGCTGGAAGACACGCTGCGCGAGCAGGTGCTGCTGGCTCTGCCGTTGAAGACGATCTGCCGCGAAGATTGCAAAGGTTTATGTCCGCACTGCGGCAAGAACCTGAATGAAATTCAGTGCTCGTGCGCGGAGCAGTTTGAAGACCCGCGCTGGTCGGCGCTGAAGGAAATACGAGATAAGCTGAATCAATAGACACGAGTTCTCAGTTCTCGGTTCGCAGTTCTCAGTCAAGCGGGTTCACTGAGAACTGAGAACGGGGAACTGGGAACCGCAAAGGACATCATGCCAAACCCGAAACGTAGACATTCCCAGAAGCGCACTGCCACCCGGCGGGCGCATGACTCGCTGTCGAAGCACTCGTTGTCGGAGTGTCCGAATTGCCATGAGCAGAAGATGCCGCATCGCGCCTGCCCGAAGTGCGGAACCTACAAGGGTCGCGAAGTGGTAGAGGTTGCAGAGAAGTCCTAATTTCTTTTCATGTCTAGCGTAATCGCTTTGGATGCGATGGGGTCCGACAAGGCGCCGAAGCCTGAGATTGAAGGCGCATTGCAGGCGGCGCGCCATCACGGCATCCGCGTGCTTTTGGTGGGACCGGAACCGCAGTTGCGGGCCGAACTGGCGCACTATCCCGGTGCGCAGCGGCTGCCGGTTGACGTAGTTCACGCCAGCGAAGTCATCACCATGGACGACAAAGTGGAGGCGATCCGCGCCAAGCGCGATTCGTCGATCCGGGTTGGCTTGCGGCTGGTGCGCGAGGGCCGCGCCGCGGGCTTTGTGACCGCGGGCAACACGGGCGCTGCCATGGCCACGGCGAAAGTGGTGCTGGGCGCGCTGCCGGGTGTGGACCGTCCGGCGCTGGCAGCGGCGTTTCCCACGGTTAATAACACGGCGGCCGTTCTGCTCGATGTCGGCGCGAACGTGGATTGCACGGCCAACAATCTCGAGCAGTTTGCGGTGATGGGCGATATTTACTGCCGCTCGATTTTCGGCATGAAGCATCCGCGGGTCGGGCTGCTTTCGATCGGAGAAGAAGAAGGCAAAGGCAACGACCTGACGCGCGAGGCCTTTCAACTGCTCAAGCGGCTGCCGATCAACTTTATTGGGAACGTGGAAGGCCGCGATTTATACAACGGCCAGGTGGATGTGATCGTGGCCGACGGATTTGTCGGCAATGTTGCGCTGAAGACTTCGGAAGGCCTGTCGCGGATGGTGCGTACGGTGCTGAAAGAAACCTTGAAGGCGACCATCACACGGCAGGTGGGCGCACTGCTTTCGCGCAACGCGTTTTCCGATTTCAAGAAGCGGCTGGATTACACGGAGTACGGCGGCGCGCCTCTGCTGGGAATCAAGGGCGTGTGCATCATCACCCACGGATCGTCGAATACGAACGCCATCAAGAACGCGGTGCGAGTGGCGGCGGAATTCGCCGAGGGCAAAGTCAACGAGGCGATCGAGCGGGAACTGGCGGGGCTGAGCGCAGCGGTTCCGACGTAGCAAGAGAAATCAGAGGTTAGAGGTCAGATTGCAGAGGTAAGATCCAAGGATCGCTGACACCGTTTGTGCGATGAGTTTTAACCTCTGCAATCTGACCTCTGCCCTCATACGTGAATATGACTGACAATTCATCTCAAGTCGTATTTCTCTTTCCCGGCCAGGGTTCGCAATCCGTTGGCATGGGCAAAGAACTGGCCGGCAACCACCCGGTGGCGCGTCGAACCTTTGAGGAAGCGGACGAGGCGCTCGGCTACAAGCTGTCCGAGCTTTGCTTTGAAGGTCCGGAAGAACAATTGAAGCTGACCGAAATCACGCAGCCGGCGATTCTGACGGCGTCAGTTGCGGCGTGGCGTGTGCTGCAGGAAAAAGGCTTGAGGTCAGAGTATGTTGCCGGACACAGTCTGGGCGAGTATTCGGCGCACGTGGCCGCGGGCACGCTAACGTTCGCCGATGCGGTGCGGACGGTTCGCAATCGCGGCCGGTATATGCAGGAAGCGGTGCCGGTGGGCGTGGGTGCAATGGCGGCAATTCTTGGGATGTCACTCGAGAAGGTCAGCGAAATTGCGGTCGAAGCTGCGAACGACGCTGCGGAGGGAGAAGTTTGCCAGGCGGCCAATATTAATTCGCCCGAGCAAATCGTGATCTCGGGACACACCGGCGCGGTCGACCGCGCTATCAAACTGGCCACCGAACGCGGAGCGAAGAAGGCCGTGAGCTTGCCGGTCAGCGCCCCCTTCCATTGTGCGCTGATGCAACCGGCGCAGGATCGGCTGGCGCAAGACCTGGGCGCGCTGAGTTTTCAGAATCCGTTATGTCCAGTGGTCTGCAATGTCGACGCAGCGATCATCACTTCGGCGGAGGCTGCGCGTGACGCTCTGATTCGCCAGGTGACGGGCGCGGTGAGGTGGGAACCGTCGGTGCGGCTGCTGATCGAGAAGGGGGTTGGTCAGTTCATTGAAGTCGGCCCGGGAAAGGTTCTGTGGGGACTCATGCGGCAGATCGACCGCTCGAAGACCTGCGCGACGGTGGGAGATGAGGCGTCGCTCGAGAAAACGCTGGCGCAGATTGCGGCAATGGCGGCGTAGCAGCGCTGGACAGTCGAGGGCTGCCTCTATGCGGACGGGCGAGACGCCCGTCCCTCCACTCAAAACGGATACACAGTCAGCGTCTTATCCGACTTCTGCACGAACATGCGGGCGTGCTCAGAGCGCTCGTTGACGACGACCTCGACCACGACGCCTCCGCGGCCAAAACCTTTTGTGTTTGCCGATCCGTAAATCCGGTACGACTTGACTAAGCCCCACTCGCCGCCCGGTCCCCAATCGCGATAGAAGTCCGCATACGTGTATTGGGAGTATTTCTGCCGGTGCTGAAGCCAGCCGGGATCGTGGAAGTAAATGCCGTAAGCGGATTCGTAATTCTGATGTTCGAGCGCGGCGAAGAACTTGTCCACACAGCGTTCCTCGGGCCAGTTGCGGTACATCCAGGCCAGCGCGGCGATGACGATCACGACCGCGACGGTGGCCGCGATCCTGATCTTGCGCCTCCGCGCCTTCGCGGGGTCATAGGGCTGGGCGTCGAGCAGGGTCATAATCTCCCCAAGCATAACGGATTCCGGGAAGATAAAGGTAGGTGAAGGAATCAAAGCCGGATGAAGTCCGGGGCGGACGGCTACACTTAAGGGTTCTTGGACAATCGTTCCCCGACGCGCTCTGTGATTTCCTTGTAGACCAGATCGTCGTGCAGGATGTTGAAATCGGGGTTGCGGTTCAGATACAGCAAGCCGGTCTCCCGCTTCTCGTAGGCTACCTGCAAGTATCGCAGCGCTTCTTCCTTGTTGCCCAGCAAGGCGTAGGTCGTTGCCAAATCGTAAGCCGATCCTAAATCGCGGTCGACCATCTCCTTCTGGACGGGAATCATGCTCTCCCGCATGCCGTTTAGACTACCCGCGGCAAAACCTCGTTCGGCGGCAGTGGCGATGGCCAATGCCGCTTCATCGTGGCGCAGTTGCGCCGCCTGTTTTGATTCGGCAAAGGAGTTCTTGTAGTCCTTGCGGTCGAAGTAGATCGTGGCCAGGTATCCGTGCGTCGTCGCCAGGGCAGGGTCGGTGGATTCCAGTTGTTTGAGAAGCGCGAACGCTTCGCTCTTGCGACCGGCATCAAAGAGAATCCGGCCCTTGTCGGCTTGGATCGTGGTGGACGAGGGGTCGAGTTTGCGAGCCTGCTCGATTTGGTCTAGAGCTTCGGGGAAGCGCCCGGAAGTCAGCAGAAATGTCGCATACCAGTGGTGTCCCTGCACGAAGTTCGGGTCCAGTTCCAGCGCCCGCTTGTATTCGCGTTCGGCAGTTACCGGATCCCAATTCCAGTAGTAGGTGGCAAACGCCAGGGAATTATGCGCACCCGGTGAAGTGTCGTCGAGTTCAACGGCCCTCTGGGCCGCAGCCAGCGCCCGCGGATATGCCTTTTCTGGAGGCATGACGCTGAATTCGCGCAGCAGGTTATAGCAGTCGGCCAGACCCACGTAGGCTTGGGCGTAGCTGGGGTCTTTCACAATCGATTGGGTGAAGTAATCGACCGCCTTATTCAGATCTTCCGGGGTGCGCTTGGTCCAGTGATACTCGCCTTTGAGATAAAGCTCCTGCGCTTCGGCGTTGGGCGTATGCGGGCCGGCCAGTGCATTCTTGTAATGGGTCTCGCGATGACTGAACGAAAAGGCAACAACCAAACCGACAACCGCCATTAATGGAGCGATCCAAACCACAATCCTGGCCAGCGAGGGTTTGGGCAGAGCGGGAGCAGATCGCAGTTCGAGAACCCGAGCAAGGACGGTCGGCTTCTTCGAAGGCTCGGATGCTGGCATGCCCTCGATCTCTCCGCTCGCGGAAATTGCCCGAATGGTTTCGGATTCAGCGACCTCCAACTCGCTGCCTCGCCCTTGGAGCCACTCCCTCAGTTCATCGGTGTAGGCGAACACACCTCCACGCTCCCCACCTGGAACACGGTGCGCGGGCAGACCTCGCTCCTTCTCCCAACGGCGAACGGTGCGCTCGTCGCGACCGAAGAAGGCAGAGATCTCTTTCCAGGAATCGAGGCGGAGATTGGATTTTTGACGCGCGGAACTATCACCCATCTTAAATATCCGTTAATGCCCGCTAATGTCCGTTGTTGTCCGTTGCAGGGGAGGGGGTGCTCCGGCATTATACGCGGACGACAGGGCGATCGAAATCCCCTTTTTGATCTCCCAAAGTTTGACTTGCCTGGGCCTTTTTTCAGCGAGTCGGATGGTGGGGCTTGAACGGAAACTCGCTGGCCGCTAGTAAGCAGTTTTAAATCAACAATTTTGGAGGAGTCCGATGTCCACAAACCGCTTGACTGCCGTCGTGTCCGAGACTTTTTGCGCCCTGCTGGTCCTGGCGGGCATCGCTGTGGGGCCAACTGCGGCCTTTGGGCAGACTCCGCCCCCAGCGACCTTTGTGAACCCCAACTTCTTTAATGGGGGTTCGGTAATTCCCAGTCACAGCCCGACGCAATCTTATGTGGTGGTCGCGGGCGACTTTAACAATGATGGAATCCCCGACCTGCTCACTCTGGCGAACGATGGAGTGAGCCTGCAGCTGGGCACCGGAAACGGAGGGTTTGGGCTCGACACAGCCGTTACCAGCCCGTTTGCATGCAATTTGGAGGGCGGAATCGTCACGGGCGATTTCAATAACGACGGTGATCTGGACTTCGCCGTCGTGACCGGCACTCCTGGGGGTGACTGCAACTTCAACCCGGGCACGCTCTCGATCTATTTGGGCAACGGCGCGGGTGGCTTCGCCGCGCCGGTTTCGTATTCGATGCTGGGCGGTCCTGCTAACAATGAGAAGGCTAGCGGATTGATCGCCGTCGATCTTCGCGGCAATGGACACCTCGACCTGCTCGCAATCGATCCCAGCAAGGGCATCGACGTCTTTCTGGGCAATGGCGACGGAACATTCCAAGCTCCAGCGTCGGTCCCAATCTCTTCCCCGGGTGCTACAGGGGCGATCACGGCCGGGGACGTCAATCATGACGGAAAACCCGACCTGGTGGTCGCGTCCAACAATAGCGGTGACGGAATTTATGTGCTGATCGGCAACGGCGATGGCACCTTCCAATCTCCGGTGTTTTACGACCAAGGTTCCAATTCGGGTGCCATGGCGGTAGCCATCGGGCAGTTGATCGCAAATGACCACGGCGACGTGGTGATGGGAACGGGAAACGGAGCGTACGTATACATCAACAACGGCGATGGCACGTTCAAGACTCCGCCTGTTCTATATGGTCCTTCGTGGATCAATTCCATCGTGATCACCGATATCAATGGCGATAAGAAGAACGACCTAGTGGTGAGTTCCTATTCTTCGTCCGCGGTATGGACCATGCTGGGCAACGGAAAAGGCGGCTTCACCGCAGGAGAGTCGTTCGCCACGGACGGATATCCGAACAATGTTGTGCTCGCCGACTTTGATGGCGACCACAAACTAGACTTCGCCACGTCCAACAACGCCGGCCAATTGGAAACGGTGGCCCTCGGCAACGGCGACGGTACGTTCCGCAGCAGCCAGAGTTACGGCTACACGTGGGGTGGGACCGTTGCCCAGATCGCGACGGCGGACATGAACAACGATGGCAATCTCGACATTGTCGAAGCCGGAGGCGGTACTGGCGTTGGCATCACGGTGCTGCTCGGCAGCTCGCACGGCGCATTTGGGAGCCCGATTTCCACCGCGGTCAGTTGCGGACAAGCCAACCGTGGCGGCGTCACCTACATTGCCTTGGGTGACGTCAATGGAGATCACAAGGTCGATGTAGTTGCGAACACGACCAACAGTGGAGGCGGAGGATGCTCGAACAACGAAGTTGCGGTGCTGCTCGGCGCCGGCAACGGAAAATTCAAAGCGCCTGTCTATTATTCCACCGGGACCACGCAGCAGTCCTACAGCGTGACGTTGGCCGACCTCCGAGGCGACGGCAGGCTGGACATACTGACTTCAAATGGAGACGGCAGCCTGAGCGTGCTGCTCAACAACGGTAAGGGCGTCTACGGGACGGCGAACGTTATCACCGGTGCCAGCGGGACGGAAGCCGCAAGCATCGCGACCGGCGACTTTAACAACGATGGCAAGCTCGATATCGCCCTCACCAACTACGGTGCGACGGCAGTCAATCTTCTGCTCGGCAAGGGCGACGGCACATTCCAAGCCCCGATCGTCACGCCTTCGGTCATCAACCCGGTCGGATTCACAGCCGCCGACTTCAACCACGATGGCAAACTCGACTTGGCGATCAGCAGCTGGGACGATTCCGGATCGTTCGTGATTTTAACCGGCAAGGGAGACGGCACGTTTACAGCGGGTACCCCTTATAACTTCGGCACGTGGGAACAATGCTATCCGAGCGGCGGATCCAATCCGTACTGGATCGGCGCTGCCGATCTCAACCAGGACGGCAAGCTGGATCTGGCTCTGGCCGTCCAATACAGCGCCTGCGACACCGAATACAGCGGACAAAACACTTGGGGAGCGGCGCTGGTATACACCGGCAATGGCGACGGCACCTTCAATCTGGACGAGGGACCATGGGTCGGCGGCGTGGACAACTCCGGCATCGCCTTGGGAGACTTCAACAGCGACGGCATGGTCGACATGGCCGTAGCCGGCAATGCGGCATGGACGTCCCAGGACTGGGTCACCATCATGCTGAACAACACGCAGCCGGTGAGCGTCTCGCCGCTCGCCATGTCCTACAAGGCGCAGGCGGTGGGCACCAAGAGCCCCACCGAAACTGTGCTCTTTACGAACGATGAAAAGACCTCGCTCGCGATCAGCAAAGTGGCGCTCGGAGGAACGGATCCCGGAGACTTCAGCTTCAAGTCCGCATGTCCGAGCAGCGTGCTGGCTGGCGCCTACTGCACCGTGACGGTTACCTTCGAACCCACGACTACCGGCACCCGGACGGCGACTTTGTCCATCACCGATGGCGCCGGCACGCAAAACGTCTCGCTGGCGGGTACCGGCGAAGCCACCATCACCAGCTTCACTCCGCCGAGTGGCCCGGTGGGAACCACGGTGACGATTACCGGAACCGCTTTCACGGGAGCGACCAAGGTGACGTTTGGAGGCGTGGCGGCAACCACCTTCACGGTGAACTCCGCGACGCAGATCACGGCGACCGTGCCTACGGGGGCGAAGACCGGCAAGATCGGAGTCACCACCAACGGAGTCACAGCCACCAGCAAGACTAACTTTACTGTTACTTAACTAAGGAAGCCGGTTTGGGACCGTGGGCAAACTGCCCGCGGTCCCAAACGGGCACTGCCCTGTCAGATGTTCAAGCGGAGCAACGCTCTGCCAAAGAGCTCCATCCCTACCTAGTTTGTTCGCCGACTGGCGAAGTCCTGGCTCTCTCAAATTCCAACTACACCATGGTCCGTCACACGCGGCGGTTGACAGCGTGTCAGCGCTTCTCTAAAGCGCCGGGTCGAACTGCCGATGTACACCTCGTCAGTCGGAAATGGCGGCGGGCGGTTTCGTGGCCTGACCGTGAAACCGGCAGAGTGGTGGGAACCATGGGTAAAGTCCGAGCGCTCATTATCGATGACTCCTCGGTGATGCGCAAAATCGTCGAGCGTTCGCTGCGGCAGGCGGGCCTCGACCTGGAAAAGGTCGTGGAAGCCTCGAACGGGGCCGAAGGGCTGGCCGCGCTGCAGGGCAACGTGGTCGACCTCATCCTATGCGACATCAACATGCCGGTCATGGACGGACTGGAATTCGTCCGCCAGGTCGCCACGGTGGAAAGTGCCAAGGGGGTGGATATCGTTGTCCTCGGCCACACCCTGACGGAGGCTCCCATGGAGCAAGCCGGGCCCGAAACGCAGACTCAAGCTGCGCCCAGCGCCGCAACCCCCGGCGCGAAGATAACGGCGCAACCGTCTCCGGCTGTCTCACCGAAGCCCACGGCTGTTAGTGCTGCGGGCGCTCGTCTACAGCGGTAGTTCCATCCAGAGGGGGCTTTCGATGGGAACTACGGAGTACGGCACGATCTCCTGGACCCAATCTGGCGATAGAGTGCGACCGCATCCTTCATCGCGGATGCAATCGTATCCAGACGCACGCGGTCGTAGCCAGCGGCGCGCACCCCGGCGATCAGGCGTTCCGCAAGCATCCGGCCCAGGCCACGATCGTCAGGCCGCACGTATAGCCTCTTCATCTCGCAGATACCGGCTTCGAGTTTGCGAAACGCAACGCATCGGGCGGCATGGTCCGCGTATGGTGCCAGCGACAATCGCCCGCTCGGCAGTCAATGCGGGGCCTACCGGGGCCAGAACAGGCTGCGGAACCCCAATCGCGGCAAGAATCGCGACCTGGCCGTTTGCTCCCCACCCCCGCCCGGCGATATAGTTACCGGTACCGCCTTTTGAGTCCTCTGATGTTCACTGACTTCACCGCCACCGACCGCTGGACCAAGAAACAAGTCCATTGCCTCTACCAAGCCTTGTTGGTGGCCATCGCCACCCGCCACGCCGATGCGGTGGATATCAAGTTCCTGGTGGACGGGCGACCGGTCTGGGTGGCGCTGCCGCACCCGGCGTGGGTCGAGTACAAGGAGCGCACCGGGAGACTGATCACCGACTCTCTGGCGAAAGAAATCGCGGGCCATTTTCTGAAGACGGCGCTGGAATCGGGCGAAGGCTTAGGCCGTGAAATGTATTCGCTTACTGTCGATGAGACGCTCAAGCATCTGGACGCGGTGGTGGCTCCGGCCGACTCTCCGGTGCCTGCTGCGGGCTAGCCGATCCATTGTTTTTCAGAGCCTTGCACCCGACGTCGGGGTCTATGTCACAGGTGGTTGTGATCCCGAACACTTCTTTCCCCCTCGCACGCTCGGATAATCGACTGGCCGCCGCGGGGGCACTTGAAAATCTCGTGGCGGTTCGATCTGGGACTCGGTACTTGGAAAGACCCCTCGAAATCACGGAGAATTTGGCTCTTGAACACTAGAGGAGGAGGCATTCATGGCGGTTACGAAACAGCAGGTGCTTGATTATCACTTCGGCGCGCGCCCGGGAAAAATCGAAGTCTCTCCCACGAAACCGTGCGAGACGCAGCGCGACCTGAGTCTGGCCTACACCCCGGGCGTGGCCCAACCCTGCCTGGAGATCCGAAGGAACCCGGAGGATGCCTTCAAGTACACGGCACGCGGAAACCTGGTCGCGGTGGTGACCAATGGTACGGCGGTGCTGGGGTTGGGCGATATCGGCGCGCTGGCCGGCAAGCCGGTGATGGAAGGCAAGGCGGTCTTGTTCAAGCGCTTTGCCGACGTCGACGTTTTCGATATTGAGATTGACAGCCACGATCCGGACGACGTCATCAAAGCCTGCCAACTGATGGAATCGACGTTCGGCGGAATCAATCTGGAAGACATCAAAGCGCCCGAGTGTTTTTACATCGAAGAGACACTCAAGAAGACAATGAAGATTCCCGTCTTTCACGACGATCAACACGGAACCGCGATCATTTCGGGAGCGGCGCTGCTGAATGCGCTCGAAGTGGTGGGCAAGAAGATCGAGGAAGTTCGCGTGGTGTTCAACGGTGCCGGAGCCTCGGGCATAGCGTGCGCGGAACACTACGTCCGGCTGGGCGTGAAGCGGGAGAACCTCACACTCTGCGATACCAAAGGGGTGGTCTACAAGGGACGCGCGGAAGGCATGAATCAATACAAAGAGCGGTTTGCCCGCGACACCACGCTGCGCAAGCTGGCCGAAGCCGTGAAGGATGCCGACGTATTGGTCGGCTGCTCGGTCAAGGGCGCGATTAAGCAGGACATGGTGCGGTCCATGGCCGAGCGGCCGATTGTGTTTGCCATGGCGAATCCCGACCCCGAGATCAGCTATGAAGATGCAAAAGCCTGCCGCAGTGACGTGATCATTGCCACGGGGCGTTCGGATTACCCCAACCAGGTGAATAACGTTTTAGGTTTCCCGTCCATTTTCCGTGGGGCGCTTGATGTTCATGCTACGGCGATCAACGAGGAAATGAAGCTTGCGGCGACGCGGGCGCTTGCCGACCTGGCGAAGGAGGACGTGCCGGACTCGGTGTGCCGCGCTTACGGTGTCGATCGGCTTCGGTTTGGTCCGGACTACCTGATCCCGAAGCCCTTCGATCCACGCGTGCTGCTGTGGGAGGCCACAGCGGTTGCGGAAGCGGCCATGGCCACGGGCGTTGCTCGCAAGCCCATCGCGTTGGACCAATATCGCGACCAGTTGGAGCGCCGCTTGGGCAAGGCGCACGAGATCACGTATCTGATGATCCAGAAGGCCAAGGCGCGGCCGAAGACGGTCGTGTTTCCCGAGGGCGAACATGAGAAGATTCTTCGCGCCGCGCACAACCTGCTGGAGGAGAAGATTGCATTCCCCATCCTGCTAGGCGCTCCTAAAGTAATTGCAGCGAAGGCGAAGGAATTGGGCGTCAGATTGGAAGGCGCGCAGATTGTCGATCCCTATGCCTCACCGATGCGTGAAGCGTTTATCCAAGAGCTCTTCCGTCTTCGCCAGCGCCGCGGTGTGACCATGACCGAAGCGCACACCCTGATGAAGGATCCAAACGTGTTCGGATCGATGATGGTCCACATGGGCGACGCCGACGCCTTGGTTTCCGGAGTTAGCCAACATTATCCCGATACCGTTCGTCCCGCGCTGCAGATCATCGGCACGCGGGAAGGATTGCGGAGAGTCGCCGGCTGTTACGTGATGATTACGCGCTCGCACCAGGTGTACGTCCTGGCCGACGCCACTGTAAACATCGATCCCAGTACGGAAGATCTGGCGGACATTGCGCTGTGCGCGGCGCATTTGGCACGGCGGTTCGATCTGGAGCCTCGGGTCGCGATGCTGTCGTTTTCCACCTTTGGGAGCACCAAACATCCCCAGTGCGAGAAGGTGCGAAAAGCCGTGGAGCTCATTCACAAGATGGATCCTTCGCTCATCGTGGACGGCGAAGTTATGGCCGATGTCGCCCTTTCTCCTGAACTGATCGAGAAAGTCTATTCTTTCAGCTCGCTGACCGGCGGCGCCAACGTGTTGATCTTTCCTGAGCTCAGCTCGGCCAACATCGGTTACAAGCTCCTGGGGAAGCTGGGTGGGTGCCGGGAACTGGGGCCCATCCTGATGGGCATGAGGAAACCGGTGCACGTGCTCTCTCGCGATGCCGAGGTGGAAGAAATTGTGAATATCGCGGCCATTGCCGTCGTCGATGCTCAGGAAACTGATTCGTCTTCCTTCCCGACTGCTCGCAAACACGCAGAACTGGTCGGGGAATAGGGAACAGGCGGCCACCAAACGGCAGAGGGGCGCGGTTTTGCCGCGCCCCTTCTTTTGTTTCTTCATGATCTCTTCGCTCGGCAATGATCCCTTCGTTCTCTAGCAGGGCCTACAGAAGAAGCTGTGTTTGGTATCAGGGTATCGCTTTAGGGAATGCTGCTTTCCTCGGTAGCTGGCGGTTGGGTAAAGCCGGTGTCGAAGCGGTTGGAAACCGCTGCGCCAAAAATCGAAGTGCAGCGTCAGTCCGCAACCTGTTGGGAAGCTTCCCTATCGGGCGGTTGTTTCTGTTCGCAAAAAGTGTTTAGCAGTGATAGCCTCTTGAAACCTGTGGGGAAATCAGAGCCTTTTGGCTAGTCCTATCTTGGATACCGAAACTAATGACCGACGGAGACACGGCAACGAAGCATAAACGCCTGGCAGCTTGGATCGAGGGGGTCGCCCAGCTCTGCAAACCGGATCGAGTTCACTGGTGCGACGGTTCGGACGATGAATATCAGGCGATGGTGCGGCTGATGATCCTGACTGGCACTGCGATTCCCCTCGATGAAGAGAAGCGGCCGAACAGCATTCTCGTGCGCTCCAGCACGGCCGACGTGGCCCGGGTCGAGGAGCGGACCTTCATCTGTGCGCGAACCAAGGAAGAAGCTGGTCCCACCAACAACTGGGAAGATCCCGCGAAGATGAAGCAGAAGCTGCAAGGCTTGTTCGCGGGTGCGATGTCCGGACGCATCATGTATGTCATCCCGTACAGCATGGGCCCCATGGGCTCGCCAATTGCGAATATTGGGGTCGAGGTCACAGATTCTCCCTACGTTGTGGCGAGCATGCACATCATGGCCCGCGTCGGCACTCGCGTGCTTGAGACGCTGGGGAGAGAGGGTGATTTTGTGCCCTGCCTGCACTCGGTGGGTGCTCCGCTGGCCGCGAGCCAGGCGGATTCGACGTGGCCGAACAACGCGCAGGAAAAATACATTTGCCACTTTCCGGAGACGCGTGAGGTTTGGTCGTACGGGTCGGGATACGGTGGCAACGCACTACTTGGCAAGAAGTGTCACGCGCTGCGTATTGCTTCGGTGCAAGCCCGCGACGAAGGCTGGATGGCGGAGCACATGCTCATCATGAAGATGACCGACCCCTCGGGGCTGGTCAAGTACTTCACGGGCGCGTTCCCCTCGGCCTGCGGTAAGACGAACCTTTCGATGATGGTCCCGACCGTACCGGGGTGGAAAGTCGAAGCTATCGGCGACGACATCGCCTGGATGAAGTTCGGCGCGGATGGCCGCCTTTACGCCATTAACCCGGAATGCGGGTTCTTCGGCGTAGCACCGGGAACGAACATGAAGTCGAACCCGAATGCGATGCTCACCGCCACGAAAAATTCGATCTTCACCAATTGCGCCATGACTCTCGACGGCGACATATGGTGGGAGCAGATGACGCCGGAAAAGCCGGCCGAATTGATCGACTGGCTGCGGCGACCGTGGACTCCAGCATCGTCCAGCAAGGCGGCACATCCCAATGCGCGCTTCACCGTTCCGGCAAGCCAGTGTCCGGTCATCGCCCCGGAGTGGGACGACCCCCACGGCGTACCGATTGACGCTATTCTTTTCGGTGGACGCCGGGCTAGCATTGTACCGCTGGTAACGGAATCCTTTAGTTGGCAGCATGGAACGTTTCTGGGTGCGACCGTCAGCAGCGAAACCACCGCGGCGGCGGCGGGCAAAGTCGGCGAACTTCGCCGTGACCCGATGGCGATGCTCCCATTCCTCGGCTACAACATGGGCGATTACTTTGCCCATTATCTAAAGATCGGACAGAACCCGGGTGCGAAGCTGCCAAAGATGTTCTACGTAAACTGGTTCCGTACCGATGGCAAGGGCAAATTTCTTTGGCCTGGATATGGCGAGAACAGCCGCGTGCTGAAATGGATCTTCGAGCGTTGCGATGGCAAAGTGCACGCCGTGGATACTCCGATTGGCAGACTTCCCGAGGTTGCAGATCTCGACACCAAGGGACTTGATCTTCCTCTGGCGGATGTCGCCCAGTTGCTCGACGTGGACGTGGACGGCTGGCTGGCTGAAGTGCCATTGATTCGGGAATACTTTGCCAAGTTCGGCAGGCATCTTCCTGAGGCGTTGAATCGCGAAGTCTCTGAACTGGAAGAGCGGCTGCGAAAGGCAAAGAAGTAAGCATGTTCGCACGCAAACTTCGAGTGGAATACCGACACGAAGGGCAACTTCTTCCTTGTCCGCTGAAATGGCTCGACAATTTCAGCATGCGCAACTTCACCAACGCATCGGTATTTGATGACACGCTGCCGGTGGCCGACGGGTGCCTGGAACTTGGAACACGTGTCCCGCTCGATCAGCTCAAGGATGCGATGGAAGACTGGTTTCGGCGCAAGAGTTATCTGGACAAAGACGCCACTGTAGTGTTCACGCTAACAACATAGAGGTGCGGTCTCGGACCCGCACCCTGCTAGAATCCACCCACTATGCCTGCGGACAACCCACAGGTCCTGATCATCACCGGCGCCAGTCGCGGCATCGGAGCCGCCACTGCTATTCTCGCCGCCGCTCGCGGATTCCACGTCTGCGTCAACTACGTCCGCAATCAGCCAGCCGCCGACCACGTCGTGGCCGCCATCCGCCAAGAAGGCGGCACCGCCGTCGCCATCCAAGCCGACGTAAGCTCTGAATCCGATGTTGTCCGGCTCTTCGACTCTGCCGTCAGCCATCTCGGATCGCTCACGGCCCTGGTCAACAACGCCGGTACTGTGGAACGTCAAACGCGCCTCGATAATATCGACGCCGCTCGTCTCCAACGAGTATTTGCCACTAACGTTTTTGGAAGCTTCCTCTGTGCCCGCGAAGCCGTGGGCCGCATGTCCACCAAACACGGAGGCCGAGGCGGCAACATAGTCAACATTTCTTCCGGGGCCGCGCGCTTCGGCTCTCCCAACGAATATATCGACTATGCTGCCTCGAAAGGCGCCATTGAAACTCTAACCCTCGGCCTAGCCAAGGAAGTAGCCGAAGAAAAAATTCGCGTTCACGCCGTCCGCCCTGGTTTCATCTACACCGACCTCCACGCCCTGGGAGGCGAGGCCGATCGAGTTGACCGCGTCAAAGCCATGGTTCCGATGCAACGCGGAGGACAACCGGAAGAAGTAGCCCGCGCCATCCTATGGCTCCTATCCGAAGAAGCTAGTTACGTAACCGGCGCAATTCTAGACGTCACCGGCGGCCGCTGAGCCGCGACCGGTTGTCGGGTAGGTTTTGAGGTCGCGGACCAAGCGATCCGCTAGATCGATCCGCTGGAGGCGTTTTCCATCTTATGCAGGCGGGCGAATAAACGGACAATCATGCCATCAAAGCGGGTGCCGCTCAGCTCTCCCAGTTCCGCCAGAGCTTCCTCGTCGGTTTTCGGGGGAGCGAAAGAGCGATCGCTGGTCATGTTGTCGTAGGCGTCGACCACGGCGACGATGCGGCCATACAGCGGTATGGCTTCGCCCTTCAGTCCAAGAGGATAGCCGCTGCCGTCGAAGGCTTCGTGATGGGACTCGATGGCCTCGGCGACGCGCTCGACTTCAGGAATCGCGCGCAACACTTCCGCGCCCACTCTCGCGTGGGTCTTGATGGCGGCGAATTCCTCTTCCGTCAATGTGCCCGGTTTGTTCAGGATTCGATGATCGATAAACAGCTTGCCCAGATCATGCACCCGCCCCGCGAAGGTGACTTCCTCCACTTCCTCGACCGAGAGGTTGAGTCCGCGCGCGATCATCCCAGCATACTGCCCGCAATGCTCGCCATGTCCCGCCGCGTACTGCTCCCTCAGTTCGGCCGCGCGCGCCAAGGCTTCGACGGCCTGCTTGATCGCCTTCTGATCCGCATCCCCCTCGCATCCGCATAGCTTGCGCAGCGTGTTGACCAGTTCTTCGAGGTGCTCCGGACCGTTGTGCTCGCGCTGCAGAAATCCTTCGATATAACGGAAGACAAGCTGTCGCTGCACAGCGGAACCTTCGCCGAACGCGTCCGAGGTGGAAACCTGGTTTCCGCCCGCGTGCTTGGCCATGTACATGCCCGCATCCGCGATGCGAATCAGGTCTTCCATGGAGAATCCATGAACGGGGAAACTGGCCACGCCAAAACTGCCGGTGATATGGTGCTCTTCCAACATGGGATCGGTGGCGAGCCACAGCCGCAATCTCTCCGCCAGTACCTGTGCCTGCTCAATCCCGGTTTCGGGCATGAGGATGACGAATTCGTCTCCGCCGTAGCGAGCCACCACGTTCGACTGGCGGCACTTCTGTTCAAGCAGCCGGCCGACCCGAGCCAGCACCAGATCCCCTTCCAGGTGGCCGAGCGAATCGTTGACCTCTTTGAATTTATCCAAATCGATCAACACCACCGAGAACGGCCGGCCCGAACGGGACGCGCGCTTCCACTCCGAGGTCAGCGCCTCCCAGAAGAATCGTCTCGTCTTGATGCCGGTCAACCCGTCGGTGATCGATTGCTGCTGCAGCTTCTGGAAGACAAACGAGTTGTGCAAGGCCGTCGCCAGAAGATCGGCGAGCGTGTTCAGGATCAGAACATCCTGGGGCGCGAACGCATTCTCGTCCCGGCTCTCCACATTGAGCACGCCCAGCAGTTGTTCGCCGTAGCTGATCGGCAGGCACAGCACCGCTCGCGATTCCGGCAGCACCCCGGCCAACTGTCCCGGGCCGGCGTTTTGCACCAGCGCGCTCACCCCGGTGCGCGCCGCCTTGCCCAGAACTCCGCTGCCCAGCGCGATCCGGCGGCCCAGGGTTTGCGATGTCGTTCCCGCCTCGGCTTTGATCTCGATCTCCTTGGTGGCGTAGTCCATGAGGCCGATGCCGATGTGATCGTAGCGGAAGTTCTTCTGGATCTCGCGCACGATGTCGGCCATCATCTGCTCGGCGTCTTCGCTCGAGATCGCCATTTTCGAAATGTTGTTCAGAAACGCGAGATGGCGGCCGCGGCGTTGTTCCCCGGTAAACAGGCGCGCATTCTCAATGGCTACCCCCAGTTGACCCGCTACAGTTTGCATGACCTCGAGGTCCCTGGCCACAAACTGCGATTCCCGTTCGGCACTCCGCGCCGCCATGACTCCCACGGGTTTGCCCCCCAGAAAAATAGGGACGGCGCAAAACGACCGAGCCGGCCGCTCGGGCACGAAATCGACTCCCAGTTTTGACCGTATCTGCTCCAGATCGGACTCGATCAGCAACGGCTCTCCCGTCCGGATAATGTACTCGGTCAATCCATTGCTGACCTTGCGCGTGCGCTTGGGGCGACTGAGGTTGTCTTCAATCTCCAGTTCGAAGTGAATCTCATCTTCTTCCTGAAACGCGATGTAGAAATCGCTGGTATCGAAAATCTGCCCCAGTTCTGCCTGCACCGTGCGCAGCACCTCGTCCTGGTTGAGATGAGAGCTAATGGCCTGCCCGATCTCGGTGAGGAGTTCGTATTCCTTGGTTCGCCGCTGCGCCTCATGCATGACGACATAGTTTTCGAGCGTCAGCGCGATCTGCAGTGCCAACCCGATGAGCAGCCGCAAATTCGAAGAGCCAAACATGCGCCGTTCCGCGTGCGGAAACAAAATGACCCCGAAGTTGTGCTCCCGAGTCTGCAGGCTCACTGCCATCAGGTCGGTGATTCCCTCCGCCAACAGCAACTGCTTGCACTCCCCGAACTTTCCCCCCGAAAGCGCGGGTAAAGGCTCTTCCAGTTCCGCCAGATTCCGGAACGTGACCACTCCACCACGCCGGTAGGCAAGCTCGGCAATGTAATCTCCGGCCTGCGTCTTTTGCAGCTTTTCCAGAAATTCCGCGGAGAAGCCTTTTTGTACCGAAGGCACGGCGCTGCGCCACTGCTGGGAAACAAAAAAAACGGCGCGGCGCTTAGGCAAAGGGGCCACTAACCTCTCCACAAAAGTCTGCAAGCTGGGTACGAGGTCGGATGCCGAGAGCAATCGGCGCGGGTCTACGCCCAGGGTCGAGAACGCCAACGCGTTTTCCTGCACCGCATTGCGCTCGTTTTCAAACAGCACACCCACCATGGCGATGGCCAGCAGCATCTGCGGGATCGGCGCCAGGAGACCTCCAAACTGGCCGACAATCTCGAGGAAAGGTTGACGAAGCTGGCCCGCGTAGATCAGCCCCGCCCACAGCGCCAGGGAAAACGCCAGCGTCCGAAAGGCCACGGAATTCCTGCGAAAAGCGTAACGGTAAAAATGGAACGAGCAATAGAGCAGAGTCGCCGCCAGCCCAACTTCCAGCCGCAAATAGATCGGCAGAGGAGTCACTCTCTCGCCGAATACTCCGTCCGCCATTTCCGCCCGCAAGCCCACATACGCCAGCAGTACCCCGGCAACCGCCAGCGCCACGTCATACCACCTCAGCTGGAACGGTTCCTTCATCAACCGGGTCGAGACCAAAATGCAAAGCGCCATCCCCAACAGCAACAGCGATCGCAGAAAAAACAAGAACGCGGAAGGGCCCTGAAAGTATTCCACCGCCTTCAGCGCGTACTGCAGCGTGTATGCCGCCCAGGCCAGTTGCCACGCGCGAAAGTAGTCGTGACGGTTCTGCTCGTACAGGTAGGTGAAGACCAGCAGTACCAATAGGGCTACGGCCCCGGGGACCAGCACCAGACCTGCGGTAACGCTATGCATGGACTAACGTTTCCTCACCACTCGTAATCGGGCCCGGATGGAACTCTGGATGGCTTATCCTGTCATACCCGGCAGATCGAAACAATAGGTGTCTTCCGGCGGGTTCCACCCTTGCACATGGCGATTTCAGAACTATCTTCCTATTGAGATGCGGCTCGCTATAGCGATCTTTTCCCGAAGAGGTACTTTGGTAACCGGTAGTAACCAGTCTGTTTTCCTCTGGAGACGGGCTTGCCGCATCTCCCGCAGTGAGACGGCGCAAGCCCCGTCTCTACAGGCGGAAGAATCTCGGCACCGCAGCCTGCCGCTAGAGCCCAAACCCCAATCCCGCTATACTCAAAAGTTATGCTTCGCGTTCGATTCGCCCCGTCCCCCACCGGTTTTCTGCACGTCGGCAGCGCCCGCACCTTCATCTTCAACTGGCTCTACGCCCGTCGCAACGGAGGAACCATGGTACTCCGCCTTGACGACACGGATGTCGAGCGCAACACGGAGGCCTCCGTCAATTCCATATTCGAAGGTCTGCGCTGGCTCAACCTCGGTTGGGACGAAGAATACAAGCAATCCGAACGCCTTGCCCTGCACCGCCAGATCGCCGACGCCATCTTTCAAAAGGGCCTGGCGTACCGCGATTTTACCCCCGCCCACACCACTGCTGGCCAGATCAACGACAGCGAAAAATCCGGCGCGAATCAAACCTGGCTCTTCAACCCCGGCATGCGCGAACTCTCGCGCGCGGAAAGCGACCGTCGCGCTGCCGCCGGAGAGTCCTTCGCCCTTCGTTTCCGTGTCCCCCGCGGCACGGGTGAGCAAGTACGCTTCACCGACGCCGTTTATGGCGAGCAAATTAAAGCCGCGGATGACATCGAAGATTTCGCGCTCCTCCGCGGCGACGGCATGCCAATGTATCACCTGGCATCGAGTGCCGATGACGTGGATCTCAAGATCAGCCACATCATCCGCGGCCAGGACCATCTTTCGAACACCTACAAACACGTCCTGATTTTCGAGGGCGCTGGCGCCAAGCCGCCGCAGTTCGCGCATCTTCCGTTGCTCGTTGCCCCCGACGGATCGAAGCTCTCCAAACGCCGGCATGGTCCCGTGGTCAGCGTCACCACCTACCGCGACGCGGGATTTCTGCCGGAGGCCTTCATCAATTTTCTGTGCCTGCTCGGCTGGTCGCCAAAAGACGATCGCACCCGCATGACCCGCCAGGAACTCACCGACGTTTTCTCCCTCGAAGGCATCAATCGCTCCAACGCCGTGGTGAATTTCAAGGAGCCCGCCGCGACGCCCGAAGAAGCCTTCGATCCCAAAGCCGTCTGGCTCAACGCCGAGCACATCCGCGCGCTCTCCGTCGACGACCTCAGCGCTCGTCTGCTCCCCATTGTCCAAGCCGCCGGATTCGCAATCGCGCCGGACAAGATGCATGCCATCGCACCGCTCATCCGCGAGCGCATCAAACTTCTGCGCGACGTTCTCACCGCCGCCGACTTCTTCTTCGTGGACCAACTCCCGCCCTACGACCCCGCCGAACTCATCCCGCAAAAGGGCGACGCCACCATGGCGCTAAAGGTTTTGAGACGAGCGAGAGAAGTCCTGGCGCAAACCGAATTCAAACACGATCCCTTGGACCAAACCCTCCGCGCCGCAGCCCAGGCGATGGGCGTAAAAGCCGGCCAAATGTTTCAACCGATCCGCGTAGCCGTTTGCGGGCGGAAGAACGCCCCGCCGCTGTTTGAGACGTTGGAAGTGTTGGGGCGGGAAGCAACGTTGGTACGAATCGACAAGGCAGTCGTGAACCTGCAGTAGTCTCGCAGCGCGCTAGGAAGAAAACCTGGGCTTAGCAGGATGTCGTGCAGAGATGGGGTTTGGCCCGTCTCACCCCGCCGAGACGGCGCAAGTCGACCGTTTTATCCATGAAAGACGAAGGCGCGGGAGTGCTGCAGCCACATCACACCACCGACCACGAGCAGAGCTCCGACCAGCAGCACCGCGATCCGCCGCAAAAAGTCATCTTGTCCCGGAGCGACCTTGGCGATCAGCGCGCCGAGAAGCAGTCCCATGAGCAGGCCGCCGACGTGCGCGGCATTATCGGTGCGAGCGATCACTGCTCCAAAGAAGAGGTTGTATCCGACAAATACGACTACGCTGCGCAGCGTTCCGCTGAGCGCGGCGCGTGGCAGCGAAAACTCGCCCAGATAAAACGATGCGATCAGAGCCCCTGCAATCCCAAAAATCGCACCGGAAGCGCCGACGCTCAAGATGACAGGATTCCAGATCACGCTCCCGAGGCTCGCCGCCAATCCAGTGATCAGGTACACCGCGGCAAATGTCCAATGACCGTAGACCGATTCCGCTAGTCGGCCGAGGCTCCAGAGACACCACATATTGAAGCCGATGTGCAGCAAACCGCCGTGAATGAAAACGCAAGTCAGCAGCCGCCACCATTCGCCACTGATGGTCAACGGCCCAAAATTTGCTCCCCAGCGCACGAGATCCTGGCCCGAAGGATTGTCGAGCATCGAAACGCCCGCCAGCGCCATGGCGACGAACACCGCGATATTAATGCCGAAAATTGCTTGCGTGACCGCCATCGAACTGGACTGCCGCCGCAGCCAGGGCGCAGGTTCGACTCGCTGGATGGGAGAATCCTCGCCACGCTGCGCCGCTTCATGCTGGACGCACCATTGGCAAAGCTTCTTGCCGAAGCTGAGAGCTGGAAGCTGACGACCGCATTGAGCACACTTTGCCATCTCGATGCAGATTATCACGATGCTGGTGGAGCGCCGGGCGTCCTCGCCCGGCTGGATGCACGAAATGCCCGCTCTTCCACTGGCTTACAGCCGCGAATCCTCTCTTCCCATATAAAATACAAAAAGCATGAACGCCGCGAATTCACCTTCTATCGAAGCTGGCGCTAACTCGCCGTCCGAGCCCCGTCCCTCGAACTTCATCCGCGACCAGGTCATCAAGGATTTGGAGACGAAAAAATACGACGGTCGGGTCCAGACCCGCTTTCCTCCCGAGCCAAACGGCTACCTGCATATCGGCCATGCCAAATCCATTTGCCTCAACTTCGGCTTAGCCGATGAGTTCGGCGGCAAGACCAACCTGCGCTTCGACGACACTAACCCGGAGAAGGAAGAACAGGAGTATGTGGACTCCATCACGAAGGACGTCCGCTGGCTGGGCTTCGAGTGGGACGGTCTCTACTACGCTTCCGACTACTTCGATCAGCTTTACGACTGGGCGATCAAGCTCATCAACGACGGCAAAGCGTACGTTGACGACCTAAGCGCGGAAGAAATTCGCCAGCATCGCGGCACGCTCACCGAACCAGGCAACGACAGTCCGCATCGCAATCGCAGCGCGGCGGAGAACCTTGACCTCTTTGAGCGCATGCGCAAGGGCGAGTTTCCCGACGGATCGCGCGTGCTCCGCGCCAAGATCGACATGGCGTCGCCGAACCTGAACCTGCGCGATCCGGTCATGTACCGCATCCTGCACGCCGAGCATAACCGCACTGCCGGCAAGTGGTGCATCTATCCGATGTACGACTACGCGCACGGCCAGTCCGATTCCATCGAACACGTGACTCACTCTATCTGCACACTCGAGTTCGAAGATCATCGCCCGCTCTACAACTGGTTCATCGAGCAACTCGGCATTTTTCCGTCGCAGCAGATGGAGTTCGATCGCCTAAGCTTGACTTACACGCTGCTCAGCAAGCGTAAGTTGCTAACTCTGGTGCAGGAAAAACGCGTTAACGGTTGGGACGATCCGCGCATGCCCACGCTCTCCGGTATACGGCGGCGCGGTTACACGCCTGAAGCGATCCGCAATTTCTGCGCGGCCATCGGAGTTTCGAAAACGAATGGCACGCTGGAGCTTGCCATGCTCGAGCACTTCGTCCGCGAAGACCTGAACAAGCGCGCGCCGCGCGTGATGGCCGTACTGCGGCCATTGAAGGTTGTGATCGATAACTACCCGGAAGGTCAGGTGGAGGAAGTCGAGGCGGTCAACAATCCCGAGGACGAAAGCGCCGGGAAGCGCAAAGTTCCGTTTTCCAAAGTGCTCTACATCGAGCAGGACGACTTCCGCGAAGACCCGCCCAAGCAGTATTACCGCCTGTCAACCGGCCACGAGGTGCGCCTGCGCTACGGCTATTTCATCACCGCCAAGTCGGTGGTGAAGAACGACAGGGGAGAGGTGGTTGAGGTGCACTGCACGTACGACCCGGCAACGCGCGGCGGCAATGCCCCCGATGGACGCAAGGTGAAGTCAACCATCCACTGGGTGTCAGCCGCGCACGCTATCGACGCCGAGGTGCGTATCTACGACAAGCTCTTTACCAAGGAAGATCCGAATCAGCTCGAAGAAGGGCAGGAGTTCACTGCGAACTTGAATCCAGTTTCGCTGGAAGTGATCGCGCAGGCCAAGTTGGAGCCATCGCTCGGGAACGCGCCGATCGGCGGCCGCTATCAGTTCGAACGCCTCGGCTATTTTTGCGTGGACCCGGAAAGCAAGCCCGGACGTCCTGTGTTCAACCGCACCGTGGCGCTGAAAGATAGCTGGGCCAAAGTCGAGAAAAAGATCGAGAAGAAATCGGGAGCATAAATGCCCGGTAGAGACGCGGCTTGCCGCGTCTCCGCCGGCCGATGACGCGCCCATCACAGTACCCGGCACGCCTCGTCAAATTCAAGACGCGGGTTGCGGGGAAAGAGCTTGCTGCGATCGCCGTAGCCAAGGTTGCACAAAAAGTTGGCCTTCCATTTGCCATCGGGGAAAAACTCAGCGTTCACTTTCGCTGCGTCAAAACCGGACATGGGGCCGCAATCAAGTCCTGCGGATCGCGCAGCAAGGATGAAGTAGCCCCCCTGCAGCGAGCCATTGCGCAAGGCCGTTTCATCGATCAACGGCTGTTTCCCCACGAAATAAGAACGCATGTCGGCCTGGGGAAATAGCTGGGGCAACCTCTCGTAGAACTCCGTGTCCCAGGCGACAACGACCGTGACCGGTGCGGATTTTGTCTTTTCGATGTTGCCCGGAAAGAGAGAGCAGGCAGCAGGCGCGCCTTCGAGCCGTCGCTTTCGAGAAACACAAAACGTGCAGGAGTGGAATTCGCGCTGGTCGGCCCCCAGCGTGCAAGTTCATAAACTTCGCGCAGCACTTCGACCGGCACGCGCTTGGGAAGCCATGCCGAATGCGTACGGGCCTGGCGAAATAGCTGGTCGAGGATATCGTTAGCAATTTTGGCCGGCTGCGCGGCAGTGTCTGTTTCTGTCATTGTTCTTGCCCCATCGGTCCTTGTTTGGTTTTAGATGAGATACCAGCAAGAAACGGCGCAAGAACGCGAGAAATCGCCGCGCAGCGGATCGCTCCATTACTTCCACGGTCCGCCCGTGTGCACCATCCACAGATCGGTGTCGGGCGCGCTGATTACCTCAAGCGGCATCCAGAAATAACCCCGCTGTCCCCAACCATCGCCCCAACTGTTCTGAGCAAGCGCCATATGGTTTGGCAGGCTGTAGCCCAGGCAAAGCACTTCGTGGCCGCCCTGTTGCTGTTCGCCCGGTTTCGGAATCGGCATAATGCCGGTGTCCGCCACCTGTTGCGACATGAGCGACTCGTACACCGTGAACCCGACCGTTACTGGCCATGGGGTTGAATCCGCCAAGCACCGGAGAAAGTCCGACAATGTTCCGATGCGGTGATAGGCGCCGGTCTTGTACCTGAGCGCGTTCTGCGCCTGCTCCGTCGTTGGGGCGGTGAACTTGCCTGCGGCATAAGGGTACAGCGACGCCTCGCAGCAACCCTTTGCCGTGAGCACCTGGGAAGCGGTGCGCGGCATTGCGCCTTCGTCTTTCGGAAAAGACCCATCGGCGATCAGTTCCTCGACGTACAAGCACTGCGGGCTCAGGACGGGCGAGGTCTTTTCATACTTCCGTGCGATCCACTCGCGCGCGGACGAGAAAGCATGTCCGGTGCAACTGCCTTCCTCGCCCTGATCCTTGACCGGCCCGCCCCACTCTCGCAGATCCACCTGTTGCGGGACTGGCTCTGCTCGCGGCGAAGCGCGGTACATCCGGTCCCGCACATCGTGAACGTCGCGGCGTGCTCCAAACTTGCGTCGAGTAGACTGACCGGCGATCACTGGAGTCGTCCGAAAGTCACCGCCCGCACGAGTTTCGAGTGCCGATGAAGTTTTAGTTTCGGGGTCGCCGCATCCACCGCCGCGTTACCGGTCGGCGCCACCAGGATACTGTTGTAGTGATCCGCGAAGGTGGAGACGCTGTAGGGCGGCAGAGCCTTGAACGACGCCTGCGCATTGGCTTGGCACGACGGAATCACTGCCGTGATCGCTTGCACCGTGCCCGCAACGAGGCTTGCGAGCAGTGTAATCTTCGTCTGTGTGTTTGAATCGCTCACCTGTGCGACATGAAGCACCAGCGCCTGATCGGCCTGGTAAACACTCACCGCCGCTTGCAACTGCTGACAAACGCCGGATGCGGATCCCGACGACGCCTTGGCGAAGTCGGCGGCCAGCGTCTTGATCACCGTGGCGTCGGCATTGATCTTAGCGGACAAGTTGCTGTCCACTGGTTTACCGTTGGCCACCGCGACAATCTGCAGGATGTTGATCAGCGCCGGAGCCGCCGCGGCTAGGATGGAATCGAGCGTCGACACCCAAGCGGTCGAACAGGCCGTGCAGAACATGACAAGAGATAACGCAAAAACAAAAACCTTCCGCATAACTAGTTTCTCCCTTATTGTTACGAACTTCGGTTAGTTATTTCGAGGTGACGGCTGCATACGGTGAAGGCAGCCAATGCGCTACGATGACGGCCAGCGGCGCGAAGATCGCGGCGGCCGTGGAGTGTTTCATCCAGAACGCAGCGATCGCCGGCGTGGCTGCATTCGCAAGCGCGGTAAGCAGCAGCACAACCGTGGGTAGATAAGAAGCGTACTTCTTCACGATAGTATCTCCTTGCAATAGAGTTACACTTACTTCATTGGGTGGAGTGCTGACATCACTCAAGCCTTGATGCCGGACTCATACGCCACCCATGCCGAACGCTTCGTCAGGGCCTCACGGCGGGATAACTCTCCTTCTTGCGCCAGGCCAACGTGTACCCATCCGTACTCGAGGATAAGTTGGTCGTATTCGATGTCGGACTTCAGGATGGCCAGCGCCACTTCGGCCGGCGCACCGAATGCGGGACAAACAAAGTCGCACGCCAGACCGCGGCAATGGGCGCTGGTTCCCACTCCGCCCACTGCGCGATTTACCTCCGGCGAACGGTAGCCGCTGTTGATGACGATCGGCCTATCCCCAAGCAGCCTTCTAATTTGTTCCATGACCGCCGCCACCAGCTCCAGGTTTCGAACGATGGCCGGCGTCGGAGTGTTATTGAGTCCAAGCCGCGCCGCCGCTTCCGAGAAAGAGAATTCCTCCAACGTGAAATGGTCTGACATTTTCATGGGTCTTTAGTTTCAGTGCTGGATTCCGAGGTTGACCGCGAACACGTCCGAACGTGCCGTCTGCGGTCCAAGATCTTGCCACACCACGCCGCCAGGACAGCTTGAAGAGTAGGGCGGAGGCGGGTCGAATGAGACTCCGGCTATGGAGTCACAAATCAGTTCCCCGGAGGTAAATGCACTGCCGGTCGCGTTTCCCGTGCCCGTGGACGCGTAGGAAAACTGAGCGCTTGAGGTTGCCGTTACCTGGCAGTTGGAACAGTTGTAGGCGGAGTTCGTCATGCCAACGACGGTGACGAAAGCGTTGAGTGATGGCGCAAGCGTGCTGGTAAGCGTAGCCACGCTTCCAGTCCCCGACGCAGCCGTAACCGCGACCGAGTTAACGCTCGGCGGTTCGCTCGTCGCAAAGCATGACACCGATCCGCACTTCGGCTGTTTGCCCGGAAGAGTCGAGGCATACCCAGCTTGACCGCTGGTGAGGGCCTGAAACACATCATCAATCGCGCCGCTGCCGCTCGTTCCCTCAATCGGGTTAATCAGGTTCCCAGTAACGTAGTTGGATGTCGCTCCGCCAGAAACGGAGGGCTGCCAAGGTAGGCCACAAAGACTGGACGAATCGCCGTAGGCCGGAGCGCTGAAGGCGGGAGTTATGACCCACTGTTGATAGTAAGTTCCGCTACTCCAGACGACGGGAGCCGCGCCATTCGCCAGGGTGGATCCGTTCTGACAGTTCCAGTCACTCGTGAAGAAGAGCCAGTTGCCGTCCAGAGAATAGTGACTTACTTGAAACTGAGCGGAAAAATTCAGGCTGGTTCCGGTCGCAAAGGTGTGCGTGAACTGCCACACCGGGCCCAGGCTCGCTGCCGTGCTCGTGGTTGCCGGCGTCGTCGGGTAGCAGGTCTCCATCCCCTGCCATGAATTGAAAGGAATCGGATTCAACGTGGCATAGTTATAGGTCGTGCCACAAGCGGACATGGTGTCTGAACCAAGATAGGCGCTGGCTGCAATACTGAGATGGTTGTCGAGCACTTCATTCAAATTGCAGTCCGGCGACTTAATCTGAGTTGTCGTGACATAGCAGCCCGGCGGATAGGTCTGTGCTATCGACTGGTTGGCAAACGGCGGCAGGAACACACTGAACGAGTCATTACTCGGGTTGGAGAGCGCTTCCAGAGTTAGAAACACGCCGCTGGTGCCACCAAAAACAGAGTCGTTGAAAGCAAATATACTGCTATTCGCTATGTCCCAGTGGTTCAAGCTGAACGCGTATTGTAAGGAGGTCGTCGCGTTGTAGGAGGCTGTCGTGGCGTTCCAAACGGAAGCGGGGCCGCTTGTTGCCCCGCCCGGACAGTTCGCTGGATAGAAGTTCGGGTTGGCGGCTAAGAGGTCGTAGATTCCCGCTGGGCTCAATTTGTTGTTGTGGAGTCCGAACGGACAGGCCTTGGCTTGAGTCAACACGCCCACGGTCGAGGTGGTAACAGGGCCACAGGAAAAGAGGTTAGCACCACCGCAGGCGTTGTCTGTCCAGATTCCGGTCGCGCCGTCCAGTGCGTGATACGTATTCGTAGTTGCATCCGCCACCAGATACCAGATACCGGTTCCCTGAATCGCGTTGGCCTGGGTGTACTTCAACCCATTGATAGCTCCCGGCGCCGCTCCGTAGCTGCTGGTCGAGATTCCCATCGCGTACTTCGAGGCGTAACCGCCATAAGTTGTGTCTCGGCTCTGCCGGCCCGCATCGAAATATCCCTGGTTGGTATTCTGCGGAACGTAAGCTGGGCCAACATTGGTCCAGAAGATATTGCCGCCGTCCGGCACGCCTGAAAGGAAGTCGGGATGGCCGGTGAGTGCCACCGACGCTGTGGTGACGGTGGTGCTTGCCGGAATCGCCACGGTCACGGTGGTCGAGTTCGTGTACGCGGTGATAGTGGTGTAGAGAACGGCACCAGCCGCACCCGCGCCCGGCACGGAGATTGCGGCACCGACGTTCGAGGCGACGAAGGCTGATGAACCGCAGGTAAGTGTCTGCGATCCACAAGTGATCGTTCCGGTCGTGGCACAGAGCGTGGCTGGCGCAGGAATAAACTGCAGCGACCCGCCGGACGTTCCTGCCGCTCCCGTGTTCTGGTAAAGAAACTGCGGATAGCCGTTCGTGCCCTTCCAAGTGATTCCGTTATCCGATAAAGTGTCGGTGCGGCAAGCGGACTGAGGGGTCGTCTTGAATGCCGGGGCCGACCCTGACCCCGATGTTCCTGCCACGGTCACCACGTACATACAACCGGAGGATGTGCCGTTGCCTGAGATCACGTCGCCAATCGCATAAGCGTGGTTCTGAGCCCACGCGCCGTTCGTCGCCATCTCGGTCGAGAGGTTCAGGACATGCGTGATATACGCCCCGTAAGCGTAGCTGTGCCCGCTCTGCCAATCGCTTGTGTTGTTGTAGGCCGGGAGCCCGTACTGAAAGTCCGCAATAGCAGTGTTGATCGTGTAAACCCCAACCGACCCCGGAGCCATGCTGATCGAGTAAGGAGTGATGGCGGTCGGCGAGGCGATATCGGCGTTCTTGCCAAAAGCATAGAGGATAAAGGACGAGGCATTCTTGGCGTCAGTCAGGCTGAAACTGCCAGACCCGAAACTTTCCGCCGTCATGGAGCTTCCACCCCCGGCGCTGTTCATGTTCGTCGTGATGAGGTTCCCGGCACCCGGGTTTTTCCCCCCAGTATTGGAGTAGGCGCTGTACGGCAGGAACAGTCCGGCATATCCCGGCTGGTTAAACACCCCCATAAAATCAGCGCCGCCTTGTTGCTCAACCAGCACCAACGTGGTAGAGCTGTTAGTCCGAAAGAACGCGGCCGACCCTCCCTGACCCGCGGCAAAGCTGGTATTGGCAATCCCGGTCGCGGTAGAGTTTACGTCCGTCAGGCGGGTAATTGGACTCAGATAAGCGGAGTTACTGAATGTCGAGCCGTCCCAGTTCCTGTGGCCCAGAAATGACGTGTCATACTGGCTGCTGTTGTTGCCGACCGCCCCACCAAAGTTCGGCACCGTTCCCCAGGGGATTACATCCGTACCGGTATAAGCGCAAAAGTTTGGCGCTGCGCAACTGGCGTTGGCGACGGCCGACATGGCAGCTCCAGAGCGGCTCCCGGGAAGCGAGTACACTGACTGCCCCAACGCAAGCTGACAAAACAAGACAACTGAAAAAAGGTTCTTCATTGATCCTTGCTCCGTGAACCCGACGTGTTTCCGGCACTACCCGCGGGTAAGGGTTTGCTCAAGGGCGAGTCGCGTCCTGCCGGAAGCTTGAAACCCGTACCACTCGCGACTGCGCGGACTGCTCCACCCGGCTTCGCTATAATGTTGGCTTGCTCTCCCCCGCCATTGGCGCAGGGCTTCATGGAAAGGGAACTATGCCGACTGAAGTAGTCATGCCCCAGATGGGCGAATCAATTTTCGAAGGAACCATCACCAAGTGGCTCAAAAAGCCCGGTGACAAGGTCCAGCGCGACGAGCCGCTATTCGAGATTTCCACCGACAAGGTCGACGCCGAGATCCCCGCGCCCGCCAGCGGAATCCTTCAGGAAATCAAGGTTTCCGAAGGTAACACCGTTCAGGTCAATACCGTCGTCGGTGTGATTGGCGAAGGCAATGGCGCTTCCGCGTCCGCACCCGCCAAGGCCGCTGCGCCTGCTCCTGCCGCTCCCGCATCCGCACTAGCAAAGAAAGAAGCTCCAGCCCCGCTGCCCGCACCCGCCGCCAGCGTGCCCGGGGTCGACGAAGATTCCGATGTCCGCTCTTCCCCGCTCGTCCGAAAGCTCGCCCGCGAGCACAATGTGGATCTCGCAAAGGTGAGTGGCACCGGCACCGGCGGCCGCGTCACCAAGCAGGACGTCCTTGATTTCGTCGAGCACCGCACGGCTGCTCCAGTTGCGGCCACCGCACCCCGCCAAGCCTCAGCTCCTACCCCCGCAGTCATTCCGGGCGACCTGGTGCCGATGTCCCAGATGCGCAAGATCATCGCCCAGCGCATGATCGAGTCGCGCCGCACCAGCGCTCACGTCCACTGTATGTTCGAAGTGGATATGACCCGCATCGTCAACCTGCGCAACAAGCTCAAGAACGGATTCGAGCAGCGCCACGCCGCGCGGCTTACCTTCATGCCGTTCTTCGTGCGCGCCGCCATCATCGCCCTACAGCAATATCCGATCGTCAACGGCTCGCTCGAAGGCGACAGTGTCCGCTACCACAAGCACGTCAACGCCGGCATCGCCGTCGCGCTCGATTGGGGACTCATCGTCCCCGTTCTCAAGAGCGCCGACGAGCTCAACTTCCTCGGACTGCAGCGCGGCATCACCGATCTCGGCGAGCGAGCTCGTTCGAAGAAGCTCATGCCGGCCGACGTCGAAGGTGCAACCTTCACCATCACCAACCCCGGCCAGTTTGGCGCCGTCTTCGGCTTGCCCATCATCAACCAGCCGAACGTCGCCATCCTGGGCGTCGGCGGTATCACCAAACAGCCTATGGTGATCACTGACAAAGATGGCGCGGATTCCATCGCCATCCGTTCAGTGGTTCATCTCACGCTGGGCTACGACCATCGCATTGTCGACGGCGCTATGGCCGACCAGTTCATGGCTGTCGTGAAGAAGACTCTTGAAAACTGGAGTGAAGAAGTCGGCTAGCCGTAGAGATCGGGTCATCTACTAATCGGGCCATCGGGTTATTGAAGTTCAAATGCCAAAGCCTTTTGACTTTTGATGAACCCGACCACCCGATGGCCCGATCTCTGCAATTCCTTATTTCCAGAAATGCAACACCACCTGCGCCACTATCACCACCACTGCGACCATCGAAGCATAGGCTGCGCCTCTTCCCGATTGTTCCCCGTGCATAATTTCCAGGCTTTTCACTCGATCTGACAAGGCAGCGTTTTCGCGGTCATACATGTCACGCCGTAGATAGTCCCCACGCTCCTGGTTAATTTGCGCGCGAAAATTGTTCATCTCTTCGAGGCGGTAATCGAGGACCTCACTCGCCTTTTGGATTTTGGCATCCCCAGCCTCATGCCGCAGGTCCTCCGCTCGGGCCTGCGCTTCTAGCGCGGCAGCGCACCGTCGGAACTCAGCCTCCGTCAACCTCCGCTCGGCGTCGACGATTCGATCGATGAACTGAACCAACGGCAACGGGACAAGCGGCGTTCGATGCGAATCGTTCTCGTTCATTTACTGCACCTTCTCCTCGATTTCATCGTTTGCATGTTTCATGTCAGGGGACAATGCCCGTGCAACTCCGCGCACTGCGTTCCCAACTGACGATCAATCACCTCCGCGCATGAGTAATCGCCCTCGGCCCCGCCCCCTGCCGGGTCGACTCCGATCACATATTCCCGCCCCGGCTGCGCGGGCAACCAGATTGTCAGCCGCTGGTTGTCGCGTACCTCCAACGGTGCGACCGATCCGTGCAGCGCCTTCTCCACCGCGTCCAGGTCAAACACGCATTCTCCCGACGCCCGGAAGCACGACACTGCGTCTTCGGCAAATTCCTGCGCCGCAAGTCCCCGCAGTGACGCCCATTGTTTTCGTCGCCATGCAATCTGCGGGTCACTTAGCTTCAGGGCCTTCTCTTCTTCCGTCGACGGCGGAAACAGTGTGTCCGTTCCGATCACATACGCTTCTTCAAACCACCACGGGAAAAAATGCTTTGTATAACCCGTATCGTCTGCCCGCTGCCACTCCTCGTAGAAAAGTCCGCCCGCTCCATTGGGAGTGGACTCCAGCACAATGTCGCCACCCGGCACTACTGCCGCCCGCAACGATGCCAGTGCCTCGTCGCCCTTTCGGCCCCAGCGCGAAACCTCCGAGCAATGCAGATTCTGGATCGTACGTCCTCGCCCAGCATTCTCCGTCGCCGAAGCCAGACAGTACTCGCTGTCCAAACGCGGAAACACCAACTGCCGCGCGTTGCGGTGCGAAGTTCGTAGAAAGTCTTTCCGCGCGTCATCCGGCAAGTTCTCCCAAAACCGCCGCACGATCCGAAAGATGTCCTCCGCCGATTCCCGGTCCTGCGTTACTTGCATGCTCAGCGTGCCCGGCTGCGTGATCGTTTGCACGAAAAATCTCGCGGCGATGTACGTCGTGATGCCCACCTGACGTGCCTTCAGCACAAGATTCTTCTTACTCTTCAGCTCGCAACACAGCAAGGAATACGCCTGTTGCGCGCGGTTCAATTGGAACTCAGTCTGATTCGTTGTCTTCGTGCGAATCTTCAGAAATGTTTCGATAAAGTGATTCCGCTCCGTCGGATCCCTCCCGGCCTCCACTTCCCGAGGGTCATCCAGGTGTTGCCCTAACCACTTCAAGTACTCAGGCGTCAATTCTGGCGTCACAACCGCCATCCGCTGAAGAGTCCTGTTTCAATGCGTGGCGCTGAAATCCTCCGGCACATACGCGTACGCCCCAATCTCCCAACCTGTCCCATACGAATTCTGATTGATTCCCAGTAGGTCGTATTGATACTCCGCACCCAGATTCGCGCCCGCATCCCTCACCGGTGAATTCACCGTTGGCCGAAAATCTGCCTCCGCACCACTCGACGGACAAACGAAATAACTGCCGGACACATAGCCCGCTGGTACTGCATCGTTCGGCTGACACGACGACAGGATATTCACCATCTGCGTGTTCGATTCCAGCGTCGCGCCTCCCTGAACCAGCGCGTCCATGAAATTTGCGACTTCATCCGGCCGCAACTCGTTCACATGCCAGAAGTACCCGATCGGCCTTCCCCACAGCGCATTCTTGAACAAATCCTGACTAACCCGATTCCGCATGGCTTGATAACTAAGGCCTTGGTAGTTAGGCACAGCACCCTGACTTAGGATGTTGAACACGTCATAGCCCGTGGCCAGCGTTGTATTCGCCCCGCAACAGGGTTTCAGGCTGCCCGTTCCCCGTACCCCCGCATACCCCAGACTGGCCGCAATATTCTCGGTCACGGGATCTTCATAACTCCCCGGCATCACATACACCCGTTTTGCGGGTAGCCCGGTAAAGTTCAGATTCATCCACCCCTGCGCCCAACTCATCTCTTCCGTTGCCATTTGCGTTTCGTCAAGATCCAAGTTCTGCGCTGAGTTCTTGATGTCCATGCTGTTCACGTCGGCCAGCGAAATACTACGCGCCGCGCTCTTGGCGTTCGCGTCCAAGCTCACCGTGAACACGCCGCGCTGTTGCAGCGTGTACAAGATCCCACCCAGCGTGTCGAGCCCGGTAGAGGTCTGCCCCGGCGCCGCCGGCGTCAAGTCCCAGCTAATATCGGCTGCCGGATCATCAGGGCCTGGGCTCGTGGTCACCGTCAACGTCGCATGGCCCGGTGTGGGGTGCGCAATGTTCAGAGTCACGCTTGACGCGATGGTTCCCGTGTACTGCAAATTCTCAAAGGCGTGGCACGGAACCGGAAACGGCCCACTCGCCCCGCAACTAGACGCAGGCGGGTCCCAATACTCATGCGATATCGAGTGCGTGTTGACGTCCCATCCCGCATTGATCCAACCCTGCACCTCACTGATAATCGACTGCGAATAACTCCCGCCCGTAACCACCGCAATCGAGAGCGGTATCGCTTTCGCGGACAGGATCGGTAACAGTGAGTTGATATAGGAATCGCTGTACTGCACCAATCCGGGATCGTCATAACTCACCGTCGTATATGCCGGCCAACGGTGCCACTCGCGGATCCAGGGAGGCGTCTCGGCCGCGACATTATGCAACCCCGCCGCCGGTCCGGGGGTTCCCGATGTATCGACTGTCAACGCGGTCGCCAGATTGTTGGCGTACAGATGGCAGTAGTCATAACTCACCGCCCCTTGCACGTTATCCACGATTCCATACGCGCGATTCCCGTATGCGCGACAATTCTTAATCTCAAACGCACACCCGCCACCGCTGCATCCATCAAAGCGGTAACCAGCGTAGTTCATGTTCGCATCCGTGTTGTAGAGGTGTATGTCCACCGGCGTACCGGTGGGATGAACGAAGAAGCCCAGCGGTACGGCGCCGTTCTCCACCTCACTATCAGTGGCCAGGTTTGCAAGCCAAAGATGGTCGCTCGCCCCCTGTACCTGCACTCCGTAGCCGTCAAACCAGTCGATTTGCAGGTGCTGAATTTCCAGCCAAGATACGCCGTTCACATTCAACACACTCTGTGCGCTAAGCACGATTGGTGCAATCGAGGAGTAATGCGACGCTGGGTTGCCGTTCGCGCTGTACACATACAAAATGGCATTTGTCGCGTCGTACCAGAAGTCGCGATCCTGACTAAGCGCCCCCTGGCTCCCCTGCGCGGTACCCCATACTGTCCCGAACCGCACATACTGTAACTGGGAAGGCGGCTGGGTCAGACAGTAAAAGCCTCGAATGCCGCACTGCACCACATTCGTAAGGCCGCTCGTAGCTGAATACAGAGTCGCCGCCCAGACGTTCGTACTTCCCACCTGGGTCCACCACCGCGCTGCGATTGGCAAATACCCAGTCAAATGGGGCGGCTGACCATTACCATAGCTGTCGATCTTGATTAAAGAACTACTGCTCCCGCTCGAGGGCGGAGTCAGGGTTTCGTTCCAGGTACAGTCTCGCCGCAGGTTGATCGTGTCACCCGGTTGGAAGCCCGAGATCCCAACTTGCAGCAGAGTGCGCCAAGCCTGTTGCTGACTGGTGCCCGGATTTCCGTTCGCCCCATAATTGCAGTCCACGAAATAGTCGGAGGCACACGCCAGCGGCGCTCCCAGGAACAGAAGCAACAACACTTGTTTGATCATGGTGTCCTTGCAGGATCAATACACAATCAGAGCCGGAATCGACGCACCGGAACTGAAACTGTCGCTCGGCAGCGTCACCGTGCTCGGGAGCGCGGCCCCGCCCGTTGTAACACCCACCTGAACGTTTGCCGCCCAGGTCACGCCCGTGCCCGACGTTCCCAAGAGCGCGGCACACGTCGATGCACAGTTACTCGTTAGCGCAATATAAATCCGCCCAGCCGGCACAGTGACATTCGAAGCAGTCCAGGCGATGTGTTTGATTCCCAACGATGGCGCAAAAGTCGTTCCGGCGGTTGACGCCGTCGTGGCAACCAGCGTGCCGGTTCCCCCCGAAGCGCCGGAGTACAGTCCGAGGGCATAGTTATTAGACGTGCTATCGGCTGTCCCCACCACGTACGCGACGTTGTTACTCACGCACGGGTAGGGGTTGTAAACACCCCAGACAATGGCTTTGTTCGTTCCGGAGAATGCATTACCCGAGCCGCCCTGCGTGGGCACTGTGATCCAGGAGCAGGTGGGCGCAGGCAACTGAGCCGTGGGTAGCGTCCCAGTTGTAAGATCGGAAGCCGACACTGTTACGTTCGACGAAAGCGCGTGCCCGTTGACCGTCGTGCCGGTCGGCACATATCCCGGTACAATCGGTGTGCCCGTGAACGTGGGTGACGCCAGCGGTGCTGCTCCAGTAACCTGCGCAACCGAGTAATCGCCGCTGCCAGCAACGACCGCGCCCGTTCGCCCGAACACGCTCGTAACTGCATCCGCAGGCATGCACGACGCTCCGCTCGTCAACTGGCATTTGAACGCGTTGTCCGACCCAATCCCCAGCGAAAAGTCCATCCCGCTCGGCACGGTTACTGTCGTTCCTGCCCATTTCTTCCCCGACCACTGCGTTGGCCCCGTGCCCGTCTGGTTGATACTCCCCGCCACGTTCAGATTTCCGCTGAGCGTCACGTCGCTGGAAAATGTCTTCGCCCCGCTAACCGTCTCTGCGCCCGCCAGGTGAACCACGGCAGAGTCTGCCGCCGCCCCTGTAACCTGTGACACAGAATAGTCGCCCGTTCCTGCCGTCACAATGCCGGTACGGCCAAATACCGAAGCGACATTACCGCCACTTCCACTCTGCGGGGGCTGTAAGTTGACCCGAAGGCCGTTTGTTTGTCCAGCGTTCGCATTAGTGACATCCACATAGCCGATCAGCTGAGATCCAGGCTGCGCCCCGGACCCTGTGTCGTGACAATCGCCCGCCGCACTCGTGCTGGCTATTACCGCATCTCCAGCGATAGTGGCATTGTCGAAGATGCAATAAGCATAGCCGCGCCAGGTAACCACCGCGTTCCCGCTCTTGCCGGCGCCCCCTTGCACCAACCCAATCACGCCGTTTGTCGACGACGTGCTCGCAAGTACAGCCTGCGAAGGACTGTTCGTGTTGAACACTGCCAACTGGTTCAACGCGGTGCCCGTCGACCCGTCATTTGGAACCTCGTAATCGTTCCGCCCGTACAGGACCGAATTGAATGAGGTTTTCGCGAAGACGCTCTTTGCAGCGTTCCCGCTGTCACTGCCAAGATTGAAGGCATTATCGGTCCACGGCTTAAGATTACCCGCGGCGTCCACCACCCATTTCAGCCCGCTTCCAATCCAGAAACCTAAGCCAGGCGCCGACGCCGACGTCGCGTTTTCACTGCGCACCACAGCATAGTTGTCCGTGCCATCAAAGCCCAGTGACGCTCGCTGCCATGTCGTGCTGTTCAGGAAACTCGAATACACGCGCAAGTTCTGAGTGCTACCCCCATTACGCTCCTCGAGATTGTCCGCTGGATCCCCGCCCGGGTCCGAGTTAAAAAGGTTGGTCATCCCCAATTGGGTGACTTGCCCATTGTTCTCAAGAACGCGCGGGGTATGAGTAGCTGAATCAAACCAGAACACACCCCAGTTAGGAATCCCAGCAGGCTGGGTAGTTTCAGACAGTTGGATCACATTCGGCGTTGTGCAATTCGCATTCCCATTCGCTCCAATGCCCGTCGCAAACGATCCGCTGCATTGCGTTGGAGCGGCCGCCAGGGCGAGAGCCGTCCCCGCCTGCCCGCTGATATTCGAACTTGTAAAAGCGACCTGGTGCGTTGTGCCGCCAACGTTCACCACCGGCAGCCCGGCAGCCGTATCCAGACCAATGCCGCCACTCGCGGGAACATACCCATTCCCCTGGGGCAATACTAAGTTCCCGCTCATCGTGACGTTGCTTGTGAATGTCTTCGTCCCAGCAATCGTTTCAGTGCCTGTGTTATGAACCACAGACGCATCCCCCGCTGCTCCTGTTACTTGAGATACTGTGTAGTCGCCGCTGGCCGCGACAACCACCCCTGAGCGTCCAAACACGGAACTAACGTTCCCTCCACCACCGCCAGATCCGCAAGGGCTTCCCGTGGATGCAATCACTCCAGACACGACATTGAGACAGCCATTCGACAGTCCGGCGAGCGTAACACTCTGGTCGAACTTCGCCGGAACATTGAACTCTTTCAGGGATGCGGTTAACCTTTCCAGCCAGTTTGCGTGAATGCCATCCCCGGTCTGACCGATGTAATTTGTAATCGAAACCGGGGCGCCAAACGCAAGCTGGGAAGAACCATATGGTTGTCCGTTGGCCCCAGGGTTATCCGTACCGATCCAAGTATCGTTCCCGCTCGCCGCGGGACGGTAGCCTGCGGTTGAGCGCGTCAAATCAGGCTGAGAGTCGATTAGCGTGATGATGTGGTGGGCTGTGATGCTGCTATTGAACGGCTCCGGTGAAAAATTCAATCTCCCCTTGGACAGAGACATGTTCGCGCCGAGATACCCGTTGTCACCTAAGATCGTTGCCGTCTCATTCGGAAAATTGGCGAGGCTCGTCAAACATGAGGTGTAGGCTCCCGCAGACCCGTTCCCACTCTTGGTGCACTGACCAACCGTCTGAATCGGACTTCCGTGCAGACCGATGCCAACGACCGGCGACTGCTCCGTATCGACTCGAACGCTGGTGTTGTTGTTACCGCCGACCGACACCAATGCCCCAGGCCAAAACATGATGTTCCCGGCATAGTTTCCGGAATTGATCACGTAGGAGGACGTTATGGATGATCCGGTATCCGCGTAACTGCACACTAGCCCGCCAGAACACGCCACTGCCTGCGATAGCCCAGTCACTACCGACCCGCATGTTCCGCCGGAACCTCCGGTACATCCTCCGTTGTATGGCCAAGGCGCAGTATTTCCCGGTGTTGTTATCCGGATCACGTCATAGGTAATGGCATCAGTTCCGTTTGCCACCCTGGGCCAATGGACCGGAATTGAATCGCTCCCCGTAGAAAGCCAATTCAGAACCTGCATGGGAGAGGTGCGCGTACCCGCCGTCGTGTCATTGGCTACAACAAAATAGGAGTAGGGTGTGGCCCCTGTTCCGCCGGTCTGGAATGCGCCCACCATTCCCCCGCTACCGGTGACTTCATAGTGGGCCGCGCCGGTAGATGGTCCGATTATCAGTCCGGAGATCCCGAGTCCGGGGAAAGGAGAGTGCGCGGGAGATATCGGATTTAGGGCAAGGCTGCTCTCGGAATAGATGTTCTTGAGGTAGGCCCCCTGATAGTTGCCCGTGGAGTTCGATGAGTACACCTGCCACGGACCGCTCGCTTGAATCACGGTGTTTTCGATGTAGAGTCCATTGGAGTTGTAGTCGGTTACACCGTTGGAGGTGTTCGCCGTGATGGTCGAGTCTCGCAGCGTAATGACCGGAGCAATTTGCACGCTCTGGTTTCCTGCCGAGAACACAAACGAGCCCGTCCAGTTCGCATTGCCGTTCAGCGGTATGCCCTGATTGTTGAAATGTTCAATGGTGGCGTTCTCGTCGTCCCATAGATCGAAGAAGTTATTAAAGCGCCCGTTTTCGCCCGCCTCATCGTAAGAAATATCGATCAGACGGGAATTCGTTGCGTTGTCCAGGACCGCAACATATGCCAGCGCAACCACGCCGGGGCTTGTTTGCGCGGGGATATCGGCACCAGCGTGTGCGTACCGGAACGTGGTTGAACTCGGTACCGCCGTGATCAAAGCATCGCCCCAGTAGCCGGCGCTGTCGGTAAACAGGATCGTAACCATGTCTCCGACCCGAAAGCCGTGCGCGCTGGCCGTCGTTATGGTTACGACCTGCGATGTCCTTTGCGTTTGTGTGATCGCAACTCCAGCAAATGCCGCATTGCCCGAGAGATCCACCGGCGAGCGAAAGGTCAGCCCGGCAACAGTGTTGCTCGTGAAGTCGTTGGAATTGCGCAGATCGCCAATCTGTAAACAGGCGCCGCGCCCAAGGCAGTTCAACGATGTCCCATAGCCGTTCAATACCGATTGGTTGGAATGCAGATAGATCGTCCCAAAAATGTTGTAGGTGTTAACCGAATGTACGATGCCTAGCTCAGGGCCATTCGCCGGAACGGTCACGTTGCACTGCTGGTTCTTGTAAGTGGTTGGGTCGGTTCCGCAGGCCTGATTGATGGTCTCCTGAATCCCCGAAGAGGCCGAACCAATGGTGTAACCAGCCGCATAGGAATAGAACGGGGTGAACGTAATCGTCCCCGAAGCCGCTCCCGAAATGCATCCCCCAGCCGCAGTAACTACGCTGACAGCTTCACTGTTTCCACCACCAGAAAGAAGAACTTGATACCCTGCTCCGCTCGTTGTATCAACGCCCGCTGGACAGGGAGTAAGGGTAACTGTTGCCTGCGAGCCTCCTGTTAAGGAACTGGAGATCGTCTGCGTCCAATTCAGCGCCGTCGTTGCATAAGAAATCCCTGCCGGTGCGCCACCCCCACAACCTCCCCACGTGGAATTACCGGTTAAAACAAGTGGCAGCACTGGCGATTCCCGCGCCCAATTCGGCGGTCGGAACCCTCCCACTCACCAGGTCCGCTTTCACCGACAAACCACTGTCCACATAGTGCCGGTCGGCAGCCTGGTTGGGTGCGGCCGGGTCCGCAGGTAGAGTTAGCGGGCCAGTCATCGTGTCCCCCGCCTTGGAGACGAACGATCCCGCGCCGACGTTCGCAACCGCTGCATCCACATAACCCTTGTTCGCGGCGTCGTCAACCCCGGCTGGCGCTGGAAGCTCGGGAGGCACCGCAAAGTTCTTCGTGCCGGATATCGTCTCCGTTCCGGCCAGGTGTACCACCGTCGCGTCAATCGCGCGATTTGCCACGGCGGCGTTCACGTAGTCCTGCGTCACGGCAAGGTTCGCCAGTCCCGTACCCGGAGTCGTCAGAACTGCGGCGATCGTCGTCGGCGATGTCGCGGGAACCGCCCAATATTCCGTCCGGACGGTTCCGTCATCCAACTGGAAGACCACGACATAGTAAGTTCCCGCCGGAGACGAGCCCACGTTGGGAACCAGTTGCGCCGTAAACGAGCCTTGTGGTCCGATCGTCACCGCCAGATTGCCCGCTGCTACCTCATCTCCCCCCGCAGTCTGGAATGACGGCCAGGAAATGAGCACTGTACCCGATGCCGCGGTTCCGTCGGCTCGATACACGGTGTCGCTGATCGTCGTAAGTGCCGGCCCTTGTGCCCGCAACGTGGTCGACAACGTCAACCCGATCAGCAACGCAGAGAGCATGAAAACCACCGCCTTCGCAGCTATTGGGAAACGCTTCGGGTTCACCGCGAACGATCTGGGCATCTCTTGTTCTCTCCTCGTGAGCGCACGCGGCCCCAATTCGGGCCAATAACAAAGCCGCTCTGCCGAGCGGCGCCCCTTGCGCATATTGCCTCCCGACTACTACCCCGATTGTTAGTCTGAAATCGGCGGCTCGCTGTCCACGCGCGACCGCAGAAATCGTCGCACGCTCTCGACGTAGACGTCCGCGAAGTCGGCCGCCGGTCTTCGCGTTTCGATCAGCGCCATGGCCGCTTCCATTTCCCACTCCATCGCACACAATACCGCCAGCGTCATCATCGGAGCTCGGTGCACCCCGGCGGCGCAGTGAACGTACAGCCGCGCCGCCGGATCACCCAGCGCTTCCAGCGCAAAATCAACGCCGCGTTTCAGCAGTTCCGGGGATTTCGGCAAAAAATCGTCGTCGGTCGGATTCCACAGCACTCGGATCCCGTGCCGTTCCGCCAGCGGCCGGTCATCGAACTCGATCTGCATATTGAGCACGTGGGTCACACCGCCTTGCGCCAGTTCTTCCATGTTCCGCGCATTCCAGATCCCACCGCCTAGCGCAACTCGTTCCGTGACCCAGGTTATGTCCATGCTGCGTTCCGTCGTCTTCTCGACGCTATCCTCAACGTTTTACAATGATTCTGATTCTACGTCACCTTTCCGTTGCGCCCACGGAATCGTGGTCACTCCCCCGGTTCCTTCGGCTTCCTCGCCTTTGATCTACTCTCAATTAGCCTATGCTCGCCGTAAATAGAAAAAGGGCGCGATTTGCATCACGCCCTTCAGAGTTCTCAGTTTTTTCGACTCTTAAGTTTAGGATATCAAATCAGAGGGGGGTGTACCGACAAATTTCCGATATTTATTTTTCCCTTCCTTTGAGTCACTTACATCCAAATTGTAATTCTTACCCTCTTGACAAGTTTCGCGACCTCTCGTGGCCGAAGGCAATTTCTCCATCAAACCGCCCGCGAGCAGGGTCCGCGAGAGTTGGTCGAGTGCATCCTGGAGGAGCCGCTCCACCATTCGCTGGTTACACCCGAGCAACCGCGCGACCTCGGGTACTGTGTACTCCTCCAGAACATTCATGGCCAGCAGCTTCTTTTCGCGTGCGGTCAGCTTCTCGATCGCCTGCTCCATGTCGGTTACAAAGATCACGACATCCTCAAAGTTCCTCATTGTGTAAGACGTGACCCGCGTCCGGAAGAACTCCCGCCCCAGCAGCGACGGCAGCCTCCCCACCTCAACTGAGGCCCGGGCATACCGCCGCAACAGCGCCACGGTGCGCCTGCGGTAGGGCCACAACTCCATCTCCGTTTCGCCAAACAGCACCGATGGCGGCAGTTCCGCCTGCCCCATCAGACTCCAGGCTTGTGAGTTCGTCGTCTGTGGGCTTGTCGTTGGTAGGTTCATCATGCCCACACCTCCATAGCGGCTACACCCTCCAGATACCCAATCCGGATTTGGCTCTCAACGGCTTCTTTCGGAGCACCCGTTCCCTGCACACGGGCCTTGCGACGGCGTGCCTCGCGGGGCGGTGCTTCCTCAGGGTTGGGCATTGCCGCCAAACGCACGCGGCAACTGGCGCAATATACTCCGTCTGCTCCTCGCGGACGCAGCCACAATCCGCCGCACCGCTCGCAATATTTCAGTTCGACGTGGACTTCCTGGCCTTCCATCCTGTCCATAAAGGTCATGATTGCCTCCTGTATGAAATGAACAACAATTCGACCCAAGAAAAAGCCCTGGCGCCGGTTTACCGGCCCAGGGCTCGTTTCTTTTACGATGACCTGTGTTGCTATTTAGTTGAAACTCACGCAGTTACTGCAGCCTTGTGGTCACTCCCGGTTCCTGCTGCCGGAAGTACCCCTCCTCGTAGCCGGACTTGAGCACCTGCCCGTTCTGCAAAATGATGCTCAAACGCCCGTTGAAGTGAATGGCCTGCAACAACCGCTGCATGGCTGCCGAGAGTAGTTCCGCCGAGCGTACCTTCCGACGAAACTCCCCGAAGACTCTTTCTTCGTTTTCGGGTGCGTGCACTTCTATCATGGCCAACAACCTTTCTTCTCAAAATAAGCGCAGCATGAGACATATTATCGGGTCATATTATGGCTGAAAATCTGCTAAGTCAAGAAGATGACTATGCATTTGACACAGAGAAAGTGTAGAATGCTGACCACCTTCAAGACTTCAATCTTGAGTGTTGGCCGGAGTTGGTCATCAGGGAGAAAATTTCGAGAGCATCAAGAAACATTCATTTCGTCTTCCAACTCATGTTCGCTTTTCTGTGTCTTTATTGGTGCTTCCGCTTACCATCGTCGGGGAATGCAGTTCTTGCACTCAGTGTGGCTGCGGTGCTCATGACCATTTCAGAGATCAACGCGAGACTCAAAGCAGTGTGGCTGATTCTTGTATTTTTCTTGGCCTTTATCGAGCACAGGGTGATTGAGCAGGATCGGGACAAGTCGAATAGAATTACATCCCATTTAGTAGAAAGTACCGATTATTTGGTAGATGACACCAAGGCTCTAGTGACGACAATGCATAACACATTAATCGAATTTCAGTCCTTGTCGTCTAAGGTATCCGGGATGAATGACCATTTGGCAAATCTCGATAGAAAGATTATGGAAGCTCAGACGCGGAAGGATTCGAAAGCGGTCATGGACCTTCAGGCCCAAAAGAAAGCTACTTTGACCACTCTAATTTCCATCACGCCAAATGTCATCAGGGATATATTGCTCACGTCGCAAGCATGTCGGAGTGAGGATGCTGAGTTAACCGAGCTGCTGCGAGAGCAAAATAAGGAACAAATGGGTCCGCCAAGAGGAAAGGTGCGGGAAGTATGCAAAGAAAAGTTGATCCCTCAAGCCAAAAGTGCCGATTCGATCAGAGAGGCACTTCTTCGAGAAATACCCCCATCTCAGCAAACTGAAGCAGATAAAACGTATACGCTAACATTCGCGCGGGTGACCACGAATGCATTCTCTCCTGACGCAGCGATTCGCATGAGAGAAGCCACTGACTACTTGCGAGACCTTGCTAAGAGGGTTGCGCAGAAGTAGGGAAGGTGAAAATTAGTTGGCTTTGCGCGGGGTGGGATTCGAGCGAATCAGTCTTCCAAGCACCTTGTCAAAGGTTCTTTTTTTTACCTTCAAAGGTACCTTACGAGGCACTTGACTTTTACTTTTGTCTAACTTTTCCACAGGCTAAGCCTTTGCTGCACAATCTTATGGTATTGACTTGCTCTAGGTAAAAAGTTGATCCTTAGAGCAACCCGAGGCCCCGTAGCTCAAACGGACAGAGCGCCTGCCTACTAAGCTCGGAGATGCCAGTTCGAGTCTGGCCGGGGCCTTCAGGTTTTCTTGCCGATGCCTTCGAACCGCATCGGCTTTTTGATACGGAAGACGCAACCCGTTGGGCGTGGACACTGCCTTATAAGCGGTTAACCGTGGTGACACACGGTGGAGTTCGATTCTCCCGTCTTCCGCCATCAAACTTGATTCCGATCTGAGTATACTCACAGCAAAATCACTTGGAGAATCCCCACAGCCGATTGGGGTCATTTCGAGCACGACACAATACCTTCGGTCTTGAGAATGTCTCCCTTCTGGCTCAATCTAATATATATCATACGTATAATACAAGCCTTTTTTCTAGATGCCTGCCAGCGGAAAAGACGGAGAGCAGCCGAAACCAAAGTCGGTGGGCTGGCGCATCGCTGAATCATTGCGTCACAAATTGACTAGCCATGCCGAATACCTTTCCGTAGAGAAGGAAATGAGCACAGAGGCGATGGTGGCGAACTGGCTCGAAGAAAGGCTACAGATCGAAGACAGAAAGCGAGCCCTACGCACATTGGGGATTGAAGAAAAAGATGTTCCTAGACATCCACGTGGCCAGAACAGGGACCCTACCAGCTAGTCGGTTTGGTGATGAATCCGCCAGATCCATCGGGGATACTGGCAGGCAATTGCGCTAGCTTAAGAAGGTTAAGTGGAAGGTCGCGGTCCTTATCGGCGGCTGCACGTAGTTCGACAGCGGCGCCCCTTACAGGGTTCCGTGTCGGGACGTATACGGTGACGATCTTAGTTGGAAATCTCGTCTTTACCATGTTGACAGCGGGTACCAAATCGGAATCACCACTCACTATAATCAGGTGATCGCAAAGATTTTGATAAGCATCATCCAGCATTGAGACCGCAATATTGACATCAGTCCTTTTTTCCTCAGGGATATTGAAAATCCTGTCCTTGCTCGGAACGGCGCAGAGGGCTAGCGGAACCTGACACTTCACTGCCTTTTTTTTGTATCGCCCACGTACCACATTGACCAGCGGGAGCGTTTCAATGGCTTGCAGGTATGCCAACTGATCACTACTCTTGCCGCTAGATGATAGTGCAGTGAAATACCTGATTTTCTGTATAGTATCGTGAGGCCGAAGGAGGATAAACAGCCGTTCAATATTCAGCCATTTTTCCTTGGAAAATTTCAGGACCCCGTAGTACAAGTTAAACCCATCGATATAGACAATCACCCGCGAACTACGGGGTAGAGGTGATGCGGCCATAAAATATTAAAGGGCAATCCTGTAGATTGCCCAAACCGGCTTTTGCCGGGGAGTCGTTACTACCGTCATGAGAGTACACCAAGACACAAAACGATGCAATTTCGCAAACAATTATTTTTATCGTTGGTAATAATGATCGTAAACCCCCTATTTTCAATGGTAATCATTACCTCCAAAACGGCTGTCTAGGGTCTCACAAATGGTGTGAACGCATTCTGCTCGACCAGTTTGCTGTAAGGCATTGCGCCGATCCCAGCCATACGTGCCACGGTCTGCTCAAACATATCCGCCATTTCCCGCCGGTTGAACCGATAGCCGAACTCATTCAAATACCGCTGCAAGTGCTTTATGGAGACTTGGTGGAACGAGCCAGCCAGCGCACGTTTGAAGAGTGAGAATGCGGATTCCACGGTGTTCGTGTACACGTTGCCCTTCGCGTATACATGCCGTCTGTGCTTGATCGTCTTGTGGGGTACATGGCGAAACTGCGTCATCTTGAAGTTGTAAACGGGGTTGTCGTCGGTCATGATCGCTTCGGCATCTTTCGAGACGTGATCTTTCATGACCGTGAAAATCGTGTCAGCAGTCGCGTCCTTCGTGTGTACTAGGCGAACCGGGCCGCCGCGCTCCCGAACGCCGATCACAACGTCTTTGTTTCGCAGTTTTCGTTTGTGGCCGTGCTGCTTGCCTCCGATGTAGGTTTCGTCCACTTCAACAATGCCTGTCATTTTCGGCGCGTCTGGGTCAACCATCGCCTCCCTGATCCGGTGGGCTAGGTACCATGCGGTGCGGTAATTGCAGTCTAGGTGCCGCGAGAGTTGCAGAGCGGACATGCTTTTCTTGGCATCTACAAGAAGCGCAATCGCCATGAACCATTTTTCAAGGGGAAGATGCGAGTCATGGAAGATCGTCCCAGACGTGGCCGAGAACTGCTGTTTGCAGGTCGGCTCCAAGCACTGATAGAGCTGTTTCCGCTTGTTCTGCTTCTTCTCTTTGCGCGTCTTAGTCTCGTCCACAGTCCGGGTAATCGTCGAAACTTCCTTGGCTCCGCACACCGGGCAGCGAACACCGTGGGGCCAGCGCTTAGCTTCGAGATAGGCCAAACATTGCTCGTCTGTGGCGAAGGCTTTTGGAACGTCTATCAGTTTCATAGCGATTTTCCTTGACTGAAAGCATATTAGCGCATTATACTTTCTGTGTCAAGTGCATAATCATGGTCAAGAACTTTATTTCCTTATAGATGTTGTACTTCGAATAATAATAGCTATGAGCTATTATAACGACTTATACTCCAGCCATGAAATTTCGCATGCTTCAAGAAAATCTCCGCAATATCCTTTGGGAGCGCATTGACAGAGGAGAACTTACCGGCCTTCGTCTAGCGGGGCAAACCGGCTTCAAGCAAGCCCACATCTCCAACTTCCTCAACCGCAAGCGTGGCCTCAGCCTCGAAGGCATGGACAAAGTTCTCAACGTGCAGCATCTCTCGGTACTCGATCTCATCGATCCCACCGAAGTCAGCAAGCGCGCCTGGATCCTCCCGCCGAGCGAGGATGGGTTCGACAACGTCGTGGTCACCGACTCGCATATCGCAGCCTTCGAACCGCTGATTATGAGCATGCACGTCAAGGAGATCCTGAAGTTCAAGAAGACATTCCTGAGGCGCTTGAAAGAAGAAGTGGAAGGCGACCGCCGCGCCTGGGAACGCTTTGTCGTCATCAAGGCGGACGCGCAGGAAGGAATGAGCATGTACCCGCGCACCATGCCCGGCGCCACCCTGCTGCTCGACCGCCGCTATAATTCGTTGATTCCCTACCGCAAGGGCGAAAGCAATATGTACGCCGTGCGCAGAGACGGGACTTGCACCATCAAGTACGTTGAGGCGGCGGACCGCCACTTGATCCTGCGCCCGCACAACCCCGCCTACCCGATTGAAGTGATAGCCCTGGAAGATCGCCAGAAGCCCGGCGACTACATCGTCGGTCGCGTGTGCCACGTGGGGATCGAGACGTAGAGTTGGCGTAGGGTTATTAGGCAGGGGTGCAACAATTCGAGCGGAATACTAACGCGGGGTGAACTAACCTGGAGCAGGCGTTGCCGGACGTTATTTTTCCAGAAGATCGCTCAGCGCGCGCAGATCTTCGGGAGCCGCGTCACTAATCGCAAAATATTGCAGGCCGTCGCGCTGCCAGCTTTCCAAGTGGAAGGACCGCGCATCCATTTCCCCGGCGCGCGCGAAATCAAGGGGCAAGGCTCTTGCCTGAAAAATGAACACAGAGATCTGATGCTTGCGCACTCGAAAAAGCAGCTGCGCGCCGGGCGATTGCTCCAGATAACTGACCCTTCCTCCCACCAACTCAAACCGTGATCCTTGCAACTCAGGCAAGTCGAAGCTGAAGGGAATCTTTCCGGCGAACCAGGGTTTGACATTGTGCCGGTCGGAAGAGACCACATCGACTGGATTCGCACTGGCCAGCGTGGCGACGTGCAAATCCGCCAATTCTCCCGCTATCCTGCTTTGCTGAACTAGAGTTTCCTGAATCAGCCGAGTGTCCGGTCGAACCGTTTCCCGTTGAGCGATTTTCGCTCCAATCAATAGCAGAAGAACGGCCGCCGTGGCCGCAAACGCTGGCCGCCGCCACCACGCCGGCTTAGCGGGCGAAACGCTTCTGCGTATTCGCTCCCGCACCGCCGGATCGGCCACATGGCACTGGCCCGCCGAATGAATCGCGCGCTTCCATTGCAGCCTGCGTAGAGCTTCTGCCGTACATCCTGAACACTCGCGCAGGTGCCGGTCCAGTTCCTGCATCTGGCCGGAATCGAGTTCACCGTCGAGGTAGGCATCGAGCTTTCCGGTCCACCATTCGTGGGTCGTCTTTTCGGTCCCGTCTTCGGTCATGGTGCACTCCTATGCAGCTTCTGCTGCACCGCCTCGCGCAGCGCTCGACGCGAGCGCGACAACCGCGACATCACGGTTCCAGCCGGAATAGCCAGCGCAGTCGCAATTTCCTGGTACGACATTTCTTCCACCTCGCACAGCAGCAACACTTCCCGATAAGCGACGGGAAGTTCGGCGATTGCTCCCTGCACAATCTGCTGGCTGACGCGGTCGATCAGGATGGTCTCCGGAGTCTGGTGCTCGGCGGGGAGGGCCGGGTCATCGTCGGCCATGTCAAGCGGTAGGGTGGCCGCCTTGAGCCCGGTGCGCGAATTCAGAAAGGTGTTGCGCAGGATGCGAAACATCCAGGCCTTAAAGTTCGTGCCGGGCGCGAACGAGGAGAATCCTTTGAGTGCCTTGGCATAAGTTTCCTGCACCAGATCCTCGGCCTCTTCGCGGTTTTGGGTGAGCCAATGCGCGAAGTTGTACAACCGTCCGAACAGCGGCAGAGCCAACTGCTCAAACGAGGTCGCCGACGAGCTCTCCTTCAACACGCACACAAGAGTAAACCAGCGGACAGGCTTTTTATTCCTGCCGGGAGAAAACTTTCTTCGCCGGGGAATAAAGTGCGAGGCCAGCGGTTAGTGAAGACATGGAATGCGGCGGCTCAAAATAACGGAGGATGCCATGGCTTCAACGCAAGACGAAATTCTTTATGACCACAATCACGACGGAATCGACCGCCGCGGCTTTCTGCGCTGCATGGCCTGGGCGGGCACGGGTGCGCTTTGCGTCCTCAATGGCGGAGTGCTAACCAGCTACGCGCTGGGCCGCGCGGGCGATAAAGACGTCAAGATCCCGAAGGGCGAGTTGGCGTTTGTGCAGATCAGCGACAGTCACATGGGATTCAATAAGCCCGCCAATCCCAACGTGGTCGCCACTTTCCAGGCGGCCATCGACAAGATCAACGCCCTGCCCGTCGCTCCAGAATTCATCCTGCATACCGGCGACGTCAGCCACCTGGCGAAGCCTGCGGAGTTCGACAATGTGGAGCAGATTCTGAAATCGGCCTGCACATCGGAGGTCTTCTACGTTCCTGGAGAGCACGACTTCGTGGGCGACGAAGGCCAGCAGTTTCGTGCCCGGTTCGGCAAGGGCTCGCAAGGTGCCGGATGGTACAGCTTTGACAAGAAAGGCGTCCATTTTGTCGGGTTGGTCAACGTGGCAAATCTGAAGGCAGGTGGCCTCGGCTCGCTGGGCTCCGAGCAACTGGAATGGCTGGAGAAAGACGTGAAGCACCTGAAGAGCAGCACGTCCCTGGTTGTTTTTGCGCACATTCCGCTCTGGACAGTTTATCCGGAGTGGGGCTGGGGAACCGACGACAGCGCCCAGGCCCTCGGGTACCTCAAGCGTTTCGGAAGCGTGACCGTGCTCAACGGGCATATTCACCAGACGATGCAGAAAGTCGAGGGCAACGTGACGTTTCACACCGCGTGTTCCACCGCTTTCCCGCAACCGAAGCCAGGCACAGCACCATCGCCGGGCCCGATGAAGGTACCCGCGGAACAGTTGCGCAGTCTGCTGGGCGTGACCGACATCCATTACAAGAAGGGGCGAAACGCGCTCGCGATTACGGACTCGTCGCTCGCCTGACCGGCGCGATTTCCTGAAGAACATCGACCAAATATCCGAAAGGGAGAAGAAGGCAATGCAACGAAGTAATTGTGTCTTATGCACGGCAGCGCTGGCGGTCCTGGGTCTCGCGTTAGTCGGTTTCGCCAGAAGAGCCTCGGCGGCGCAGAATCCGGCGGGCCAGCAAATCACCATCGACAACTTCAGCTTTGTGCCACCAACCTTGACGGTCCCGGCGGGAACCGTGGTGACCTGGGTGAATCATGACGACATTCCGCACACGGTGGTGAGCGAGGATAAGACGACCTTCAAGTCCCGCGTGCTCGACACCGATGAAAAGTTCAGTTTCACTTTTTCCAAGCCAGGTACCTACACGTATTTTTGCTCGATCCATCCGAAGATGACGGCGAAGGTCATAGTGCAGTAAGTGCGATGTGTCCGTGCCGCAGAGGAGTGATGATGAGTCCATGGGATCCGCGCACCGCCATCTTAGCCAAGCACGCACAGCACGTGGTGATCATTCATTTTCCGATCGCGCTTTTCATTGCCGGAGTGCTGTTTGATTACATTGCAACATGGACTCACCGAAAAGATCTCGCCCTGGTTGCGTACTGCAACTTCTGCGGCGCATTTCTGGCGGCCGTGCCCGCGGCTCTGACCGGCTTGCTGGCCTGGCAGTGGGAACTCGAGGGGAGAAGGTTGAAAGGTATCCTCCTCATGCATCTGCTCTCCGGGTGCGCATCTCTAATGCTGATCGCGGCGGTTTGGTGGGTTCACCGGAGATTCAAACCGCCGGGCGACGAACTCCCTGCGTCGCGGTGGGGGCTAGAAGTCCTGGGCGTGGCGCTGGTGACCTTGACTGGTCATCTGGGAGGATTTCTCAGCGGCGTAAATCACCCCTAGCACTGCACCTGTCGATCTCTCCCTGGAACGTCCCTAACCAAACCCCCGCACCCACGTCTGACGATCTGGGTCGACATGTGCGTACCAGCGACGCCTCGGTGACACTGGATAAGTTTTGAACGAAGCGATAGTCTCAGAGAGCAATTTCGCATCCTGAAACCTATGAACTGGAAAATCTCCCTTCTCATTTTGGCGGCTCTTTCAGTGACCGTGCCCGCCTCCGCCCAACGCGCTTCCTCCGAACCGGTGCTGGATGTTTCCGCCATGGATAGCGCCGTCGATCCGTGCGTGGACTTCTACACCTACTCCTGCGGCGGGTGGATCAAGAAGAATCCCATTCCGCCGGACCAATCGAGTTGGAGTACGTCCGGCAAGCTCGAGGACGAGAATCGCGCCCAGTTGCGGGCGATCCTGGAAGAAGCCGCGAAACCGGGAGGCGCGCGCGATCCAGTGACCCAGAAGATCGGCGATTACTACGCCTCCTGCATGGATGAGGCTGCCATCGACAACCTGGGCGCCAAGCCTCTGCTGCCGGAATTGGCACGTATCGCGGGCCTGAAGTCGAAGCAGGACTTCGCGGAATATGCCGCCACCACACAGTTCCCGCCGTCCGTCTACGGCGGGGGAACCCTGTTCACCTTCCGCTCGGATCAGGACTTCAAGGACTCGACCCAGGTGATCGCCGAAGCCGATCAGGGCGGACTCGGCCTGCCGGATCGTGACTACTACTTGAAGGACGACGCCAAATCCGAAGAACTGCGCAAGGCTTACCTCGCGCACGTCGCCAAGATGTTCGAGCTGCTGGGTGACAAGCCGGCCGATGCGGCCACGGAAGCGGCAACGGTGATGCGCATCGAAACCGCGCTCGCTAAGGGCCAGATGACCCGCGTCGAACGACGCGACCCGCCCCAGCTCTATCACAAGATGAGCGTGGAGGAGCTACAGAAGCTGGTACCCTCTTTTGGTTGGAACACGTACTTCACTAAGACCGGCCTGGGATCGCTGGCTTCGCTAAACGTGGTGACGCCCGACTATTTCCGCGTAATGAACCAAGAAATCGAGACGGAAACCATGGCCGACTGGAAGACGTATTTGCGCTGGCACGCCACGCACGCCGCCGCCACCAGCCTGTCCACCGCGTTCGTAAAAGAAAATTTCAATTTTTACGGTAAAACTCTACGCGGACGAGAGGAACTTCCGCCCCGCTGGAAGCGCTGCACCAATGACGTGGATAACGACCTGGGAGAAGCGCTAGGCCAGGCGTATGTGGCGAAGTACTTCAGCCCGCAGGCCAGGCAAGCAGCGCTGACCATTGTGAAACAGGTCGAAGCGGCTATGCAGAGCGAAATCCAGGCGCTGCCATGGATGGGAGCGGCAACCAAGGAGCAGGCCCTCACCAAGCTGCACACCATCGCGAACAAGATCGGCTATCCCGACACCTGGCGCGATTACACCGCGCTCCAGATCGTGCGCGGAGACGAAATCGGAAACTCGGAACGGGCGTCCTGGTTCGAGTTTCACCGCTGGCTCGCCAAAATCGGCAAGCCCGTAGACCGCAAGGAATGGGACATGACGCCGCCCACCGTCAATGCATATTACGATCCGCAGAAAAACGACATCAACTTTCCGGCAGGAATTCTGCAACCGCCGCTGTTCAGCGCGCTCTCCGACGCTGCGCCCAACTATGGCGACACCGGCGCCACCATGGGTCACGAACTGACCCACGCCTTTGACGACGAGGGCAGCCAGTTCGACGCGCAAGGCAATTTGCGCAACTGGTGGACCGAGACCGACCGTAAGGAATTTGAGCAGCGCGCCCAGTGCGTAGTTGACCAATATTCCGGATACACGATCGTCGACGACATCAAAATCAACGGCAAACTGACGAATGGCGAGGATCTCGCGGATCTCGGCGGAACGCTGCTGGCCTATCTGGCGTGGAAGGAAGATACGAAAGGTCAAAGGCTGGACGCGCTGGATGGCTTGACGCCAGAGCAGCGCTTCTTCGTAGCCTACGGCCAGAGCTGGTGCACGAGCGAGCGTGAGGAGAATAAACGCCTGCGGGCAACCGTCGATCCGCACTCTCCCGAAAAGTATCGAACCAATGGCGTAGTCGCAAACATGCCGGAGTTTCGCGCCGCTTTCCACTGCAAGCCCGGCCAGCCCATGGTCCGGCAAAACGCTTGCCGTGTATGGTAGGTGAAGATCCCGCCTGTGTGGGGACGGGCGACCTCGCCCGTCCAAGCTGAGGCCGCTCGGCAGAGGTCGGTGGCTGCGCAACTCCTCTTGATTCGCCCTAGGCTTCGTATCAGGGAATCGCTTTGGCGATACCGCAAATTCTCGAAATCAATTCCCCTTTAGGAGTTGCGGGCCTCTGACTTTAGCCGCGCTCAAATTTGTGCTTTTCTTCCAGGTGCCGGAGTGCCGCGGTCCTCTCAGATTCGAAGCGATCCTTTTGCTCCATCAGTGCGGGAAGCGCGGTCGCATACCGTCGTGCCATGGTGAACAGGCCCCGCTGCGCGAGTCCGGCGCCGATTTCGGCGATGCGATCGGTGGACGTATCCAGGTAGAGGGCCTCGGTCCGGTCGCCCAGCCACACATCTCCGCCTACCAAGCGCGTCTGCCAGTACACCTTGCGTTCGATCATGCAGGCGATCTCTTCGTCCGTGGCCTTGCCGAAAACCCATTGTTTCAGTTTGAAGCTGTAGTGGCGGCTGGATAAGGGCAGCGGCACCAGCTTGCCCGATTTCACGAACTCCGTCTGCTTCTGGTCGACCTCCTTCCGCAAAGCATTAATGACCGGGCCTTCCGTGTCTTTCGGCTCGAGCGAAGGCAGCACTTCCCGCAGAGTGGCGGAAAGATTTACGGCCACCAGCGCACGCAAGCCACCCGAATTTTCCAGTGTGACCACCGTGTGCAGGACGTCAAAGTCCGCGCCCGACGTGGCATGACGAAAAGGCCATTCCAGCTCGAAACTAAGTGGCAAGCCGGTGCGGGTTACATAGATCGTCTTCGATGGGTGAGTCTGGGTCCGAGCGCTCATGCAAAGGTGATCCTTACCAAATTGTAAGCAGTCATTCTAACCTGTAGAGACGGGGCTGCCCCGTTTCCCCGCTGCCGGAGACGCTGCCAGCCGCGTCTCTACAGGGGCGATCAAGCACGCCACAGCTGCCACAGGTTCCAGATCGCCGAGGCGCTCAACCATCCGCCGAGGCCAGCCGTCACCAGCAGGCGGTGCTGAGTCTCCAGCAGATCGGCAAACACTCCGCTGACGAAGACGAAGAGAAACACGAGCATGGTCAGATGGAATCCCTGCCCCGGAAAATTGGGAGCGCCTAAGGCCAAAATAAGCGCCAGCCCCGCGATCAGGAGCGGCGCCGTGTTGCCGAAATAGCGTGCGCGCTTCCATCCGAAGTACGCAACCAGCGCCACCGGCAAGGCGAGCATCAGCGGCGGGCTGCCGGCAAAGATCGTTTCCAAAGCGCGGCGGTAGGAAACGGACATCCGAAACGCGACTGGTTCGAGGTTCACCCAGCGAGCGTGTACCATCCCTCGCCAGAACAATGCAGGCTCAAAAAAGTAGCTGGCAAACAGCAGCGCCAGTGCGACTGCGATTGCCGTTGTCCAGATCGCAAGCACCGCGCGCGGCCGGACTGGCGCCACCCAGAACATAAGCGGCAAAATCACCAGCGCCAGCGCCCCCTGCGAAAACTGGTTGCCCGCTGCCAGTGCCAGGGACAATCCCAAAAGCAGAATTCGCCGCCAGTTCCAGAACACAACTTCGCGCGGAGCATAGAGCGTGTGTGCCACGGCGATCGCGGTGAACACGGTTCCGAACGCTCCCCACACCGCGCCCATCTCACCCAGACTCTGCGCGCCCCACACGTTGATCATGGCCGGCGAAAAGCAGTAGAGTGCGAGCGCGATGTATCCGCCAGCGTTGCCGTAGAGACGGCGCGCCACGTACCAGAGCGAGGCTCCGAGCATGACGCCGAAGAACAGATACGGGGTCGCCGCCACGAACGGCACGAGCGAGTCCGGCAACCACGAACCGGGGCGCAACAGAAGCGGCGCCGCGGCGACGAGGTAATAGAGGGGCGAGCGGTCCTGATCGTAACCGTCGCGCACGCGGAGATGGCCGCCCTGTCCGCCGGAAGAAACGCCAGGAGCGGCTTCCAAACGAAACGACTTGGGCGTTCCCGCGATAGCCCCGCCCTTCCATTGTCCGAGGCCGACGTGAATTCGCAGGGCCTGATCGGAGCTCATCATCCAATCATGCCGGGTCTCTATGTGGATCAGCCAAACGCATTGCAAGAGATAGACCAGCAGCAGCGCAGCCGCGGCAAATTGCGGAGCGCGGAAAGCGTCGGAATGAAGAAATCGCCGCAACATTGGCACTACAAAGCGGGACCGAGTGTTTTACCATGTTCGGGACGATGATGGACAACAAACCGTTGTCACCTTCTTCTGCCGAGCCGGTGCCGCCCGATGCCGCGATGGGGGCTACGTCCGCTTCACCTGCGTCTTTACCGGCGAAGGGTGGTGGCCGCGCGTCTCCACTGCGCGATTGGTTTGTCGGCCCCGACGGCATTTACGCCGTCCCGCGCTGGTTAATCTACCTGGCAATGGCATACGCCATTTTCAAGATCGAAGGCTGGCTGCTCCTGTCACTTCCGTCCCATCTGAACCCGCTCTGGTGGGACATGATCGCCGAAGGTACCAGGATGCTGGCCGTGATCCTGCCGGGTTTTGTCATGGCGAAGATCGAAAGTCGTCCATTCGGCGACTTCGGCCTGCCCGCCCGTGGAGCCTTTGGGCGCAATTTTTGGGTGGGGACGCTTTGGGGAATCGTGGCGCTCACGGTTCTGATGCTGGTGTTACGAGCGGCCGGGGCCTTCACTTTCGGCTCGCTCCATCTGCACGGGGGACGCATCGTCAGGTTCGCTCTGTTTTACGCGGTGTTCTTCCTCATCACCGCATTTTTTGAGGATTTTTTCATGCGCGGCTACTCGCAGTGGGTGCTCGCGCAGGGAATGAATTTCTGGCCGGCAGCGGCGCTGCTGTCGATTTCCTTCGGTGCCCTCCACCGCGCCAATCCGGGAGAGACCAACATCGGACTGGTCGCCGTCGTCGCCATTGGTTTCTTCTTCTGCTTGACGCTGCGGCGCACCGGGAACCTGTGGTGGGCCGTCGGTTTTCACATGGCCTGGGATTGGGGAGAAAGCTATCTCTATTCCGTTCCCGACAGCGGAACGCTTTTGCCCGGCCGCCTGATCAATTCCAGTTTCCACGGTCCCGATTGGCTGACGGGCGGTTCGGTGGGGCCGGAGGGAAGCTACCTCGTTTTTGCGGTGATCGCAGCGCTGTGGGTCGTATTTGACCGGGCGTATCCGCAAGTGAAGTACGAAGTGGGCAAGCGTTCTTAGCCACTGCGGGTGGGAATTGCCCGCGCCTTAATTTTTCCCCTTGCGCAACGTTGCGCGGTTTGGTATAACAGATCGACCGAGGACAAGTGACTGTGTGTCTGAGTCTGCCCGCTGAATCCTCGCGGCGGCTTTTGGCATCCAATTCAGTAAGCCTCCAATTGACCCCTTTCCGGGGTTCGCATTCGGGGACAAGGTTCCCTGAAGGGTTTCCGCGAATAGCAGAGCCTCCAAGCGATCTTTAATTTATGAATCGTCTTCCGCTTCGGCCTGCGCCGGATTTTGTGGCGAGTCCAAGTGGAAGCGCGTTTTCGGGCGCGCTGCAAAAGAGTTTTCCGCGAGAGACGGGGCAAGCCCCGTCTCTACAGAAACTCACCCCCGCTGTTGAAAACAGGTGGAAATCCTGTGATCTCAGAGGGTTGACAGCTAGTCGACCGAACGCGTAGGTTTATCAAGTTTCGAGGACGCCCAGAATCCCGCAAGGGATTCAGATTCTGCAAAAGAATCGGGCGGACTGAAGGCGCACCGCTCAGGCGGAAAGCGGATCGGTCTTTGACAAAAGGTTGAACGTGCCAGTCGTGAGAAACAAATGTTCGGGCTCAAGTCTGAACGTACTCAC
>CAWABC010000042.1:0-33511 GCA_963780105.1 uncultured Acidobacteriaceae bacterium
ACGTGCGTTAGCACAAGCTTGCGTCGTTTGTTCGCCCCCGCCCAAGGGTCTACCTGACAGTAGTGTCCCCATCCGACAGCACGGCGTGCAAGGCCAAGTCTTGGCTATCACAAGTTATGTTACGAATTTTCTCGGCGACCTCTGCGCCCCGGCGATGAACCCGCCCTACCCTGCATACATCCCAATCACCCGCTCAATCGCGCGACGGCACACGGCACAAAACGTCCGATGCCGCGTGAACATGATGCAATCCACCTCGGAACGGTAATATCCCTTAGCCTCGTAGTTCGCGCCCTCGAACGCTCCGATTTTCCCGGCGTACTTCTCGGAACCAAACATGGCATCTTCCTTCTCGCGCTGTTTGCGGAACAGTTCGTCAATCTCCGCCTCCGGCTTCCCCGCCGCGCGCAGCTCTTTGCGCTGCCGCTGGATGTCCCGCTCAAAACGATCGAACTCTGCTTGATCCCAAGGCGTCGGCAACGGCGTTCCCGCCGCGACCAGATCCCTCCACTTCAAATTTGCCGGATCGAGCAACGCCGTAACATTCGGCTCCCACGGCTCGGTTTTCTTCCCCGCCGGCAGATACGCCACATCCGACGTATAGTACTCATCCGCCAGCCCGGCGAACTGGTGTCCAAACTCGTGCACCCCCACATATCCCGCCCAGAGATTGTCGATCGCCACCGTAGCGTACTGATTGAAAATTCCGCCGCCACCGTAGGTCTGCCCGTTCACCAGAATTTCAATAAATTCATAAGGCGCAAACGACGCCACATCCCGCAGTGCCCGGTTCTCCGTGGTCAGCACATAGCGCTCGGTGCCAAACGTGTCGTACGAAGCGCCCAAAGGCGACCGCCGATAAATCCCATTCGAAGGCCGCGACACCCCCGACTCCTCCGCCGCCGGACACAGCCCCCACACGTTGAAATCTTTCTGATGCTCGTGAAACGGCGATGTCGAAAACAGCGCTTCCATGAATCGTCGCGCGTCCCGCTCAAACTTCCCGCGCTCCGCCGCCGTGTAACCATCGCCCAGCACCAGCAAATCCACCTTCGTCGCCGGATCGCCCATCTTCTGCAATTCCAGCAACGCCCCCGGCGAGGGTGGACGCGACCGGTCGATGAACCTGTCTTTCGGATCCACCACCGTCTTCCACACTTCTTTCCAACCATCCTGAAAGCCGCCCCCAGCGCGCTCTTTCACCGACACTTCCACCGGAGCGTCAGGCGCCGGAAAACGCAGCGACTCCGAAAATGTCCGGTTCCCATGCAGCGCCTCCTCGGTCGTCTTCCACTCTCCAAACACGGAATTGAATCCGCGCGAGTACACCAGCTTTCCGCTCGCCTGTTCGCGCACTTCAAACACGTAGTCTCCCAGCTGACTTTCATCGATGGTCTTATTGAGATTCCCCGGCCACTCCAGCGGCTCCAGCACCACCCGATCCAGGCTGAACCATTCTTCGTGAGAGTTTCCGCTGTGGTAATAATCCACGCGCAGGGTGCGAGGCGCGGCAAAACTTGCGGCACTGAAGAAGCAAAACAAAAATAGAAGAGAGGCAATTACAACGAGCGCTCGTTTCATGACCGGAATTGTAGCTTACGAGCCCGTCTTGATCTCCACCGCCTTGTCGTCTCGGAATGTGATCACCAGCGGCTTCCCACCATTAGCATAATGCAGAGTTCGCGAACCATAGTCGCCCGAGCCCTGTGGAATCCCCATCCCAATCGCGAAGATGGCCTGCAACTCGCTCATCCCCGCTTGCACTTCATGAGCGTCAATCTTTTTCCAGACATCCGCGGGCCAGTGCTTGTAAAGTTCGTGTGGATCTTCGATGAAGAAAATGTCGTCGGAATAGATCCTGAAATCGCCGCCCTTCTCCGCTCCAATCGGAGCCGCGAAGCACTTGCCCTCCACCTCAAAGCAAGCCAGCACCTGCTTGATCCCTGGAGCCAAAGGAGAAACACCAGTCACCACGTCTTGAATCGCCAGCTTCTGCAAAGGCAACAACGTTCCCGCCTCATGCGCGAAATCAGTCTTGTGGCGCTGCCGGTCATAAGGATAGTAAGTAAGCTGATATCCGACCTTCACCCATACGGGTTGTTGGGTCAACTGCCGCGCCGACTTCAGATCGTAAGGATGCAATCTCTTCGGCGTAACGTAGTAGTCCGCCTTCAGCGGCGCTTCCTGCCGGGGCTTCGCGTCCTCCTTCAGCGCCTCGCGCCGCTCGTACACGATATACGCCGCGCGCCCGCCCGCAAGCACAAGGCCGGCTACGAGAAAGACTTGCAGTCTCTTCTGAAACTCAGGGTCGAAGGCCATGATTCAAGAGCTTGTGTGACACGGGAGTGTGGGGACGGGCGCCTCGCCCGTCCAGCCGAGCGAAGCTCGGCAGCTGCCCGTGGTCACTTGTAACTTCGGATTCACTATAGAATATGAGGAAGCATTCTCAGTATCAATACTCTGTGATTAGCAAGCCGTAAAGGAAACTCATGCCCATCGCCCAGGATGACGTTCTGAACGCACTCAAGCAGTGCTACGATCCCGAAATCCCCGTCAACATCGTCGATCTAGGACTGATCTACGACATCCGCCTCAACGACGTACCCGAAGGCCAACAGGATGTCACCGTCGACATGACCCTCACCGCCCAGGGATGTCCCGAACACGTCAATATCAGCGCCCAAGTAAAGTCGCGCGTAGAGCAACTCCCCGGCGTCCGCAACGCCAACGTCAATGTGGTCTGGGAACCAGCCTGGACTCCCGAGCGGCTAAGCCCCGAAGCCCGCAAACAACTGGGAATCGAGTAAACGTCCCCCGTAGAGACGCGGCTCGCCGCGTCTCCTCCGCGAGCGCTCAGTACTCTCCCAACTCCTCAAACGCCCGCGCCGCGCGCTGCTCCGCCCACTCCTCGATCTTGTTGCCAATCTTCATCGCCAGATCCAGAAACTTCGTTCCCTGCCGCACATACGAAGGCAACTCTTCGCGAATTCGTACGAACTGATCCGGATACTCCGATGCCAGTACCGCTAATCCCACGCTTCCCACCAGCACCGCCGCCGGACGTCTTCCCTTCAGCGCCAATATTGCCGCGGTTCCCGCCGCTCCCGCAATCACCGCCCGCTTCCAGTTCTCCATGTCCTCTCCTGACGCCTTGTCCTAACCACGCCTGCTTTTCCTAGCAGGATTCTAAATCAACGCTTCCATGCTTTATACTGCCGCCGACACTTAATCGGACACCAACCTATGACCCAACCCCGCGTACTTCTGTGCACTCTTCTCTGTGCCGGCACTCTGGCCTTCGCCCAAACCAAACCCCGAGCCCGTGATCTAGGCGTTCCCTTCGACGGCACACCCGGCCTGAACAACGCCATCACCGACGTCAAGGGCGTTGAAGTCGGACACACCACGCTCATCTCCGGCAGCGGCAAGCTCAAGGTAGGAGAAGGCCCGGTCCGCACCGGCGTCACCGCCATTCATCCGCGTGGGAAAGACGCGAACGACTCCGTCTTCGGCGCCTGGTTCACCCTCAACGGCAACGGCGAGATGACCGGCACCACCTGGCTCGAAGACTCCGGCTTCCTCAACGGCCCCATCATGATCACCAACACCCACAGCGTAGGCGTGGTGCGCGACGCCGTCATCGCCTGGAAAGTGAAGCGCGGCGAGCCCGACATGGAAGGCTACTGGTGGTCCTTGCCCATCGTCGCCGAAACCTGGGACGGCTATCTCAACGACATCAACGGATTCCACGTGAAGCCGGAAGACGCTTTCCACGCTCTCGATTCCGCGCATGGCGGCCCAGTCGAAGAAGGCAATGTAGGCGGCGGCACCGGCATGGTCTGCAACGAATTCAAGGGAGGAATCGGAACCTCCTCCCGCGTGCTCGATGCGAAAGCGGGCGGTTACACCGTCGGCGTGCTAGTACAGTGCAACTACGGACAGCGAGATCAGTTGCGCATCGCCGGCGTTCCCGTGGGGCGAGAAATCCCGGAGCACACCGTCTGGACCGACGACGTCGGCTCGATCATCATTGTGGTTGCCACCGACGCGCCCCTGATACCCACCCAACTGAAGCGTCTCGCCCGCAAAGCGTCTCTAGGCCTCGGCCGCGATGGCAGTTACTCCGGCGACGGCTCTGGCGATATCTTCGTCGCCTTCTCCACCGCGAATCCAGGAGCGGCGTCCTCCAAAGGAGTCCGCGACCTGAAAATGTTGCCCAACGACAACCTCGATCCCCTGTTTCTCGCCACCGTCCAAGCCACCGAAGAAGCCGTAATCAACGCCATGGTAGCCGCCGAAACCATGACCGGCATCGACAACCACACGGTCATAGCCCTGCCCCACGACCGTCTGCGCGAGGTCCTGAAGAAATACAACCGCCTGGCAAAATGAAGCGGTTGTGTGGAATGTCCAAGAATCCAGCCCCAGAGGGGCGTTTGAGAATAGCCCGGCGCTTCAGCGCCGGGAAAAGCGGGAAGATCGAGCAAGTCCCGGAGGGACGACTGCCCTCGCCGCGCACACTCCATGCATTACCTTCGTTCCGACCATTGTGTGCCCTACCTGCGTGCGGAGGGCTACAATGCAATCAGTGAAAGCCTATCGCATCGAGCGCATCAAGAGCGGCATGAAGTTCACCTGTGCGCACTGTGGGTACAGCGTCAGCACGCTGGATTTCGACGCCAAGGCCGGCAACCTGCGCACCCAGGCCGCGACTGTGATCAACGATCACGCCGCCAAAGCGCACCGCGAACCCTTGCTCGTCCCGCCCTCCGACGCCCAGCAGCACAACTGGCGCTAGTCCTTCACCGCCCTATCCGTGATCTCCAGCCCTTTGTCAATGATGGCAAACGCCTCCCGCAACTGCTGTTCGTTGATGCACAGCGGAGGGTTGGTGTAGAAAGTATTCCAGCGCACCAGGGTATAGAGCCCGTTCTCGCGGAAGAACTTGCCCAGCGCAACCATTTCCTCCGAGCTGCCGTTGAACGGAGCCATCGGTTGCTTCGTCTTGCGGCTGCGAATTAGTTCCACGATCCCGAACAGCCCAATCGAGCGCACCTCGCCCACAGACCGGTGTTTCGCCTGCAACTCCGCACCCAGCGTCTTCATGATCGCGCCCATCTTCCGCGAATTCTCGATCAAATTATCTTCTTCGTAAACGCGAATCGTCGCCAGCGCCGTAGCGCAGCCCATCGGGTGACTGTTATAAGTAAGTCCTCCATAGAACACCTTGTCGTCGAAGTGCTTGGCGATGTGCCGCCGCATGCCGACAGCGCCCAAAGGAATGTAACTCGAAGTAAGTCCCTTCGCCATGCAAATTATGTCCGGAACTACCTTCCAGTGATCGATGGCAAACCACTTACCAGTACGGCCAAAGCCCGCCATAACTTCATCGGCGATCATCAGAATCCCGTACTTATCGCACAGTTTCCGCACGCCCTCCATGTATCCATCCGGCGGAATGAGAATGCCGTTCGTCCCCGTCACCGTCTCCAGAATGAACCCGGCAATGGTGTGCGGGCCTTCCAGCTGGATAATTTCGTCGATCATGGTCAGCGAAGTTTCCGCCGACTCCCAACCGCGCTCGATGCCGTGATACGGATCGAGCACCCGCACCACCCCCGGCATTCCAGGCTCAGCCGCCCATCGCCGAGGATCGCCCGTAAGCGTGATCGCGCCCGCCGTCGCCCCGTGATACGAGCGATAACGCGCGATGATCTTGTGGCGCCCGGTGAAGAAACGCGCGATCTTGACGGCGTTCTCGGTGGCCTCCGCGCCCCCGTTCGTAAAGAAGAAAGCGTCAATGTCGCCGGGAGTGATCTCCGCCAGCTTCGCCCCCAGTCGCGCCCGCGGCTCCGTGGCCATGAACGGATTGGCATAGCACAACAGCGCCGCCTGCTCGGTAATGGCCCGAATAACGCGCTCATCGCCGTGTCCAATGTTCACCGACATCAACTGGCTGTTGAAGTCGATAAACCGCTTCCCTTCCGGAGTCCAGAAATAAATACCCTTGGCCCGCGCCACCGGGATGGGATCGACCTTGGATTGCGCCGACCACTCAAACAACGTGTGCTTCTTGGTGAGATCGACGATTTCCTGGCCAGTCATAGTGGGATTGGCAATCGCGGTAGTCATCTATAATAACTCCTTAGTTTCTCTTCGTGAACTTGCTCAGAACTTGCGCGAGTGCTCCTTCGCCCAGCGCTCGACGACCACTTTCTTCTCGGTGTAGAACTCGATTGCGTCGCGTCCCTGGGCGTGCAGGATGCCGAAGAAACTGTCTTTCCAGCCGCTGAAAGGAAAGTACGCCATAGGCGCCGCAACGCCAATGTTAATTCCAATATTCCCCGCCGGAGCTTCATAGCGGAAGCGCCGCGCCGCCGACCCGCTCGACGTGAACAGCGAAGCCTGGTTTCCAAACGGGCTGCGCGCCACCATCTCCATAGCTTCGTCCATGCCGCTGGCATGAACCAGGCTAAGCACCGGACCAAAGATTTCCGTGTTCGTCAATTCGCTGCTAGCAGGAACCCCGTCCAGCACCGTGGGCTTCACAAAATTTCCGGCATCATACTTCGCGATCTTCGGATTGCGTCCGTCGAGCACGACCTTGGCCCCGTCCCGCGCGCCGACGCCGATCAAATTCTGCACCCGTTCCTTGCTCTGGCGCGTGATCACCGGCCCCATCTGCACCCCATCGTCGAGTCCATTCCCAACGCGCAGATTCGCGGCCGCTTCGGTGATCGAATCGCGGAAGGTCTTCTGCGCTTCTCCCACCGTCACCGCAACCGAGACGGCCAGGCAACGCTGTCCCGCGCATCCAAAGGCGCTGTCGGATACAATCTGCGTCGCCATCTGCATGTCGGCGTCGGGCAGGATGATGACGTAATTCTTCGCGCCGCCCTGGCATTGCGCGCGCTTGCCATTCGCGCCCGCACGTGCATAAATATACCGCGCGACCGGCGTCGAACCGACAAAGCTGATGGCCCGCACCGCCGGATGATCAAGCAGCGTATCGACGGCAACCTTGCCGCCGTTCACCAGGTTGACGACCCCCTTCGGAAGACCGATCTTTTCCAGCAGTTCGAACGCGATCTTCATGGTCAGCGGCACGCGCTCCGAGGGCTTGATGATCAGCGTGTTGCCGCAGGCAATCGCGTAAGGCAGGAACCAGAACGGAATCATGCCCGGAAAATTAAAGGGCGCGATCGCCGCCACCACGCCCAGCGGCTGGCGAACCATGGTCTCGTCGATACCGCGCGCCACATCTTCCAGATGATGGCCCTGCATCATCATGGGAATGCCGCAGGCCACTTCGACGTTTTCGATGGCCCGTCGCATCTCCCCTTTCGCTTCGCCGAACGTCTTGCCATTTTCCCGCGTGATGACGCGAGCGATATCGTCGAGGTGCTCTTCGAGCAGCATCTTCAGCTTGAACAGCGGCTGGATGCGGTCTTCGGCGGGAGTGCGCCGCCATTCGGGATAGGCGGCCTGCGCCGCGTCAATGGCGCGAGTAACTTCAGCGGCATCGGAAATCGGAACGCGGCCAAGAACTTCGGCAGTAGCCGGATTGACGATGTCTTGCCACTCGCTGGCCTGTGATCCGACCCACTGGCCGTTAATAAATTGAGGAATCTTGCTAGCGGGAGGTGCGGCTACGGTTGACATGGGAATGCTGCCTTTCGCAATCGCGAAGAATAGAGTCCTACGTAAGCTGTGCCGCCAAGGCGCCTTTCTTTTCGGCGGCCTGAGCCAGTGCGCTTTCGAGCACGTCCATGGCTTCATCCATCTGCGCGTCGGTGATCACCAACGGCATCAGCAGGCGAATCACGTTGCTGTAAGACCCCGCGGTGATCGTCACCAGACCATGCTCGTAACAGTATTGTGCCACTTGTCTGGTCTCTTCGTCAGCAGGCTGGCGCGTGCCCCGGGAGCGCACCAGTTCGAGCGCCTGCATGGCGCCCAGTCCCCGCACCTCACCGACCAGATCCCACTGCGCCTGCCACTTCGCCGCACGCTTGCGGAAGCGCTCACCCAACACGTTGGCGCGCGCACACAGGTTTTCTTTTTCGATGAGGTCGAGCACGGCCAGCGCCGCTTCGCAGGCCACCGGATTCCCTGCGAACGTACCGCCAAGCTGGCCGACTCCGGGTGCGTCCATAATGTCGGCGCGTCCCGTAACCGCCGCCATGGGTAAGCCGCCCGTCAGCGATTTGGCCGTCGTCACCAGATCGGGGTCCAATCCCAGCCGCTCGCAGGCAAACATCGCGCCGGTGCGCGCGAACCCAGTCTGTACTTCGTCGGCAATCAGCAAAATGCCGCGTTTACGGCAGATCGCGCCGAGTGTTGGATAGAACTCCGCCGGCGGCGTAACAAATCCACCCTCCCCGAGGATCGGCTCGACAATCACCGCCGCCACCGATTCGGCCGCCACCACCCGCTTGAACGTGTCCTCAAGGTGCCGCGCGCAGTGCACGTCGCAAGACGGATACTTCATCGAGTAAGAGCAGCGGAAACAGTACGCATACGGAATGCGGTACACATCGCCCGGGAACGGCTCAAATCCCGCTTTATAAGGATGCGTCTTACTCGTCGCGGCCATCGCCATATAAGTGCGGCCATGAAACGCGTCCTCGAAGCAGATGATCGCCTGCCGCTTGGTGTAGCAGCGTGCGATCTTGATGGCGTTCTCCACCGCTTCCGCGCCTGTGTTCAGCAGCACGGTCTTTTTCGGCCCCCTGCCCGGCACCAGCGCGTTCAGCTTCTCGCAGACGGCAATGTAGCTCTCGTAGGGCAGCACGTTGAAGCTGGTGTGCAGGAAGCGATCGAGTTGGTGGCGCACGGCATCCACCACGGCCGGCGCGCGATGTCCGGTGTTGAGGCAGCCGATGCCGCCGGCAAAATCAATCAGGCGGTTGCCGTCAACATCTTCGACGACCGCTCCCTCAGCCCTCGCGACAAATACCGGCGTGGCGTGAAAAGCCCCCTGCACAACGGCAGCATTGCGCCGTTTCATCAGCGCTTGCGAACGCGGACCGGGAATCGGAGTGCGCAGTTGAATAGTAGACATAATTCAGTTCTCAGTTCTAAGTAAAGTGGAGCGCCGGGCGTCCCCGCCCGGCAGGACGGGCGAGACGCCCGTCGCTCCACCCTGTACCTCTCCACGCGGTCACGGCACTAGCCACTTTTCTCAGTACCAGCCGATCGGCTGTTCGTTCAAATTGATGTGTACTTGCTTGCTTTCCAAATACTCTTCGATGCCCCACGGCCCTAACTCGCGGCCGTAGCCGGACTGCTTGTACCCGCCCCACGGAGCTTCCACATAAGTCGGCTGCATGTGGTTCACCCAGATGATGCCGGCGCGCATCGCCTTGACGGTGCGGAAAGCCTTGAACAGATCGCGTGTCCAAACCGCTCCAGCGAGGCCGAAGGGCGTATCGTTGGCGATCCGGATCGCGTCCTTCTCATCGTCAAACGGAATCACGACCGCCACCGGCCCAAAAATCTCTTCCTGCGATATGCGGGCGCTGTTGTCCACGTCATAGAAAATCGTGGGTTCGATGTAATAGCCCTTGGCGAACTTCTCCGCCCGCCCGCCACCGATCGACATCTTGGCTTCTTTCTTCCCAATTTCCTGATAAGACCGGACCGTGTCGTACTGCTCCCGGCTCACCATCGGTCCCATCTTGGTTTCGCGCTCCAGCGGCGGGCCCAGCCGGATTCGCTTCGTCTTCTCCGTCATGGCCTCGACGAACTTCTTGTAGATGGAGCGCTCGACCAGAATGCGGCTGCCCGCCGAACATACTTCTCCCTGATTGATGAAGACGCCGAAGAGCGCGCCGTCAATGGCATTTTCGAAGTCGGCGTCGGCGAAAAAAATGTTGGGAGACTTGCCCCCCAACTCCATCGTGACCCGCTTCAACGTATCCGCCGCCTCCTTGATGATGCCTTTCCCCACGGAATTGCTTCCCGTGAAAGCGATCTTGTTCACATCCGGGTGCCGCACCAGCGCGGTGCCGCAGACCGATCCCGACCCGGTGACGACGTTCAACACTCCCGGCGGCAGGCCCACTTCCGGCAGCCATTTCGTCAGTTCGAGCGCCGTCAACGGCGTAACCCCCGGCGGTTTCAGAATGCAAGTACACCCCGCAGCCAGCGCCGGCGCCATCTTCCAGGTCGCCATCAGCAGCGGATAATTCCACGGCGTGATCATGGCGGCCACGCCCATCGGTTCTTTCATGGTCAGACTGACGGCGTTGTCCGGAACCGGGTTGACCGTTCCCAAAACCTTCGTCGCCATCCCGGCGTAATACTCAAAGCAGGTGGCGGCGTCGTTGATGTCGTATTCCGCCTCGACGATCGGTTTGCCGCAATTGCGCGATTCGATTTCCGCCAGCATGGGCAGGTTCTGGCGAATTTTTTCCGACAGACGGAACAGAATCCGGCCGCGCTCCTGCGGCGTGCTCGAAGCCCACGGACCGGTATCAAAAGCGGTTCTGGCAGCAGCCACCGCCCGGTTCACGTCTTCCACGTTTCCCGCCGGCACCTGCGCGATCACTTCTTCCGTGGAGGGATCGAGGACCGCAGTCGTCTTGTTCGACGCGCTGTCAACCCACTCGCCGTTGATGTACATCTGATACGTACGAACCTCCGACTTGACTCCGCTTGGCATAACAAGCCTCCTTATCAATCTCTAGTCGCCGAACTTTGCCCGCGTTAAACGAGGGCGTCCTGCCCTACACAGGTCGTGCTGTCCCCAGTTGTGGCGCTTTCAGCCGCCCGTACACAAAAAAGAAAAACGCGGCCAGTACCAGAAAGAACAATGTGAAGCCGAACATTTTCGCTTCGTACCTCCACACCGAGGTAATCTGCTTCGCCGGAAAGAACGCCAATGCGATTCCCAGCGCCGTAGTCACGAAGCCGCAAAATCCGGAAACAATCAGCGTCCCGCGCCCATAGCGCCCACCGGCCATATCGCCGCCAAACGCAAACTTCAGCAGCGCCGCAAACACGTACAGGAATGGCACCAGTTGCAGAACCACCGCCAGCGAAAGCATGGTCTGGAAAGCTTCCTGCACGCCGCCCGAAGCATAAAAATTGATGACAATCAATACCAGCGACACCACCGCCTGCACAATCAGCGCCGCATGGGGCGTCCTGTACTTAGGGTGAACCTTGCCGAGCCAAGCGGGCATGTAAGAATCCAGGCCGGCGACGAACGGAATGCGCGCCGAACCGCCCATCCAAGCCGAGCCAATCCCGGCGATCGACAGACTCAGCATCACGGCAAACGGAGTGATAATCCACGCCACGCCAACCTTGCCGGCCATGTGGCTGACCGCCTGCACAATGCCCTGCAACACGCTGATGTCGTTCTTCCCGACGGCAACCAGCAGCGTCAACGTCGCTCCGATATAGAGCAGGCCGGAAACCATGCCGCCCCACGCCACCGCGCCCGGCAACGTTTTCCGCGGTTCCCGGATTTCGTCGCCCATCACCGAAGCCAGTTCCAGTCCAACCAAGCCAAAGCAAATCACGCCGAACGAATTCAGCACAAACCTGGGGTCCGCCGGAATCCGAAAATCGGCGCTGGTTACGGTCGTCCCAAAGCGCGACCAGACCGTAATTCCCAAGCCGATCAGAACCGCCGCGGCGATAAATGTCCCAATAGCGCCCGCATTGTTAAGCCACTTTCCGACTCCCAGCCCCACAATGTTCACCACCGTCAGCAGCAGCAATAGCGAGACCGAAGCGCCCATCGCGAAATTCTTGTTGTCGGCAAGCCCGGCGTGCCCCGGACCCATCGCAAACACAGTTACTCCGACGAAGTAAAGCATCACCGTCGGAACATACAGCATATTATTAGTCCAGTAACACCAGCCGGAAAGGAACCCGTGGGCGTCGCCGAACACTTCCTTTGCCCACAAGTACACGCCGCCTTCCCCAGGATAGCGCTGCGCCAGTTCGATCACCGCGATCCCCTGCGGCCAGAAAAACAGCAGCAACGAAATGATCCACAGCCAGACGGTTACGCCCCCGTTGGCCGCGATGCTAGGGACGACGTTCAGATTGAATACGGCAACGACAAACAGCAATACCAGATCAAAGCGTCCAAGGACGCGCTTTAAGTGCGGCTGCTTGTCGTCGGTAGTGGACATAGAAGAATCGGGGGATCGGGGGATCGGGTCATCGGGTGATCGGTTTCAGATGGCCCGATGACCCGATCGTGAGATCACCCGATGCCTTAGTGCGTTGCCACCGCTCCCAGCCGCTCCTGCTGCGCCGTTGCCAGCCCCTCGGCGATGTCGGCAAATGCCGCCAGGTGCTTGTCGATGTCGGCCTCGGTGTGCTGCACCGAAATCGTCCACTGCTCGTCCCACCAGTAGGGCTGGCACAGGACGCCGCGATTCACCATGCCGAACCAGTAGTGCCGCCACAGGTCCACGTCAATCGGCAGCCAGTCGCGATAATTGAGAACCTCTTTCGGATACAACATCAGCACCCCGTTCGCGCCCGCGCTGGCGATGTAGCCCTGCAAGCCCACCTTCGCGACCGTCTTCTTATAACCGGCGGCTAACTTGTTGCTGAGTCTCTGGATGTGCTCGTAGTTCGCCCGAGTAAGCACTCCGCGGAAAGTTGCGAGGCCGGCCGCCATAGTAAGCGGATTCGTGTTGTAAGTGCCGCCGTGGAAAACCTTGTGGTCCGATATCAACTTCATAACTCGCTTGCTCGTCCCAAAGGCCGCCAGCGGAAATCCGCCGCCGATCGACTTCGCCAGGCAAATCATGTCGGGCATCACGCCAAAGTATTCCGAAGCGCCGCTCCAGCAAAGCTTCGCGCCCGTCTTCACTTCGTCGAAGATCAGCAGCGCGCCGTACTTGTCGCAGAGCGCCCGCAGGCCCTCCAGAAATCCCTTCTGCGGAAAGCACATGCCCACGTTCATCATGATCGGCTCAAGAATGATGGCCGCAACCTCATTCGGATTCTCCTTGAACCGGCGCTCCACCGTCTCCAGATCGTTGAACGTAGCAATCGGCACGTTCGCGAGGCTGGCCTTAGGCACACCCGCGCCGCCTGACACAGCTTTCGGATTCTTGACATCGCCAAAATCGTCGCCCGGCGGATGCGGCTTCACGCTCACCAGCGCCGCATCGTGCAGGCCGTGGTAGCAGCCTTCGAATTTGATGATCTTGTCGCGTGCCGTAGCCGCGCGAGCCAGACGAATGGCATGCATGGTAGCTTCCGTACCGCTGTTGCCGAAGCGACACATCTCAATGGGAAAGCGCGTGCAGATTTCTTCCGCCAGCTCCCACTCCATGTTGTGCGGCATGCCGTAAAGGGTGCCCTTGTGCAGGCGCCCTTCCACCGCCTTGATCACCGCCGGATGCGAGTGGCCCGCCATGAGCGCGCCGAAACATAGATTGTGGTCAATGTACTCGTTGCCGTCGAGATCGCGAATCTTGCTCCCCGACGCCTCCGCCACGAACAGCGGATACGGATCGTAGGCGCGATAATTGCTGGCCACCCCCAGCGGCAGGCGCTTCAGGTTCTTCTGATACGCTTCGGCGGACTTCGGAGTGCGGCGCTCGTAGGTTTCCAGTTCTTTTTGCAATGCGGGGTACATCGGGATTCTCCAATAAGACTCAGGCCGGATCCGGGTCCCAAGCGGGCCTGCTTTTGGCCCGCTGGGGTGGAGGAAAGGCCATTAGATTAGTCCCGGGCGGCCGAAACCGCCCGGGGATTGGTCAAATGCCTCGGACTAGAAGTACAGCTTCAAAGAAAACTGTACTAGACGCGGGTCTTTCACCTGAATGACTTGGCCAAACTGAGAGCCGTCGCTGCTGTTGCCATCAGGATTGTAGAACTGCGTATGGTTGAATACATTGAACAACTCTCCTCGAAATTCGAGGTGAGTCCTGTCGCTGAATGGAATGTTCTTGATTACGACAAGGTCACTCTCGCTGATTCCCGGTCCGCAGCAGATTGTGCGGGGGGCGGTACCAACGCGGCCTAGCAGGCTCGGATCATAGCAACCGGGATAAGGGTTGCCGCCGCAAGTCGGATCGCTCGTATTCTCGGTGAAAATCTGAGGATTGAAATAGTAATTGCCGTTCTTCTGCGGACTCTGCCAACCGAAAGGTGCCAACTTATCCGGCTCGCCCGGGTATTCAAAGTCAGCACTGTTCATCAGCTCATTGTCGGAGGATGACGTAATCCGGATCGGGAATCCTGTCTGGTAGGTCGTAATGCCCGATAGTGCCCAGCCATCGAGCAGTTTCCCCGCAAAGCCGCTATATTTTCTTACTGGCACATCCCAGTAATAGCTAATGACAAAGCGATGGCGTGCGTCAAAGAGCGACGGCGCATAATTACGGGCGCCGGGCAGTGGATTCAATATCCCCTCGAAAGTGGAGGCCTCGTCAATGGACTTGCTGTACGTATACGCTGCGTTAAGTTGGAGGCCGTGTGCAAGGCGTTTGTCCAACGAAACCTGCAACGAGTTGTAGGATGAGCTGGCAATTGTGTCCTGAGCAAAGACGCCGGTGAACACCGGAACTCCGTTGACCGGGCACCCGTTTCCAGTCGTGGGATCGCATTGCGGCGAGGAATAAGGACGCAGGCCGACAAAATTCAGCGTTTGACCTGTTCCAGCCACAACCGAGCCGTTGGGCATATGAAAATTGAAGCCGCTCGGCACAGTCACTGAAAACGGCGCGTCTTCAGTGAACTGGGCGCAAGTGCCATCGCCGTCGAGGGTGTTGATATCGAGGCAGGTCTGCGGATTTGAGTAATTGAGATCGTGCGTGGCCAGCAAGCGATGTCCTTGCGATCCCACGTAGCCGATTTCCAGCTTCATGTCTTTCGATAACTCGCGCTGAATCGTAAGGTTGTACTGTGCGGAGTACTGCGTACGCATATGCGGCTGGAAATCGCCGAACAGATCGATCGGCTCGAATACCGCCCAATCCTGGGGGGTCCCACGTTTAGGACTGATAACTCCGTGAAACGGATTCAGATAGGTGGTGGCATTGTCCTGACCGAGGAAAGGGAGGTTAAACTGCGTCTCGTTTACCGTGGTACTCCCTCCAAACGGAGGTTCAGCGCCGAATTGTGCCAACACAAGCTGCTCCATTGGGTTATAAAAGAGTCCCCAGCCCGCGCGAATGCTGGTTTTGCCGGAACTGCCCGGACTCCAGGCAATGCCGATGCGGGGAGCAAAGGCCTTGTAATATGTTTGTGTCATACCCGGAGGAACACCATGATCGCCGGGAACGACCAATCCCACTGCATTTTGCGACGAGCAATCGGTATTGGCACCTCCGCAAGGGTAGACCGTGGACGATTGACCAGGGCGGAAAGTTTCGACGTGTTGGGCCTTATCCGCCAACGGGGTGTTCAACTCCCATCGCAACCCGTAATTTAAGGTCAGATTCGGCCTTATCTTCCAGCTGTCCTGCGCGAACAAATAAAGCCCGGTGTTGCGGATGTTTTCGCCTTGAGGCGAACCCTGTCCAAACGTATCGGGAAGGCCCAAAAGGTAAGTGGCGTAGAGATCGTTCGCACCCACATCATTCGGTCCTCCCCCGTAATAGTTAAATTCGCCATTCACGTCGTAGTAATAAAATTGGTTGAACTGTTGCCGACGAAGATCCATGCCAAACTTGAAGGTATGGTTGCCCGAAACCCTGGTTAAACTATCTGCCCACTGGAAAGAATTCCCCGCCTGAGGAAGCTCCCCTTCCCAATCGTTGCCGATGGAAAATCCTCCCGAAACAGCAATGAAGGGAAGTCCCTCACGGCCAGCGTCCAAAAACGGATGTATGCCGTAGAGGCTGCCCAGCGGATCAGTGGAACCGCTACCATAAAAACAAGGCACTGAGGCCGTCAGCCAAGACGGAGCCGGGGGGCAGGAGTTCTGCACCAGTTCTGTATTTGCTGGATGCTGAAATGTCTCTTGGCCCTCGCGATTGTAATTGAAATGGAACTCGTTCACCGTGCTGTTGCTGAGCGTCCAGGTGTGAGTGATGTTCCACTGCTGGAAACGTTCCGCCACAATGTCTCCGAAGCCGGGGAGATTGGCGCCAGCTTGCTCGAAGTTGGCGAAAGGGTTGAGCGTGCGGTCGTCGTTGAAATAGTAATAGATGCTTAGGTTCTGCTTGTCGTTCAGCCGGTGGTCAATTCTAGCCGTGACCTGATCGCCACGGATGGCCTCTGTGGGGACGGTGCTGATCAGGGAACCGCCGTTTGGTGGAGTGGGAACAAACTGCAGTAGATCGACTGCGGTCGGGTCCATGCAGGCGAGCGGAATCTGGCTGTTGGGAAAAATATCGGAGTACAATGCACCATCAGAAATCGTACCTCCTCCAATCGCGGTTGTAGCTGTCTGGCAGCCGGGACGATTTGTGAGAATCGAGGAGTTGGTCAATGTACCCCCGAACGGTGTGCCTTGCTGTAACTGACTGAAATCCCCGACAATCTGTCCGTTCACCGTATTGGAAGGAGATGGTCTTTCAAAGGAACTGGGCACCGTGACTGCCTGTGAGGGGATGCCTTGGCGAACACGTCGACCTTCGTAGCTAGCGAAGAAGAACGTGCGGCTCTTTACGATGGGGCCACCAAAAGTGCCACCAAATTGGTTTTGATTGAACTGAGGTTTATCGCAAGGAAGACCTTCCGCAGCCGTAAGGCAGTAATCATTGGCGTTGAGGACCTTGTTTCGGAAGAACTCGTAGGCGCTGCCATGCCACTCATTTGTCCCTGACTTGGTGACAACATTGACCACCGAACCCGAGTTGCGCCCATATTCCGCGTCGAAAGTATTGGTGAGAACGCGAAACTCCTGAATGCTGTCCGGCGAGGGTTGCACCGTCGGAAGGTTGGCGAACAGATCGTTGGCATCGCCGCCATTGACACTGAAATTATTGGAGCGGCCGCGGCCGCCGTTCACCGACACGGCACCGGCGCTGTCACTCCCATAGGCAAGTGAGTTACTGGCACCCACGGTCGACATCACTCCAGGCTGCAGTTGCAGAAGCTGATAGGTGTCACGTGAGTTGAGTGGCAAACTCGCGACCTGTTGCGTGTTCATGATCGCGCCCAGTTGCGTCGTGGTGGTATCCACCAGGGGCGCCTCCGAGGTGACCTCGACCAGTTCTTTGGCCTGGCCGATCTGCATGGTGGAGTTTAACGTCACGACCTGGTTGATCTCGACCGTAATGCCTTTGCGGACGTTGGTCTTGAATCCCGCCGTATCGAAGGTGAGTGTGTAGAGGCCGACCGGAATCGCGGGGAAGGCGTAGTCGCCGCTCGCACTGGTTTGCGTTTGGAAGGTGGCGCCCGTGGCCTCGTTGGTGGCGGTCACCTTCACTCCTGACAGTAGGGCGCCACTTTGGTCGGCGACGCGGCCGAGGATGCGTCCGCCGCTGCCCTGGGCGGACATGAGCGTGGAACAGATCAGGCACAGGCTCAGCACGCAAAGCCCAAAATAAATCCGGGACAGTTTTGACGTCGGCATGAACAGATCCTCCAGTTCTCGGGGGCAAGTAGTTGGGTTCGAATTCCACTTGCGCACTACCCAAACCTTGCTATAATCGTGCAAGGTTAGAGGCTCCGCCGCCCTCTGTCAAGCGGAAAAAGTGCGGAAAAAGTGCGTTGCCCAGGGCCCGACCGGCCGGGCATTCGGAGATCATGTCGGACAACGGCCAAGTCTATCTGAAAATCGGCGACGTAGCCCGCGCCGTGGGCATTTCTCCGTCGGCGATCCGGGGATGGGAAAAACTCGGCCTGACCCACCCCCACCGCACCAAGAGCCGCTACCGTCTTTACACCAGCGACGACGTGCGCCTGCTGAAAAGAGCGCGCTACCTGCGCAAGGTGCGCGGACTGAACGCGGTCGCCATCGCGCAGATGCTGAAACGCGAAGGCGCCATCCAACCTGCCCCTCATAGCGGCACCGCCGCGATTGGACCCCGACTGCGCCAGTTGCGTACCCAGCGCGGCCTCAGCCTCGCCGAAGTCGCCGCGGCGGCGGAAATTTCGATTGGCTTCCTCAGCGCCCTCGAACGCTCGCAGATGAGCGCCTCGGTCGGCACCCTGCGCCGTTTGGCACGCTTCTACCGCACCAGCATTCTCGATTTTTTCGATACCACGGAAACCAATACCCGCTTGGTGCGGCCGACCAAGCGCAAGGTGCTCCACGCCGGTCCCGGAGTGCGCATGGAGTTGCTCGCCTGGGGCAGCAAGGTCATGGAGCCCCACCTGTTCCGAATCGCGCCCCAGGCCGGCAGTGGTGAGTCCTACACCCACGAAGGCGAGGAGTTCCTGTTCGTGCTGCGGGGCGAGCTGCAGATCGCTCTGGACGGCGAGGAGTACCACCTGAAGCGCGGCGACAGCTTCTATTTCGAGAGCGCCACGCCCCATCACTGGAAAAATCCCGGACGCAACGAGGCTTGGCTGCTCTGGGTCAACACCCCGCCGACCTTCTGAACACCACCCTAACGAGGAAGGCTGGCCTCTCCGTTACTCGTGCAGCACCACGCTCAGCAGCGAACTACTCACCTGCAATTTACCGTTGTACTTAATGAAGCCGAGCTTTCTGAACTTGTTCATGAAGAAATTCACCCTGGAGCGGGTGGTGCCCACCATCTCCGCCAGCGTCTCCTGACTCACGTTGGGTACCACGGTCTCGGGCGTATCTTCTTTGCCGAAGCGGGACAGGATCAAAAGCGCTCGTGCCAGCCGCTTCTCGCTCGAATTGAACAGTTGATCGACCAAGTCCGCTTGCGTCCGATTGTGACGTTCCACCACGTACGCCACAAACATGTCGGACAACTCGTGTTCCGCGTGCAGCGTACTCACCATTCGCTTCTTTTCAATCTTTAGGATGGAGGAGTCCGTGATTGCCGTAGCGCTTGCCAAGCGTATGGGTTGGTCCGACGCCAGGCATCCTTCGCCCAGGAAATCGCCCGGGCCAAGCAGCGCGATGGTCGCTTCCTTGCCTTGTTTCGAGAGCACGCTGAGCCGCACGCTTCCCTCTTGAATGTAGAACACAGCGTCCGCACGCTCGCCCTGCGAAAAAACCGCCTGTTTCGCTTTGTAGCTACGAACCGTCCTGCCAACCCCTGCGCTCGCTAAAAAGGCTTGCGGATCAAACACCTTGGTTTGCTTCTGGACACGGCGCGACATCGGCAACCGGCGACGAGATGGCATACGACAACTCCGGCACCCCTGCGGGAGCAATTTTTAGGATTATTTTGCCACGGCACGCTCGATCCTTCCAAGGAAAATCGTACCCGGCAACCAGGTCGGCAACTCAGGAAGATCATTCGGTGCGGTGAGAATCGCGTGCTGGCCGTTTGGCCAGCGGCCTGGGCCAAGCGCACCAGGAGGTGTGCACTTTTGAACAGACAAAGCTGAGGCAGTTAGGCCAAACTTGCCGCAAGATTGTGGGGAATTGCGCGAGCACCTTAGGTTTTGGGTTCCTTTGTCCGTATCAAGGAAGGGCAGCTCTGCCTCACCGAATGCCTCTAGATCGCCCTCCCCAGAGGCAGTGCTGCCCGTTTTTTGGGAGGTTCCAATGAGTCGAGCCTATGAACAACAGCTGAGTCGAGGCTGTGAAGTACAGCCGAAGGTGCTGCTCTGCATCGATGACAGCCAAGCCGTTTTGGATTACGAGAGACGGGTGCTCGAAAGATCGGGATACATTGTGGTTACAGAAGTGTCCCCGCGACGAGCGCTGAAACTTGCGACCATATTCAGTTTTGACGCCGTGCTTCTCGATTACCACATGCCGGAAATGAATGGGCACCAGCTCGCCTATGAAATACGGCGTCTCCGCCCGGACACCCCCGTGGTCATGTTTTCCGGCAGCGAGATTCCCGAGGAGACTCGCCAGTTGGTCGATGCCGTCGTGCCCAAAGCCGAAGTCCCAAGTGAATTATTGCCGACCGTCACACGACTCTGCGACCGGTCGTGGCCCGACTGAACAGCAGGGCGCTGCTTCACCCCGGTTCTTTGGGAAGGACCCGGCTTCAGCCCTGCCTCAAGGAGGCCGTTTTTCCGCCCGCCCTGATTTTTCCGCAGCCTCCCTGGTCTCGAATGCCATTCCTTAGATATATATCGTGTTGCGATATACTAGTCTTGTGACCATAAAGATCGCGACTGCCGACTACCGCGCCCTGGCCGCCCTGCGCTATCGGATACGCCTCTTTCTGAGCGAAGGCGACGACGCCGCACGCCGCGCGGGACTCGAACCGCAGCAGTATTTGCTGTTGCTTGCGATTCGCGGCCTCCCGGAAGATGCGGAAGCGACCGTCCAGACTTTGGCGGAGCGCCTGATGTTGAAGCACAACAGCACGGTGGAATTGATCGACCGGCTGGCGACGCGCGGATATGTATCCCGAAGTCAAAGTCCGAAAGACCGGCGATGTGTCCTGGTGAAGCTCCTTCCGCGCGGTGAAAAATTAGTGGAACGGGTAGCCCGCGAACGGCTGACCGAATTGCGCGCGGGAGGAGAGGCCCTGGCGGATGCACTGGATATGCTTCTAGGACGCAAACCGAGATCCCGAGCAGTGAAAAAGCGCCCGCGACCTGGCCAAACCCCGCACGACCGACGGTCGCGTGGCCAAACGAAGAGGCGTGGGAAGAATGAAGAATCGTGAGCCAGCATAGCAAAACAGAATTGCAAGACCCCGCGGCGGGTATGCATAAGAAAGACCGCAATAACAATGACAACGCTAAGCTGGGAGATTTCACCACCACCTGGCGGGTCGTTCCGATATCCTTGCTGGCCGCCTTCATTGGCGTCGTCTGCGCTTTTGTCGCGCTGGCGTTGCTCCGTTTAATCGGCCTCTTCACCAATCTGTTCTATTTTGGCCGGTGGAACACAGCCATGGTTTCGCCGGCCGGCAACCATCTTGGTGGATACAGCGTCTTCGTTCCCATAGCTGGCGCTCTCATTATCGGAGTCATGGCGAGGTACGGTTCCGAGCGCATCCGCGGCCACGGCATACCCGAGGCGATTGAGTCGATTCTGCTCAACGGCAGCCGGATAGAACCAAAAGTGGCGATTCTCAAACCACTCTCTTCGGCCATCTCAATCGGCTCCGGCGGGCCGTTCGGCGCGGAAGGCCCCATCATCATGACGGGCGGGGCGGTGGGCTCGCTGATCGCCCAGCTCTTTCACCTGACCAGCGCCGAGCGCAAAACCCTCCTCGTGGCGGGCGCTGCCGGAGGCATGTCCGCCACCTTTGCGGCGCCGGTGGCCGCGGTGCTCTTGGCCGTCGAACTGCTCCTTTTCGAATGGAAACCAAGAAGCCTGATTCCGGTGGCATTGGCCAGTGCGATGGCTGCCGTGGTTCGAAGGTATATCTTGGGCTTCGGCCCGTTATTTCCCGTGCCCGTTCACCCCTTGTTCATTGGACCCAAGGGCCTCCTCGGGTGCGTCCTGGTTGGTCTTCTGGCAGGAGCCCTATCCGCCCTCCTGACCCTATCGGTGTACGCCGCCGAGGATGCGTTCCAACACCTCAAGCTGCACTGGATGTGGTGGCCCGCGATAGGAGGCTTGGCCATAGGCTTGGGAGGTCTCGTTTTCCCGCAAGCCCTGGGCGTAGGTTACGACACGATTGGCGCATTGCTTCAGGGAAGCGTCACCACACGAGTGATTCTAGGAGTCCTGCTGGTCAAATGGTTCATCTGGGCGGTCTCGTTAGGTTCCGGCACATCGGGCGGCGTTCTGGCGCCTCTGCTGATGATGGGCGGCGCGCTGGGCGGCCTCGAAGCCATGTTTCTTCCCAACGAAGGTGCAGGCTTCTGGCCCCTGATCAGCATGGGTGCCATTCTAGGCGGAACGATGCGTGCTCCGTTCACCAGCATCGTTTTTGCCTTTGAGCTGACCCACGACGCCAATGTGTTTTTGCCCTTGCTGGTAGGCAGCGTCATCGCGCACGGATTCACTGTCCTAACCCTGCGGCGCTCCATCCTGACCGAAAAAGTTGCCCGGCGCGGTTTCCACCTGAGCCGCGAGTATGCCGTCGATCCGCTGGAAATCCTTTTTGTAAGCGAGGTCATGCGAACCAAGGTCGCGGTATTGCCAGCCGCCAGTACGCTCGGCGAAATATGGCGCTCCTTGCGCACCGATCACGATCACAACCGCCGCCAGGAGCAGCGCCTGCTGCCGGTCGTGAACCGGGAAGGTCAGCTGGTCGGTGTGGTAACGCGCGGCGACATAAGCCAGCGCATGGAAAAGATACAGAATCGGGAAACAGCCGAACCCTTGCCGATCGGCGATCTGGTGCGAACCAGCACAGTTGAGGCCTATCCCGACGAGCCGCTGCGCGTGGTCGTATATCGCATGGTGGAAAAGGGCTGCACCCGAATGCCGGTCGTGGAGCGTGCCACAAGAAAGTTTCTAGGCCTGGTGTCGCTCAATGATTTGCTGAAAGCGCGCTCGCGGCACTTGGAAGAAGAGAGCCGCCGCGAACGGAGTCTCAAATTCAAATTGTTTTCTCCGGGAAAGACGGAGCAAATCAACTCTGAGTTGTCATCCTGAGCGAAGCCGGATGCCCCATCCTTAGCAGCGAACTTTCACGATCCTAGCCAAAGTAAGGGGACGAGACCCAGCGCGCCCAGAGCTGTCAGAAGCGCAAGGCTCTGCAAACCGGTCTTCCGGTCGGCCAGGCTGTAGGCGTAAATCCCTTTCACGAGATTGTTGCTGGCGGCGGCGATTAGAACCGCGGCCGCCGCTACTTTTAGAGGTGTGAGGGCACCCGCTGCCTGGGTCATCCCCATGATGAACGGATCTACGTCGGTAACACCCATGATGGCGGCCAGGGTATTCACTCCCGCTTTCCCGAGATAAGTCACGGCCAACTGGGTAGCTATCAGCATCGCCAGAAACAACACGGCGAAGAGAAAAGCTGCTAGCAACTCGAGTGGATTCTTGGGTTCGAACTCGCGCTGCACCGCCTGAGCACTGGGATCCGCTCGGCGATGTCCAAAGCCAACCGATGCCGACTGCCAGACTGGCCAGCACCAAAAACGGGAGCACCAGCAAAGACATCAGTTGTCGGTTGAAAAGGGCCAGAAGCGCGACCAGTCGCAGGTACATCACACCGGAGGCGATCAAGATGCCCCCGGCGAAGAGGTGGGGATGCTGTTCACGAGCAGCTCGGCGCGCCATCACGACCGTAGTCACCGTTGATGAATACGCCCCGCCCAGCAGCGCTGCCAGCACGACCCCGCCCTGTCCCTTCGTCACCTTTTGCAGAACGTAACTGCCGTATGAGATCGTGCTGACCGCAACCACGACGAGCCAGGTCTTGAAAGGGTTGATATGGAATCGGCTGAATTCCTGATTCGGCAGCACGGGCAGGATGACACCGGTCAGAAGCAGAAACTTGGCGAACGTAAGAATTTCCTGCGGAGCGATGCGAACGGCAAGCTTCTCAAGAGCCACTTTGAGATCGAGCAAAAGCAGGCTGGCAACGCTCAGCGTGGTAGCAATCCAGAAGTGTCCGTAACAGACGAGCACTCCCGCCAGGAATGTCGTGAGACCTGACATTTCTGAAGTGACCCCGGCAGCTTCACTGGCTGAAAGTTTGTGCCAGTAGGACAAAAGCAAGAATCCGGCGACTACCAGAAAGCCTATCGTCACCGGCAGTAGCTGTGTGCCCGAGATGAGAGCAATGGAATAACCAATCAGTCCGATGAGCGGGAATGTGCGCACTCCTCCAAAGGAGTAAGAGCCGCCTGCTGCCTTGTGTTCTTCCCGTTCCAATCCGATCAGGAAAGACAAAAACAGCACAAGCGCAATCTTCACAACCTCGGGGGGCAGGCGATGGTAGAGTTCCACTAGAGTTGCTCCTCCCAGCAGACCGCTCCCCGGCGAGCCTTGGCGCGCGTGTCTCCAGTGCAGCCGTATGGAGTGCAGTTATCCGTCGTTGAGCCTCCGAGTAACAGGGGGAACAGTTCGCGCTTCATGCGGCACTAACCTTATATATCGCCTTCCCCCACTTAATCCTGTCCCAAATCCTCTCGTGGGCAAAGTACCCAACTGTCGTATACACGTTGCTCACCACCATGAATCCGAGGGCAATCTTAGGTTTTCCGGTAAACAGATATATGGTCGAAAAATCCAGGATCATGATCAGCACCCGGTAGGTCACCGTCTTGGCTATGGACCTTGACAGACTCTCACGAGAATGATGCGATTCGGCAGAAAGTTGTTCCATTCCTATCCTCACGGACCCGATAAACAGCTCTTACTTTGGCGCACAGCGCAATCATCCATCGCTCCGTCTCCACCCGCATTTCAACTTGGCGGCCAAGGGAACGCCCCGTTCGTCACCCTTGCGGGAGCTTTCTCAGAAGGCTGATCTCACATTGTCGAATCGGCTCCACATTGTCGGTGGTCATTTTTCTTTTCCGTCCCGTCCCCGCACGGTTGGGAACAGATCCGCAACGAATCGCTCAGAGGTTGGTTGGCAAACGCGCGATTTCAACCGAGCAGCGAGCATAGCGAGCGACGGCTTCTGATACGCTTCCCAACACAAAACGAGCGACACCCTTGCGCCCGTGTGATCCAACGATAATCAAGTCAGATCCCCACTCGGTAGCACAATCGAGAACTACCATTTTGGGATCCCCCTCTCGCACGGACGTACTCGCCTCAAACCCCGCCGAGCGCAGACTTTCAGCGGCACTGCTCACCAGCTTGTGAGCTTTCGTGTTTTCACCCTCTATGATGGATTCCAGTTGACGCGCGCTGTACATCGGTTGCTCCCCGACTCTGGGAAAGGGAGTCGGCATAAAGTTGCTCCAATCCACCACGTGCAGCACGAGCACTTGTGTATGATCCTGACGAACCTGCGAGATTACCGTCTGGATCGCCGCCTCGGCAAATTTCGAATCGTCAATCGCTAGCAAAATCTTCATAGTTGATGTCGATCCCTGTTCGAATTGAGCGCCCCCATCGCCGCCCCACATGTTGCTTCGTCCAGCGCGTGCGCCTCGTGATACTACAGTTCACTAGATTCTCGCTGGCCCGGCAATCGCCTTCCACGCCATTGCAGTAAATCTTAATTCATCTGAGCCGTCATGCTACAGACAGAGTTTCGACATCCGACGTGGCAGCATCAATACGCCACTTGAGTTGGCTATCGACAATAATATTGACCGGTTCAACCTTGCTATGGACGTTGTTGACCGGGTGCCAAGATTGCAGAAGATCGGCGGCCATGCCAAGGAAAGATTCCTGAACCAGCAGATCGAATGCAGAGAATACGCGCATCAATACGGCATCGATAAACCTGCCGCCGCTGATTGGACCTGGCCGTACTAACCGCCCGCAGGATGCGCGATTACGAGGGGTGAGGCTCGCCAAGGATGACCCGCACCGTGTCCCGAGCGATGAGGAGTTCCTCATCAGTCGGGATGGCGTAGGCGAGCAACTTGGAGCCGTCGTCGCTGATCTTGCCTTCTCGGCCGACAGTCTCCTGATTCTTTGCCGCGTCGAGACAGAGACCGGCCCATTCCATTCCGACGCAGATCCCAGCCCTGACATCCGGCGAGTTTTCTCCGATGCCGCCAGTGAATACGAGCGCGTCGGCGCCACCCATCGCAGCCAGGAAGGCGCCTATGTATTTCCGCGCACGGTAACAGAAGATTTCGATGGCCAGCCGGACGCGGCGGTCGTCATGTTCTTTGAGCTCAGCCTGTAGCTCGCGCATGTCGTTAGTGAGCCCGGAAATGCCGAGCAAACCCGACTGCGTGTTCAGGAGGCTGTCCACCTCAGAGGCGGAGAGTCCCTCTTTTCTCGCGATCACATTGACGACCGCCGGGTCGAGATCGCCCGAGCGGGTTCCCATAACCAGCCCCTCCAGAGGAGTCATCCCCATCGAAGTATCGACGGAAGATCCTCCTTTGATGGCAGCTGCCGAGCAGCCATTTCCCAGATGCAGTGTGATGATGTTGGTTTGCTTGCGGGTGAGTCCCCGCAGGGCGCGATAGCGGAATGCAACGTAGCGGTGGGAGGTCCCGTGAAATCCGTATCGGCGGATGCGGTGCCGCCGATAAAGATGGTAGGGCACGGCATATAAATAGGACTGCTCGGGAAGCGAGTGATGGAAGGCTGTATCGAATACTGCTACCTGCGGAACCGCCTTGCCGAAAAGCTCGCGAGCCGCCAGAATGCCTTTGATGTTATTGGGATTGTGCAGAGGCGCAAGATCAATGCAGTCCTCGATCCCCTTTAACACCCGGTCGTCAATCAGAGCCGATTGCTCGAATAGCTCACCTCCATGGACCACGCGATGTCCCACGGCATGCACATCGGCGGTGCTTTTGATTTCCGATATGCCTGAACGATCTGACGCCATGTAGCGAATCAAGTATTCCAACGCGGGGGCAACGTCACGTAGCGCGGCGGTGAAGGTCTGCGTCGGCTGACGGCGATATTGAATGCGCATGACCGCCTCACCGCCAATACCTTCAATCTCACCTCGACAGATGCGATCGTCCTTATATTGTTGGATCCGATCAAGATCGGTGGCGATCAGTTGAAACTTCAGGCTGGAACTCCCCGAATTCACAATGAGAACGTTCATACGAAGGTTTCTACTAGCCGGGCCGTGTTGTACCAAGATAAACTCTGAGACTCCCAATCGCCAAGCGGGAGCCGTCCTGATTCCGAAGAACCATCTCAATTCCCCCTGCCGTTCCCGGTGGGTGGGGAACTTCCATTTCGATTGAGGTGACCTCAGCCTCCATAAAGTCACCAACACCCGTTTGGCGACGATCAATCAGAAGAAGGACGCGCTCCGCATTCAACCGTTGGAAATCGAAATGTGGCTGGACTCTCTTATGGATGAGCCTCAACCGGAGCGGACTCTCACACTCCTCATCTCGGCTACGGGGCTTCGCATCTCCAGTTTGGCGAGTTTCCTCGTGCGGAAAGGAACAGACGTGAAGACTGTGCAGAAGATACTTCGCCACAGCGACGTGTCTACGACGCTCGGGATTTACGCCCACAGCATGAGCGAAGATCGTTTGGCAGCGCAGGATGACATGCTGGCGGCGATGATGACGCCATCAAACGCGGTGAATTGACAAGCCGCAGGCGCGATACACAAGTGAACGACACCGCCAGATTACTTCCTTTTTGCCACGAATGAGAAACTACCCCTGGCAATTTCAAGTCTTGTTGGTCGTCACGAAGAAGCGGTTACCCCGGAAATCTTTTATTTCAAGCTGTTGTAGTCCTTATCGCTAACAGGCTCCAACCAAATTGTTTTTCCCTTTTGAGTGGGTGTAACTGCCAGGTAAGCAAAGCCACTGTTCGGTGCTGCACCGTGCCAATGCTCTACGCCCGGAAGGCATTTTATTACATCCCCCTTGTGAACTATTTGTATGGGCTTTCCCCTTTCCTGATAATAGCCGGTGCCTTCCGTGATAAGCAGAACTTGACCACCGGGATGAATATGCCAGTCTAGCTTTGCGCCGGCATCATAGGTTGCTACAGCAATACTCGAGTCGAACGTACTGTCACCTACATTTAACTCTTTAAGCCAAATATTTCCCGTGTGATTTTTAGTCGGGGACAGTTCGCCTTTCGGGAAAATTGCGTCTCCTGTTTGTGCTTGGGACTGCGGGCGCGTTAGACCTTGTGCGTCCAGCCAATAGTAAAAGTCGTCGATCCAGTGATCGCTCGATTTACCTTGGTTGCGCATACCCCAGCCATGACCGCCGGAGTTATAAATGTGGAATTCCGGCTTGTATCCGGCCGATTTGAGTGCATCGTAGAAAGCGACGATTTGGGGTCCGGCGAGTGTGTCGTCTTGCGCCATCTCCATGAAGAGGGGTGGCACTTCTTTTGGTATCGGAGGCACAGGAAAAGGCGCGCCGTAAATCGGAGCAGCGTAGTTCGGACGCGCGCTCACATCCGGCTGAACGGACGCAAACTCCGTGATCGACCCGCCAGCCGAAAATCCCATGAAGACGATGCGATCCGGAAAGATGCCCCATTCGGTGGCGTGCGCGCGTACTACTTTGACCGCCTGAATGCCGTCGGCAATGCCGTACTTTCCGTCCTCTGCGATCAAGGCGTGATTGCTCAACTGAGCTCCGAAGCGCGCTCCGCCGGACTGGTTTAACTGCGCTTCGTTCTGACCGTCGAGCTGAACTGTCCGGTACTTCAAGACGAATGCCGCAAGTCCTCGGGCGGCCAGCCACTCCGCGACTTCGTGGGTATCCGTGCCAAGGAAAATGAAGCCTCCGCCGGGGGCGATAATGACCGCGGTGCCTGTCGCCTTGGCCGGGTCGGGCAGGTAGGCTGTCAGGGTTGGCGTAGTCACGTTGACGATGCGCTGCATGGGGCCGGAACCAAGCGTGGCCTCCTGCTGCTTCCATTGTTCGGAGCCGGGCGCGACGCCAGGCCAGATGTTGACGACCTTTGGCGCGAGGCCGGGGGTTGCCGCTGCTAGAGGGTTGCTGTTGCTACTCTCCTGCGCAGTCGCTAAAGACAGAGGAAAGGCCGCCATCAGCACTAGCGCGATGAGAGACTTTCGATGTTCAGCGACGTTGACGCTGCGGGCCGCACATTCCAGATTACTGCTTCCAGATTCTTGTTTTTGCAACATAATCTCTCCTTCGAGCCTTCGTTTACGGCCCATTTCAATCGCCATGAATATCCGCATCCGTTCCCTCACTGCTGGAAGCGCTCAGCGACCGGTCATCTTAAGTGCAGCTTCAGGAAGGCGGGCTCCTTCGAGTTTCAGTTTGGAAGAAGCCTCGTCAATCTGCTTGAGGTCGTTCTCGGTCAGCTCGACATTCACCGCGCCGAGGTTTTCCTCCAGCCGATGAAGCTTAGTCGTTCCTGGGATCGGCACGATCCACGGCTTCTGCGCCAGCAGCCAACCGAGTGCGACTTGCGCCGGCGTCGCGCCTTTGCGTTCCGCGACGGCCCTGACCAAGTCGACCAGAACCATGTTGGCCTTGCGCGCCTCGGGCGAAAAGCGAGGTACGAGATTCCGAAAGTCGGTGGGATCGAACTTCGTGTTCTCGTCAATCTTGCCCGTGAGGAACCCCGCGCCGAGTGGGCTGAACGGAACGAACCCGATGCCCAACTCCTCTACCGTCGGCAGAAGCTCGGCTTCTGGACCACGCCAGAACAGAGAGTATTCGCTCTGGACCGCGGTGATCGGCTGAACGGCGTGCGCACGGCGGATAGTCTGTACCCCGGCTTCAGACAGGCCGAAGTGCTTGACCTTGCCCTCGGCAATCAATTCTTTCACCGCTCCAGCCACGTCCTCGATCGGCACGTCAGGATCGACGCGGTGTTGGTAGAAGAGATCGATGTGATCGGTTCGCAAACGCTTCAGGCCGGCATCTGCCACTTGTTTGATATGCTCGGGTCCTGGTTTCGCTTTCTGAAAGCTGGCGACTCTGTCTCGTTTTGTCAGCAAGCGTGCTGCTGCTGTTGCTGGTTGCAACTGTCGTAGCTATGCAACGTCGCTGGCCCCTGTTGTCCCGGTGCGCAGGTATGATCGCGCGCCTGCCATGGTGCAGAGTCTGGGTAATGGACAAGCAGTCAGTAATTCGTTCCGCTGAGAACAACCTCCAACAGTTTTGCCACAAGGCACCGGGACTTTTCTGGGGCAGCCTGAGCCTGAACTTGGCGTGTCATTGTTTGGCAATACTGGAAGTTTACTTGGTGTTGCACTTCATGCGAGTTCCGGCCTGCTTGGTGCAGGCATTAATTCTCGAAGCTCTAACCAAGCTGATCAATGTCGTAGGAATCTTCAATCCGGGAAACGTAGGGACCTATGAGGGCGGAAATATGATTCTGGCGAAGTTGATCGGGGCCAGCAGTGCAACCGGTTTGACGTTGTCCTTGTGCCGTCGCGCCCGCTCTCTCTTCTGGTCAACGATTGCGGGGTTGTTCCTGATTACGATCTCGATCTCGAACAAATCTCCAAAACTCTATGCACTGGCGAACGGAGTTGGTAGCCGGCGCGGCATGCCGCACCCCATAGCAGAACGCACAAGAGTGACTCTTCCCCACGCTGATCTGCCGCCGTCGCATGAGCACTGCCCGAAATCGGGCAATACTCCGAACAGCGAGAGTAGGTAGTGAGCTAGTGTGTTGCTGGCTCAGTCGTCCTCGGTTCACCCGCTTCCAACTCTAGCCCACTACCCACGACTAGGGCAGTGCTCGCACCACCGTCATCCCAGCACACCGAAGTCGGGAGGCGCGCCAAGCGAAAATTAAGCGCGGTTACCACACTCGGGCATGGCTTGCGCCATCCTGATGCACGCGATGAACATTGCAGATTGATTTCCAAATCGCGTTCCAGCTAAGTGGCGAACACAGTGATTCTCTGACCAATTCGTGACACATCCCGTGCCCGCTAAAGGTCAATTCCTACATGTGGGCATATCAGGCGGCGCTCCAAACACTCATCTTGTTGCGGAGAATTACCGCTTGAGATGTGGCAAAAGGCAAACCGCGTGCTAAGGATCTTGAAGAAAGGAGGAAAAGACGATGTTCTCAACGACGCCGCTCATTATGCATTCAGCAACGATGGCTAGGAAATCTCTCGTGCCGGTTCCGCCAGTCTACGAGAGTAGCCAAGCAAAACTTCAGTCTGTACGCATGAAATGGCTTGTAGTCACCGACAGAAAGGGAAATCGACGGCCTCAAATGCACTGGTGCCCTAACTGATGGCCATACCTTCCACCCAGCTGCGAAGAGCAGTTGCCTCACATCCGCCTTCTAGCTTTGTCCTGCACCGAAAATCGGTTGCCGGAGGTGTGGCTGTAACTGTGGCTGTATGTTGCTAAACACCGCCAGCGTTTCAAGCACTTGGAAGTGGTTCTCTGTGCGCGCAAGACTTTTGTAAGTTATTGGTACATTGTGAGTTGCTATTGAGAATTGAATAATATAGTGACATTCTGGAGATCCTATGCTACTCTGCGGTCATGGGAAACCCGGCGGGAGTACGGCGAGACTTTGAGAAGTTGGAGGAGCGGCGGCTGTTGGGGGCTCGACTGTTGCGGCAAGGAGTACATCCGGCAGAGGTAGCGCGGCAGGTGGGAGTGCATCGGCAGTCGGTGAGTCGGTGGGCGGCACAGTTGAAGCAAGGTGGAGTGCGAGCGCTGAAGAAGGCGGGGCACGCTGGGCGCAGAGCCCGCTTACGGCCCGAGGATCTGCAGCACATCGAGAAGGGACTGAAGCGTGGGCCGCAGGCCTTAGGGTACGAGACCAGCCTGTGGACTTCGTGGCGCGTGGCTCATCTGATCGAGCAGGAATGCGGGGTGAAGTATCACCCCTCGCAAGCCTGGCGGATTCTGCGGCAACTGGGCTGGAGTTGCCAGCGTCCGGTAGGACGTGCGCTGGAGCGCGACGAAGATAAATCCGGCACTGGAAACGGGAGCGTTGGCCGGAGATTAAAAAAAAGCCCAAAAAGAGGGCCGCACCATCGTCTTCATCGACGAAAGCGGACTGAGCGAACGGCCGCACCGCTGTCGCACCTGGGCGCCGAAGGGACAGACGCCGGTGCTGCAATATCACTTCAACTGGAAGACGCTGTCGGCCATGGCGGGGGTGACGTGGTGGAACTTCTACTTCCGACTCTTTCCCGGGACCATTCGCAGCCCGCAGGTCATCGAGTTCCTGGAGCACTTGCTGCGCCACATTCCGGGCAAGCTGCTGGTCGTCTGGGACGGATTACTGGCCATCGCAGCCGCATGATCTGGGAGTTCATCCGCCAGCAGCGCGGGCGCTGTGGGTGGAGTTTCTTCCCGGCTATGCGCCGGAACTGAATCCGGTCGAGTACCTGTGGTCGCACTGGAAACAACACGAACTGCCCAACTTCTGCCCGCAGAACTTTGGCCAGTTAAGCCATTATGCCCGCAAGGCTCTGCGCCGCATGCGCCGCGACCCACGTCTGGTCATCGCCTTCTGGCGAGCAGGCAGAACTGTTTCCATTGTAACTATATTATGCAATGCTCAATAGAGCGTGGATGGAAGGGCCCTACTTGACTTCTTAATCAGTTGTTCAGCCCTGGTCGTAAACCCCCTGAAGGTGGTAAGGATCAGAAGTTGGCAGCCCCGGGACACAGAGTCTGCCCCAACTGGCTGATTATGGGGGTAGAGGGCGAGGTAGAACTCGAGCTGAATCTGGCACACAACTGGCACACCGGATCGCCAAGAACCTCAGCAAAACCGCGGTTTTCGACTGATTCACAGTCAGTCTACCTTGATCCATCGAACCGCGATCGGCGGCAAGAAACTGATCAAATCGACGTGGTGCGAGAACCCCGTTCCCTAGTTTGGGAGTAATCGATCACTTCCAACAAGCCGACTTCAGCACTAAGACTTCCCATTACTAATAATGAAAAGCTCTAGGCGGCATGTCGGATGCGAGACGTTTACTCATCAAATAGTCCCAGCCGTTCTTTACGGAACAGACCCTTTCCACAACAACGCTTGTACCGCTTGCCGCTTCCACAAGTGCATAGAGAATTGCGTGAAACACGCTCTTTTTCCTGAAGCTTGGTCGGACATTCTTTATCAATCCAAGTCGTTGTGGTCGGATCGGTGAACGCGCCATTGATTCGTTTAAACTCTTTTGCCTGTCCCGCCAATTCAGGGGTCCAGTTCGCTGCGTCAAAATAGGAGACATCCAGGGAACTAAGTTCAAGATCGCCAGATTCTGCTGCGATTCCCACCACATTGTCGGCGTCGGGAAACTGTAGCCTAACTAGCACGCAATAATCGGTGAGCATCTTAGCGCGGATACCGCGATATTGCTCTCTATTCCATGCTGGATATTGTGGCAACAAAAGAAAGACGTAATACGGTTTGCCAGAGCGAGGCGCCTTGACAATACGTGTAGCTTTGATGTTTGGTTCTGTGTGCTCGAGTGCTTCTGTGAACGCATTCGCGAGTATCCTGCGAGTCCAACGATCTTCTTTAGCCATCCACCGGAATGACTTCTCATTTTCGCCGATCCCGCTCGCGGTGGACTTGAAGGTTCCCTCCCTCAAATGACTGGAGACTTTCTCAATCATTTGGTCCCAGAGATAGCTGACGCTGTTCGATTCGATCTGTGCCTTGCGTTCAGGACTCGCGCAAAAGGAGGCCCATCGACCTTCGCTGACGACCACAGCCCGACACCCAGGCGGAACTGTGAAACAGTGCTGCTGATCTTCATCGAGGCCCAGAAGTATGCGGCCAGCAGTTCCCGTCCTTTCCCGTAGCGATGACTGGTATCGAACCAGTCATTAATGCCTCTTTGCGTTCAAGATATCGGACGAAGTCACTAATAGTGTCTAGCGTCCCCATCACCAGATCGAGCGAAGTATCGTCGAAGACGTGCACATATCCTTTCGCAGCATCAATTCTGCCGATTCTGAACGGCTGCGAGAGGTGGGCGTCACCATGACCTGACAGACTTTTTGTACCAGCGGGAGTGTTAGTGTAACTCCTTGTTCGACATTTGTCCGTAGTCGCCGCCGG
>CAWABC010000043.1:0-43673 GCA_963780105.1 uncultured Acidobacteriaceae bacterium
CCCGACGAGCTTCCATACCCGCCCGGGATACCTCCCGGGACGCCCGAGCCACCCAGATCCGGCGGCGCTTCCTCTTCCCGGATCATTTGTACTTTCTGCGGGATCCTAGTCGGGGTGCGCAACTGGTTGTTGACCATTTCGCTCACCGCCCTAACTACCTTAACGGCAGCGACTGGCGGTGGTGGTGGCGGTGGCGGTGGCGGTGGCGCGACCAGGAAAGTCATCAGCTGCGTTTTAGGCAGCGCGTCGGTATAAATCAGGGGGATCAGAATCAGAACGCAGATGAGCAGAACCTGCAGAGTGAAGGAAAAGATGGTGGTGCTCAACCGTTTAGTCTTGAATCGGTTGCCCGATTCAATGAGGCTGTCTTCAAACATAAGCTTTCTCCTACACGTAACCCTTAAGAAGATTTAGACACCGGCCGCATCCTCTTTGCTCCCGCTTTTTCGAGCTATCTTCTCTGTCAATTCCTGCCTCTGCGGACAGGTTAAGATTCTACGCCACATAGCCGGATTTAGACTTTAACTTTTTCCTTCGGCTGGGCCCCGTTGCCGGACCGCAGCGGCATGGAAATCGGCTTCTTGCCCTGCTCGCCCCGCCATTCCTGGTAGGCCACCAGAATCGGGGCGGCAATCGCAATCGAGGAATAGGTCCCGATCAGAATTCCGATGACCAGGGCAAGGCTGAAATTATGCAATACCTCGCCGCCGAAAAGGAACAGCGCAAGAACGGTAAGGAAAGTCAGGCCCGCTGTCAAGATCGTTCTGCTTAAGGTCTGATTAATACTCTTGTTGACAATGTCGGCCAGCCGGTCCCGCCGCAGCAGCTTGATGTTCTCCCGTATCCGGTCAAACACGACGATGGTGTCGTTATTGGAGTATCCAATCAGGGTCAGGATGGCCGCAATCACGGTCAGCGAGATTTCCCGGTCCAGCAGCGAGAAGACGCCGACCGTGATCAACGTGTCATGGAAAACCGTCAATACGGCCGCGACTCCGTAGATCCATTCGAAGCGCAACGCCAGGTAAACCAGCATTCCGCCCAGCGAATAAAGCGTGGCCAGGATGGCTTGCTTGCGCAGTTGCTGTCCCACTTGCGGGCCCACGATCTCGACGTTGCGGATGCCAAAGTCGGAGACAAAGAAATTTTCTTGCAACGACGCAACCACGGCAGGACCGGCCACACCCTTCAACTCATCAATCGAGCCCAGCACTCCGCTTTTCGTTTTGTCGCGATAGTCGACGATGGCCTGCGCCATGGCCGTGTAGCGAGGGTTGGCCTCGGCGCCGGCTCCGAGCAGGAGCGGGTCCTTCTCCAGAAGATAATTCGTGATGGCCAGGGAGCTGGAGTTGTTCAGGTCCTGCTTGCCCGGGGGAGCGTTGCTTTCGAGCGCTTGAAGAATCTGGGTTTTGCCCTTGTCCAGAGCCTGTTCGCTGGTCTCCTGGATATCGAGCTGGATCAGCACCTCGTTGTTGGCGGCCGCCCCGTATCTTTGGACGCGGGTATTCTTCAATCCAACGCGCTCGGTCTCAGCGTGGATGACGGCCAGATCGGGCGTGTGCGCGTACTTCACGTAAACCAGCGTGCCGCCGCGGAAGTCCACACCCAGGGGAACTGGCGATCCCAGTCGTCGCCCAGCGGTGGCCCATCGAGATGATACCGGCCACGCTGAAGATCAGCGAGAAGGTGAGAAAGTACCATTTCTTGCCGAGGAAATCGATGCTTGTGTCGCGAAAAAATTCCACGTTGCAACCCTCCAGAGTCTTGCTTAGCTACCAGCTGCTGGCTTCTAGCAAACCTGCATCGGCTTGCAGTAAGCTAGCGGCCAGAAGCCAGAAGCCGTTCTTCCTAAATGCTCAATGCCTCGCCGCGCTGCTTCCGGCTCAGCACCCAATCAAAAATCACCCGCGATACAAACACTGCCGTAAACAGGTTTGCGAGCAAACCGAAGACCAGCGTCGTGGCAAATCCCTTTACCGGCCCTGTTCCGAAGAGGAACAGAATCGCGGCGGAAACGATGGTCGTAACGTGGGTATCGACGATGGTGATCCAGGCGTGGCTGAACCCCTGCTCCACTGCCGAGGGCGGCGTCTTGCCGTTCCTCAGTTCTTCCCGGATGCGCTCAAAAATCAGCACGTTCGAATCCACGCCCATGCCCACCGTCAGGATGACGCCGGCAATACCCGGCAGCGTCAGCACCGCCCCGAAGTAGCCCATGAACCCGAGCAGAATGACCAGGTTCAGGATCAGCGCCACATCGGCATTCACGCCCGCCCAGTGGTAGTAAATCAGCATGAAAATCAGAACGGCGAGCATGCCGTAGATGGCCGCCTGCACGCCGGAACGAATCGAATCCGCGCCCAGCGATGGCCCGACCGTCCGCTCTTCCAGATACTTAATGCTCGCCGGCAGAGCGCCCGAACGCAGGGTCATCGAAAGGTCTTGCGTCTCTTGCTGGGTGAACCGGCCGTTGATGATGCCGGTGTCGTGTATGGCTTCTTTAATCGTCGCAACTTCCTGCACCTTGTTGTCGAGAACCACCGCCAAAAAGTCGCCCACGTGCGCGGAAGTAAAGGAGAAGAACTTGCGCCCGCCCTCACTGGTAAGGATAAAACGAACCGCCGGCTGGCCATTCTCGTCGGTGGACGGTTCCGCAGTCCGAAGATCGCGCCCGGTCACGGCCGAGGCACGCGAGATGATGTACCAGGCTTCGCCGCCTTCGGTGTTGCGCGAGCCGATGCTCTTTCCCGACATCAGCACCGTATCCGGAGGCAGCACGCCACCCTTGTCCTGCAAGGCCTGCTCTTGACTTCCATAGGGTCCGCCCAGCGATTGCTTGATTTCCAGCATCGCCGTGGACTGCATGATTTCCTTCACCCGCGCCGGATCGTCCACGCCCGGAAGTTGCACCAGAATCTGATATTGCCCCAGTCCGTGTTCCTGGATCACCGGTTCGCTCACGCCCAACTGGTCGATCCGATTGCGGATGGTCTCGATCGCCTGCGTAACCGCCCGGTTCTTCAAATCGGTGAGGTTCTGCGACTTCATCGAGATGGTCCAGGAATTCTCCGCGCCCGAACTGGCGTCGTACTCCGGCAGCCGGTCGGAAATGACGCTCTTGAAATCGCTCGTCTGATCCGGCGTAATCCCCTTGACCACGATCATTTCCGGATGGTTCACCGGATCGGGCTTGGCGATGTCGGCGTAATTGATCTTGTGTGTGCGGAAGTCCTCTTTGAGGCGCGCAATCGCATTGTCGGAGTCGACGTTGACCGCGTCATTGACCTGCACCTGGAGGATCAGGTGCGTCCCGCCGCGCAGATCGAGCCCCAAATGAATGCGGTCGCCAATCGACGCCACCATCCCCTTGCCCGACCACTCCTTCGGAACGCCGAAAATGCCGAACACGAAAACCAGCAGGGTTCCGAGGATCACCGTCAACTTCCAGCTGAGGTTCTTATTCATGAAAAACCAATCCTAAATCTGTCATCCTGAGCGGAGTAGAAGGACCCCTACTTTCGCCCGAAAACCCGGCCCGGATTCACAAACGCCGAGTTCTCAAAGTCGCCGCTCACTTCGCTTCGTCCGTCGTCACCGACACCACCGATGCGCGGCTGATTTCAATCTTCAAATTGTCGGGCGGCACGCGTAAAACCAGCGCATCGTCCTTAATACTCATGATCGTCCCGCGCAGCCCGCCGCTGGTCACGATCTTGTCCCCGTTTTTCAACTCGCCCAGCATGGTCTGCCACTTTTTCTGCTTGCGCTGCTGCGGCAAAATCAGCAGAAAGTAGAAAATCGCGAAGATAAACACCAGAGGCGCCAGCGTAAGCAGACCTCCGCCCCCGGGTAGTTGCAGCCAAAATGCCCATCCGCCAGTCATACCCGACGCCATGCTCGACACAATCATTTCCACCGCCAAACCGATCCTCTCCTGAATTGCGGGAATTCTTTTCTTCTAAGGCCGGAGGACCCTACTCCTTGCAGGCTGGAACCGGCGATGCCGCGCTCCGGTTTCGCTTCGGATCGGCACAGAAAGAAACAGACCTTGTTCCCAAGTTAAATAGAATGCCGGACGGCCCGCCCAGTGTCAAGGACGCCCCGCCGAATTTACAACCCAAGCTAGTGGAGAGCCGGGCGTCCCCGCCCGGCCGCCGAACTGCTGGACGGGCGAAACGCCCGTCACTCCATCGTACGACCAATCACGCGGTCACGCTGCTAAGAAACCTGGGGAGCGGCACCCCGCCCCGCCCGGATCCAGCCGCGGACCGTCCGCATGGTCGCCAGGTAATAGTGCAGGTTGTGCACCGTATTCAAAACCTGCGCCAGCATCTCGTTCGACGCATAAAGATGCCGCAGGTAGGCCCGCGAATAGCGCCGGCACACGCGGCAGTCGCAGGCGGGGTCGAGCGCGCCCTCGTCCTGCGCGTACCGCACCTGCTTGATCGACACCTTGCCTTCGGAAGTAAACAGCAATCCATGCCGCGCGGCCCGCGTAGGCAGCACGCAATCCATCATATCCACGCCCAACTGCGCATACTGGGCAATCTCTTCCGGAGTCCCAACCCCCATCAAATAACGCGGCTGATGGGAAGGAAGATGCTCCAGCGTGGACTCGACAATGTCGCGGGTAAGCTCCCGAGGCTCGCCAACGCTAAGCCCGCCGATGGCATATCCCTGGAAACCAATATCAATAGTCCGCTCAGCCGATACGCGTCGCAGCTCACGATCCATCCCGCCCTGCACAATCCCGAACAAAGCGATTGGGTTTGAAAGTGCCCTTCCCCACGATTGTCATCCTGAGCGGAGCGAAGGACCTGTTTTTCCTGAGAGCTGACAGCTGAGAGCTGAGAGCTGTTCCACGGCACTTCGCCCTTGTGCTCTTCGAAATAGCTCTTGCAGCGCGCGGCCCAGCGCAGCGTCATCTCCATCGAAGCCCGCATCCGCGCGCGGTCCGCCGGATACTCGGTGCATTCGTCAAACGCCATAATGATGTCGGCCCCGAGGCCAATCTGGATCTCCATGGCTTTTTCCGGACTGAGAAAGTGCGGCGAGCCGTCCAGGTGCGAGCGGAACGCCACCCCTTCTTCGCCGACTTTGCGCAGATCGTTCAGACTAAATACCTGAAACCCGCCCGAGTCGGTGAGGATGGCCCGATCCCACGACATGAATCGGTGCAGCCCGCCCATCTGCCGCACCGTCTCAACGCCCGGCCGCAGAAAAAGATGGTAGGTATTGCTGAGCAGAATCTCGACGCCGAGTTCTTCCAGCACATCCTGCGAAACGCCCTTGACCGAACCAAGCGTCCCCACCGGCATGAACACCGGCGTCTCCACCTCTCCATGAGGAGTGATGAGCTTGCCGGTGCGGGCCGCACCGCGAGTCGCTTGAATCTGAAATTCGATGGACATCGGTGGGAATTCTAAAGCAAGCTGCGCACGCTATCGCCGCACCACACCGGTCTTGGTCCCCGACCAACGCGCGAATTCGTAGAGAGTAGCGACGACCAAGACCACGAGCAGCACACCAACAATCCATTGGATTGCATCCTGCAACATCAAAACGGTTTCATATGCCCTCTCCGTCAATGGCCTGCTATGGAAGAGTCTATTCAAGTCTGCGTCGTAGAACTCCACTCTTAGTTGGTTTAATCCCAACCAAAGGGCAAGCATAGTTGGGACTAGAAGGAGGGGTACTACATAAGGGCGTAAGCGACCGTGAACGTCCGCTCGTAAGACACGCGAGGCATAGACCAGAAGGAGAATGCAAACAACTGCTGCTGCGCCTTTCACAGATTGAGAGAGTTTGTGGTCCGCTGCAGAGCAAAGCAGCGCCAGGGCTGCAATGACAGGCCAAGAACGCGCTAGGGTCTTCGCGGCTGAACTGTCGCCTTTCATCTCGTTGCTCCGACCGTCGGGGATCTGGTCCACGGTATCACTTCGAGTACAAATTCTTAACCACCTCGCCGCCCTTCATAACAAACTTAACGCGTTCGAGAGTAGTGACGTCAGCCAGCGGATCGCCGTCGACGGCAACGATATCGGCCCACTTCCCCGGCTCGATAGTTCCGACTTTGTCGGACCAGCCCAGCAGATGCCGCGTCGTTGATAGTCGCCGCCTGGATCGCCTGCAGCGGCGTCAGTCCCAACTTCACCATAACCGCGAATTCATGCGCGTTGAGCCCATGCGGATACACGGCGGCATCGGTCCCGAAGCCGACTTTCACTCCCGCCGCAAAGGCACGTGCCACATTCTTGCGCGCCGCCGGCATCACTTCTCGTCCCTTGGCGATCAGCTCCGCTGGCGTCCCAATCTTCTCCGCGTTTTCCAGAAACCAGTCGCCCAGGTAAAGCGTGGGTACCAGATAGGTGCCGTTCTTCTTCATCGTGGCGATGGCCGCGTCGTCGATATACGACCCGTGTTCGATCGAATCCACCCCCGCCTCCGATGCCCAGCGGATGCCTTCCGCTCCATGCGCGTGCGCCGCCACCTTGCGCCCCAGTCGGTGCGCATCCACCACGATGGCCTTCATCTCTTCCAGCGTGTATTGCGAGGCCTGCGGATTGTCGCCATGCGACAGCACGCCGCCGGTCGCGCAGATCTTAATCAGGTCGGCGCCGTACTTGATAATCTCCCGCGTCTTGTGCTGGACAGCTTCAACCCCATCGGCCACGCCTTCGCTTTGCGCATGCCACTCAAACGGCAGCAGATTGTCGTCGCAGTGCCCGCCCGTAATGCTTAGGGCCGGACCACTCACCAGCATGCGCGGTCCGGGCACGTCGCCGGCATTAATCGCATCTCGAAGGGCAACGTCGGTGAAGCCGCTGGCCCCCACGTTGCGGATGGTCGTAAACCCGGCATCCAGCGTGACCCGGGCGTTCTTCGCTCCGATCAAAGCCTCGCGCGGCACCGAGATCGCCAGCCGCGAGTAGCCAAAGTTCGGATTGAACGTGACGTGCGTGTGTGCGTCAATCAATCCCGGCAGCACGGTGGCGTTCGAAAGATCGACCACCTGCGCTCCGGCGGGAATTTGCGTGTCGGCGCCAACGCTAGCGATCTTATCGCCCTGAATCACGATGATCTGGTTGCCGAGCGTCTTGCCGGTTTTTACGTCCAGCAAATGCCCAGCGCGGATCACGACCGTCTTAGCGCCGGCTGCGGCGGGCTGAGCCCAGGAAGAGGTGATCGAAAACACTGTGCAGCAGAAAAGCGCAATAACCAACCAAAACATTCGCCGACTGAGTTTCATTTCATCCCTCGCTGCATCGAGTCTTGACCGAGTACCTTACAACTTTGGAGAGGGAAACGGCAATTCCATCGCAGCATCGCCGGCAACTTCGCGCTCGTTATTGTTTCCTTTCGCGCTGCCCTCTGAAGTAAGTTTCGATCGCTCTCCTGCCAATGCGGGCCTTCCAGACGGTCGCTTTCGCCCAACGCTTGCACCTCTTCATTCGCCGAGCTGTCCAACGCCGTGCGTACATACGTCACTTCCACGCTGGTAGTCGAAGCATCGACCGCGGTAAGTCGCACATCGACGGTCGATGCCCTGATGCCGGGAACAACCGACACATACTGCATCCGTCCGCCGTCCACATCGAACAAGGTGGCGATCCACACGCTCTTACGGCCGCCCTGCTGCACCGTGAACACCGCACCCTGTACGTCCTTCGCCGGCTGGGGGTAGAGAAACAGAGGATCCCACTCCGCACCCGCCCAGCTCCGCTCTCCTTCCGGCCCGAAGAGCGGAGCCGCCTGCTGAGAGGCGCCTGGACCAGGAAATGAAAGCGGTTGCTGACGTGCGCCAGGGCAACCGGCGCCGGAGCCGTCTTTGTGCTTTGGGCGTGGTGAATAGTGAAAAGGGCAAACGCCAGGACGATCAACTCGGCGGCGATCATAATGTTCTCCTTGTGGCTTCCGCGTACCAATGTACCATGGTACCAACATCGACGCAAGTCTCAACGGCATCGCTCAAAACCGATCTGGAGCAGCCAGCGGCAACAACTCGCCCCCTGACCGGCCAGTGATATACAGTCGATATTGGTTGCAAGCGGAACGGAATCTGATTCGCCCTTCGTATGCCGAAGTCCCGTCGCAATACGGATTCCCTCCCGCTCGACGACGCCCTCTTCGCCGCCAAGCAGCGCAAGCTTATCCCGCATGAATTCGTGCTCGACGCGATCGCTCCGCTGTCGCCGAGGACCCATCCCATGTTCGGCTGCCTCGCCGTCTACGTTCAGGACAAGATTGTCCTGATCCTCCGCGACAAACCGCAACCAGACCGCCGACAACGGGGTGTGGCTCGCCACCACCGAAGAGCACCACCAAAGTCTGCGGCGCGACTTCCCCAACATGCGCTCCATCAAGGTGCTGGGGAAGAAAGTGACGGGCTGGCAGGTCCTTCCGTCCGACGCGCCCGATTTCGAGGAGGCGGCCCTGCGCGCCTGCGACCTCGTTCTAGCCGGCGATCCGAGAATCGGGAAAGTGCCCGGGCGCGCGCCCAGCCTCCAAGTCGAAGACGACGCCGAGGGCCAGCAAGGCGGCGAAAGGTCGCGCGAGGTCGTGACGATCGTGTGGGGACGGGCGCCCTCGCCCGTCCAAGCCGAGCGAAGCTCGGCAGCGGCCTGTGGCCACAACAACTCTGGATTCGCGATAGGGACTCATGACCGACAGCGCCGCCAACCCGATCCCAAACGGAGTGCGAGCCATCGCCGCGTTGTTCGCTCTCTGCGGAACTCTATCTGGCCATCGCGGGCGGGTTGATGCTGCTCCGTCCAGGCACGATATCCATGTCGGCAGGCGCCCCGCTTTTGTTCGGCCTCGAATTAGCGGGCCCCTAGATGTTCCTGCTAGTGGCAGTCGTAGCAGGCGGAGTAGCGTGGGGCCTAGTGGAACTCAACAACATCGCGAGACACGCCGCGCTGCTGATCGCCATCACAGGAATCGTAATGCTGGTGCCATCAGTTTCAGCCGCAACCGTGACGGTGCAACCGAAAGCACTCGCCTTCGGCGGCCTGGGGATCATCGTGCGCGTAATGGTGGCGTGGTATCTGTCGCGAGGAGAAATCGCCGGCCATTTCAAAGCGCCAAGATCCACGTAGGGGCGGACGCATTCGTCCGCCCCGCCGAGCGAAGCTCGGCCCGATCTCTACTTCTTAGCCCGCGCCGCCGCTTTCTCCCCCACTCGCTCACTAACCTTGAACGTCATCTTCCCCGCTTTCTTATCCGCGTCCACGACCACATGGTCCCCATGCAGCACCGCGCCATCGAGAATCTTCAGCGCCAGCGGATCCTGCACCAGCTTCTGAATCGCCCGCTTCAGCGGACGCGCTCCAAAGTTAGGATCGTAGCCTTCGGTGAAGAGCAGTTCTTTCGCAGCCTCGGTCAGTTCCAAGGAAATCTTGCGGTCGGCAAGCAGCCGGCGCAGGTCTTCCAGGCGCAGCTCGACAATCTTCACCAGCTCTTCCTTGCCCAGCGGATGGAAGAGGATGACGTCGTCCACGCGATTCAAAAACTCGGGTTTGAAATGTCCGTGCAGCGCCTCCATCACCTGCTTCGAGGCGCGCTCGAAGCCATCGGCGGAGCGAATGTCTTCCGACTGCAAATACGCCGAGCCCAGGTTCGAGGTCATGATGATGACCGTGTTCTTGAAATCCACCTTACGGCCCTTGCCGTCGGTGAGGCGCCCGTCATCCATGATCTGCAGCAGGATGTTGAACACATCCGGGTGCGCCTTTTCGATTTCGTCGAAGAGCACCACCGCATAAGGATGCCGCCGCACCGCCTCGGTGAGCTGTCCACCTTCTTCGTAGCCGACGTATCCCGGAGGCGCGCCGATCATCCGCGACACGGCATGTTTCTCCATGTATTCCGACATGTCGATCCGCACCATGGCGCGTTCGTCGTCGAAAAGAAATTCGGCCAGCGCCCGCGCCAGTTCGGTTTTGCCGACGCCGGTCGGCCCCAGAAAAATAAACGACCCGATCGGCCGCTTCGGATCGCTCAACCCCGCGCGCGACCGACGAATGGCGTTGGCCACGCGTTCCAGCGCCGCGTCTTGTCCGATCACGCGCAGCCGCAGCCGGTCTTCCATGTTGATAAGCTTCTTGACCTCGCCCTCAAGCATCTTCGAAACCGGAATGCCCGTCCACTTGGAGACAATGCCGGCAACATCCTCTTCGTCCACTTCCTCTTTCAGCATCCGTGCCCGTGTTTGTGTTTGTGTGGAGCGGGCGCCCCCGCCCGCTGCCTTGTCGGTGCTGCCGTCGATCTGTGAGGTGATCTTCTGCAGTTCCTGTTCGGTCTGTCGGATGAGGCCATACCGAATCTGCGCCACGCGCTCCAGATTTCCCTTGCGCTCCTCAGCCGCTTCTTCGATCTTGAGCTGCTCCAGCCTTTCTTTCAGGCCGCGAGCCTTAGCGATAACGTCTTTCTCCTGTTTCCACCGAGCCTTGAGCGCGTTCGACTGTTCACGAATGCCGGCCAGTTCTTTCGCGATGTGGGCCAGCCGCTCTTTTGAATTCGCGTCGTCTTCTTTCTTCAACGCCTGCTTCTCGATTTCCAGTTGCGTGGCACGCCGTTCCAGCTGATCGATTTCCGTGGGCATGGAATCGATCTGGATGCGCAGCGAGGCGGCCGCCTCGTCGATCAGATCGATAGCCTTATCGGGCAGGAAGCGGTCGGAAATGTAGCGATGCGACAGCGTGGCAGCGGCGACGATGGCTGAATCTTTGATGCGCACGCCGTGGTGCACTTCGTACTTTTCTTTCAATCCGCGGAGAATCGCAATCGTGTCTTCGACGTTCGGCTCACCCACGAACACGATCTGGAAGCGCCGTTCAAGCGCGGCGTCTTTCTCGATGTACTTGCGATATTCGTTGAGCGTGGTCGCTCCGATGGCGCGCAGTTCTCCGCGAGCCAGCGCCGGCTTCAGCATGTTCGAAGCGTCGATCGCGCCCTCCGCAGCCCCCGCGCCGACGAGCGTGTGCAGTTCGTCGATGAAGAGAACGATCTTGCCGCTGGAGTCTTCGATTTCTTTGAGCACGGCCTTGAGCCGGTCTTCGAATTCGCCGCGATATTTAGCGCCCGCCAGCATGGCTCCCAAATCGAGCGCGACGACGCGCTTGTTTTTCAGGGCTTCGGGCACGTCGCCGGAGATAATGCGCTGCGCCAGCCCTTCGACGATGGCCGTTTTGCCCACCCCCGGCTCGCCGATCAGCACCGGATCATTCTTCGTCCGCCGCGAAAGCACCTGCACAACGCGGCGAATTTCTTCATCGCGTCCAATCACAGGATCGAGTTTGCCGCGGCGAGCCTGCTCGGTCAGGTCGCGGGCATAGCGCTCCAGCGCCTGGTACTTCGCTTCCGGATTCTGGTCGGTAATGCGCTGCGATCCCCGGACCGCGGTGAGCGCCTTCAAAATGGCGTCGTGGGTAGCACCGTGCCGAGCCAGCAGTTCCTTCGCCGGATCGCGCTTCAAATCGGTCAACGCCAGCAGGATATGCTCGGTCGAGACGTACTCGTCCTTGAAAGCGTCGGCTTCTTTGAAAGATTTCTCGAGGACATGGTCGATCTGCGCCGACATCGCCGGCTGCTGCGCCCCGCCGCTGCCCGAAACTTTAGGCAATTTCTCAATTTCTTTGTAGAGGTCGCTAAGCACGGCCTGCGGCCCGATGCCGATTTTTTCCAGCACAGGCGCAACAATGCCTTCCTTGTCCTCGACCAGCGCCGCCAGCAGATGAAGCGGGGCAAGTTCCGGATTTCCGTGCTCCGAGGCGAGCTCGTTCGCGCGCTGGACAGCCTCCTGCGCTTTGACGGTGAATTTGTCCCAACGGATGGGCATGGTGTTTCCTCTATTTCAATTTACTTTTTGTGTTCAATGTACTCGAGCGTTAGGTCGATCTCCTTCGCCAATCGAGACCACTGGTCGGCCTTCCAATGTCCCTTCAGCGCCTGCAGCATACGTTCCGTAAACTCGAAGTAACGCGGGAAGTGGCGGAGTTCGAAGACAACAGCGGCTTGCCTGTCGAGGTACATCCCTCCAACCGCAGGATCGGGTGAGACAAGATCCTTGACGAGTTTGTGAAAAGCCTGGAACTCGCGTTCGCGTGCCTCAGCTTTACGTTGGGCTATCTGCTGGGAGGTGGACCAAACAAACGCCACGGCGGCTCCCAAGATACCGAGAGCTGCCGCGTTGGACGAAAGCCAAACCACTAGCTGGGTCATGGCACCTCCAGTGAACGCTCACTCTACTGCCATGTCATCCCGAGCGAAGCGAGGGACCCCTACTCGACCGAGAATGTGTGCCGGAGGTAGGGGTCCCTCGCTTCGCTCGGGATGACAGACTCTTTTGTATTCAAGATGAAACGGGAGGCGCAATTTCTCGCCTCCCGCCAAGTTTACAGCTATCGAGTTTCCCTTACGCCGCCTTGCCAGCGCTCTTCGGCTCTTTGCCTTCCAGCGTCTTCTGCCCACTGACGTTGACCTTGATCTGCTTCGGCTTGGCTTCTGCTTTCTTGGCCAGCTTGATCTTCAGCACGCCCTTGTCGTAGTCGGCCTGAACGTTGTCATGGTTGACCGTGCTGGGGAGGCTGAAGGTGCGAGTAAAGCTGCCATACTGACGCTCCACGCGCCGGTAGTTCTCTTCTTTTTCATCCTTCTCGAATTTGCGCTCGCCATGCACGGTCAGAGTGTTGTTTTCGATGCGGACGTCGATGTCCTTCTCGTCGATTCCCGGCACTTCGATCTTCAAAGTGACGTTGTGCTCGTCCTCGTACACGTCCACGGGCGGAGCAAATGCGGTCGTGGTCAGCGCTTCATCCTGCTCTACCGGCCCACGAGGGTCGCGGAACAAACGGTTCATGCGGTCCTGCAGTGTGACGAACTCACGGAAAGGGTCCCAACGCGTAATCATGTTCATAACTGAAATCCTCCTGCTTGAAGTTCATTCGGGGAGCTATCGGAAGCTCCCAGGTTGTTAATTAGTGTCACCAAATCATAAAATCTTAGTGTGTTATTGTCAAGCTATTTATCTTGTTAAATTTCAGTCGCTTACGCTCAATATCAGGCACTGAAGGTAGCTCGTTTCCGGCACATTCAGCAGGATTGGATGATCCTTAGACGCTCCCCGGCTCTCCAATACGCGCAGGTCTTTGTGGGCATCCTGGGCCGCGTCGGCCACCACTTTGAGGAAGTCCGCAACCCCGACGTGAAACGAGCAGGAGCAGGTGACCAGAATCCCTCCCGGCCGCAGCATCTTCATGGCGCGCAGGTTGAGCTCTTTATACCCGCGCAGCGCTTTTTCCAGGTCGCGCTTAGTCTTGGCAAACGCCGGCGGATCGAGAACGATGGTGTCGTAGCGCCGGTTAGCGGCGGCGTACTCCCTAAGCAAGTCGAAGGCGTTGCCCTCGATCCACTCCAGTTCACGCCCGTTCAGGGTCGCGTTCTTCTCCGCCATTTCCAGCGCCGGACGCGAGCTATCCACTCCGGTGACGTTTGAACACTTTGCTGAGGGGTGCAGAGCAAGGTGCAGCGCAAACCCGCCCTGGTAGCAGAAAGCGTCGAGGGCTTCCCCGTGCGCGTATTCAGCCGCCGCCGCGTAGTTTTCCCGCTGATCGAGAAACGCCCCAGTCTTCTGCCCTTCGAAGCCGTCGTAGTGAAAGCGCACGCCATTCATGCTGACCACGGTCGTACTCTTCTCTCCCCAAAGCAGCCCAGACGTTCGTGGCGGCAACTGCTCCAGCTCACGAATGCGAGCCTCGACCCGCTCCACAATTCCCGCCGGTTGCAGTTCGTCGCGAAGCGTTTGCAAGATAGCGTCGCGCACCGGTGCCGCGTCCATGGCCTGGGTCAGGATTTGCACCGAGAGCACGTCGTTATAGCGATCGACGATGAGCCCAGGCAGAAAATCAGCTTCGCTGAAGACGATGCGGTAGGCGTCGGTATTCCGGACGAGTTCCTTGCGGTAGGCGATGGCGGCGCGAATCCGCTCCACAACCAGAGCGGGCAGATCGTCGACCGAGCCGTGCGAGATCATGCGGATGGCGATCTGTGACGAAGAACTGTAGAGCGCGGTGCCAAGAAATTTACCACGAGGATCGTGGACGCGGACCAGCGCGCCTGGTGGGATGTCATTCGCCCCAACAATGTCCGAGCGGTAAACCCACGGATGGCGGCCTTGCAGGCGCGTGGCTCCGCGCAGCGAGAGTTTGACAGAGGGCCCCGCGTGTTTCGCGGAGACGGCAGGCTTTTTCGGCATGAGTAGATGCTATACCGGAGGCGCTAACTGCAGCGTCGGCTATAAAGACCAATGGAGTGGGAGCGCTATTTCACTTGTCGGTGCGCTGGGCCTCCCAACCGCACGACGACTCTGGAGTTCTGACAGAGAGGATACGCACGAAGTATGTTTTCAACGGCACTGAATAAGGCTCTGGCATCCGGACCGTACATAAAGAGCGTCGTTCCCGCCGGACCGAACTCATTGCCGTCGTACTCGCCGAGGTCCTTATCGTTGATAACTGCGGTTAATTGGTCCTCAAGCGTTGCCAGATCAAAGCGCTCGCATACCGAATCCGGCAACGAAGTGCCATCAAGATAAACCAAGACAGCCTGTTCTTCGGGTTTGCTCATATTCGATTACGCCTTAATCGCGCTCCCGGCCCGATTCCGTTTGCGTGGCAGTTCTCCCCAGTTCGGCATCGCCCCCACGCTAGCCGTGACCGCCCCCGTCATCACCTTCTGCCATGCTGCCTGGAACTGCTCCATCTCAGCCGCGGTTCCAACCGTGATGCGCGTGTAGGTTGGCCATACCGGCCAGATGCGTCCGATATATACGTTTTGCTTGGCCATGGCATCGATCGCGGCCTTCGCCGGCCGTTTCGCGTCCAGCATGAAGCAGTTCGATTGCGAAGGAATGTAGGAGTATCCGTTGCGGTCGAGCCATTCGAACACTTGGCTGCGAATGGTGGCATTGATGTGCTTGCGCTCGGCGACCAGTTGCGCGTCCTTCAAGCTGGCCGATGCTGCCACCAGCGCGGTGATCGGCTTGAAATTCCAGCCGCCATAATTTTCGATCTTCTCCAGCAGATCCGGGCGGGCGAATACGGCGCCACAGCGCAGGCCCGCCATGCCATAGATTTTCGAGAACGTGCGCAGCAGCAGCACGTCCTTGCCGGCTTTCACCAAGTCCATGACCGAAACCGCGTCGGAAAAATGAATGTAGGCTTCATCCACCAGCACGACCGAACCTTTCGGCTTGTTCTCGACCAGGTATTCGATATCGGAATGACTGGTCAGCGTGCCCGTCGGATTGTTCGGGCTACAGACATAAAACACGCCCGCATCGGGAGCTGCGGCCAGCATCGCCTTCACATCGTGCGCGTAGGTTTTCGTCAGCGGGACTTTCACCACCTTCGCGCCGATGGCGTGGGCGGCGAACATGCCGGCTTCGTATCCGGGATCGGCGGTCACATAGCTGCGCTGCGGAGAGGTGAAGGCAGCCACCGTGTGATGCAGAGGCTCGCTCGATCCGGCATAGACACGAACCTGCTCCGGTTTCAGCCCCTCCATTTCCGCCAGCTGCTTCACCAGATCGTCGGTGAGCCAGTCGGAATAACGGCCGCCTTGCGAGACGATGGCGGTTGCCGCCTCGCGAGCCGATGCACACGGCCCGAGCGGGTTTTCGTTGGCGTCAATCCGGACCGCGTCTTTCGGCGCGTTATGAACGCGAGCGTGAGCCAGCATCGGTTCGGTGACGATGCGAAATGCCAGTGCCGCAGAAACCGCGGCCGACAAGCTGAGAAACGAACGGCGCGACGCGGAAGGAAGGCTGCAGTCGTTGTCTTGGGGAGCCATGTCTTGGGCGGCGATCACTCACCTCGTGCGCGCCATCTTACCGCAAAAAGCGTTGCCTATCGTGGTCGTCTTATGCCGATTGTCGCAGAATGAGGGCGGGGCAACACTCGCGTTTTCCCGTGTCCGGTTTTGTGAGTCCGCTCTAGCCGGCAGCTGGCTGTTCCGCCGGAGAGGCGGAATGCTTGTGGCTCGCTTTGTGTTCGCGCCGGATCGCCAGCAGATCTTTATGCAGCAGATCGAGCACATCGGACGGTATTTCCGATCCCCACTCGTCGATTTCCTTTTCTTCCCAATGTCCGTTGAGCCGCAGCGCGGAGTCGGTAAGGTCCTCGGGAAACGCTTGCCGATAATTCCCCTCGCGCGCCAGCACCCCGCCAAACTCGCGTCCCGTGTGCATTTCGTAGATGCGCCGCGTAGAACTGCCGCCATTATTGATAAACACCAGCAGCACTTCGCCTTCCTCGGCGTAATCGGGACGGTAGAACCAAGCCTGAGGCGCATCGGCCTTGGGACGAGCGCGTTTCCTGCCCGTAACGGTCACCACTTCCACTTCCGGTTTCACTTCGTTAGCGGGAATGTAGTAGTAAATTCTCTGGCAAGATTCGCAGAACATCACCGTCGCGCCACTGCGCGCTTCGTTATAGATCTGCGGACGCAGCATCACCTGGCAGCCCATGCACTTGTGGTCGCGGACCTCCGCCAGCCCGGTGCCGCGAAACTTCGCCACCCGCTCATAGTGTCGAAGCACATCTTCGGAAATCCCCTGCCGCAGCGCGTCGCGCTTGGCATTCCACTCGGAGAGCTTCTTCTGGTCTTCAGCGGTAACTTTCCGCGCTTCTTCTTTTTCCTTTTCGATCTCGGCCGTCTCCGCCTTAAGTTCAGCCTCCGCCGCTTTGACTTCCTTTTCGCGCAAGTCAACGTTGACCATCACCTCCAGGATGCGGTCTTCGTTGAGCCGGATCTCCTGCTCGGCAAACTGAATCTCATGCAACAAGGCTTTGTACTGGTCGTTGGTTTTTACGTCAAGGGATTGGTCGCGATACTTGGAAATCTTGCCTTGCAGGTCTTTGATATTGGCTTCGAACTTCTTGCGGTTGGCCTCGTCGGTTTTGGCTGTGGCCCGAACTTTTTCCAGGTGCGCTTTGGTCCCAGCCAGCTTTTGCTCGATCGCCGCCACCCGCTTCGGCAGCGCGGCAACTTCGTCCTGCAGCTTGCGGATCTCGTGATCCGCCCCCTGCAGTTCCAGCAATTTGTCAATATCAGGAAGCATCGGCCCCAGGCATCACAAGAACGATTTTAGCACGCGAGAACGGCTGGGCCGCGAAGTCGCAGTGTGGCGCCGCTCCCTGCCCTCCGGTCCCGTTTGTGGTAGCCTGCGAAGTTCGCTCACTTCGCAAGAAACAAGAACAAAGCACCGCACGGAGGCCCATCTTGAAGCCGCAAAAATTCTCACTCCTTCTTTTTCTCATTACGATGATCTGCGCCATCGCCACCCCGGCACTGTGCCAGCAGGATAAGACCAGCAACGTCCTGGTCGAGCGCGTAGCCGACACCGCCTTCATTCAACTGCACGCTCCCAGCTTCCAGGCGCTGTCGCCCCGCGAGCAGGCGCTGGCTTATTGGCTGACCCAGGCTTCCATCGCCATCGATCCAATCATTTACGACCAGCTGTCCAGCTACGGTTTGCAGCAAAAGCGCCTGCTCGAAGAAATCCTGGCGCATCCGAAAGGGATCGACCCGGCAGCGCTGGCGAAGATCGCCGAATTCGCCAAGTTGTTCTGGGCCAGCCGCGGCAACCACAACGATCTGACGTCGCAGAAATTCCTGCCAGCTTTCACGTACGAGCAACTGGAAAAAGCCGCGCTCCAGGCGCAGCAAAACGGAGCCTTCCAGACTCCATACGCCGATCTTCCGCCCCTGAAAAATCCAGCCGCCCTAAGGCATGAGCTCGAGTCATTGCGAGCCTCGCTCTTCGATCCCGCATTTGAGCCGATGACGACCGCCAAGAGTCCCGTAGGCGGAAAAGATACGATCCAGTCCAGTTCGAACACCTTCTATCCCGGCGTAAGTTTGGATGACCTCAAGGGATTCCAAGACAAGTACCCCCTGAACTCGCGAGTGGAAAAAGCTGCCGACGGCCACCTAACCGAACGCGTCTACCGAGCCGGCACGCCCGACGGCAAGGACAAGGACAACGTCCCGCCCGGACTCTACGCCACGTTCCTGAAGCAGGCCAACGCCTGTTTCGAGAAGGCGCAAGCCTACGCCGAGCCCGCCCAGGCCGAAGCCATCGGCCATCTAATCCGCTACTACCGAACCGGAGAATATGCCGACTGGGTAGCCTTCGGCACCGCCTGGGTCCAAAACGACGCCACCGTGGATTTCGATAACGGCTTCATCGAGGTCTATCGCGACGCCCGCGGAGCCAAAGGAAGTTCGCAGAGTTTTGTCACCATCACCGATAAGCCCGTCACCACCGCCATGAAAAAGCTAGGCGACAATGCCGCCTATTTCGAACAAAAGGCTCCCTGGGACGCCAAGTACAAGCTAACCTCGTTCAAACTCCCAGTAGTGAAAGCGGTAGAAACCCTGGTCGAAACCGGAGATTTCAGCGTAATCACGATAGGCGACAATCTCCCCAACGAAAACGAAATTCACGAAAAGTACGGCTCCAAGAATTTTCTCTTCACCGGCAGCAGCCGCGCTCTCGACGAAGCCACCGGCAGAACATCCGTGGAAGAGTTCGCCGCCGGCCCCGCCGAGATCGAGCGCAACGCAAAGTACGGCACCGAAGCCGAGGACCTGATGACCGCCCTGCACGAAGTCATCGGCCACGGCTCCGGCAAGCTGAGCGACCGCGTCAGCGGAGGAGCTCAGCCCTTCCTGAAAGAGTATTTTTCCACCCTGGAAGAAGGCCGAGCCGACCTGATGGCGCTCTGGAACGTCTGGGATCCCAAGCTGAAAGAACTGGGCCTGATCTCCAACCAGGAAGAAGTGGCCAAGGCGATGTACGACACCGCAGCCACGGTAGCGTTGACCCAGCTACGGCGCATTCAGCACGGCGAAACCATTGAAGAGGACCATCAGCGCGACCGCCAGTTAATCTCCCACTACATAGCCGACAAGGTTCCCGGCTCGATCGAGCAGTTCACCCGCAAAGATGATAAGGATAACGACAACGCCAAAACCTATGTCCGCGTCGTCGATTATCAAAAGATGCGTCAAGGCGTAGGCATGTTGCTAGCCGAACTAATGCGCATCAAGGCCGAAGGCGACTACGACGCCATCAAGGCCCTAGTCGACAAATACGGAGTCCACTTCGATCCCGCGCTCCGCGACCAGATGCTGGAGCGTTATAAGAAGCTGAACCTGCCAACCTATTTTGCCGGAGTAAACGCTCACCTAACCGCCAGCTTAGGCAAGAAGGGCGAAGTCGAGAAAGTGGAGATCCGATATTGGGACAACCCCGTAGCGCAGTATTTGGATTACGGCGCCATGTACGACAAGGGCCTGGCGAAAGCGACGAACTAGGAGAACCGACGGTGCCCCATCCTTCCGCGTACTTTGCGGAAGGGTGGGATTCCACGGAATTCACCCGCGGAGGATTTTGACTTTCGAGAATTCAGCCCCGGAGGGGCGACCGAGCTTAGCCCAGCGCTTCAGCGCTGGGAAAACTGGAAAGAAAGATTCAAGTCCCGGAGGGACGGCCGAGCTCCCACGCACTCTTCAGCCTTGCCCGGGTGCCCCACGTCTCGCGCTTTTCGAGACGTGGGCCTTTCCGCCGCGATGACCTCGAACGTTTTCATCAAGGGTCTCACCCCTCAACCCAACCACCCCCAAACCGGAGACCTAGCGATCCATATCAGGGTATGCCTTCAGGCATACCGCCAGCCGCCGGAAAATGGTCCCGGCTTAAGCCGCTGCCGTAAGAGTCTGTATCAGACCTTCAAGTCGAGTGAAAAGGTGGAACCCACGATCCTCCAGCCGCGAAGCGGCGGAATAAGAAAGCCCGGCACGTGAGTGCCGGGAGTCGGAAGCGGAACCAATCGAGTCCCGCCAGGGACGCCACCTGGGCGACGACACAGACTCCGTCAAGGCCCTCCCCACAATCGTCTTTAGCCCCCGAGGCCAACCGTGGCGGGTGGCCCGTCCTATCGCGAAGCGAAGGGCGGGGATGTTGCGCGCGGCCGCACTCACCTCGAACTCTTTCACCCCGCTCTCACCCCCCAATCCAACCAGCACCAAAGTGGTCTATGTATCTTTAGTCGAGACTGGTAGATAATGATCCCGACCGAGGGGGCCATAGGGAAACCTATGGCCCTTTCTCTCGTTAGGAGCAAAAAACTTGGCAACAACCGCCTCACTACAAAACGCCTCTCATCGCGCGGCCCTGCTTCGCGGCTCAGAATGGAGAAAGTGGGACCTCCACATGCACAGTCCCTTATCGGCCCTGGCTAACAAATTCCCTCACACACACGGCGGCGAACTTGACTGGGAGCCCTACCTATGCGCCTTAGAGTCTCTCCCGGATATAGCGGTCATAGGGATTACGGATTACTTCTCTGTAGATGGGTACCGCGAGCTCGTCCGATTCAAAAAAGCGGGCAGATTGCCCAAGATTAGTCTAATCCTGCCTAACGTCGAGTTGAGGCTGGACAATCTGGTCTACAGAACCAAAGATGAGACTGAGCCGCCAAGGCGACTCAATCTGCATGTAATTTTCTCGGACGAGATTTCGCCGGACGAGATCGAAGAACATTTCCTCCGAGAATTGAGATTCAACTACATCGGGAAGCCGCAGGCCACAAATGAGGTATGGAAAGCATCGCGAGCTCAGATTGAGCAGCTAGGGAAACGCATTCGAGAACAACAGCCGACCTTCAAAGGCACCGATTTCGAGGTTGGCTGTACAGTCGTTACCGTAGACGTAAACGACGTCAAAAGTGCCTTGGAGGGGAAACCTTCGATCTTCAGACATAAGTACCTCATGGTACTTGCGGAAGAGCATCTGAGTTTCATTAGTTGGGAAGGGCAGCCGAGCATTAGGGAAGAGATTTGTAAGGTGTTGGAGGGCGGCGAAGAGGCATTTATGCGACGTGAGAAGAAATACTCGTTCGGCGCATCGTGAGTTTTGCTCTTTCTGACGTGGGGGCATTTCGCTTGGGCGAGGTCCTTGACTTTTTTCATCACACCCAAACTGTGAGTGCCATCACAGACATCCAGCCCGACCGATGCAACAATATTTCCTGATTAGGACAGTGAGTAAGTGTGCCTGTCTTCAAAGACGGCCCGCGAAGTTACTCCAAAGTAATTTTTCAGCGCTTTTTGACAACCGAAAGTGGAGGCGATAATCGGGCGTCAGACCCCTCCAAAATCCCAAAAAGTGGAGGATTTTCCGCTAAGTCCTTATTCCGGAATATTTTGAAAATAAGTCCTTTGTGCTCTAGATTTTGGCGACCGAAAGCCACCTAACCCCATGATTCTAAAGATTAGGGGGGAGGGGGGTAGTGGTAAACACGCATTAATACCTTCCGAGTAAACATAACTGCCAGCTGGGACGCCAACAGGAATGCAGGATAGCGGCGAGCAGCGCCCTCAGTTCTCCCCCGGCATCGGATGCCGAGCCTCATCCGCGTGCGGCACCAACTGCTGATAGACCGCTCGCGGCACGTGCGAATCCCAGTAGCCCGCGGTCTTGGCAAATCCAACCACGCCAAAGAACAGCGCCGCAATTCCCGCCGCCATGGCCCACACCGGCAGCTTCGTAGGCCGAGGCCCGAGCGCCGAAATCTTCGTCAGCGACATGGGCAACGCCAGGCTGAGCGCATCTTTTGCCGGACAGACCGCCACGCATTCCAGGCACCCGGTGCACTCCGCCGATCGGATCGTCACCAGCTTGTCGACGGGCAGCGCCGAAGGACAAGCCTGTGCGCATTTCGCGCAATCAATGCAAGTCTCCGGATTGCGCCGAATGCGAGCCGGGCTAAACAGCGACGTGATCCCGAGCAGCGCCCCATAAGGGCACAGATAGCGGCACCAGAAATTCTGGACCAGCAGCGACGCGACCGCCAGCAAGCCCAGCGTAATCGCGCCCGCCTCGCCCAGATGGCGGAAAAAGTTCAGCATCTTCACGTCGGCAATCACGCCGTAAGGACTGTTCATGAAAGCGGAGAGTTCATCCGCCGCCATCGAAGTGACCGCCCAAACGAAGAAGCCCAGCAGCAGATACTTCAGCCCGCGCAGCGGAATATCAAGCCAGCGAGGCAAAGCAAAGTTGCGGCGAAAGAGTTTTTGCCCCAAGCGCCACAAGTATTCCGAGATCGTTCCCACCGGACAAAGCCAGCTGCAGAATGCCTTGCGGAACAGAAACGACATGGCCAGAAACGAGATCAGCAGAAACATCCCCGCAGGATGCAGCGTAGGCACTCGATGAGTAAGCACGAAGTACCGCAGGTTCATCAGGGCAGCGATCGGCAGCCATCCCTCAACGCCAGCCGGACGTTGCAGAGAGGCAGGAGCGCCGCCCGCCTCAAATTGACGAACCCAGAAATAGAAGATGCCGCCGATCCAAACGTTGAGCAGCAGAAACAAGCCCTGGAAGCTGCGCCGCGTAATCTGCGAGTAGTCGCGATCAGTGCGGCGAATGAGTTTCTTTTTCCGTTTAGCCGCGGGTTTTGGCCGCAGCCCAGCCGGTTCCGGAACCAGTATTGGCAGAGTTGCGGGCCGAATTTCGGTATGAACTTGCGTTGCCATGAGGCGATCCTTACCCATTCAGCCTAGATGGCCCGTGACCCGAAGGCTGTGACCTTTGTCACGGCCTGCCCTATTTCGTGAAAGGTCAGAGGTAAGAGGTCGGATCGCAGAGGTGAAAAACCTAGCGTCGTGAATTTTGGGTTTTACCTCTGCAATCTGACCTCTAACCTCTGCAATTTTTCCCCAACCCGTGATACATCTTGTACTTGGGCATTCACACCGCAATCTTCCTGTTTTTCGCCGGCGTTCTCGGCGGCGCGCTGAACGCCGTCGCGGGCGGAGGCAGCTTCATCGCCTTTCCCGCCCTGCTGTTCAGCGGAATCGCTCCCATAGCAGCCAACGCCACCAACACAGTTGCGCTTTGGGTGGGAGTGACGGCCAGCGGCGGCGCGTATCGCAAGCACCTCGACATTTCGCGGCGCGTCATGATTCCGCTAGCCATCACCAGCGTGGTCGGAGCCATCGCCGGCGCGTACCTTTTACTGCACACGCCCGCGCAAACCTTCCTGCGCGTTCTGCCCTGGCTCATGCTGGGAGCGACGTTGCTGTTTGTGTTCGGCAACCGCCTCGGCCGGTCGGGAGGCTCCATGGCCCACGATGCTTCGACCAAGGCTGTGGCGATCGCGGCGCTAGTGGAGCTGGTGTTCGCGGTTTACGGAGGCTATTTCGGCGGTGGAGTTGGCATCCTGAATCTTGCCATGCTGGCCGTGCTTGGCATGACCGACATTCACGCCATGAACGCCTTGAAGGTCGTGCTCGGCGGGATCATCAACGGCATCGCGGTGATTACTTTTATTCTGGCCGGAGCGGTGGTCTGGAAGCAGGGTAGCGTCGTGACCGCAGGCGCGGTTCTCGGCGGATATTTCGGCGCCCACTACGCTCAGAAGCTTCCAGGCGCGTGGATTCGCCGCTTCGTCATCGCGGTGGGCACGACCATGACCACGTACTTTTTCTGGAAGGGCTACCACTGACCGCAGCGACGATGAAACCGACGTTTCGACCTCCCGCTTCTACCGAAATGTGACCAAAGCCAAGGTCCTTGACTTTCGTAACCTGCCCTGCCGCCGCCGCTCGGTGCGATACTACCCGGAGAATGTCCTCCACCGCCACCATGCAGAAAGGACCACGGGGCTCGCGCGTCAAGCTCGGCGGCTCCATCCTTGCCCTGGTGCTGCTCGAAAACGGGCGTCAGATCCGCGGCCGTATGAATCAGCTCTCGGTCAACGGCGGGCTGCTCTCGTTCGAACATCCGCTGGACGAAGCGATCAAGGTGACCGTCGTGTTCCACATCGGCTCCACCAGCATCCGCTGCCGTGCGCACATGTTGTTTCCCATGTGGGCCACTCAGGGATGCCTCCAGCCCTTCCGTTTTGTGGAATTGCCCGAGGCCGACCGAGGCAGCCTGAACCGAGAGTTGGAAGCCCTGGTTCGAGCCGGTGCGCCGCAGGAAGAGGAAGAATCCGAGTAGGGCAGAAAATCGCTGCGAGCTACACGCAAGGCGGATGTTCGGGTTGCTCGTAGCCCGCAGCTCGTAGCCGTTTCACCTTTCAGCAGCCGCCAAAATCTCTTCCAGCGAATACTTCTGCAACTCCCCAATCCGCTCGAGCGTAATATCCGGCCTCGGATACTTGGCCACCAGCGCCACATCCAGCGCGTAGTGCCCCTGACGCGGAAACACGGTCGTCACCCGCGCATTCCAATGCTTCTTGATCGCCGCCAGAATCCGCACCTTGTCGTCCACCATCACGTAATGCGGTGCCGGATACTTTGCCTCCACATCGTCCAGTTCCAGCTCCTTATGGACATAAATCAGGACGTGCCCCTCGAAGACTTCATAGAGGCCCGACCGCTCCACCTTGCGCGGCTGAAACACCGCATCGCCGTCGCTCAGAATTACCGCCCGCCCCAACCTCTGCGCGTATTCCACCGCATCCAGCGACTCCGGATACAACCGGTTCGCAAAAGGATAGTTCACCATGAAGTGCGACACAGCCAGCAGCTTCGGAGCGCGCGGCCGTTCGATGCGGTAACGTTGCAACGCCCCCAGATAGTCCGCGTATCCAAGTTCCGTGCGCAACTGCTCAAAGATTTCCCAATAGCGCTGCTCCGAGGCTTCACCTACTTGATTTGTGAGGTAGCGCTTCAGGTCTTCTGCCACGCGATCGTTGTCGAGCAGCGTATTGTCTACGTCGAAAAGGAACACGGTGCTCGGTTTGGTATCAGGGCGGCTCACAGGGTTTCCAGTAATGTTCTCCAGAATGATGTCCTCAGAATAATGTTCTTCAGAATGAGCTCTTTGGCATAAAAGGCGTAGCCTTATCATGCCAGAAATCACGTCCCCATGTGGTAGCCGTCACAGCCCGGATTCCCGCGCTTCCTGTACACTTAAGCGATTCCGAAACATGCGAAATTGCGCCCGCTACAAAGGGGCTTGTCAGGTTTCTTGCCTTGTAGTACAAAGGCGGCGGTCAACCATCGATAAATCATTCGAGGCGGCTCGATGTGACTCCGCCTCACAAACCGGGCGAATTCGTCCGCGCCCCTCCCAGGAGCCGCTCCTCGTGGAACACATTGATCCAGCCGTCAACAGTCGCTTCGACACACGCTCCAGCCGTCCCTGTGAATTCTGCCGGGAGTTCGACCCGAAATTCCGAGAGCGGCGCCCGCTCGACCAGATGGTGGCCACCAACCGCAGAGCCACTGCCTCCGCTCATTTGACCGAGGATGGCTACGTCTGCCACCGCATGCTCGAACTGCGCCAGATCGCTTCTCGCGCACCTCTCACCGCGGCGTAGGCGTTGAGTTTTGCCTGGGATTTTCGCCCCTGCGCAGATTTATCGCGCAACTTTCGCGGCGGCGGCGACTTCTAATAGGTTAGGGCCCCAGATTGCTCCAATCCAAGTCTGGTATACCCTAAGCGGGGGAGGCTTCCCATGCTGGCCGGTGTGCGGTCCTGTTTCCTGCTTTCTTTCTCGGTGGCGTTTTCCGTCGCTACCTGTTTGCCGGTTCAAGCTCAGATTAACGGCGTTCCGCCCTCGGTCCCTTCGTTCGGCTTCGGCGGGGGCGCCATCCCCACTCCGGCTGTCCGAGCCAGCGTAACGCCCGTCGGGCCCATCGCTTTCGGTGACATCCGCCCGGCTTTTGGAAAGTGCTGTGCCAACTACTTCACGGCGGCGAACCCGAACCCCAGATTGTTCTTCGATCGTCCGGTCTTCGATCACCAGCTCTCAGATCGTCAGGTCTCGGGCCGTCGCCACCACCACGGGGATCATGCCTTTTCCCCCGTCGGCGACAGCATCCCGGCCTACATTCCATACGCCGTCCCCTACCCTGTTCCCTACGCCGAGGAAGGCGACGATGACTCCCTCGACGTCGACGCCACCGATCCTCGAGGTCCGCGAAACGGCCCGCGGAACCCGGATCTTGCAGCCAGGGGCGCTGTGGATCGTGATTTGGCTCCGAAGGCTGCCACTTCCGAACCAGTTCCCAGTGAACCGGCAGAGCCCGTGGTCGCCCAACCCTCGACCGTACTCGTTTTCAAGGACGGCCACCAGTCCGACGTGCTCAACTACGCCATTGTCGGGAATACGCTGTTTGAATTCGGCGGCGGCCGAACCCGCAAGATCCTGCTCGCCGACCTCGATCTCCCCGCTACCCACAAAGCCAACGACGAGCGCGGCGTGGACTTCCAGATTCCAGCCAGCGCGGCGCGGCCATAGCAGGAACGAGCCAGCGCAAACTTGGGTTTGCTCGAAGCTCGTAGCCCGCGGTATTCCCTTGCGCATTTCCCGCTTGACACCGCCGCCCTGATGAATGGATACTTATGCATTAAGGTGCATGTTTATTCATGTCGAAAACAGCGCGGCACAAAGCGATCCTCGACCTGCTCGACGAAAGTCCCGTCGAAAGCCAGGACTTGCTCCAACACCGGCTCGAGCGCAAGGGCTTCGACGTGGGCCAGGCGACCCTCTCCCGCGACATCCACGACCTGAAACTGGTCAAAGGCCCGGAGGGCTATCGGCGCGCTGGTCAGAGCCTGAGCGCGGAAAGCTTTTTGCCCTCGGTCATTCATCTGGTGCACGAGTTTGTGGTCGAAATCCGCCAGGCCCAGAACCTGCTGGTGGTGAAGACCACGGTCGGCAGCGCACAGCCCGTCGCCGCCGCGCTCGACGCCTCGCACTGGCCTGAGGTCGTCGGCACACTCGCCGGCGACGATACCGTGCTGATCATCGCCAGCGACAAGAGGACAGCGCACGCGCTCGCCCGGCGGCTTAGGTCTCAGGTCTTAGATCTTAGATCTTAGGAAAAACGGTTTCGAGCAGGCGGGAAATCGCCTGCACATTCAGAAAGCCATCCTCGTATGGCTGTTGGGCGGCGGCGTGGGTCGCTTCCCGGTTAGGAGCGCACATGGCAAAGCACAACGTAACCAGAAAAGAGAAAATCGTTCTCGCCTACTCCGGAGGGCTCGATACCTCCATCATCATTCCGTGGCTCAAGGAAAACTACGCCTACGATGTGATCGCCATGGTTGCCGAGGTGGGCCAGGGAGACGACGTCGAGGCCGTTGTTAATAAAGCTTACAAAACCGGAGCCAGTAAGGTGGTGGTCGAGGATCTCCGCGAAGAGTTCCTCACCGGCTACGTCTGGCCCGCGCTGAAAGCGGGCGCGGTGTATGAAAACAAGTATCTGCTCGGCACCTCGCTCGCGCGGCCGGTGATCGCGAAACATCAGGTCGAAGTGGCGCTGCGTGAAGGCGCCGCGGCCGTTGGCCACGGATGCACAGGCAAAGGCAACGACCAGGTCCGCTTTGAGATGGCCTACCAGGCGCTCGCTCCCGAACTGAAAGTTGTGGCGCCGTGGCGCGAGTGGGATCTCAAGTCGCGTGAAGATTGTCTCGACTACGCCGAGAAGCGCGGCATTCCCGTGGCCGCGAGCCGCGAGAAGATTCACAGCCGCGATCGCAATCTCTGGCACCTCAGTCACGAGGGCGGAGAGCTGGAAGACGCCGCCAACGCGCCGTTCGCGAGCACCTGGCAGATGACGAAGTCACCGCAAGAGGCTCCCGACCGGGAAGAACAAGTCGAAGTTGGATTCGAAAAAGGCGTGCCCGTCTCGGTGAACGGAATGAATCTCGATCCCGTATCGCTGGTCGAACTGCTGAACGAAATCGGCGGACGCAACGCCGTCGGACGCATCGACCTGGTTGAGAACCGCTTCGTCGGCATCAAGTCGCGTGGCTGCTACGAGACTCCCGGAGGCACGCTGCTGCTCGCCGCACACGGAGAACTCGAGGCCCTCTGTCTCGATCGCGACCTGCTCCACTTCAAGCAGCATGTCGCGCTCAAGTATGCCGAACTCGTTTACTTCGGCATGTGGTTCACGCCGCTGCGCGAAGCGCTCGACGCTTTCGTTGAGACCACGCAACAGAATCTGACCGGCACGGTAACAATGTCGCTGTACAAAGGCAACGTCGGCATCGTCAGCCGCAAGTCGGATTACTCGCTCTACCGCACTGACCTCTCCTCATTCACCATGAGCGCAAGCTATGATCAGAAGGACGCGGAAGGCTTCATCCGCATCCTGGGATTGCCGTCGCGTTGCCGCGCCCAGACGCAGACAAAAGCGAAGCTAGAGGTCGCGTAATGAAGATGTGGTCCGGCCGCTTCCGGCAGCCGCTCGATCCCGAATTTGAAAAGTGGCAGCGGTCGTTTCCCTACGACCAACGGCTGCTGCCCTTCGAACTCGCCGCCAGCCGCGCCCACGCCAACGCTCTCGAACACGCCGGAGTGCTGTCCTCGGAAGAGCTTTCCAGAACAGTGAAAGCTTTGGAAGAAATCGGCCGCCGCGCCGAATCCGACCCATCGTTTCTGAACGATCCGGAAGCCGAAGACGTTCACCACTTCGTCGAAAAGCAGCTCGCCGCGCTGATCGGTCCGACCGGCTACAAGCTGCACACCGGACGCAGCCGCAACGAACAGATCGCAACTGACCTCCGCCTCTTCGTACGCCAAAGCATCGACACGCTCCAGAACCTGCTCGCCGATTGGATCGAGGCGATTCTTTCTCGTGCCGAGTCAGCGGGCAACGCGTCTTCGCTGTTAGCCATGCCCGCGTACACGCACCTGCAGCCGGCGGAGCCCGTCCTGGTCGCACATTGGTTGCTGGCGTATGTGGAGATGTTTCTCCGCGACGCCGCTCGCCTAGCCGACTGCCGCAAGCGCGCAAATCTCTGCCCGATGGGATCGGGCGCCGTAGCCGGCGCCACGCTCACTCTGAATCGTCAAGCCATGGCCGCGGAGCTGGGGTTTGACGGCCCGACGGCGAACAGCATCGACGCCACCAGCGACCGCGATTTCGCCATCGAATTCGTCGACGCGCTCTCGTTGCTGACGCTTCATCTCAGCCGCTGGGCCGAAGAGATGATCTTGTTCTCCACGCCTGCATACGGATTTGTCGAGCTGCCCGAGCCCTACTCCACCGGCAGCAGCGCCATGCCGCAAAAGAAGAATCCCGACCTGCTGGAACTCGTGCGCGGCCAAGCGGCGCGGGTCATGGGCTACGCCACCACACTGCGAACTCTGGTGAAGGGACTGCCCCTCGCCTACAACAAAGACCTGCAGGAAACGCAGGAGCCGGTGTTCAACGCAGCCGACACGCTCATCGGCATGTTGCCGCTAGTGACAGGATTTATGAACACCGTCGAATTCAACGAGACAAGAATGACTCAGGCGGCGCAATCGGGCTTTATGAACGCATGGGCCGCAGCCGCGTACCTGGTCGAGCGCGGAGTGCCTTCGCGCCTCGCCCACGAAGCTGTCGGCAAAGCCGTCCAGTTGGCCGTGGAACGCGGATGCGATTTACAGAAACTCCCCCTCGCCGACCTGCAAGCAATCCACCCCAGCTTTGACGCCGCTTTCCACTCCTGCCTCGGTCTGGCTGAGGTGCTCGCACTGCACGACGTCCCCGGCGGCACCGCGCCTCGCCACGTCAAGCGCGCCCTGCAGAACGCGCGGGAACGCGCTGCCGCGCTGCGCTCGCAGGAGCCGCTCGCCACCCGCTAGAACTTACTCATGACTCATGCTCGGAATCAGCCTTGGGATGGAGCAGGGCTTTCGTGTCTGCGATTCCGCCAGCAACCGCTGGGCCACACATTTATGAGATCAGAACTAAAATATTCCTGGTTCGGGTCTGGCGACGCGGCTCACCGCATCCCAGTACCGAGGCGCTGACAGTGTGACTGGTGGGCGGGCTTCGTCCCGAGTTATATTATTTCGCTGCCTATTGTTCTCAGGAGGGCTTGGATGCCGCAGAATACTTTGACCATCACCGACAACCGCACTGGACAGAGCTACACCGTTCCGGTCGAAAACGGAACCATCCGCGCGATGGATCTGCGCAAGATCAAGACCAGCCCGGAAGATTTCGGCTTGATGACCTACGACCCCGCCTTCATGAATACCGCGTCGTGCCGAAGCGCGATCACCTTCATCGACGGCGATAAGGGAATCCTGCGTTACCGCGGCTACCCCATCGATGTTCTCGCCGAACACTGTACCTATCTTGAAGTTGCCTACCTGCTTCTGTTTGGCGAACTGCCCAACGCCAGTCAATTGAAGAGTTGGGTGGATGACATCACCCACCACACCATGCTCCACGAAACCACCAAGAAGTTCATGGAAGGCTTCCGCAGCAACGCGCACCCCATGGCGATGCTGGTGAGCACGGTAGCGGCGCTGTCGACGGTCTATCCGGAAGCGAAGAACATTCACGACCCCGCGAACCGGCTGCTGCAAATCAAGCGCCTGGTCGGGAAGATGCCCTCCATCGCGGCCATGTCGTATCGCCACAATGTTGGGTTCCCGTACATCTACCCTGACAACGACCTCAGCTATCCTGCCAACTTCATGAACATGCTGTGGAAGATGGTGGAACCGAAGTATCTCGCCAATCCGGTAATTGCGCGGGCGCTCGACATCCTCTTTATCCTGCACGCCGACCACGAGCAGAATTGCAGCACCAACGCCATGCGCGCCGTGGGCAGCTCCCAAAGCGATCCCTACCTGGCCACGGCGGCCGCGGCGGCCGCTCTTTCCGGACCCCTGCACGGCGGGGCGAACGAAGAAGTGCTGCACATGCTGGACGAGATCGGTTCCAAGGACCACGTCCCCGCCTACATCAAGAAGATCAAGGAAGGTAAAGGCAAGCTGATGGGCTTTGGGCACCGCGTTTACAAGAACTACGATCCGCGGGCCAAGATCATCAAGTGGGCCGCCGACCAGGTGTTCCAGGTCACCGGGCGGAATGCCAAACTTGAGATTGCGCTGGAACTGGAGCGCATCGCGCTCGAAGACGAGTATTTCGTGCAGCGCAAGCTCTATCCCAACGTGGACTTCTACTCCGGCATCATGTATCAGGCGATGGGCTTCAACCCCGAGATGTTTACCGTCCTGTTCGCGATTCCGCGCACCATCGGCTGGCTGTCGCAATGGCAGGAAATGCTGACCGACCCGGAACAGAAGATTGCCCGCCCGCGCCAGGTCTGGATTGGGCACGGGACGCGGGAATTTGTGCCGATGGAAAAGCGCTGAAGCGGGAGTTTGAATTGCAGACATGAACAACCGAATCTGCAACCACGGACACACAGTCACACAAAGGTTTCAGATGTTTCTGCCCACTGCGGAAGCGGGACAATTTGGACCCCTGGTTGTAGGTCGCTAAATGAAATTTTTGCAGAAACTGCCGATCGCTCTTCTCTTTGTCGCCTGCGTTGCCGGCACACGCTCGCAATCGCGGGCGGCGCCGCAAGCTGAACCGGTGGAACTGCAACTGCAAGTGAGCCCGCCCTTCCACTTCGTCGCCTACGGAGATTCGCGCTTCCACGATCCCAAGGACACTGATGCGGCGAATCCGGCAGTGCGCCAGGCGCTGGTGAAGGCCATCGCCGATACGAATCCCGCATTCATCTCCTTCGGAGGCGACATCGTCTACAACGGTTACGACAAGGACGACTGGAAGGTCTGGGACAGCGAAACCGCAGTGTGGCGCGAGAAGAAGATCCCGGTTTACCCCGCCTTGGGCAACCACGAATTTCACGGCAATGAAAAAGTCGCCCTCGCTAACTATTTCCAGCGTTTCCCCGACCTGAAGGACAGCCGCTACTATTCCGTCCGCGCTGCCAACACGCTGCTGCTGGTGCTGGACAGTTCGCTCGACGAGACCTCCGGCCCGCAATGGCAATGGCTAACCCAGAAGTTGGACCATATTCCCGGCGATGTGGACTTCGTTTTCATTGTTCTTCACCATCCTCCTTACACCAGTTCGTCCGACGCCAAGATTTTCGGCGGAGGACACTCGGCCCGCTCCAAGGAGCAAGAACTGGCCAAACTTCTGGAAGCGAGGCAGACGAACCTCCGCGCCCGGATTGTTGTCTTCTCCGGACACGTGCACAACTACGAACGCCATGAGCACGGCGGCGTTACTTATTTCGTGACCGGGGGCGCGGGAGCCCACGCTTATCCGATTGAACGCGCGCCGGACGACCCTTTCCAGAGTAAGGAAGTGAACTACCACTACCTGCAGGTGGACGTCGATCGCGGCAAGCTCAAGATCGTTATGCATCGTCTGGACCTGACCAGCGGCACGCCTGTCTGGACGGAACCCGACTCGGAAGCGATTTCGGCGCCGGCCGCGAAGGCTTCGGCACAAGGCAAGTAAACGAAAGGAAGTTGCAGCGCACTCTTCACTTTCCTGGTGGGAACCGGAACCGGGTTTTTCCGGAAACCGGACGTACACGCCCTTTCGGTAACCCCGGTAATCGTCGGTAACCATCGGACCGATACCCCTCAGCCTTACAATGAAGTTACTCCGCGATCCTGGTTGCACGGTTGGTGGGGTTTCGCCGGGAAATCTCCCGGCAAAGTTCGAACCCGTTCGGCTTGGCTCGAGGAAGGCTCAGGCACAACGGGAACAAGGCTGGAGTCCGCACATTCTATGGCGTTTGGTTTCGGCTTCAACAAACAGAAGGTCCTCAGCGCCGCGGAGAAGTTTGTCCAGCAGGGCAAGCTGCAGAACGCCATTGCTGAGTACGAAAAGGTCCTCAAGAACGATCCCAAGGACCTTACCGTCAATAACACCATCGGCGATCTCTACTCCCGTTCCGGCGACAGCACAAAAGCCATCGAGTGCTTCAAGACGGTGGGCGATGCTTATGCGGCGCAGGGCTTCACCGTCAAGGGCATCGCCATGTACAAGAAGATCACCAAGCTCCAGCCGAGCATGGATTCCTCTCTGAAACTGGCGGAACTCTATACCCAGCAGGGGCTGTTCAACGATGCCCGCGCCCAGTACCTGCAAGTCGCCGAGGACTTCATGAAGCGCGGCGACCTCGACCAGGCGGTGCGCCTTTTCCAGAAGGTCCTCGAAATGGACCCGGAAAATGTACCCATGCGGGTCAAACTCGCCGAGGTTTACGTTCGCCTGGGAAAGAAGAAAGAAGCGTGGGAGATTTTCAGCGCGGCCGCGGAATCGTTGCGCTCGCGGGGATCGCTCGCCGCCGCCGAAGACGTGCTGAAGCGCATGCTGGCGCTCGATCCGGGCAACGGCTACGTTCTGCTGCTGCGTGGGAGAGCCGCCCTCGAGGCCGACGATCCCAAAAACGCCATCGCCTACCTGGAGAAAACCTCCGACCTGGATTCTCATCCCGAAGGTCTGCGCGATCTGCTGAAGGCGTACCTGCAAACGGGAAACTTGGCCAAGGCCGCCCCGATCGCCGAAAAATTGCTCACGGTGCACAACGACTCCGAGGGGCTGTTTCTGCTGGCGGAAGGTTCGGCCCGTCTCGGCCAGTATCCTGAGGCGCTTGACGTTTATACCCGCCATGCCGATCGCCTGCTGGCCACCGACTCGACCAAACTGCTGGCCAGCCTCCATGCCTTAATCGCCCGCGTGCGCGACGATTCGGCCGGTCTGGAAGCGCTGTTGCATCTGCTCAACAAAGCCGGCGAGAGTACGCACATCAACGAAGTCATCGAACTTCTGGCCCACGCCTCGGTCAAAGACGGAAATCTGGCCCGGGCTCGCGATCTATACCAAGCGCTGGTCACCTCCGAACCCCAGAACCAGGTGCACCTGCAGAACTATGAGCAGGTGGTGCAGCGCATGGAGGGAGAGGGAGCATCGCCCGCCACCGGAATCACCGCCGAAGAGGGGGCGGTCATCATCGAGGAGTTGGAAGCGACCGCGCCGGTCATCGATCAGTCTTATCCCGACCCCATCGCCATCGCCGTGCGCTCAGCGGTCACCGATGCCGACCTGTTCCTCTCTTACAATCTGCCGGACAAGGCCGTCGTGCCCCTGCTGGGCGCTCTGCCGCACGCCCCGCGTGACGCGCGCCTGAACCAGCGCCTGGCCGCGCTGCATACGCGCTTCCAGCGCTTTACCGAAGCCGCCGTCTGCTGCCGCACCCTGGAAAGCGTGTACCACGATGCCGGCTACCCGGATGAAGCCCTGCGTTATGGAGAGTTGGCCGCGCGCTATGAGCAGAGCGCGGAAGCGTCTCCGTCGGCACCCGCCCCTGCCTTGTCTGCCGCTCCACTGACTGTCGCTCCATCGACTGCCGCTTCCTCCCCAATGGCTGCGCTCGCATTCGCTTCATCGGACCCGGCCCCGCCTTTAGCCCACGCCGCCCCTGCGGCTTCGCCCGCGCCCTGGCCGACGGCCGCCCCTGCGGCTCCCGATCGCGACAGCGCCGCGGTCGCGCATCCGGAATTTGCCGTCCAGGAATTGGCGGCGCATGCGCCCTCTGACGCGCACGACCTTTCCTCCGAACCCGCTTCCGAGCTTTCTTCGGAAACCTCCTCGGACCTCTCCTCCGAATGGGAGCAATCCCTTTCCGGCGACGAGCCCGCTGCGCCGGCGGAACTACCGGCCACTTTCGAAGCCGCTGCCGATGCTTCCAGCGATCCCGAGATCGCCGAGACGGTCGAAGAAGTCCGTTTTTATCTCGAGCACTACATGACCGATCAGGCCCGCGCCGGGATGGAGAAGCTCGAATCCCTGACCCAGGATGCCCGTATTCTCGATCCGTTGCGCGCCGCCTTCGAATCCGCCGGCCAGCCACCGGCCGAGCCCGAGCCGGAAATCACCGAGATCAACGCCGATGAGCCTGCCGACGAGCCCGCCGATTTCGAAGTTGCCATGGAGACCGGGCAAGGCCCCGAGGCCGCTGTCTCGCCCAGCCTGCCCGCCCCGGGTCACGAACAGGATCACAGACAGTCCCTCCACCCGACCCATGTCCAGGCTCCAGCGGAACTCGCGCCGGAACCGGCGCACCCCGAAGCCGTGCACGCCGAGGCCAGCGACCTGACCGCGTTGGTCGCGGATTTGGAAGCTTCGCTCGGCGATTCGTTCCCGCAAGCACAGCCACCCGTAGCCGAGCTTCCCCGCACCCAGCCCTTGCCGGCCTGGCCAGCGGCGCCAGCGCACGCCACCGCCCGAGTGCCCGAACCCGAGCCCGTGGCCAGCCTCGAAAGTGAAATTCCTGTTCCCGCAGCCACGCACGCGACCGCCGCCGCATCGGCCGGTAGCACGGCCAACGCTGCCGCGGCTCCTGCCATGGCCATGAGCTACAGCCCTGCCCCGGTGTGCCCCTTGGGCGCCGGAGCTCAGGCCATGCATGCCTCCGGCAGCGTCGATCTTTCGGAGATGTTCGGGGAGTTGAAACACGAACTCGAAGAAGAGGTGATTGCCGGCGACGACGATCCGGAAACCCATTACAATCTGGGCGTTGCCTTCCGCGAGATGGGCCTGCTCGACGAAGCCATCGCCGAATTGCAGAAAGTCTGCACCGCGATCGATCGCGGCAAGGCATTTTCGCAGCCCGTCCAGACCTACACCTGGCTGGCCCAGTGCTTCCTCGATAAGGGAGTTCCCGACGCTGCCATCCGCTGGTATGAAAAGGCGCTTCATATTCCCGGACTCGATCAAGAAGCGCGTCTTGCCATCAACTACGAACTGGGGTCGGCCTGCGAAACGGCGCGGGACAAGCCCGCGGCGTTGCGTCACTTCACCGCCGTGTACGGCACGAATATCGATTATCGCGACGTGGCCGAGCGCATTCAGGCCCTGAAGTCGTAGAATGCACGAAGTGGGTTCGGAATTTGCGCCGGGGATTGAGCCCGGTCCCGCGCCGACCTCACGGCCTTATTCACGGCCTCACTAATAACGACGCGTGCATGATTTCCGATCCCAAGATTTCCGATCCCAAGCTGCCTTTTGCCAGCGGTGCCACCAGTGTGGAGGAACTCGGCTCCCCGGCGGGAACCTCAGTCCCGGCCGATTCCGTTTCCCGACCCTCGCCTTCGACCGCGCGTCTGTGGCTCCGCCGCGCCGGAGCGCTTCTGTTCGTGTTCTTGTGCGCAACCCTTGGGGTGATGCTCATGATTCTGCCCTGGCGCCCCGAGTGGTCCGACAACCCTCTGCTCCTCCCTTATCCCACGCTTCGCACGGTGGTGGCCAGCGGCTTCGCGCGCGGCCTTGCCACCGGCTTGGGCGTGCTCAATGTGTGGATCGGATTTTGGGAGGCCATTCAATATCGGGAAGAGGAATGAAGACATTGAATCATTAAGTCGATCCCAATGATTCAATATCTCAATGATTCAATGTCTCAATAATTATGATCGACCAAAAACTCAAGCCCGCTCCTCTCGCCTATCAGAACGAACCGTTCCTCAACAGTCCTGACGGCAGAATTCTGCGCTTGCTGTCCGAGTACAGCGAGCCGCTGTCGCGCTTCCGCCGCGAGCAGATTCAGGACACGGTCGTCTTCTTCGGCTCCGCCCGAGTCCACAGCCGCGATAACGCGAGCAATCGCCTGACCGAAGTCCGCGGCAACGGCGCTCAGGTCTCGGCCGCTCAGCAAGTCCAGGATATGAAGCGCGCCGAGGCCGCGGTTGACATGGCTCGCTACTACGAGGACGCGCGCCGGCTGGCCCGCCTGCTGACTGAGTGGTCCACCCAGATCCCCGCCAAGCGCCACCGCTTTGTCGTTACCACCGGCGGCGGCCCCGGCATCATGGAAGCCGCCAATCTTGGCGCCCACGAAGCGGGAGGAAAAACCATCGGCCTCAACATTAACCTGCCCTTCGAACAGAATCCGAACCCTTACATCACGCCTTCGCTCAACTTCGAGTTCCATTACTTTTTCATGCGCAAGTTTTGGTTCGCGTATCTCGCCAAGGGACTGGTGATTTTTCCCGGGGGCTTTGGCACGCTCGACGAACTTTTTGAGATCCTCACCCTCGCGCAGACGGAAAAGCTCGCCAAGAAAATTGTCGTCGTCATTTATGGCAGCGCTTACTGGAAGAAAATCGTCAATTTCGAAGCCATGGTCGACGCCGGTGTAATCTCGGCGCCGGACCTCGATCTGTTCAAGATGTCCGATTCGCCGGAAGAAAGTTTCGAGTTCCTGAAAGCAGGACTGACCAGGTACCATCTCGGTCCACAACAAGCCAAGCGAAAAGGCGAGGCGGCCGTCCCGGAAATCGCCAAGACGCGGCCGTAGCCCGATCTAGTCCGGCCCTTTGCTTCCCGTAGAGACGCGGCTTGCTGCGTCTCCGCATCGGGAGGAAAAAACGCCCCCAGAAATTGAACCCGGGCGCCCTGTCCCCGTATACACTTCTACGGATTGGTGTTCACGGAGACAAACAATATGCCCTCACGGATGGGCTTAGCAGCAGTGCTCGGTTGCATGATTTTGTTCTGCGCAACTTTCTTCGCAACTTCCGCTCTTGCGCAACCGCCAACCGCGAACCAGATGCCATCCGTGATCCAGGTCCCGACGGAGGCACAGGCCTCGCCGCACTTCGACGCCACAGCGGCTACCAACGCGTATCTGGCGCAGATTCCCGCCGAAAAGACGGCTCGCTCCAACGCGTATTTCGAGGGCGGCTACTGGCTGATTCTTTGGGATTTTCTCTATGGCGCCGTGGTCGCGCTGTTGTTGCTGAATCTGCGGTGGTCGTCCCGCATGCGCGATCTGGCGGAGCGGATCACTCGTTTCAAGCCGGTGCACACGTTCGTGTACTGGCTGCAATATCTCGTGATTACGAGCATTCTCGTTTTTCCGCTCACGGTGTACGAAGATTATTTCCGCGAACATAAGTATGGGCTTGCCACGCAAACCTTTGGCCCCTGGATGGGAGATCAGCTGAAGACTCTGGCATTGGTATTGGTGCTGGTTGGCCTGTTGGTGATGCTGTTGTTCGGCGTGGTGCGCCGCCTGCCGCGAACCTGGTGGATCTGGGGCGCGGTCGTGACCACGCTGTTCTGGATCTTCATCGTATTGATTGGCCCTGTCTACATAGCTCCCATCTTCAACAAGGTCACGCGCCTTGACGATCCGAAGATTGTCGAGCCTATTTTGAGCATGGCGCGAGCCAACGGAATCCCCGCCAAAGATGTGTACGAAATCGATGCCTCGCGGCAGACTACGGCGATAAGCGCCAACGTAAGCGGCTTTGCGAATACTATGCGCATCACGCTTAACGACAATCTCTTGCGCCGCGGCTCGCCGGAGGAAATTCAGGCGGTCATGGGACACGAGATGGGGCACTACGTCATGCACCACATCTACATTGGCATCATGTTCAACCTGATAAAGGCGGTGCTGTTATTCGCCTATTTGTACTATGGATTAGGCTGGGCGCTCAAACGGTGGGGCGAGAGGTGGCAGATTCGCGGCGTGGGCGACACGGCTGTCCTTCCGCTGGCGGTGCTGCTGGTTTCCATCTTTGGTTTTGTCTTCACTCCCATCGATAACACCTTCACCCGCACGCAGGAAATCGAAGCCGACATGTACGGACTGAACGCGAGCCGGCAGCCCGACGGCGAAGCTCAAGCCGACATCCATCTCGGCGAATACCGCAAGATGAATCCCGGCCCCATCGAAGAGTTTATCTTTTTCGATCACCCCAGCGGACGCAATCGCATTTACGCCGCCATGCGCTGGAAAGCTGAGAATTTGAAGTTGTTCATGGGTCAGTGAGATCCGCGTAGAGCGGACACTCTTGTCCGCTGCCTTTGCATTTTTCTGGAGCTACCTTTCGCGGACAGGAGTGTCCGCGCCACACAAGTAGTAGGCTAAGAGCTTATGGCGGACCGCTGCTTGCTCTATTACATTACCGACCGAAGCCAGTTTCCCGGTGACGAAAGAGCGCGGCGACGTGCTCTGCTCGAAAAAATCGTCGGAGCTGCGCTCACCGGCATCGACTACATCCAGCTACGCGAGAAAGATCTGAGCGCGCGGGAGCTGGAAATCTTGGCACGGGAAGTCGTCGCGGCTGTACGTGAGAATTCGCCATTGACGCGCGTCTTAGTTAACCATCGCACCGAGGTCGCGCTCGCCGTGGGAGCCGATGGCGTTCATCTCCGCGCGGACGATGTCGCACCTCCCGAAGTGCGCCAGATGTTGAAACTTTCTAACCATCGGCCACTAGCCACCGACCACTTCCTGGTCGCTGCCTCCTGCCACACAGCCGCCGATGTCTTCCGCGCCGATTCTGGGAAAGCCGACTTCGCTGTCTTCGCTCCAGTGTTCGGCAAAAGCAATGCTCCCGGAACCCAACCCACGGGCCTTGCTGCTGTGCGCGAGGCGTGCCGGGCAAAGATCCCCGTCCTCGCTCTCGGGGGCGTAACTATCGAAAATGCCGCATCGTGCCTGAACGCCGGAGCGGCCGGCGTCGCCGGCATTCGCTTGTTCCAGGAAAATCAAATCGAGGACGTCGTCCGCGCGCTGCGGGCGCTCTGACACGGTGGACTCGACACACCCAACGCAACCGGCGCAACTGCTCTCCCCGTCCCGAGCCAAAGAATACCTTCCCGCGCTCGTCCGCATCCCCGCCGGATGGTTCCTCATGGGCTGCGACAAAGGGCAGGACAACGAGAAGCCCGTGCATCGCGTCTGGGTAGACGAGTTTCTGCTTGCCACCTGCCAGGTCACGAATGCCGGCTACCGGCCCTTCCTGCGCGCCACCACGACTCTACCGCCCCCGTTCTGGAGCGACCCCGCCTTCAAACATCCCGAGCAGCCGGTGGTTGGAGTGTCGTGGCACGAGGCAGTCTGCTATTGCGATTGGCTCAGCGCAAGCACCGGCAGAAAGTTCCGCCTGCCCACCGAAGCCGAGTGGGAGCGCGCCGCCCGCGGAGGCAATAGTGATGCAGACCAAGGCGCACTATTTCCGTGGGGAAACGCGCCTCCGCAGTCGCTGCCCCACTACGCCGATCGTTGCGCCGCTTCTTGGCAGACGGGCCCTGAGCCCGTCGGACGCGGTGAACCGAACGCATACGGCCTCTACAACATGTGCGATAACGTGCACGAGTGGTGCAGCGACTGGTACGCGCCCGATTACTATGCGGTCTCGCCCGAGCGCAATCCACGCGGCCCCGAAACCGGCGACCGTCGCGCTTCCCGCGGAGGCTCCTGGCGTCACCACATCAAGATGTCGCGCTGCGCCGCCCGCTCCAGCATCCCACCCGAGTTCAAGTACGCCGACTATGGGTTCCGCGTCGCGTGCGACGTACAATTGCAGGTCAGAGGTTAGAGGTTAGATTGCAGAGGTTAAGACCTCTTGAAAGAGCAGAATCGCTGGGACTTGAGGTTCCTAACTCTGCAATATGGCCTCTGACCGTTGCAATACGACTCCCATGACTGACCTCGCCGCCCACTACCTCGAAGAAGTCCGCCGCCAGCTCCGCGGCCACAAGCGCATGGGCGAAGCCGCGATGGCTCAGCTCGAAGACAAAGATTTCTTCGTGGCGCTCGATCCGGAATCGAATTCCGTCGCCGCCCTGGTCAAGCACATCGCAGGAAACGCGCGCTCACGCTTCACCGATTTCCTCACCAGCGACGGCGAGAAGCCAGACCGTTTTCGCGACCAGGAGTTTGAAGTCTCGGCGAAAACAACGCGCGAAGACGTGATGCGTTGGTGGACGGAGGCGTGGTTCCATGTGTTCTCCACGCTGGACTCGCTCCGGCCCGAAGATGTGCAGCGCAACGTAACCATCCGCCAGGAGCCGCACACGGTGATGCAAGCGCTCAACCGGGCACTCGCGCACTACGCGCAGCACATTGGGCAACTCGTCTTCCTCGCCAAGCACCTGCGCTCTTCCGAATGGCGGACACTCAGCATTCCGCGCGGCAAATCCGAAGACTACAAGAGTGCGAGCCCGAAAACGCATGCTCGCGGAACGTACAAAACCTAAACGCATGCGCTCGGCCGATTACGAAGCCGGTCCGTAGTACCGATAGTGTCCAGTGATTTTCCAATTGAACAGCACATCTTCGATCCTGGGCCCCTGCCCGATGTTGTGTTCGATCATGTAACGCCCGCCTGCGCCTCTGCGGTCCACGACAATTCCAATGTGCGGCACGTTGCCACCAAGATCGTAAGTGACAAGGTCGCCGGGGCTGTAGTCTTCCGCGTGGGTGGTAATGGGCAGCGTCTCACCTTTTCTCTGGAAAAAGATCATCAGATTCGGAACGCGGCGGTGATCGATGTTGCTATCGGGTTTCCCGGAAATCCATTTCCATTTTCGCGGATAGGCCGAAAAATCTCGCACCATATCCTCGTGCACTTCTTTCTGCAGATCAACACCCAAAACGCGGTACGAGCGAATCACTTCGTCGGTACAAACACCGGTATCCTCGGGAACATCTCCGCCGGGGTAAGGGATGCGCACATACGCCGGATCATAGCGAACGGAATGATGCGCGCGCTCAACTGCCGCCTTGACCAACCGTTGCAGAAACAGCGCGTGCGAACTCGCATCCGGCGATGTCTGAGCCAGCATCCCGGCGCAAAGGGGAATCGCCGCCAAGAAAAGCAGCGCAGCTCGGCCTCGGGCGCTCCACAGTGACATGCCACTCATTCTAAAAACGCTCGCCTTCAGGCTGCTCCGCGCCAGTCGAGTATGACTTTTGCCGCGTTGCCGGTTTCCATGGCCGCGAATCCTTGCTCATATTCTCGCCATGAGAGCCGATGAGTGATGACAGGCGAAATGTCGAGGCCGGACTCCAGCATCACCGTCATCTTGTACCAGGTTTCGTACATCTCTCGTCCGTAGATGCCTTTGATCGTTAGCATGTTGAAGATCACGCTATGCCAGTCGATCGCCATCTCGGAGGCTGGAATCCCCAGCATGGCAATCTTCGCGCCGTGGCTCATGTTGGCGAGCATTTCGCGGAAGGCTGCCGGAGAACCCGACATTTCGAGACCCACGTCGAATCCCTCTTGCATCCCAAGCTGCTTCTGCACCTCTTTGAGAGGCGTCTTTCGCGGGTCCACCGCCATCGTGACTCCCATCTTCTCCGCGAGCGCCAAGCGATAAGGATTCAGATCGCTGATGACCACATGGCGCGCTCCGGCATGTCGCACGACCGGCGCCGCCATCAGACCAATCGGGCCCGCTCCGGTGATCAGGACATCCTCGCCGAGAACCGGGAACGACAATGCCGTGTGCACCGCGTTGCCAAACGGATCAAAGATCGCGGCAATCTCAGGATTGATCTTGGGATTGTGTCTCCAGATATTGCTCATCGGCAGAACAATAAATTCCGCGAAGCATCCCGGCCGATTGACCCCGACTCCTTTTGTGTGTGCGCACAAATGCCGGCGGCCGGCCAGGCAATTACGGCAGCGCCCGCAAATCACGTGCCCTTCTCCGCTGACCAGTTCCCCAACTCGGAAATCGGCAACGTTCGAGCCGACCGCAGCGATTTCGCCAACAAATTCGTGGCCGATGACCAGCGGAACGGGAATGGTTTTCTTCGCCCAATCATCCCATTGGTAGATATGGAGATCGGTGCCGCAGATCCCGGTGAGCAGCACGCGAATCTTGACATCGTTAATGCCGATTTTCGGCTCGGGCACATCTTCGAGCCATAGACCGCGCTCAGAGCGGCTCTTCGCTAAAGCCTTCATTGGGAATTCTGTCCTTTCGTGCGGTTACCGAGCTTCTCCGCGCACGAGTTAGCCTTTACCTGAAGCGGACGCGGTGGGCGGTTTCCTGTATCGTTGTAACACCAACCCGCCATCGCCGTGAAGTGCATGAGTCAATGCGAGTGATGACGAAGCAAGATTATGGATTATTCACCCAGAAGTGAGAAGTGAGTGGAGGCCGCATAACTGCGCAATCCAGGCCAACCCCCAGTGTTCTGTTCGCTATTCTCGGCTTCGCTGGCATCGCCTCTGCCATAAAATGAACTCTGTAGTAAAACAATAAGAGCCACGGAGAGGTGGCCGAGTGGTTGATGGCTCCGGTCTTGAAAACCGGCATACCCGAAAGGGTATCGGGGGTTCGAATCCCTCCCTCTCCGCCATGTTTTGAACCACTTGCGAGACCTGCGATCCGCTCCGCAATCCGTTAGTCGGAATTACTCAGTGCCAGCCCTACAACCTTGGAATGCGCCTGGGCCATTTCATCCGTTACCACGTCGCCGTACAGGTTCATCGTCGTGCGAATGTCGCTGTGCCGCATCAGTTTTTGCTGCACAGCGATTGGTGTTCCCACAGCGTCCAACCATGATCGGTAGCTGTGGCGTAGCGTGTGGGTCGGCAGCTTGCCGATTCCCGCACTCTCTGCCGCCTTGTGGAATACCCGCAGTATCCACGGATAAGACCACGGCAACCGACCGAGCTGAACCGGCGATGCGAACGGCCAATCCCCGTCGGCGGGAAACTGCGTCGTCTGTTTCCACGCTTTCAGGATTGCTAGCAGTTCGCCGTCCATGCTCATCCGTTTCTGCGAGTAGATGGTTTTCACGTCATCGACATGTTGACGGACAATTGCGCGTTCAATTCGCAACTTGCCGTTAAGCCAATCCACATCACACCACTTCAGAGCCAGGCACTCACTGATTCGCAGGCCGAAACACACACAGAGCAGAGCCATCGTGCGGAATGGTTCCTCAAGATGCGGAACGAACTTTCGGAACTCATCAACCGTCAAGCTGCGCGGTTGCCGCGTGCGCTTGGTCGCCCCTTTGACCACCACAAGGTCAATGGGATTACGCGAAA
>CAWABC010000044.1:0-12053 GCA_963780105.1 uncultured Acidobacteriaceae bacterium
GGAACGCGGTTGGGACCCGAGAAGCCGATGACAATGGCCCCGCAGACATCTCCACCACAGACAACCGCGAGGTCGCGAGCAAGTTGTAGAGTCGTACCTGTGGTCATATTGTCGTCCAGTACGCGCACGCGCTTGCGCTTGATGGAGTCAATTCATAGGCGGAACTCAATATCTGAATTGCTCCCCAGCATATTGTTCAGGTGAAGTTGAAGCTGACATGAGGCTTGTTGCGACGTGATTCAAAGAAATAATCATTCCCCATAGCGCCCAAGGGCCCTCGCTTGCCAAGCCACGCGCCGTCATAAAGAAACCGCCCTCGATAACAAGAATGCCCCAAATGCCCAATTCCTGTTCTGTTTTCAGCTTCTCAGCGAGCGATGCCATGGTTCTCCAGCCTTTATAACCAACTACGAACAGAGGTATTTGCTCTGGAGGTTGCTCTCCCTCCCGAATCATCAATGAATTAAGTATGCGCTTTATCTTTGCAAGTTGCGAAGCCGTTTGCCTGACTTGGTCCCACTGGCTGGATATGTCAGATTTGATCTCTATTACCGCTGCCACGGCTTCCGCTAAATAAAGTCGGGTGCTGCTGCTACCGAGTGTTAATGGCAGTGTTGGAGAGTGCGGATATTCCACGACAACGTCTAATTGTCCGCTCCGTTCCCCATTCTTATCCGTAACGTCGCCCGTTCCGAATCAATAGATTGGAGGCAAGACGTTACCGAGGAAATCTCTAACGAAAGCTTCACGCTCAGTCCCTTTTGATGCTGTCGATGCAGAAGACACAGTTCCTGCGTGAACGCTCATTAGCATCGACTGAATACCTTTAAGTCGTTCGTGAATGTATGGATTCTCTCGACACCCTTCCGCTAAGAACGGATTTTCCATACCGACTCACACTCCTAAGGTTCTGGACTGGAATCCCTCTATTTACTTGGAAAAAGAACGCCAATTTTATGCCTGTGTCGCTTTATTCGCAATGTGTGAGAAAAATGTTCATGTGCTCGTCGGGACAAAACCAGCCTCGACCATCTGCACTGCATGAATGAAGAGTTCTTTTTCGGCCATCTGGTCTCAGGGATCTGGTCAGGCTCGCATCCCCGGCGCGGACAGTGCAGGCAAATCGCGAGTTGGCGTATACTCGTGCCTAAAAATGAGCAACCAAACACCCCCCGAACCCACCTCCGTCGAGCTAGCTTCTAGCTTGGATGAGTCTTCGTCTGTCGCGTTACTACCGATACGCAGGAGTTTGCTTTCTAGAGTTGTGCTCGTTCTTCTCGGCATGGGTGCGTTTCTGATTTTCGTTGCAATACTTGAGTTTGTGATAGTGAGGCAGTTAGCAACCGCAACTGTGTCCGGTGGTGCTGGCCTCCTTCTTTTGGCGGGTGGATTTGTCGGAGCATTGCAAGTTGAAAAGAGAGCCGAAGAAGAGCGGAAGAACGATGTGAAACGCTTCCTCGTCCAAACACCATCGACTGAGTACTTTGAGAAGCTTGTTAACATTAATGTGGAGAATCTATCCGCCTACTACATCACTGTCAAAAGCCACGCCAACAAAAGTTTCCTAGCCTCGTTATTTGTCAGTGTGGTGGGATTTGTGTTCATCGGCGTCGGGATCGAGCTCGCCATCACGGACCCTCAACATGGTCCTTCAGTGGCGAAATTGTCTGGCGTGTCAGGCATCGCAACGGAATTCATTTCGGCAATCTTCTTCTATCTATACAGTCTGACCGTGCGCCAAATGAAGGAATACCATGATAGCTTGCTGGCCGTTCAGAACATCCTCCTTTCATTCAAACTTGTCGGGGATACCAATGATCCTGAGCACAAGGCGAAAATGATTGAAGTCATGCTGGAATATTTAGTGGGAAAACGCTCTGCTCCAGTTGAAACAGGCAAAGCAGGCTCGCGCCACCAATCCAAGCGCGAGGCCGGTGAGGCCGAAGTGAAGGCTCCGTCGTGATAGAGTGACCTTCTTGGGCTTTCTCCGGGTGGGGGACCGCAGCAAGTGACGGATTCGAAAGCTACAAAAAAGCTACACTTTAGCTACAGAATGTGAGTATGATAAAAATGCAAATTTGGTGGGAAAATTGATAGCACCCATCGGGAAGTCTTTGAAAATTCAGTGCAAGTCCATAAGGGATTTGAGCTTGATTCGAATCCCTCCCTCTCCGCCAGCGCTTTAGTTTCTGCTATTTGCAGTACCTGACTACCTGTGATCCCGCTCAGTCAACCTGCGTTGTTTCCGGTTTGCCCTTGATCCACCCGCAATCGCTAACAAGGGTTCCGACAAGCCGATTTCACATTACTAATCCGGCCAACAGGAACTGACCGCAATTCCCCTACCGGCTCAGCGTAAAGTCGGCTTTGGCGTCACCGGTAGCGTCCAGGTGCTTGGATTGATTCTTGACGCCCTCGTGCCACACCGTCAGGCCGTAACTGCCATTGGGAACGTTCTCGATTTTGTATTCGCCGGAGTCGCTGGTCAGGGCGAAATAAGGCGTCGGCACAACCACGATGTAGCCCGTCATCTCCGGATGCACATTGCATAACAGCGGGACTGCGCCCGGAGTGTCGAACTTGAACGCGCGCTTTTCGTTTTGCGGCCACGTGCCCAGATTGTGTCCGAGCTTCTTGTTGCCGCCAACCGAAACCCAGAAAACGTTGTGCGCGACGCCGTCGTTGTTGAGGAACTCCACGGTGCTGCCCCGCTGGACAGCAAGGATGTGCGGCTGAAACATCAAGTGTTTTTGCGCCATCACGGGTTGCTCGGTTGGAGCCGGAAAATTCTTTCCCGCAATCGCCTCAACATAGACCACCGACTTGCCCGGAAGCCCCATAACCTTGCCGCTGATCGTGCCAGCCTGGGCGGTCACGTTCAGAACCGAGATAGTAACAAGTAAGCAACACACCGCGATACGCACCTTAGGCAAAGCAGTCTCCTTATCTGCTACGAAATTCTTCTTTCTTGGATCCAATCCGACGGCTTGTGTTCCGCAGACTCGGCATACACGCCCGCGGGGTTCATCGGCAGTTCGCCTGTGAGATGAAATGTGATCCACGGCGGCGGCTCCACTCCTGCGCGGCCCGAGGCTCTGCGGGTCTGGCTCTCGCCGGCAATCCTCCTGAGCTCACGCCGCGTGATCCAGCACATTAGTGCCAGGAGAGCGGCCGCGTACAATCCCGCATCGATCCACAAAGCAACCGGTTCGGCCTGTCCTCGCGCAACTGGAGCTTGAGACTGCGCGGTGGCGCGGGCCCCGGGTGGATCGGTAGGCAAATCGGTTGCATCAGGTCGAGACGCCTGAGCAGCTTGGTCAAGACTTGCCAATTCGGCGGGCGGATATTTTGTGAGGTATTCATAGACGTCCGCCGCCTCATTCTCACTTAGATAGCTGAAAACCGGCATCCGTCCGCGATAGACCGAGGAGGGGGTGCCCATGATCACCGGCGCGCCACGGGTAACTTTCTGCACCAATCCTGCCAGGTTCACCCGCACGGGCAGCGCACTTAGCGGGGGGATTGCGCCTTCGAAGAGCTCTGTGGACGTGGGATTCAGCCCGGTTGCGCCGTGGCAGATGTGGCAAGTGGATTTCACGATCAGTTCGCCGATGCGATCGTGCGACTCGCGAATGGCGACTTGCTCTTTCTCAGCACCCGGGACGCCCGCGAGCTGCCGAAGGTAAGCGACCAGCGAACGGACCTCGGCTTCGCTCAAGTGATGAAATGAAGGCATGTCCTGCCCGCCCTCGTGGAGGCGCTTCAGCAATGCGTCCCTGGACTGACTTACTAACTCCGCCGTCTGCCGGTAACTCATGACCATGCCGACTTTTTTCATGCGCTCCGCGACCAACACAGTGGAAGTTGCGCGGACCGGATCGATGACCGATCCAATTTCAGGGGGAGCCCCGAGACCCGATTCACCATGACATCCCTGGCAATTCAGACGGTACAAGTCGGAGCCGCGCAGAATCTCCATTCTCGAGGAGGATCTGGTTGAGCCGGACATTATTGAGTAAGACACCGTGGATGGCCGCGAACGCGGCGCAGTCAGCTCCGTTGCTGAATCGGGCGGCCCCAAGCGAAACGTTCTGCCCATGCTGGTTTCGTCAAACGGCCGGTGGAGGTGATGGAGCCAGCTTTCACCGGTCACGGCTGTGATCCCAGCATCTTTGCCGACGGCGCTCTGCGCGACGATCGATGCCGTCGAGAACGCCAATGTACAGATCGCCGCCAGTATCTTCATAACCAAAACGCCCGGTGGACAGGAACTGAAAGCAGAGTAGAGAATCCCGCCCGCTCAGTTGTCATGAGCTTGTCAAGTTATTGTTTTTTCGTCTGAGGTGAGTAGAAGTGAGTCTGAATCAAGTGGATTGCGGCGTGCAGATTTCCCAGTTCCGGTCGGATCGTGGAGAGCCGGGCGTCCCCGCCCGGCGGGACGGGCGAGACGCCCGTCGCTCCATCGTATCTAGTGCGACATCGGCAAGTCGACTGCCTGCTCAATTTCAGAGATCGCGATGAGCGCCAAGTTAGCCTCACGCAACTGCTGGTTGAGTTTCGTCAATCTTGTTTGCTTGAATCCAGTCCACTCCACGATGCGCGCTTTTACCTGCTGGCTTGACTCTCTGTAAACCGCGACCGCCTGCGAGGGTACAGCACGCTCTCCGCTTTCAACGACCCGCAGAGCCGATGCCAGACTCGCGTAGGCCTCTTCCAACCCGGGGCCTTCCTCGGGTGCGTGTTCCTGGTTCACATGAATCTCGTTCACAAGAATCTTGTTCGCAAGAATGTTGCCGATTCCGGACTGCGCCTCCGCCAGCGCTGACTTGAGTTGTGCGCTTTGTGCCCCTGAGGTCTGTTGCCCCAGCTTTTGTTGAATGGCCGCCAGCTGTTTCTGAACCGAACCGATCTCGGCTAGGGCTCGGCGCGCTTCGATGGTTTCGCCAAAGATCTGTCGGCCCAACTCCAACTGCTGCGCAAGTACTTCGGGAGTAGCGGCCGAGCGCGGGTCCATGACAACCTTCAACGGTTGCTCTTGCGTTTTTCCATCGACCGTCAGGCGGACCTGGTAGATTCCCGGCACCGCCTTCGGCCCGCTGGGATTGCGGTACTCCGAGTCCTCGTCCGCGTCCGGGCCGCCGGAACTTCCCCAGGTAAGGTTCCAGACGAAGCGGTGCATTCCGGCAGTTTTCTCAATGACTTCAGGCTTGGGGAACCAGCGCTCGGCGATGGGAAGCGGCCGGTGTCTTCCCGTACTTTGATTTTCTGAAGAAAACTTTCGCACGAGATTCTGTTGCGCGTCGAAAACTTCCAGGCGAACCGCGCTCGCCGCAGAAGGGAGGAAATAATCAATTATCGCGCCACTCGGAGGATTCTCCGCCGTCGGCTCTTCGGGCGGGAGCGGCGTGCCCGCAAAAAAGTCGTTATCCACGCGAACCGCGGTGGCTGGACGGTAAAACCACGGGCCACCGGCCCTCCTCGCCTCGATCGCCTGGCGAAGCGGCGTGATGTTATCGAGAATCCAGAAAGACCGCCCGTGCGTCGCAATCACCAGGTCGTCCCCGTGGATGGTGAGATCGCGAACCGAGCTGACGGGCAGGTTCAATTGCAACGACTGCCAGTGGTCGCCGTCGTCCCACGATACGTAAACTCCAAATTCGGTCCCCGCGAACAGCAGCCCTTGGTCCTGAGGGTCCTCGCGAACGGCATGCAAAAATGCCGGGGACGTAATGCCGTTCGTGATCTGTTGCCAGGTAGCCCCGTAGTCACGCGTGCGATAAAGGTAGGGCGCATGATCGTCGAGCCGGCCGCGATCGACGGCGGCATAAGCCACGGCAGGATCGAAATGCGAAGCTTCGATCAGCGAGATCTTGCTCCAGTCGCTCAGTCCTGGCGGAGTTACGTCTTTCCAGTTTTTTCCTCCATCGCGGGTGAGGTGAATCAATCCCGTGTCGCTTCCCGCCCAGATCAAATCGCGGTTGAGGGGCGAGGGCGCGATCGTGAACACCACGCCATAGCCGGCGCGTTTCGCTTCCTCAACCGTGGGTGAACCCTGCGTTGGCGGAATCGGCCGTTTCTTATCTTTTGCATCGCGGGCGTCTTTATCATGTGCATCACCGGTCGCTCCGGTGAGATCGGGGCTGATGGTCTCCCAGTGCAGGCCGCCATCGACTGTCTTCATCACATACTGTGTCCCCAGGTAAAGCGCCGTCGGGTCAGCCGGGGAAAGTACCAGCGGCGGAGTCCAGGGCGCGCGATACTTGCGTTCATGGGGCTCCGAGTCCCACCGGAATGCGGGCCACGGCGTGACGTCCTGGCTAAACCCAGTCCGTTTGTTGAAACGAGCGACGGTCCCGAAAACCCCACTCAGATAAATGATGTCGGGGTCCTTCGGATCGAGCGCCAGGTATCCGCTCTCGCTGGGACCGGCGGGAAACCAATCCCGAGGCGTGATCTGACCGTGGTCGGTGCGGCTCACCACTGCGGCAGCGCCGGTATCCTGCTGCGCGCCGTACACGACGTAGGGAAACTGGTTGTCGGTAGTCACATGATAGAGCTGCGCCGTGGGCTGGTTGTACCAACTGCTCCAGGTCTGGCCGCGATTCAGGCTGATCGTGGTTCCCTGGTCCGTTCCGAGGACCATGCTGGCCGAATTTTTCGGATCGATCCAGAGTTGGTGATAGTCGTCTCCGCCGGGCGCGCCGCGCAGGACCGAAATTGTCTTCCCGCCATCCTCCGATCGATAGAGAGCAATATTGGGGACATAGACCACATCGGGATTCTGCGGATCGATGGAGACGCGGCTAAAGTACCACGCCCGGCTGGTTAACCGAGGATCGTCGTTGGCCAGAGCCCAGGTGTCGCCTCCATCGTCAGAGCGATAAAGGCCGGATTTCTTCGCCTCGGATCCTTTCGCCTCGATCAGCGCGTACACGCGCTTGCCGTCGGGCGCAACCTCGACCCCAACCCGCCCCCAATCGCCGTCGGGTAGCCCGCGTCCCTCAAGACGCGACCACGTCTTCCCCGCATCCTCAGAGCGATAAAGGCCACCACCGGGCCCATCGATGGGAGCGTACGTGCTCCACGGAGGACGATGCGCATGCCACGCGCCGGCAAACAAGAGTTGCGGCGCCGAAGAACACATCGCCAGATCTGAAATGCCGGTTTCAGACCCAAGATCGAGAACCCGCGTCCAATGCGCTCCCCCATCGAAGGATTTGTAGACGCCGCGCTCTTCGTTGGGGCCATACGCGTGCCCGAGAGCGCTTACATAAACGATGTCCGGATTCCGCGGATCGATCACAATCCGGCTGATCTGGCGCGTGTCCTCCAATCCGATATGAGTCCACGTGGCTCCGCCGTCGGCCGATTTGTAGACCCCGTTGCCCGTGGAAAGGTCGGAACGAATGTCGGTCTCGCCGGTTCCGGCATAAATCGTCTTAGGGTCGGAGGGAGCCACGGCCATTGCGCCGATCGAGGCTACCGGCTGGCCGTCGAAAATCGGCCTCCAGACAACCCCGGCATCAGTCGTCTTCCAGATGCCGCCATCGACCGAACCGAAGTAGAAGGTTGCCGGGTCGCCCGGCACGCCGGCCACGGCCACCACGCGTCCACCGCGGAAAGGACCGATCAGTCGCCATTTGAGCCCATTCACCAGTTCCGGAGGAACCGGCTGGGCAAGGGCTGCAACGGCGAGCAGCAGAAAAGAACAAGGCAGGATACGACGGCGCAAACACGACCGAAATTTGTGCAAGTTAGGAGACCCTCGTTGTTTTGGGTATCCAGTTTAGATGAAGTTGGCGTTGTCGGAGTACGACGAAATTTTCTGGTTTGGTTTTCATCGGTGGCACGAAAGTACGTTTTGAAGGGGCACGGCTTCATGGCGGTGGAAAAACTCGATGTTGCAGGTGATTTTGGGCGCGGCGCTTCAGCGCGGCGATAACTGGTTTATTTTCAGCACCGGTTTTAGCCGCTAAGGGTGGGCCAGCGGGCGGGCTTGACGACGCCTAAAATGAACTGTACAGTTCGAATTAGTGAACTGGAGAGTTCGCCATGCTGAGAACCGGCCAAAATGCCATGATCGTGGTCTCCGCGCTCCACGCCCGCTCCAATTTTGGCAAGTTGTTGCGCCGGGTGGATAACGAGCGCCGTTCGCTCGTCATCGAAAAGCGCGGTACGCCGAAAGCGGTGCTAATGAGCATCCGGGACTATGTGCGCCTTGCTGCTCCAGAACCGGAAGTGCTCCGGCTGATCGGAGAGGAGTCCCGGCGCAAGGGCACGAACATGATCAACTCGCGCCGGATTGACCAGGTCATCAAGGCCGCCCGGGCACAAAAACCGAAGCGCCGTTGACCTGTACCGCGATGATCCCCCTCCGCCTCGTCATCGATACCAACATCCTCGTCTCGGCAGCTCTGAAGCCCGACGGACTCCAGCGCACCGTGTTCGTGCTGGCCATCACCAAACCGGCCAGTCTGTACGTCACCGAAGCCATTCTCACGGAGTATCGTGAGGTGCTCGCCCGCCCCGAATTCAAAATCCGCCGGGGCCTTCGCCAGCAACTCCTCCAGCTCATCAAGAACCATGCGCAACTGGTCACTCCCGCGCGGGCGCTCCACCTCGCGCCAGATCCCGACGATAACAAGTTCCTGGAATGCGCCGATGCCGCCCGCGCTGATTACCTGATAACCGGTAACCAGCGGCATTTCCCAAAGTTCTGGAAGCAGACCAAAGTAATCACGTCCACAGAATTTATCGGCATAGTAGCGCCGCACTTCCTCCCGTGACCGCCATCACTGCAAGCCCCGCGCTCCTGTGCGAGTTTATGGGGATGAGCCCCCTTATCAAGAACGATCGCGCAGCGTGGTTGCAAGGGCCGCCGGCAGATTGCTCGGCGAAGCCTCCAGTTCTTCCGGCCGGGCGCAAGAACCCTTGTCGGCTGATCCTTTTGGGAGCCCCGGGCGTGGGCAAAGGCACGCAAGCCGAAATCCTGACGGCGCGTCTGGGCGCTTGCCATCTCTCAACCGGAGACGTTTTTCGAGCTGCCAGCAAGCGGCCCGACTGCGATCAATCCCCTGCGATGAAAGCGGCAACCGGGTACATGCGCCGCGGCGAACTCGTGCCCGACTCGACCGTCTGGGATATGGTGCGCGAGCGCAGCCAGTGCATCCTTCATTGCGGCGGCTTCATCCTCGACGGATTTCCGCGCACCCTCGGCCAAGCCCAGTCACTCAAAGAGTTGATGGAGACCGAAGGCATTGCGCTGGGCGCCGTGGTGAACTACGAACTGCCGGTGGACGAGATCGTCGCGCGCCTGAGCGGCCGCCGTACCTGCGAAAAATGCAAGGCGGTTTTCAACGTGAAAGAACGGCCGCCGAAGTTCGAGGGCATTTGCGATCGCTGCGGCGGACGCCTCGTGCAGCGCGAAGACGACCGCCCCGAAGCCATCACCGTGCGTTTAGACGCCTACGAACGAAGCACCGCGCCACTCATCCAGTTCTACAAGAATCTCGGCCTGCTGCTGCCGATTCTGGCCAAGGGGTCTCCCGAGGAGATCGCTGCTCGAACCATGGCTCGGTTGGATGCTCAGCAGGTTTGATTAGCTTCCCGATGCGGAGCCGTGCATCCCCGCCCGGCTGGAGGTGCGGCGCTCCTGCCGCTGCACCCGGAAAGCCGGAACGATGAGAGCCTGTTCCAGCGTGGGACGATTAAGATTCAACAGAGTCTCCGCCGCGCGGTTTGATTCGGCCTGTTTGCCGAGCTTTTGGTACGCCAGCACCAGCGTTCGCAGCGCGAACGGATCGCGATCATCCTCTTCCAGATCCTGCGCGGCATTGTCCCAGTTGCCTTCGGCGGCCAGCACTGCGCCGTGCGCGCCGTAGTAGGCATGCAGGATCGTCGTGCGCCGGCTCGATGTCGCCAGTTGGTTAAGCTCAGCGGCCGATGCTCGCGCCTGTCCCTGGTTGCCGGCATCGAGATCGCGAAGAACCCGGGTATATAGCACCACCGCCATTTCCTGTTCCCGGGCGGCTCGGCTCATCCCCTTGTCTTCTTTCAACGCATCTTTCAGCACATCGCCCGCCTTGCTCAGCAGTTCCAGCGCAGCCTGAGGATCCTTCTGGTAGAGGGCCATCTGCCGATACGCTTCGGCTTCCGGCTCTCCGAGTCCCTTCGCCCGGGCCTGGCTGGCCACGGCGCGAAAGGCTTTATCCGCTCCGTCGAAATCTTTCTCGCGCACGTAGGTAGCCGCCGACTGCAGCGCCCACTCCGCCGCCTCCGCCTCATTGGGGGCGATTTTGATCGCCTTCTCGTATTCCAGACGGGCCCGAACCTGATCTCCCGCCAAGGCGTAGGTGTCCGCAATCCCGAGCTGAGCCGAGGAGAAGGTGGGATCAAGCTGCAAAGCAGTCCGATATTCTGAGAACGCATCGTCGAATCGGCCCATCACCCGCGAGAGCTCGGCCAGACTGTCATGCGGATTGGGTTCTTTGGGAACCAATTCCAGGTATTTCCGCGCCGCGGCCAGCATTTTTGGCCAATCGTGACGCGCGGCATAACAATATGCCAGTTCATTCCAGGAGCCGGGGAAGTTGGTCGTGCGCTCAAAGTATGGGATGGCCCTTTCGTCCTCATTCTGGTGGACCAGCCACCAACCCGCAAACCACGTCAGATTCTGGTCGTGCGGATAAAGACCCAAAACCTGGTTCATGTCGGCAATGGCGTCAAGAAAATGGCCGTCGCCGGCGTCTGCCATCCAGGCAATCAGGATCTGCTCGCCCTTCGTAACCTTCTTCGACAACCCCATCGCAGCCTGGCGATGCGTCGCCTGTTCGATAGGGTCCCGGGAAACGAAAGCGATAAACCCGTGCGCCAGGGCGAAATTAGGATCCTTCCTCACTGCCTGTTCCCAGAGGCTCACTGCGGTATCAATTCTCAGGTCACTCTGAAAGCGAGCCAGACCCTGATCGAACTCATGCCGCGCCTCGGCCGAGCTGGTGGTGGCGGGAAGCGTTTCTTCCTGGAGCGCGGGCTGCGCCGAGTAGGCCGACGGGAGTCCAGCACTGAACAGCACGATTGCAAAAACCACGACACGCTTGCTTAGCATGAAAGCCCCTATTTCCCTCGCAATAAATATCCCGCTTCCAGCGGAAGCAGGTCGTCGATTTTCAGGACCTTGACTTCATGGGTGATGGAATACACGTCCACCAGCCCAATGGCGCCGCGCGTGGAAGCAACGATGTGCAGCAAGTCCTCATCCGAACTGGCGACCACGATGGAGCCTTTGTGGGAGGTTACGAGTGCTCTCAGCTCGTCGAACGAAGTCTTGTACAGCCGGTCCTGTGCGATTTGCATTTCCGGAGACCCGAGCTCGCGGATCACAACCGTGATGGCCGAGCCATCCGGCCACGTCCGCGTTTGAGCCTTAAGGATCTTGACTAAATTCACAGAGGTAAGAGCCGAGGTCGCATTCGTTTTTTCTACGACCACGGCGAGTTGCTTGGCGCTGCAAGTGACGGCAAGGCCGATCACGAGCAGGAAGATTCCAAATCTTGTGCCGCGCTGCATGAAAAAAATTATAGGCGACCACGCGAAAAGCTCGTACGTACCAAAGTAACGTGGCACTTCGCAGTCCTTCCCCCCAACTGTCTCGAATGGCCATGAATGCCATAGCCTGATAGCTTCTAAAATGAGGCTTATACCTCCAAGGGACGGTCGCTCGTGAAATCGATTTCCAGCAAAGCGTCCAAGCATTCGAGCCGGGTGCCCTCATTCGCGAATGAGTGGGCGGGCGGCGCCGAAGCGCAACGCCGTCTTACCTATTTCGAAGAGCGCCGCAACGCAATCGTCTCGACCATCCGCGAATTGGTCGAGATCGAGTCTCCCAGCGACAACAAAGCCGCCGTGGACCGCATCGCAGAGGCGGTCGCCCAGAAATTTTCCCAGCTCGGAGGCGAAGTTCGGATTTACCAAGCGAAAGACTTCGGCAATCACCTGCAAATCGACTTCGACTTCGCCGGCAAGTCCGCCAAGCCCGTGCTCCGCCAGCCAACGCC
>CAWABC010000045.1:0-62336 GCA_963780105.1 uncultured Acidobacteriaceae bacterium
GCACGGCGGTGACCATATCGTTGAAAAGGCGCATGTATTGCCGGTATTCGGACGGGCGCGCCGGCGTACTGCTCCGCATATTCACGCGTGTTTCCGCCGCTGCAGAACGAACGCGTTCCCGCCCCGGTCAGCACCACGGCCACGGCGGCACGGTCGTTGCTGGCCTCACGCAGCGCCAGAATGACTTCTTTCACCATGTCGGTGGTGTAGCTGTTGAGTTCGTTCGGATTGTTCAGCGTGATCCAGAGGTTGTGCAGCCCTTCCACCGGCTTTCCAGAGCCGTCGCGAACCGGTCTTGGTTCGATCAAGATGTTCCGCGGCGGGATGGCCTCGACGAGATTGTGATTCTTCACAGTGTTGTCTCCATCAACGTTTCCAGTCATGCTTTCCAACTCAATGTTTTTCCCGGGCGTGGTCAGGTTTCAGAATGGCTCGGCGCCGTAGCGCATGCTTCGCCACCGCTTCGAGAATCGCCGGCGCATCGTCTAATGGGTGCAATTCGACATACGGAGCCAGAGCAACTTTGCCCTCCAGCACCAACTGCAGCGCCGCGGGATACTGCTCGGGCGGGCATCCCCAGTTGCCGCGCGCGGTTGCGTCAAAGGCCATGAGGTTCGACAAGCGCAGCTCGATGGGCTTGGGCGTGTAGCCGACCACAGCCAGATAAGCGCCGTGATCCAAGAGCCCGAAAGCAGTTGACTGACCTGCGGGCGAGCCGCTCATTTCGAAGATTTTCAGCCCGATTCCCGGGCGCGCGCATTCTTGCTGAAAGAGCGCACGGCTGCCTTCAAGCCCTTCAAGTCGGTGGAACGGGAATCGAGGACTAATCCGGCGCCATGTTGAGCGGCGAGATCAAGCCGCTCCCGGTCAATGTCTATGGCCACAACCGCTGCGCCCAGCGCCGCCGCAATCTGCACTCCGAATCCTCCCACGCCCCCGGCACCCACGATCACGGCGACATCCTCGGGCCCCAGTCCCGATCGCCGCATCGCTTCATAGGGGGTAGTCACCGCATCGGCAACTACCGACAGCATCTCGAGCGCCAGGCCCGATGGCAGCTCCTCGGGAACGCGACAGAGACCGCGCGCGGGGAGAAGGACATGCGTGGCAAAGCCACCGTTGCCATCGTTGCCGGGCATGAATTGCTTGCGGCAGATGGTCCCTCGTCCCGAGCGGCAGGCGGAACACTCTCCGCAGGGAATGACGGCGGGAACAATCACGGAGCGTCCCAGCCACTCCAGGCTGTTCTTGCCCGCGGCTGCCACCCGACCTGAAATTTCGTGTCCCAAAATCAGGGGAAGGGGATGCCGCGTGGGGACGCCTTCGAAGGCAAAACCGACGTCCGTGTGACAAACCCCGCAACCCGCGACCTCCACCACGACTTCGTCCGCGGCTGGTTCGAGCGCCGGAAGTTCACAAGGCTGCAATCGGCTTTGCGGAGCCGTCAGTTGGAAACCATGCGCTCCGGAAACACTAGCCACGTCGAGCCTCCCATGCAGCAATTTGTCTTGCCCGGAGGGCGGCGACGGTGACCGCAGTCACAACCAGGTGTGATCTGTGAACATGAGCGCTCGATTCCGTGGCCTGGCTTTGCGGGGAAACATGCGCGGGAGGATCTACATTGAACAAACGTTCAGATGCCATGGTTGATGGCTCTTTATGCGTTGTTTGCAACTAGGTAACAGCATGCCGGTTCGGGATCTACTAAATTGAACGATCGTTTAATAAACTAGCATTTTGGGGAAGCGGCGTCAATCGGTTAGTTCTGGAATCGAGTTACTGCGGGAATCGATGAGCAGCTGAGGGCGCCTGCTTCGTCCACTGAGACCTGTCCTAGAACGGCAGAGCGTGGTGGTCCAGCGCCCACGCTCGGTTTGCATGTCATCCCCGCGCAACTCCTGCAGGGCATAGGTCACGAATTGCGTGGCGACCTTCTTCCGCCAGCTCATATCGAAATCCGTGTTGTCGAGCGGCTTGGCCACCCGCGCCGCGAGCGAAGCGGTCTCCGCAATCACTTCCGGATCGAGCGAGCGGCCCACCAGGAACTTTCCCGCGTCTTCGGCAATGAGCGGACGGGAAGCCACCGAACCCACTACAACTCGGGCTTCCACCACCACGCCCTGGTTGGAAAAACGTGCGGCCGCCGCCACCGACAGTACGGGAAAATCGAAGGAGCCCCGGCGCCGCAGCTTCCAGTAGGTGCTCTTCCAGCCGGGCAATGGATCAGCAGCACCTCGGCCAGAAGCTCGTCAGGTCTTTTTCGGATGTACAGAATGCCATCGTTGTCATACAGCGCGGAGAGCGGAACTTCGCGTTCACCGCCGTCGGAAACCAGGCGAACCCTGGCTCCGAGAGCAAGCAATGCCGGAGCTGTGTCGGTGGAAGAGACCGCCACGCACCTCCGGCTCGACGGTGCCACCCAGCAGGTCGTGCCATCTTTTTTCAGGCAAAACCCAATCGACTTCCGCCATTCGTAGTTCTGATCGTAGTAATTGCAGCGCGTATCCAGGCAGATGTTTCCCCCCAGCGTCGCCTGGTTTCGAATCTGCGATGTAGCTACCTGTGAGGCAGCTTGCCACAACGCCGTCATGCCGTTGCGCAGACGGGGATCGTCCGCGATCTCGGCCAGCGTGAGGCACGCCCCAAGCCGCAATCCCGCCGGACCCATCTGGTTGTGGCGCAAGCCTTCCACATAACGAAGGCTGACCAGGGTTTTGGGGACCTGCTGTCTGCGCTTCATATTCGGAAGAAGGTCGGTACCGCCGGCCAGCGGCAATGCATCGGTTCCCTCGCCGGCCAGGATGCGCGCCGCCTCCTCCAGCGTGCGTGGAGCGCGAAAATCGAAACGAGGCAGCCGCATCATGAAGCGTGTACCTTCTCTTTCTTCGAGTCGGGTTTCCCCTGCCGGCGAACCTCGTTCACCGCGTGGCCATCCCCTCCCTCCCACGGAGGAGGAACGCGGAGAGCTTCCGGCCAATGGATCGCTGGAAAGTGGTCTGGGCCAAAACGCGGAGCGCGCCCCGCTTTCTTTTCCGCCAGCGCCTCCACGATTTTCTCCGGCGTTATGGGTACTTCATCGATTCTCACGCCCACCGCGTCATAGACGGCGTTGGCCACGGCTGGCATCACGGGCAGAGCGGGACCTTGCCCGACTTCCTTGGCTCCAAACGGGCGCGCGGATCGGGTTCTCGATCAGTTCGTCGCTACGTCGGGCATGTCCAGCGACGTCGGGCTCTTGTACTCCAGCATGGAAGGGAAGTTGTGCACCAGCGCGTGCGATAACTTCTGCGGAAGCCGGCGGAATTCCTGCTCCTCCATGAGCGCTTCGCCCAGTCCCATGTAGACGCTACCCTCAACCTGGCCCACGCACCAGGGGCGGGTTGAGCGCCCGTCCGATGTCGTGTGCGATCCAGACTTTCGGAACAGTGATCCAGCCCGTCACAGGGTCGACCACGATTTCGACCACCGCAGCGGTATACGAGTAGGTTGGGGAGGGCCCCACCCCGCCGCCTTTGTACAACGCTTGAGATTTCGGCGGAGTGTAGGGACCAACCGTGCCGATCGTGCCAAACTGCGCTTCCGCCAGGCAAATGGCTTCAGGGAAGGTAACTCTTTTCCCCGGCGCCGCGGAATCAAATACGTGTTTGTCAGCGAAGCGCAGCCGGTGCGCGGGGACTTCCAGGCGTTTGGAGACGGCCTCGGCCAGCATCGCCCGGGCACGCTCGGCAGCTTGCAGAGCGGCATTGCCGGCCATGAGTGTGACTCGGCTTGAGTAGGATCCCAGGTCCACTGGCCCAAGGTCGGTATCGCCGGTGTATACCCGGATGTCAAAGTATCGATTCCCAGAACTTCGGCGACGATAGCGGCCAAAACATCATCCGATCCCTGACCGATCTCCGTCGCACAACAGAACACCGTGACCCCGCCGCCGCGATCGAATTTGAGCTGCACTCCGGATTGCGGCAGATTGTTCCAATAGATCGGGGAGTCCCGCGCCCGTAAGATAGGCGGAACAGGCAAGCCCCACACCGTGTCCTTCGGGAAGCTTCCGGAATTTCTCACTCCAACCGGAAACCTTGACCACGCGGCGAATGCATTCTGCGAGCCCTACAGTTCCCAGCGTGAGGAAATTCGCCGTCACCCGTTGGGAGATTCCACAATGCGGAGGCGGAGTTCGGCCGGATCTGATCTTCAGCTTCTCGGCGATCTTATCGAGCTGGACTTCTTGCCCGAAGCGTCGCTGAACTGTGCCGTGACCGCGCTTGGGTCCGACGGCGGTTTATTGGTGAAGGTGCGGCAGACCCTGAAAGCGATAGCGCGGAAGTGGAGGTCGTGGTTTGCAGCGCGCCCATATAGAAAGTGCTGGCCACACCGTAGGATCCGTAGGCCCCACCGTCCAGCAGGGTCTGAAGTTCATGGCGGTGATCGGGCCGTTTTTTTTCACGCCGGTTTTGAACTTCATCAGCACCGGATGCCGGCCCCGGTGACAGTCGAAAACCTCCTCGCGCGTCAGGCAGATCTTGACAGGCCGGTCCAGGAGCAGGGCCGCCTTGGCCACAATCATCTCGTGGCGGAATGGATCGGTTTTGCCTTCCAAATCCTCCACCGTTCGGCGTGGCAATGACGCGAATATGAGCCAGGGCATTTCCAGAACCTTAGCCAGGGCCAGGTGAACGTAATGTGGCGCCTGCGTGCTGGACCAGATCGTCAACTTCCCATCCGGATCCTTCATGGCCAGTGCAGCGTGCTGCTCAATGGGAAGGTGCGTGCTCCCTTGGTGAGAAAAGTGTCTTCGAAAATCTCGTCGGCCTCGGCGAAGCCCTCCTCGACATTGCCGAACTCCAACGCCACCCGCTTATGGATGTTTCCTTCCTCACCGTATTCATGAATTCGGGGCTCAGGAGTATCGAGGCTTGTTGTGGATTGGAAATGGTAGTCAGGAGTCCATCTGGACATCGATTCAAGTCCAGAAGCCTCGAAGGCCGTCAACTCCTCGCGCGCGACGACCGCAGCGACGGATCTCCCACGTGCCGTACGTGATCGGTGCCAAAGAGCGTGCTCGTCCTGGCTGACCGGAAGAATTCCGTAACGGGATGGGCAGGTCCCTTCCCGGTCAGAACCAGATACACACCCGGGTGAGCGCGGGCACGCGAGGCATCGATCTTCGTAATGCGCGCATGAGGATGTGGAGAACGGAGGAGTTTGCAATGGGCCATTCGGGGCAGGGAAATGTCGTCGGCGAAGCGGGTCTGGCCCGTTACTTTTGCGCGAGCGTCAATTCTTCGCCGGGGAACGCCGATTACACGCAAGGCTTCCGCGTCTGCCGGTGAATCGTCGACGGGCAGCTCTGGCGACTCCTCTTGCTTTCGCATATCCCTCCCAACCCGACCAGGCGGGTCCAGAGTCTAGGTCTAGCGGTTCCTCTGCTCCGCGATCTTGACTACCGCCGCTTCGACCGCCTCAAAAATCTGCAGATAGCCTGTGCACCGGCAGAGGTTCCCCGACAGCGCTTCCCGGATTTGATCCCGATTGGGATTGGCATTTTGATCCAACAGAGCTTTTGCGGTTACCAGAATGGCCGGGGTGCAATACCCACACTGTGCTGCTCCCAGGTCGGCGAACGCTTCCTGTAATGGATGAAGATTTCCGTCCGCTGCCAAGCCTTCCACGGTCGTCACGTTTCTTCCGTCGCACTCGAGGGCCAGCACTAAACAGGAAAGCACGGGCTTCCCGTCCAAAGGAACGGCGCAGGCGCCGCACTCTCCCAGTTCGCAGCCATGCTTGGTTCCGGTATGGCCGAGATCCTCCGAGAACTTCGAGCAGAGTTTTATAGGAAGCGAAGGAAACGTCCACCTCTTCGCCGTTCAGAGTCATCCGAATCTGAGCATGTTTTCTGCATTTCTCGCTGTATTCGCTCCCGATTCAGCGGGGAAGAGCCTCGCTGCATTATCGTAGGTGGAACTTCTTTAACCAAGGGAAAAACAACAGGGTTTGTAGGAGCCGAATCTGTAAGCGGAATTCGCCGGGTGACGCCGCCGCCGCACGTAAGTCATTGAATCGGAGACGGGAAGGACTGTCGATCACGCCAACTTTGTCGCAGAATTCAGCGACGGGCCTCCCCCCGATGGCAGTCACCGACCAAAACCGATCGAGCGCGCCAATATAGAATGATGTGCGTAGCACACTGGCCGGAGCCTGCCATCATGAAATACGTTGTTGAACGCCTGCGGTCGTCGATTCTGTTCTTTCTTCTGACCGCTGTTCTCTTCCTATCGGGGTGCGGAAACAAAGGACAACTTCCAGGGGCTGCCGCTCGTCCACCTGCGCCGGTGGTGGTGGCTACCGTCGAACAACGAGACATCCCAGTCCAGATCCAGGCCATCGGCAACGTTGAAGCGTACCAGATGGTGCAGATCAGGTCGCAGGTCAACGGTCAAATCCAGAAGATCTTCTTCAAGGAAGGAGAAGATGTGCGTCAAGGCCAGCCGCTGTTTCAGTTGGATAAGCGGCCTTTCCAGGCGGACCTGGAAAAAGCGATTGGCCAGATGAAACACGATCAGGCCCAGGCGGAGAACTCGCGGATCCAGGCAGAACGATACTCCGGCCTGGAAAAACAGGGTATTGTCTCCCACGAACAGGCCGAGCAGTTTCGCGCCCAGGCAAAGGCCGATGCGTCGGCGGTGGAGGCAGACCAAGCCGCCGTCAGCGCCGCCCGCGTGCAACTGCAGTACACGGATATCATCGCTCCCATCGACGCGCGCGCCGGAGCCTTGATGATCAACCTGGGCAATCTGGTGAAGGCGAACGATACGCCATATTTGGTGCAGTTGAACCAAGTCACTCCCATCTACGTTACCTTCTCCGTGCCCGAAGCGAATCTGGACCGGGTGCGGCAGCGCTTCTCCTCGGGCCAGCTAAAAGTTGTCGCCTTTCCCAAGGGATCATCGAGCGGTCCGGCAGAGGGCCGGCTGACGTTCATCGACAATGGAGTGGACACAACGACCGGTATGTTCAAGCTGAAAGCCACGTATCAGAACCGAGACCGGCGGCTGTGGCCAGGGCAATTCGTGGATGTTGCGTTGGAGCTTTCGACCCAGAAGAATGCCGTCGTGGTCCCGACCAAGGCGATTCAAACCGGACAGCAAGGCGACTATGTATATGTCGTCAGAACCGATAGCACCGCGGAAGCGCGCCCCGTGAAGACAGCTGGCGTGTATCAGAATCTGACGCTGATTTCGGATGGATTGAGGACCGGTGAGCAAGTGATTGTGAACGGCCAGTTGCGCGTCGCGCCGAATGCGAAAGTAATTGTTCAGAGTACTGTGCCCGGAACTCAGCCCGCGGCAGCGGCTGCCAGCGGTCCTGCGGGAGGCGGACAGTGAGCCTCTCCGAACTTTTCATTCATCGGCCCATCATGACCACGCTGGTGATGGCGGCCATTCTCATCTTCGGTATTTTCGCGTATCAACTGCTGCCCGTCAGCGACCTGCCGAATGTGGATTTCCCCACGATCTTAGTGAGCGCGTCTCTTCCTGGCGCGAGTCCGGACACGATGGCTTCTTCGGTGGCCACACCTCTGGAAAAGCAATTCTCGACCATCGCGGGCATCGACTCGATGACGTCCACGAATTCCCTCGGCCAAACCGGCATTACCATCCAGTTCAACCTCAGCCGGAGCCTCGACGGCGCCGCCTTGGACGTTCAAGCCGCCATCACCGCGGCTGGAGGCCAATTGCCTCCGGAGATGCCGACGCCCCCTACTTTCCAGAAAGTGAATCCCGCCGATTCGCCCATTCTCTACGTGGCGATGAGTTCGCCGACGATGAAGCTGTCCGACGTCGATGAAGCCGCCGAGACCACCATTGCCCAGAACGTCTCCATGGTGGCTGGCGTGGCGCAAGTGCAGGTGTATGGAGCGCAGAAGTACGCCATGCGGGCGCAGCTCGATCCGAGTGCGCTGGCTTCACGCCAGATAGGAATCGACGAAGTCACGGCAGCGCTGCAATCGGGAAATACCAACCTTCCCACGGGAACGCTCTATGGGCAGAACCATACCTACACCATCCTCTCCAACGGCCAGCGGATGAATGCGCAACAGTTCGGGCCCATGGCGATCGCCTATCGAAATGGTTCCCCGGTTCGCCTCAACGAGCTCGGCCGCGTGACCGACAGCGTGCTGAACGACAAAACCGCGAGCTGGTTCAACGGAGTTCGGGCCATCGTGCTGGCGATTCAAAAACAGCCGGGGACCAACACCGTTGCCGTCGTGGACAACATCAAGAAGCTGCTGCCCAGGCTGGAAGAACATATTCCGGCCGCGGTCCAAGTCGATATCCTTTATGACCGCTCGGTCTCCATTCGCGCGTCGGTGAACGACGTGAAGTTTACCTTGTTGCTGACCATTGCTCTGGTCGTCATGGTGATCTTCGTCTTCCTGCGCAACATTTCCGCCACTATCATTCCTTCTCTCGCTTTGCCCATGTCGATCATCGGGACTTTCTCGGTGATGTACCTGCTCGGCTACAGCCTCGACAATCTCTCGTTGATGGCACTGACATTGTCCGTCGGATTCGTGGTGGACGACGCCATCGTCATGCTGGAGAACATCGTCCGCCACATGGAGATGGGCAAGACACCGGCGCAGGCAGCGATGGATGGCGCCAGCCAGATTGGTTTCACCATTCTCTCCATGACGCTGTCGCTGGCGGCCGTCTTTATTCCGCTGTTGTTCATGGGTGGAATCATCGGACGCTTGCTGCATGAATTTGCGGTGACCATCGGCGCCGCGATCCTGGTTTCGGGGTTCGTATCGCTAACCTTGACTCCGATGCTCTGCAGCCGGTTTCTTCGTCACCAGGAGCGGTCAGGCCACGGGCCGCTCTTCAATTTCAGCGAGCGCGTTTTCGCGGGATGGCTGCATGGTTACGACCGCAGCCTGAAGGCAGTGCTCCGGCACAAGTTCGCGACCCTGATGGTGTCTTTCGTTGTGATCGGGCTGACTTTTTATCTGTACACGATATCGAAAACCGGATTCATCCCCGACGAAGATCAAGGGCTGGTCTTCGCGTTCACTGAAGCACAACAGGGAATTGCATTTCAGGACATGATGCAGTTGCAGCAGAAAGTAGCCGATGTTGTGCGGCACGATCCCAGCGTCATGAACACATTCTCCGCAATCGGAAGTCCCACCAATCAGGGCCGCATCTTTTTTCGCTTGAAGGACAAGAAAGATCGAGTCAACCACATGAGCGCGATGGAGGTGATTCAGGAACTTCGTCCCAAGGTATCGCAGATTCCCGGCCTGAATGTGTTCATGCAAATTCCGCCGACCATTCGCATCGGCGGATCTCTCACCAAGTCGCAATATCAATACACTCTGCAATCGCCCGACACGACCGAGCTTTACGAGGATGCACCCAAGCTGGAGAGCGCTCTCCGCGCACTTCCGCAGCTGCAGGACGTAACCAGCGACTTGCAGGTAAAGAATCCGCAGCTCACCGTGGAAGTCGACCACGATAAAGCGTACGCCCTTGGGCTAACCCCGGCGCAGGTTTCCGATGCTCTCTATTCCGCCTATGGCACCCGCCAGATCAGCACCATCTACACGCCCAACAATGAGTACTACGTCATCGTGGAACTGTTGCCCGAGTATCAGGACAATCCTGACAAGCTTTCTCTTCTGTACGTCCGCTCCGCAGCCGGCAAGCTGGTTCCGCTCGGTACCGTCGCGAAGCTGGTACCTTCCGTGGGTCCCCTGATGGTGAATCACCTGGGCCAATTGCCGGCTGCAACCATCAGCTTCAACCTCAAGCCCGGAACCGCCCTGGGTGACGCGACCAAGCTAGTCGATCGCGAGGCGCTTCGAGTGCTCCCCGCGGATATCCAGGGCACGTTCCAGGGGACGGCTCAAGCCTTCCAAAACTCGTTCACCGGCATGGGCCTGTTGCTGCTCGGGGCGATTCTTGTGATCTACATCATTCTCGGAATTCTGTATGAGAGCTTCATCCATCCCCTGACGATCCTTTCCGGTTTACCTTCCGCCGGCGTTGGAGCGCTCCTGACTCTTCACCTCTTCCACCAGGAACTGAATCTCTACTCGTTCGTGGGGATCATCATGCTGATCGGCATCGTCAAAAAGAATGCCATCATGATGATTGACTTCGCCCTGGAAGCAGAGCGGACAGAAGGAAAGGGCCCGGAGGAATCTATCTATGAGGGAGCGCTCGTCCGCTTCCGCCCCATCATGATGACCACCATGGCGGCCCTGATGGGAACGCTACCCATCGCGATTGGCTTTGGCGCGGGCGCAGACTCGCGGCGAGGTTTGGGCTTGGCGGTAGTCGGCGGTCTGCTCTTTTCGCAGGTCATCACCCTTTACATCACGCCGGTTTACTATGTGTACCTCGACAAGCTGCAGGCAAAATTCCGGCGCCGGCCTGGTGGACGAAAACCTGAAGCACGCCGGGAAGATAAGCTCAATGAGGTTGCCTTGTTGGCACGGAACGACTGAGGGTTTCCTCTCCAGGCGGACGATGTGGGCACGGTAGACCTCACCATACCGCCGGCGCCGAGGGGCGACTGGATTTTGTGTCGGCCGAGTTTCGCGCCCGGGGGCGGCGGCCATAGGATCTGGGGAATGAATACCCTTCAACGATCTCTTTCCGCGCTGATTTTGTTGTGGGCGGCGAGTTTCGCTCACGCCGCGTCCTACCAATACTTTCGCATCGGGAATAGGAACGACATCCCAACTCAGCCCGCCGCCGGCACTGCCATGATGGGCGGCGGCAGCGATCTTGACGAAGCGTTTCGCTGGCTCTGTCAGAAGGGCAACGGCGGCGACTTCCTCATCCTGCGTGCGACCGGAGGCGACGACTATAACTCCTACGTCAACGGATTGTGCAAGCTGAACTCGGTGGCGACGCTCGTTATCCCCGATCAGAAGGCGGCGCAGGATCCAGCCGTAGCCGCGATTATTCGCCGGGCGGAAGTGGTATTTATTGCCGGTGGCGATCAGGGCAACTACCTGCGCGGCTGGAAAGGCACTCCAGTGCAGGACGCGATCAACCCGAATATCGCGGCGGGCAAGCCGATCGGTGGCACCAGCGCCGGCCTCGCCGTGCTGGGTGAATTTGTTTACGGCGCGCTCGGCGACAAGCCCGACGACCACGACCTCGCTTCGAGCGATGTTCTGCTCAATCCTTACTTCGAGCGCGTCACGCTGATTCGAGGATTTCTAAAGATTCCGCGCCTGGAGAACCTGCTGACCGATTCGCATTTTGCGAAGCGTGACCGCATGGGCCGCACTCTGGGCTTCTTGGCCCGCATTATGCAAGATGGATGGTCCACGTCTCCGCGTGAAGTTGCGATTGACGAAAAGTCGGCGGTGCTGGTCGAGTCCGATGGCAAAGGAACGGTGTTGGGAAACGGGAAAGGCGCCTACTTTCTTCGGCCCGCGCAGATGCCCCAGACTTGCAAGAAGGGCGAGCCGCTCACTTTTCAGGGAATCAGCATCTACAGGGTGCCGGCGGGCGGGCACTTTGACCTCACGTCGTGGACAGGAGATGGCGGAACGGCCTATTCGCTGTCGGTTGAGAACGGCAAGATCGCAAGCACGCAGGCCGGCCATGCCATCTACTAACTATCCCTTCGCTTGATACTATGAAGTTCGCCGGCTATGGACCGCGCCGCCATCAGCGACCAGATCAACAGAATCCTGCGCAGCCAGAGCTTCACAAACAAGAGCCAGCTCAGGAAGCTGCTGGAAGTTCTGTTTAAGAACATCGATTCGCAAACCACTCTGAAGCCTGACCGAGTGATCAAGGAACTGTGGCCAAACGAGACCAAGACCAAGGGATCCGCGGATGTTGCAACGGAGATGAACCGGCTGCGGCATGCGCTGGAGTCCTATTACAACGGGGAAGGCAAGGCCGATCCCATCTTGATCATCCTCCCCAATCGTACGGTGCCCGGTCCAGATGGCAAGCCTGAAAAGCGATGGATCGTGGCGAAACCCCGGGCAGAGGAAAACGCCGGGTCGCAGCTTGCAACCGAGGATCAGCGGCCCATTCCGCAGGCGAACGCCCGCAGGGGCCTGAAGCTGGCAGCCGCGATCGCTGCGATTGGCCTTGTGGGTTACATCTCCATCCGAATGCTGACGGCAGATAATCGGCCTCAATCCGGGCGGCTGGACGCTACGACGCTTACGGTTATGAATGCGGAGGGGAAGGAACTTTGGAGGAAGACCTTCCCTGAGGGATTCACGAACGACTGGTACTTCGCGAAGGGCTTGGGGACACGTCTCTGGTTCGGGGATTTAGAGGGCAAAGGCCACACGAGTGTTCTTTTCCTTTATACCCCCGCTGACCAGCAGTCGCACTCGTCTATGTTGATCTGCTACTCCGATCGAGGGAAAGAGAAATGGCGCTGGAGTCCCGGGCGAGAGCTGCCAGAACTCAATGGGAGTCCGGGGACGTTCAGAACTGCGGCCCTTGCGGTACTGAAGGCAACGGATAAGCGACCTCTCCGAATCGTCGTTTCGAGCATCCACAATATCTGGTGGCCCAGTCAGATCGCGCTCCTGGATGCCAATGGCAAAACAGTCTCGGAATATTGGCATTCTGGCGCCCTAACTTACATGATTTTGGCCGACCTGGATGGCGATGGCAGAGAGGAGATCGTTGCCACGGGAGTGAGCGAGTATGACCACCAAGCGACGTTGGTGGTGCTTGATCCTGACCGGGTGTTTGGCGCTTCCACCGAGGTGCGGCCTGACGTTCAAATCCACGGCATGGGGGTCGCCCAGGAGAGATTGCGCCTGTTGTTTCCACGGAGCGATTTGAACAAAGCTTTGTACCAATACAATTGGGCGACGGAGCCCACCGTAGAACGTGGCAGCATTCGACTTACGGTGACGGAGTGCATCACGCCGCCGGGTTGCCGCATCTGGTACGAATTCGACAAAAACTTTCGTCTGATTGCGGCCTATGCCGGGAGTGATGAATTTCGGAGCGCCCATGCGCGGTTCTATCAGAGCGGCAAATATGCGCATCCCCTGAGTGCGGAGGAACAGGCGGCGTTCCAAAAAGTCCGATGCCTGGTGGGATGCAAATCGGAGTTCGTTCCTGTCGGTAAGCTGGTCCCCTAGATCCGCACACAACTCCTTCAAGAACCACTGAAATCGGCCCGATTTCATACCGAGTTCATATCAATTTTCGCTCAGTGCCTTTGGGATAAGTGTTATCTCGTGCTAAGTTAGCCTCCCGGAAGGGCGTAGGAGGCGGGAAATGACTAAACTGGCGGCGCTGGCAACGATCGTTCTTGCGCTTTCTCTTCTGCTGATGGTTCCGCAGCCGAACCGAGCCGCCGGAATCGACAGCTCCCCAGAAGCGGTAGATAGCAGCGGGCCCACCTTCACGACCTTTGATTGCCCTGGAGCCGGCACGAGCGCCCTACAGGGCACCGGTGGCATCAGCATCAACGCGGCAGGGGCCATCACCGGATTCTGCGTTCTCGCGGGCAGTGGCGACATAGCTCACGGCTTTGTGCGCGCCGCCGGCGGCGTGGTCACCGTGTTCGACGCTCCCGGCGCGGGCACGGCCAAGCATGAGGGAACCTTCCCCACCAGCATCAACACGGGAGGAACGATCACGGGGATGTTCTCTGACACAAACAGCGTGTACCACGGCTTCGTGCGCGCTGCTGCCGGTGGCGCGATCACTCCATTCGACGCTCCCGGCGCGAAACTGGACTTGGATGCGGGAACCGTCCCGATGAGCATCAACACGGCGGGGACGATCGCCGGAATGTACCGGGACCCGAACTTGGTGTATCACGGCTTCGTGCGAACCGCCGGCGGCGCGATCAGCACTATCGACGCTCCGGGCGCAGGCACCGACTACATTCAGGGCACCCGGCCTCTCAGCATTAACACGGCGGGAACGATCACGGGATACTACCAGGACGCCAATTACGTACACCACGGATTCGTTCGCACTGCTGGTGGCAAGATCAGCCCTATCGACGCTCCCGGCGCAGGCACAAACCCGGGGCAGGTTAAGGGGCTTGCGTTTCAAGGAACGAACGCCATCAGCATCAACGCGGGCGGAGTGATCACCGGCGCCTGGGCGGACTCGAACTATGCCGTTCACGGTTTCGTGCGCGCCGCCGACGGTACGATCACCGAGTTCGACGTTCCAGGGGCAGGAGGCGCGGGCACGTTCGGAACTGTCCCCGGCACCATCAACACCTGGGGAGGTATCGCGGGACTCTACCAGACGACTGACGGAGTAATTCACGGATTCCAGCGAACTCCCAATGGCACGATAACCACCTTTGACGATCCGGGCGCCGCAACCACAGGTACGCTTCCCGGAACTGCCGGAGTAAGCATGAATGACTCCTGGGTCGTCACGGGAGTCTACTCGGACCCAAATAGTGTGTTTCACGGCTTCCGGGTCATCCCTGCAATGTTTGCCTGGGCAAGCGTATCGCCGGCTTCTCTGTCCTTTGGGAATCAGGCGATCGACACGACGAGCGCGGTCAAAACATTGACGTTAACAAGTGCCGGCACGGCGAACCTGGTCCTCTCTAGCATCGCGGTCACTGGCACCAATGCGGGGGACTTTGCGCAGACCAACAATTGCCCTGCGAGTCTGGCGCCCGGAAAGAAATGCACCATCAGCATTACTTTTGCGCCGAGCCAGATCGGCTCCCGAAGCGCGAGCCTCACCCTCACCGACAATGCCGCGGGCAGCCCGCAAAACGTCCCGTTGACGGGCAAGGGCGTGGCGCAGGCGACCCTGTCTTCAACCTCGCTGACATTCGCAACGCAAACCGTGGGGACGACGAGCGCGGCCAAGAACGTGACGCTGACCAACAATCTCCCAACCACGCTCACGATCAGCGGCATCTCGTTCTCCGGCGCGGACCCAGGAGATTTTGCGCAAACCAACACGTGCGACGGAAGCGTCCCCGCCAAGGGCAAGTGCACAATCTCGGCTACGTTCACACCTAAAGAGACAGGCACTCGCAAAGCGACCCTCACCGTTTCGGATAGCGCCAACAACAGCCCGCAAACTGTATCGGTGACGGGGAAGGGGCAATAAGGGCGGCCCATCAGAAGGAGGACTTCAATGCGGGGACTACTGAATTGCGGAATATTTCATCGGCTGCGGGTGCGAGTGATCGTCGCGCTTGTTTGCGCCGCGATGGCGATTCCTTCCTTTGGGCAGACGTTCACCACCCTCGTGCAGTTCGACTTGAACACCGATGGGGCTGGTCCCAAGTATGGGGCCCTCGTGCAAGGCCGCGATGGGAACCTCTATGGGACAACGTCGGGAGGGACCACCAACAGTACCGCCGGCACGGTCTTCAAAATGACACCTGACGGCACGCTCACCACGATTTACTACTTCTGCTCACAACCGAACTGTGCCGATGGCAGTACCCCTGTTGCCGGGCTGGTGCTGGGCACCGACGGGAACTTCTACGGCACAACTAGCTCTGGCGGCGATCTCAGTTGTGGCTTCCCTTACGGGTGCGGGACCGTGTTTAAGATCACTCCAGCAGGCAAGCTGACCACGTTGCACACCTTTACGGGCCAGGGCGACGGTGCCGGCCCTTTATCGGGCCTTGCGCAGGGCCTGAACGGGAGCTTTTATGGCACCACCGGATCGGAGGGTGGCGATGGCACGGTCTTTAAGGTCACTCCATCGGGCACGCTAACCACGGTGCACTCCTTCGGGCTCCCGGATGGCCTCTGGCCCATCTCAGGGCCAGAGTTAGGCATCGACGGGAACTTCTACGGCGCAACCCCGGGCGGTGGCACTTCTTCCAACTGCAATGACGGCTGCGGCACTGTTTACAAGATGACGCCGGCAGGCAAGCTGACTACGGTGCACAGCTTCGATTCCAAGGACGGCACTGAACCGGTCGGAGGAGTGGTGCAAGCGGCCGATGGAAACCTATACGGGACAACCGCACTGGGCGGAACCGGCTCTGTCTGCGCCGGACTGTACGGGGACGCGTGCGGAACCGTGTTCGCAATCACTCCCGCAGGCAAGCTGACGACGCTGTACAACTTTTGTTCGCTCTCGAACTGCGTTGACGGCGTCAGTCCCTACGGGACTCTGATGCAAGCGACCGACGGAAACCTCTACGGGACAGCGCTTGCGGGTGGGACACTCGGCTACGGCACGCTCTTCCAGATTACGAGGGGCGGCGTATTCAACGTGCTCCACAACTTCGACCGGGATAACGGCGGTGTCCCCTACGCCGGACTAATGCAAGCCACCAACGGGATCCTCTATGGGACAACGTACTATGGCGGGATGCCCCCGAGCTGTAACTACGGCTGTGGTTCCATCTACAGCCTTGATCTAGGCCTTAGCCCATTCGTGCAAGCGGTGACTTACTCGGGCAAGGTAGGGGCTACGATCGAATTTCTGGGGCAAGGCTTTTCAAAATCGTCGACGGTTTCGTTCAACGGATCATCCGCAACTCCGAGCGTAAAATCCGGCTTTTATCTGACGGCTAAAGTTCCCAGCGGAGCGACTACGGGCTTGGTGACCATCGCAACCTCCGGCGGCAGCTTGCAGAGCAACAAGATATTCCGGGTCATCCCGCAGATTAAGAGTTTCACTCCAACCAGCGGTCCGGCAGGAACGGTTGTGACGATCACCGGAGTGAGCCTCACACAGTCCACACAAATCACGTTTGCAGGGAAGGTGGCAATACCGACAGTCAATTCCGACACGCAGGTAACTGCCACCGTGCCCGCCGGAGCGAAGACGGGCAAGATTACGGTTACGACTGCAGGCGGAACCGCTACAAGCTCGGGGACGTTCACGGTCACGCCGTAACGCTTGGTCGGAAAGCACAACACAAAGCCGTCTTTCGAGGACAGCTTTTCTGTTGCAAAGGGAATTGCAGCCGCGTGCGCCATCGGCCTGCCACCCTAAATGCACACACATCTGGGTGTGATTCGCTGACAACGCCGAGTTGTCACTAAGTTGATAAAAAGGACGTTGTGGCAGCCGGACCTGTAAGCCGAATTCGCCGGACTGCGCTGCAAACACGTAACTTATTGAATCGACGAAAGCGCCAGTTGTCAACGATGTCATTCTCGGCAGTGATGGTAGGTTTTGCGTCACACCGGCGTCACAGGCGGCCGGATCGTCTAGAGCGCCCCGTCATTGCAACTTCGCGTACTCCGCTTTGGCTTGCTTCAGGATGGGGATGTCGGGATCAGCGTCCTTCCAAAGCGTGAGGAAGTCTTTGTAGGCGGCGAGGGCGCGGACGCGGGCAGCGTCGGCATCTGCCCCGGATGAAGTCTTCGCCTGCGAGCGCATTGGCTCGCGCCCGGCCCAGATGCGCCAACGCTCCCGTCCAGCAGTTCCAGACGATGCCGCTGTGATCGAGGATTTTCTGGAATTCGGCGGCGGCCGCATTGCCCTGTCCCGCTGCCAGATAGGCCTCGCCGCGAAGGTAGGTAGGATAGAGGCAGGAAATATTGCTGACGAACGTAATCTGCCCGAACTCAATGGGTGGCGCTGCGGCTTGCAGATCGTTGAGCGCCTTAGACGGATTCTTCCGGTTCAGCGCCAGTTGCGCTCGGATTGGCTGGCAACCAGAGCGACTGCATCTGCGTATCCAGCGGATAAGCGCTTGTTCAGGTCTTGCGCCAAGGATTCGGCTCGCGCGTATCGCCCGCCATGGCATACGCCAGCGCGGCTTCGTCTTCGACGCCCTGACTTGTGGGAGCGAGCTTCAGACCCTCTGCCGCGGCCTGTTTCGCTTCCGCGGCATTGCCGAAGGCGGCTTCGCGCAGAGCGGCGATTCTCCTGCCAGATCGCTCCGCTTTCTTTGCTGTCCGCGCGGATGGCGGAATCGACAGACCGCTTGGTCAGTTCCCGCGCCTTGCCCAGATGACCCCCGTAGGCCTCGGTGTCGGAGGCCAGCGACAGCCCAAAGTTCTCTTCGGGCCGGCCCGCAAACCACTCTCTGCTGTTCCGCCATCGCCGCGGAATCCGGCCTCAGAAACGCCAGAGCATAGAGCTGCAGGTGGAATATGAACATATCCAGCTTCCGCGCCTGGGCCTGCTGGATCGTCTGCCGCGCTTCGTCGAACCGCTGCAAGGCCAGCAGGCAATTGGCGAGATTCACATATGGGGCGGCGTCTATCGGGGTCGAGGCGAATAGCTTTCGCGGTAGGCGTCCACCGCCTTCTCATACTGTCCTTGCATCGCCGAAGACATTGCCCAGATCCGATGTATGCGCTCAGCAGTCTCGCGGGTAACTCTCGATCAGTTCCTGGTATGCCTGTGCCGCTTTGTCCAGTTCCCCGGTTACATTCGAATAGTAGTCCGCCGTAATGATCAGCTTTTCCCGCTCGCTGGCATGCTCGCGCAGCTCGAATGCCTTCGCGTAGTATTCGCTAGCCCGCCCGAGCTCGCCCAGATTCGCAGTAATCGCCAGCCCACTGCCTCATACCCCATGGCAAAGTTCGGATCGAGCTCAATGGCACGTTGATGGTAAGGCAGCGCAGCGGCAGGACCTTTCTCGTCATAGGCCTTTCTACCCAGGCTGTAGGCTTTCAGGGCCTCGAGCGAAGACGTCGTGGCCTGTTCCAGCGGAACGTCGAACTTCTGCACCGTCGCCAGCGATTCGCCCAGTTCCCTGCGCAGCTTCGCCGCCGTCACTGCCCACCGCGTCCAGCACCTTCTCTTTGGCCGCTGCGCGTGACCTGCTCCTGCGCCAGCGGGTCGCCACTCTGGCAATTCACCGCCTTCAGCCCCAGCACGTATTGGCTGCCCAGACTGGCAATCGACCCGGCGATGTACGCCTTGCTGCCCGCCCGCTGGCAAAGTTCGCGCGCCACGTCGGGAGTGAGCGTCGTGTTGGCCGGGCGGGTCCATCAGCTTCAGCGTTGCCGCCACTTTGTTGTCGGACAGCACATTCAGAGAACGGCGACTGGTTCAGACGCAACGCTCAGCGCGGTCTTGAGCGTGTCGTCGAAAACCGCGTCGCCCGTCTTGTTGTCGAAGTCGGCGAGAACGATGGTGTCTTTGTCCGTCAAGGGCCTCGCCCGATGCGAACGGTAGTAAAGTCCGCCACCAATCAATGCGACCAGCACGACGACCGAGGGAACCACGATCTTCCAGATGTTCCTCTGTTTGGCAACAGGAACTTCAGCCACCTTCACCGCGCCGGACGATGATGGTGTAGCCAGAGCTACACTGTTGGAACCTGAAGCGGGAGCTGGTACCGCAGCCTGGGTTCCGCTCTCCGGTACAGCGGCGTCGCTACCCGAACTCGCCGCTCGCACCCGCCCCGTTTCCGTGTCGCGCTTCAGTCGTTGCAGGTCCGTTCGCATATCGGCTGCGCTCTGATAGCGGAGAGTGCGATCCTTCTCCAGAGCCTTGCTGATGATGTCTTCCAGCTTGGGCGCAATGTCGCGGTTGAAGCGGATCGCCGGCGGCGGATCCTCATTGAGGATCGCATTGAAGATCACACCGAAAGTTTCGCCGTGAAACGGCAATGCCCCGGTCGCCATCTCGTACAGCACCGCCCCAAACGAGAACAAATCAGAGCGGGCGTCCAGTTCCTTACCCTTGACCTGCTCGGGCGACATGTAAGCCACCGTGCCCAGCGTCGAGCCGGGACTGGTCAGGTGCTCCTCATCCACCGTCTGCGTATGGGCGGCAGCAATCTGGCTGGGGGAAGATGTTGAAGCCGTCACCTTCGCTAATCCAAAGTCGAGAATTTTCGCGTGGCCGCGCCTGGTCACGAAAATGTTGGCGGGCTTGATGTCGCGGTGAATGATCCCTCCGGCGTGGGCGGCATCGAGCGCGTCGGCGATCTCGATGGCAAGGGAAAGAAGCAAATCCATCTCCAGCGCACGGCCGGCGATCTTGTGCTTCAGCGTGATGCCATCGAGAAACTCCATGGCGATGAAAGCATGTGCATCTTGCTCGCCGATGTCGTAAATGGTGCAGATATTCGGATGGTTTAACGCGGATGCGGCTTGAGCTTCCCGTTGAAACCGAGCCAAGGCTTGAGGGTCTCGGGCGACAGCGTCCGGCAAGAATTTCAGGGCGACGAATCGGTGCAGCCGAGTATCCTCGGCCTTGTAGACGACGCCCATTCCGCCGCCGCCGAGTTTTTCGACAACGCGGTAGTGCGAAATGGTTTGGTCGATCATCAGTGGCGCAGGAGACGAATTGGCGCCTAATGGTAAGAGCCAAGTGAGGGGAAGTCAACGAGCGCATCCGCCGAACACGCGATGTGCCCGGCGCGCCACACCGGCGTCACAATCGAGTATTAGGCTTTGCAAGTATGTGAAAAGAATGGATTGTGGCAGCCGGACCTATAAGCCGAATTCTGTCCGCCTTGCGGCGGGACGGTCATTCCTCTGGGCCACGCATTACTGCGAGGCTCAAGCGACCTACCCGGAGGTTGTGGCGCGCCGAGCCGGCACGCGTCCCCAGCGAAGCCGAAGCTTGGCCAGGAACTCCCTCCCTATTTGGTCTTGCTCCGTGTGGGGTTTGCCCTGCCCGGCGCATTACTGCGGCGGCGGTGCGCTCTTACCGCACCTTTTCACCCTTACCCGAGCCTTGCGGCCCGGGCGGTATGTTTTCTGTGGCACTTTCCGTCGAACGATCCCGCCCATAGAAGCGCGGGGGCCCTCCCGGACGTTATCCGGCACACTGCTCTGCGGAGTTCGGACTTTCCTCTGTCTTGCGACAGCGACCGTCCGGTCCGGCTGCCAACAAGGTCATTATAGTGCAGGCAGGCGGCGCAGGCAGAGGGTGCGGCCCGACGCTGGGCATCGGATGGCGTATTCCCTCACTCGCTAGACTCTTTGGGCGCAAGGAAGATTGTGTACACCAGTAGAGCCGCGCCAATCAACAACGGAATCAGTCCGGCGAGATAAACCGGCTCTTCGTGCTCCAGCCCATGAAGAAGCACCATGACTCCGATGCCGACGACGGCCGTGATCAACCCCCCCAGCTTCATGCCTTCGAGGCGGCGTTTTGTAATGTTCTTGTACTGTTCACGCATCAATTCGATCGCAGCCTTCGCACCCTCTCCTGAACTCTCGGCGATTTTCTTGAGGGTTTCGCTCCTGTAGTATTCTTCTCTCTCTTTGCGGCGCGCGTCGGACCATGAAGCGACAGCCAGAAAAGAGAATAGGGCAATACTTCCTACGACGGGTATCGCCACGGCGACCATCCCGACCGCGTTGCCGTCTACGTCGAATGCCATTGTCAGCTCCTTGAAGTTCTTCTGCTTTCGTCCGGTAAGACCCCCGCTCCGCTAATGCGGTTGCATAATCTTTTGGCGTTGCCAGATCACGCTTGAAGGAAAATAATGCAACCGTCCGCGATGGCGTAGTGTCGTACCTAAGAGGCGGAGTCCGGGTGAGCGCGAACGACGATCAGGCCGATGTGGAAAGAGTCCTGACTGGCGACATTTCCGCCTTTGAGGGGATCGTCCGCCGTTGGCAAGGGCCACTGATTAATTTAGCGTACCGTTTTTGCCGCGATCGCGGCCGAGCCGAAGAGCTGGCACAAGAAGCTTTTCTTCGGGCTTACCGCGCACTCGGCCAGTGGCGCAAGGATGCCGTCTTTTCCACCTGGCTCTTCGCGCTGGCGACCAACCTCTATCGTTCGGAACTGCGCCGCATTCCGGCGCGAACGGTTTCATTCGACGACGTTGCCGAGCCCGCCGACGCGCGCGCTTTCGACGGAGGCCTCGAAGACCAGGATCGAGATTTGGCGGTGCGACGCGCGGTCGGCGCTCTGCCGCCAAAGTATCGCGAGGCCTTGATTCTCTTTTACTTTCATGACATGGATGTCCCGGCCGCCGCGCGCAGCCTCGGCCTGCCCGAAGGCACGGTCAAGGCAAGACTGTTTCGCGGACGGGAAATCCTGCGCGGCAAACTTCCGCAACTGCTGACTGTGCCGCGCCTGAAGGAGGCTTGATGAAACGATTGCTTGGACGATCGATTGGTAACGAGGAGGAGGAGATGAATCGCATTCTGTCCCGCGAGGATGAAATCCTCCCATCGTCGGGCTTCGCCGTCTCCGTCATGGATGCGGTGCGGCGCGAAGCCGCGGCGCCGCCTCCAATCCCCTTCCCATGGAAGCGCGCTCTGCCCGGCTTGGTGGTTGGAGGTTTTGCGCTGGCTCTGGTTCTCGTGGCCGGAGTTGTGGTCATCGCGCAGATGGTGAGAACTTCGACCGCCCCACAGCTCTCCATGTCCTTGCCGTCCCTGTGGACGCCCATCCTGGGATTACAGCGGAACCTGGGGAGTGCCGCGAGTTGGACCGTGCTGGCGCTGCTGCTGACGTTGGTATCGGTAAAACTCTCAATGCGCCTGGCTTCCGGCCGGGTCTGAACCCTGCCGATGGCGAGCCGGGCGTCCCCGCCCTGGGCCGGAGGGCTTCCCACATAACACGCCCGTTCCATGAATCCTCTCAGGTCGCAGCGGTCCATCGTTAGGCTGCTAAACTGATAGCCGAGCCGAGCGAGCGAGCGAGACGTCGATGCCCCGAAGCCTGAAACCTAACGCCTGAGCCTGATCTCATGAACATTGCCGAGGCGATCAAGATCGCGTTCCTCTCGTTGTGGGCGAATAAACTGCGCTCCGCGCTCACCTTGCTCGGCGTAGTCATCGGAGTGGCCGCCGTAATTGCCGTGGTCACGTTCGTCAACGGCATCAATGGTTATGTGGCGACAAGGATTTTCAATCTGGGCGCCGACGTTTTCATCGTCTTCAAAGTTTCACCCGTCGTCACCAACATCGATAAATTTCTCGAGGGCGAGAAGCGCAAGAACCTGACCTTGGAGGACTACGAAGCCGTCCTCGAAGCCTGCAAGCATTGCGAATGGGTGGGAGTCTCGCAAATTAACGACTAGTGGACACGTTAAGTACGGCGAGCAGTCCATCAGCGATACGCTGGTCCGCGGCTTGACTCCTTCCATGGTGCCGATTCTCGATATCGACCTCACCGCTGGGCGCATGATCAACGATATCGATGTAAGGAACAACTCCGCCGTCGTCGTGGTCGGGCCGGACATCGTGGATAACCTGATGCCCGGCATGGATCCCATTAACAAGGAGATCCGTGTCGACGGCTGGGTCTATCGTGTGGTCGGCGTCGGCAAACGTAAAGGCAAGACGCTAGGCCAGAGCATGGATAACTATGCCCTCATGCCGATCACCGCGTATCAGAAACAGAATGGTTCCCACGAGAGTATCCGCATCTCGGGCAAGGCTGCGGCCAGCGGCGCCGGCTTCGAAGAAGCGATGGACGAAACGCGCGCCATTCTGCGCGCCCGCCGCCACGTCCACCCCGGCGACGACGACGATTTCGACCTCGTGACCAACGACAGCCTGCTCAGTATCTGGTCGAACTTCAGCGGCACGTTCTTTTACGCCATGATCGGAATCGCCGCCATCTCGCTGGTGGTCGGCGGCATCGTGATCATGAACATCATGCTGGTTTCGGTGACGGAACGGACGCGGGAAATCGGCATCCGCAAGGCCATGGGCGCGCGCCGCGGCGACATCCTGCTGCAGTTTCTGATCGAGTCCGTTGCCTTGGCCCTGCTCGGTGGCTTGATCGGCGTGCTGTTTGGCATTCTTGTCGCCAAGGGCGTCACGCTGGCGATCGGCATGCCGTCGGCGATCAAACTCTGGGCTGTGGCGGCGGGACTAACGGTGGCGGCGAGCGTAGGTATTTTCTTCGGTGTGTATCCCGCGCGGCGGGCAGCAGTGCTGGACCCAATCGTGGCCTTGCGCTTTGAAACGTGAAAAAAGGGTTTTCCTCGGCGATCTGGCGTCTCGGTGGTGAAAAGGTTTTGAAGCAATGCTAGTCAAAGGCGAACTCGGCGAAGGCCTGAACATGGCGGTCGAGACCATCCGCGGCAACAAAATGCGGTCGTCGCTGACCGTGCTGGGCATCGTAATCGGAGTTGCCGTCGTCATCGGGATTTCCTCGATCGTACGCGGCCTGAACGACAACGTGAGCCAGGTCATCAGCAGCCTGGGTTCCAACATCATTTTCGCGTTCCACATGGAGCCCTTCACCTTTGGACGTCCGACGGAAGAGATGCGCACCCGCAAGGAACTGACCTTTGACGACGCCCGGGCGATGCAGGATCTGCCGCACGTGAAAGCGGTCACCGTCGGCGTCCGCTATTTCCGTCCCGAACTCGGCACCGGCACTTACTCCGTCAAATACAAGGACCGCAAGGCGAAGCAAACGATTCTCGAAGGCGACACCAGTTCGTACAAAGATGTGATCGACGTGGCCCTCGACTCTGGCCGCTGGTTCAGTGAAATCGACGACGAGCGCCGCGCGTCGGTCATCATCATCGGCCACGATACCGCGGCGGAACTTTTTCCAAGTGAACAGCCTCTGGGCAAGGAGTTGGACATCGAAGGCCAGTTGTTTACCGTGATCGGAGTGGCGAAAGTCCGCAAGAGCGTGTTTGGTGGAGGAAAGAACCCTGACGACAATATTGTTTTCTTTCCCCTGAGCACGTTCCGCAAGCTGCATCCCGAACTGAAGCAATACTGGATCAGCGTCAAGGCCACCTCCCACGCCGACATGCCCAAAGCCATGGACGAAATGCGCGAGTTGCTGCGCCGCCGCCGGAAGGTCCCAACCGAAAAGCCGGATAACTTCGCCGTCTTCACACAAGACTCGATTTCCGACGTGTGGAATCAGATCACGAGCATGATCTTCATCTTCATGTTTGCGGTTTCGAGTGTCGGCCTGATCGTGGGTGGCGTGGGGGTGATGAACATCATGCTGGTTTCGGTCACCGAACGCACCCGCGAAATCGGAGTGCGCAAAGCCATGGGCGCCCGCAAGCGCGACATCCTGGTGCAATTCACGCTCGAAGCCGTTATGCTCACCGCCGCTGGCGGAGTGATCGGGCTCGCGCTCGGCGCCCTCATCACCGCCATCGTTCCGGTGGCGTTTCCATCGCTTCCGGCCACCATGTCGATGTACTGGTCGATGTTCGCCTTCGTCGCCTCGGCGGCGGTAGGACTTGTCTTCGGCATTTATCCAGCGTGGAAAGCCGCCAACCTCGACCCCATCGAGTCGCTGCGCTACGAGTAAGATGAGAAGGTCTCATAAGGGTTTGGGAAGGGCACGGCTTCAGCCGTGCCGCCCTGAGCCAACGAATACGAGGGCTTTAGCCCCTGAGGGCCGTGGGAGTTTACTCTTGAGAGTCCTTATGAAATAGCTCCATGCTCTTGACCCCCTTAACACCCAGAACAGTGCTCGAAGCGGTTGCCGCAATCGGTACCTTCGGCAGTCTGTTTTTCTATTTCCTCTCCGCGCTCGGGCTCGCCTCTCTTCTCGGCGACCGGCGCAAGAAACTCACGCAGACTCCGCTGCCAGAGAGCGACCTGCCTCCGGTTTCCATCCTTAAGCCCTTGAAGGGTGTCGATCCCGAGATCTGGGAGAGCTTTTGCAGTCACTGCGAACAGGAGTATCCCCAATTTCAATTGATCTTCGGTGTCAGCGATCCGGACGATCCCGCCATCGAGGTGGTGCGGAAGCTCCAGGCAAAATATCCCGACCTTCCGATTGAGCTGATCGTCTGCAACCGCGTTCTGGGAGCAAATATCAAAGTCAGCAATCTGGTGCAGATGTTGCCTGCGGCGCACCACGAACTCCTGCTGATCAATGACAGCGACATTCGCGTCCCGTCAGAATACTTGCGGAAGGTCGTCACGCCACTCGCAGATCCATCCGTAGGACTGGTGACCTGCCTCTACCGCGGCGTCGCCGGCCCGACCCTCGGCTCGCGCCTCGAAGCCTTGGGAATCAGTACCGACTTTATCCCAGGGGTTTTGAGCGCAAGAGTTTTCGAGAGAGGATTACGCTTCGGATTAGGTTCAACGCTAGCCTTTCGCCGCCGCGACCTCGAAGCCATAGGCGGTTTCGAACCATTACTCGACTATCTGGCCGATGACTATGAACTCGGCCGCAGGATCGCATTGACGGGAAAGCGAGTCGAACTCAGCGCGGCCGCCGTCACCACATTTCTGCCTGCCTACACCCTGCGGCAGTTTTTCCGCCATCAACTGCGTTGGTCGCGGACCATTCGAGACGCTCGGCGCTGGGGGTATGCAGGACTGCTTTTCACCTTCGGCCTGCCCTGGGCATTGGTAACGCTGCTAGCGGCCAGAGGGGCTGCATGGGCGTGGGGACTATTCGCACTGACGTTCACCGCGCGGCTGGCCCTCGGAATCGGTACCGCGGTGCTCGTTTTGCGCGACGGACAAGTGATTCGCAATATTGTTTTATTGCCGCTGCGTGACCTGATCGCGCCGCTCGTTTGGGCGGCGAGTTTTGTGGGCAACCGCATCCACTGGCGAGGGGAGATCTTTGACCTGAAAGACGGCCGCCTGACTATCGTTACGCCGCCGTCATCGGCCGATTGGCAAAAATAATCTTGCCGCCGCGGCGCGCAACCACATACCTCATCAATCCCTGCAGCGCCGGCGGATCCTCCTCTTCGGCCCACAAGAACACGCGCTGCGGACCATTCCACATTTCGACAAACGAAGCCTGCGTCTCGAAAACCCGCGGCGCTCCCGGAAACTGCGTCCCGTACCACATGTTTCCCCCCGGCGCGCGCAAACTGTGCAACGGAATTCCGGTGTAGAAATTCAACGAGGAGGCATTTTCATACAGCCCGATCACCACGATCTGATCGCCCGGCCGGTACTGCTCGCGAATCGCCATCGCCAGGTCCTTCGACGAAAGAATCGGAGAAAAAATGCCGAACGAAATCCGCACGCACGCCAGCAGAACCACCATCATGGCCACCAGCGCCGCATTCCCCGCTCCCGCCCGCCCGCGGCGCCGCAGAATAAAGTTGGCGAGCGTTCCCAGTAGAAAAGCGAGCGAAAATCCGAACAACGGCACGCGGAATGCCCCCATCGCCTGCGGGGTCAAGTCCAGAAAGTGCCCGAACGAAAGCGCGTAGTCCTGCGGATGTTTCCGCAGCAGGTCCGATAGATCCGTGCCCGGAGCCGGCGCCTTCGAAAACATGAGCAGTGCCATGCCGACCACCGCGATGATGACGCCTGCCGCCAGCAATACGGCCGACGAGGTCCGCCCGCCGCGCCGTTCCCGGCTGTCTGCCGTGGAAGCTCTCTCCCGCTGCAGCCATCCGCCCACCAGCAGCGCCATCCCGGGAATCGCGGGAATCGTGTAGTATTCCTGCCGCGTCGAGAGGCTGAAGAAGCCGACGATCACCACGTTCCACAAGAAAAACAAAAGATACGCTCGCTGCCGCCGCGTCATCTGCGCGCGGAATGCCGGGGTCCCCGACGGGCCCGGTTTTGGCCCGTCGGGGTGGACGTCGCGCCACCGCCGCGGCACTTCCTGCAGCGACTGCGGAAGAAACACGGTCCACGGAATCAGCCACAAGACCAGCAAAGCCCAGAACAGCAACAGCGGAACCGTGTCGTAATCGCGCGGAACCCGCCTGTTGAGGAAACGCAGGATGTGCTCATTGACGAAGTAGAACCAAAGAAAGCCGCGGACGTGCCCCTGCGCCGGATTGCGCAGCGCCGCCAGAATGTGCCAGGGCGCGGCAATCGCGAAAAAGACGACCGCGCTTGAGAGCAAACGCAGCTTGAGCACGTGCCGCAAATTCCCCGTCAGCAGCAGATAGAGCCCGATCGCTCCCGCCGGAAACACCAGTCCGATCAGCCCCTTGGTAAGCACGTTGAGCGCGCACACGGCGGCGAGCCCCCAGCAGGTCCAGCGCGCGGGCTTCTCTTGTTCCAGCGAGACCAGAAAGAGCCAAAACGTCAGGGTCAGCCAAAGACCCACCGGCACATCCGGAATCAGAAAACGCGTAAAAAGATACGGTCCGAGCGCCGTCGCCAGCACCAGCCCGGAATCGAATCCACCCTCGCTGCCCAATGCCCAGCGTCCCAAGCCGTAGGTGGAGAGAATCATCGCCAGCACACCCAGCATGAGCGGCAAGCGCGTGCTCCACTCACTGACGCCGAACAGCGTGTAGCTCGTCGCCACGCCCCAGTACATCAGCGGAGCTTTTTCCAGGTAGCGGACGCCGTTCGCGTAAAGCGTCACCCAGTCGTGCCGCTGCACCATTTCGCGTGCCGCCTCGGCATGAACCGTGTCGGCATCGTCGAGCAAGGCGGGCCGCGACAATCCGGCCATGTAGATGACCGCCCAGAGCACAATCAACACCAGCAAAGAAATCCGCCAATCCGAAAGCAACTGGTTCGGACGGGGCATGCTCTCAGTTGTCGGCTGTTCGAGATTGGGCGTAGCGCCGGAATTCATCGCGGAAATTTTCATTATACGGGAGCGTGTGGAGACGGGGCTCAGCCCCGTCGGGGCGGGGCAAAGCCCCGCCACCACACACACAATTCAGTCCGCGGCGACTCTGTTGGTAACCCGGTCGTCCGCGACCTCGCGGTAAATCTCAAGAATTCTAGACACCGAAGTGGTCCAGGAAAATCGCTGCGCCTGCTCATAGCCGCGCTGCTTCATCTGCGCACGCAGCGCCGGATCCAGCAGTGCGCGTTGCAAGCCTCGCTGGATCTCAAACACGTTTTCCGGATTCACCAGCAGCGCCGCGTTCCCCGCCACTTCCGGCAGGCTCGAAGTGTTCGAAGTGACCACCGGAGTTCCGTGGGCCATCGCTTCCAGTGGCGGCAATCCAAATCCCTCGTAGAGCGATGGAAACACAAAGATCTTGGCCACGTCGTAAAAAATGCGCAGCACTTCGATGGGCACGAATCCCAGGAAACGTACGTCGTTCTGCACCCCGCTCCGCACCACCGTGCGCCGCAGCCGCGGATGGCTCGAAAGATCGTCTCCGATGATGATGAGCTTCAGATCCGGAAACTTCTGCTCCTTCTCCAGTTCGCTCTTTAGCGCCGAAAACGCCTCGATGATGCGCACCAGGTTCTTGTGCGGCCGAATCGCGCCCGCATACAGAATGAATGGATAGTTGACCTGATAGCGCTGGGCAATCAGCTCGCGATCCGCATCCGTGGCGTGCCCGCGCAGAAAACGCTCATCAATCGCGTTGTACACCACTTCGATGCGCTCATCCGCGATGTTGAGCAGCTTTTCGATTTCGTTCCTGGTGAATTGCGACACCGCGATCACGCGCGCCGCCCGGCGCAACACGCGCCGCGTCAAATGAAAATGCAAGCTGCGCCGCAGACTGGAAGCATTGCGCGATCCGTACATGTGCTCGAGCAGATCGTGCACGGTGAGAACATAAGGACAGCCCAGCCCGCGCGGAATCCAGAACAGGTGTGGAATATGAACCAGGTCGCACCCCAGGCGCTTCACGATTGCTCGGAAATCGAGGTTCCCCTTGAGCGTGTCGTCGCCGCCCCCGAGCGCCACCGCGTGGAAGTTCGGCGGCAGCGGGCCGAATTCCGCCACCTTCGCCATCGGTCCGATGAGGAAGTACTTGCTGTCGCGGTCGAGACGGGCCAGCGTGCGCACCACATTCCGGATGTAGGTGCCAACCCCGAATTCCGTCATGCGACGGATGTCGATGGCTACTTTCACAGGTTGAATTTAATCACAGGGGGTGCGGAGGGGCACAGCGAATTCGCGTGTGCGAGGCAGATTTTGGAATAAATGGATTTTGTCATCCTGAGCGAAGCGAAGGACCTGCTGTTGCTTGTGCTGACAAGAAAGCAGGTCCTTCGCTTCGCTCAGGATGACAACTCACAAGAAATGTCAGGCGCGCACTTCGGCCTGAGCCCGCGCTCGCCGCTCGGCGTAAAGCGGGAACTCTTCCGCGAGCCCCAGCACCTGCTTGCGGATCTTCGCCAGCACGGCGGCGTCCGTCCGATGATCGAGCGCCTCGGCGATCCAGTGCGAGATCTGCCGCATCTCCGATTCTTTCATGCCGCGTGTAGTCATGGCCGGACTACCAATGCGAATGCCGCTCGGCTTCATCGGCGGATTCGTATCAAACGGAATCGCGTTCTTGTTAACCGTGATGCCGGCCTCCCCCAGAGCCTTCTCCGCCTCGCTCCCCAGCATCCCCTTAGCGAAAACGTCCACCAGCATGAGGTGCGTGTCCGTTCCACCGGAGACGATGCGATAGCCATCGGCCGCCAGCGTCTCGGCCATCACCTTGGCGTTGGCCACGATCTGCCGAGCGTAGTCGCGGAAACCAGGTTGCGAAGCCTCCAGGAAGCACACCGCCTTGGCGGCAATGATGTGCACCAGCGGCCCGCCCTGCATTCCGGGGAAGACCGTCTTATCGATCGGCGCCGCAAATTCCTGCTTGCTCAGGATCATCCCCGAGCGCGGCCCGCGCAGCGTCTTGTGCGTGGTGGAAGTCACGATGTGCGCATGCGGTACCGGCGATGGATGCGCTCCTCCCGCCACCAGCCCCGCGAAGTGCGCCATATCTACCAGATAGAATGCGCCAACTTTGTCGGCAATTTGACGCATGCGGGCGAAATCGATGATTCGCGGATAAGCGCTGCCGCCGCCGATAATCAGCTTTGGATGCTCCGCCGTGGCGAGCTTTTCCAGTTCGTCGTAATCAATCGTCTCCGTTTCCCTGGTCACGCCGTAAGGAACGATCTTGTAGGTTTTGCCCGAGAAATTCAGAGGATGCCCATGCGTGAGGTGTCCGCCATGCGCCAGATTCAGTCCAAGAATCGTGTCGCCCGGCTGCAGTACCGCCGCGTAAGCGGATTGATTGGCCTGCGATCCCGAGTGCGGCTGCACGTTGGCATGATCCGCGCCAAAAAGTTGTTTGGCACGATCACGCGCCAGAGTTTCCACCACGTCGGTAAACTCGCATCCGCCGTAATAGCGCTTGCCGGGATAGCCCTCCGCGTACTTGTTGGTGAACACGGACCCGGCAGCCTCAAGCACAGCCTCGCTGACAAAGTTTTCCGAAGCAATCAGCTCCAACCCTTCATGCTGGCGGCGGACTTCGTTGTCGATAGCGTTTGAAATCTGCGGATCAACTTCATAGAGCGGGCGGGACATCGAAGAATTTTTCATGGGGACTCCCGGTTATTTTACTCCGAACGAGAGCAAGTGATGATCTGTGTTATCTTCGTTGTTTTCAGGCACAATCTTGTTGATGCAGAAGTGTTTTCAATTGGACCGCTTGGGGATTGCTTCCGAACCAACCTTATTGCATAGTCGACGCACCCCGGACAGAGCCATCTTCCGGTGTTCCGGCGGGGCGAGGCGGCGAGGTCGCGAGCGGCTTCCGAGGGGTAAGGGGTGAACGAACCGTGAGAAAACTTCCTTGCGCTCTTCTGGCTGGATGGGCGGTTTTGTGCCTGTTGCCCATCGCGGCGAATTCGCAAGAACAGAGAGAGCGACTCCGGCTCGTGCAGACCATACCCATGCCCGGAGTCAAGGGACGGATCGACCACATGGATGTGGACGTGAAAGGCAAGCGGCTGTTTGTTGCCGGACTGGAGAATGGATCACTGGAGGTGGTTGATCTTCAGGCCGGTAAACGGACCCAAAGCGTTCCAGGATTCAAGAAGCCGCAGGGTATCTTTTACGTCGCGGAGTTGAAAAAGATTTTTGTGGCCAGCGGTGACGACGGAATGCTGCGGGTCTTCCGAAGCGATCACCTCGATCTGCTCGATTCCATCCAGTTGGAGCCTGGTCCAAACCGCCTGGCCTACGACGCGCATGACCGGCGGATTTATGTGGGATACGGAGGTAAAGACGCAGGGAAAGACTACGGTCAAGTGGGAGTCATTGACGCCTCTACGGACAAACGAATCGGTGACATTAAGGTGGCGGCCCATCCCGCCGAGATTTTGGTGGACGAGTCCGGAAAGACACTCTTCGTGGCAATTCCCGTTCTCTCTGAAATCCAGTTGATTGATGCGCGGAAGCGGGAAGTTATTGCTGCCTGGAAACCCAAGGGCAAGGGCGTCGGAGACATGGCGCTGGATGAGAGCACTCACCGCCTGTTCGTGGGAACCAGGACTCCTCTGCTGATTGTCGTCGATTCCGCCTCGGGAGCCGAGGTGGCTAGCCTGCCTACGGTCGAAGGCATGGATGGTGTTTATTTCGACGCCCTCCACAAACGCGTGTACGTCTCGGGCGGTAGAGGTTTTGACGTGGGTTCGGTCTGGGTCTATGAGCAGAAAGACGCCAATCACTATGAGTTGCTGGGCAAAGTTCCTACCCGGCCCGGAGCCGGGACGTCGTTCTGGTCGCCCGAACTCAACCGCTACTATGTCGCCGCACCCGCGAACGATAAGGAAGACGCAGCCGTCCTGGTATATGAGCCCCAACTCTAAGGAGAAAGCCTTGAATAGAATCGCCGGTGGTTTCACTGTCGCCGCCATACTCGGATTTTGCATGTTTGCTGCTGCTCAAACCGCGCCCTCCCCAAAACCCGCAGCGCCCGCCAAAGAGGCGGTCCGGGAATTCTCCACCCTGCAACTCGAAGAACAGATTCCGGTGCCAAACGTGGCCGGCCGTCTGGATCACTTCACCGCCGACGCCAAACGGAAGCGGCTCATCTTTTCAGCACTGGGCAACAACTCCGTGGAAATCGTCGACGTCTTCGCGGGCCGCGTCGTGCACAGCATTACCGGCGTATCCGAACCTCAAGGTCCACTCTACGTCCCTGAATTCGACAAGCTCTTTGTGGCCGATGCGGGCGACGGGAAGCTCAACATCTTCGATGGCGGCACGTACACCCTGCGCAAGAGTATTGACCTCGGAACCGATCCGGACAACGTTCGCTATGACGCCGCCTCGAAGAAAGTATTGGTCGGATTCGGAGAGGAGGACGGCGGTATTGCCGTAATCGATCCCGCAACTGAGCAACGCGTTGGCGACATCTACAAGACGGGAGGCCATCCCGAGTCGTTCCAGGTCGAAGCCTCGGGAGGCCACATCTTCGTGAACGTCCCGGACCAGGGGAACGTGGTGGAATCCATTGACCGCAGAACGGGGACAATAACGAAATGGCCCCTCAAGGGCCTGCGCGGCAATTACGCGATGGCGCTGAACGAAGACGATCACCGGCTATTCACTGTCACGCGCAAGCCCCCCATGCTGGTTGTCCTGGACACGCAAACCGGAAAGGAAGTTACACGAATGCGAGCGGCAGGCGAGTGCGATGATGTCTATTTCGACGCCAGCCGTAAACGCATTTACGTGATCGGAGGCGAAGGTTTCATCAGCGTAATCGAGCAGAAGGACCCGAATCATTACGAACTCATCGAGAACGTTCCATCCGCCATCGGAGTGCGTACCGGCTATTTCTTCAGCAAACGCGATCGCTTCTACGTCGGCGTACCGGCCAAAGGCAGCGAGCCCGCGCAAATCTGGACCTACGAGGCGGAAGACTAGGCAGGTGCCAGCACCAAAACCGACGGTCATGGCCCTGATCACGCTACGCACAAAGCCTGAGGGGCTGGCGGCGAACTACGTTGTCCATAGCGTTCGCAATCTGTGGATCAACTTCACAGAGTGGGCGGGACATCGAAGGATTTTTCGTGGTCAGATACCGGAAGCTATTCTACTGCGGCGCGGACACTCCTGTCCGCGAAAGCGAATTGCTTTGTGGTAGGTCAATTTTCGGATTCCCCGCCCTCAATACGATGCGTTGGGATGGCCGGGCCGCGTCGTGCGTGAATTGGGGCCGCGCGCTGTCGGCTCCCAGGTGATTCAGCGATCGACGAAAGAGGAGTTCCTCGGATTTTCCGCTCCGCTCCTTCATCCCGACCGAAAAAGCCTTCATTACCTTGGTTACCTATTCGGGTGACCTGTGTGGCCGATATTCTGCCCAGGAGAACATCGAGAAGCCTTGCCTTTTCTCCTGGTGGCCTTACTTCAAAGTTACGCCCGGGTTCCATTCCGGAAAGGTCTCCCTTCGCCAATTCGCATGCTCCCGCTGTGGCGAAGGGACAATTCAATCAAGAGGGTGAAGGTATGACTGGCAGAAATCTTTCTTCTATCGGAATCCTTACCACGATGCTCCTGCTCTGCTTCGGTGCGTACGGACAAAGTGGCTCGACTGGCGCGATTGGTGGCGCCGTGCTTGACAGTAAGGGAACGCCAATCGCCAACGCGCAAGTGGAGATCCGGGTGGCGGGAAGTTCCACCACCGTTCGGACGGTGTTCGCGGATGGCAGCGGGAACTTTACCGTGGCGTCGCTGCCGGTGAATGCCTATGACGTCGTGGTTACAGCCAAGGGGTTTTCGACCAGCAAGTACAACAGCGTGATCGTGCGCTTGACGGAAACGACGCGACTCAACCCTTCACTGAGCAGCGCGCAGAACCCGGGGACAGAAACGGCGGAAACAGGACAACAGGTCGAAAAAGTGATGGTGGTGAGCGCTCCGCCGGTGGTCACGGTGGAAACGAGCAGTCCGGCCACGGGGCGGACGGTGGAGCCCGATGTCATCCGGAGCCTGCCGCTTGCTACTCAGAACTTTCATCAACTGCTGAATCTTTCGGCAGGCGCGATTTCAAACCTGAACGCGTCGGCCGAATTGGGCCGCGGCGACGTCGGCATCAATGTTAACGGGCAGCGGGACGACAACAACAACTACCTGCTGGATGGAATCAGCGTCACCGATCTGCGGAATTCCGAGTTGTTCAACACTCCGCTGCCGAGTCCCGACGCGGTGCAGGAGTTCAAGGTTCAAACCAGTTTGTATGACGCAACCGAGGGGCGCAACGGCGGCGGCAACATCAACGCAGTACTCAAGAGCGGAACCCCGCAGTGGCACGGTTCGGCGTTCGAGTTCTTCCGCAACGATGGGTTCAATGCCAATGAATTTTTCCTGAAGAGAGAAGACCAACCGCGCCCGGAGGTGCGGCAAAATCTCTTCGGAGGCAGCCTGGGTGGACCGCTGGGGCGTGAGGGCAAAGGCGGGTTCGTGTTCCTGAATTACCAGGGGACGCGGCAGACCAGCGGGCTTTCTCCAGGGGCAATCATCAGCACAGTGATTCCGGCACTGCCGAGCGACCGTTCGGCGGCTTCGCTTTCGATGGCGGGATTTGGAGACACTGTACATCCCATTGATCCTGTGGTCCTGGCTCTGCTCAACGTCAAGAGCAACCAGTTTGGCGGAGCCGGTGGAGGCTGGCTGATTCCATCACTGCCGCCCTCAGATCCTCTCAATCCGATGGCCGGGGCTGTGTTCAATCTGAGCCACCCGGGACGATTCAACGACGACCAGGCGACCGCCGATTACGATCGCCAGTTCAAAGATGGGAGAGACAAAATTGCGGGCCGCTTCTTCCTCTCCAACTTCCATTCGTATCTGCCCTTCGGCGCGGGCGATGTGCCGAGCACGCCGGGTGAGTCGCTCACCTACGGGGACCTCAGCTTTCCGGTGGAATTGCCAGTGCGCAACCGCTTCCTCAGTCTGACCGAGACGCACGTGTTTGGACCGCGGGTGGTGAATGAATTTCGCTTTGGATTCCTGGATCTCCGCAGCCAAACGTCGAATCAGGACCCGGTGACGGCCAGCCAGTTGGGCATCGTGAGGCCCAGCAACAACGTGACCAACGAGATTTACCGCTTCGACGTGTTGGGCGTGGGAATTGGTCCGAATGACAGCGCGAACATGAGCCAGGCGCAGCACAACTACACCTGGGAGGATACGGTCAGCTATTCGCTAGGCAAGCACTTCCTGCGCTTTGGCGGACTGTACACGCACACCGCCATGGACCGGGATTTTCCGCAGGACTTCAACGGGCTGCTCTATTTCAACAGCCTGCAGACGTTTCTCTTGGGGGTTCCATCGTATGCGTTCGATGCCAGCGGCGTGTCGAATCACCGGTTCCTGCTCAACGACTATGCCACGTACTTTCAGGACGATTACAAGGTCGCACGGAATCTCACTGTGAATCTCGGGCTGCGATGGGATTTGATGAGCGCTCCCCAAGACGCTCTGCACCATATGGCCAATGTGATTCCCGGCCTGATGGCGCTGAATGAGAACCCATTTGTCTATCCGAAATCGGTCAATGCCCTCAACATCCCCGGTTTGGTGGGCACGACCAGCGAGACGGGCCGCGCCAACAGCTACGCATCCAATTGGGGGCCGCGCTTCGGGTTTGCCTACGATTTTCTGGGGAAGCACACAACTTCGTTACGCGCCGGTTATGGAATTTATTACGAGCGCGAGAGCCTGGCGCTGGCCGACCAAATGGGCGGTCAAGCGCCGTTCTCACCAAATGTCACGGCGTTTGGCGCACCAGGCCAGCTGGCAACATTGTTCAATGGGCTGTTACCACAAGGCGGCGTGGTCGATCCGAACTTCGTCCCGCAGCCGTCGCATCTCGTCGGATTTATCGATCCGACAAACGGGCAACCCACGGCGGATCCGAACATGTATCCGATTTTCAGCGGGAGCACGTGGAGCACGTATAGCGAGACCGCCATGTCGGCGCCCCAGCACTACGTCTCTCCGAGCACGCAGCAGTGGAACCTGAGCATTCAGCAGAGCCTGCCCGGAGCATGGGTAATGGACATCGGATACGTGGGAACCAAGGGCACGCATCTGTCGGCGATGCTCGACCCCATGCAAGCGCAACTGGCGAGCCCGCAGAATCCGATTGTCGTGCACGACGTCTTTGGCAACACTTACAACATTACGCAGAATACCCAACTGAATGTGGGCGCACGGTCTCCCGTCCTTGGGCTGAATCCTCGCGGATACTTCCTCTTCAACAATGCCGCGACATCACGATACAACTCGCTGCAAGCCACACTGGTCCACCAGTTTGCCAAGGGATTTCATTTCCAGGGAGCTTACACGTTTTCGAAGTCCATCGATTCGGTAGTAACGACGGGGGCAGGACTTTACCAGTTTCCGGTGAACGATCAGACCCAGCTGACGCAAGCGCTGTCGGATTTTGACCGGACCCACCGGCTCGTGCTCAGTTACAGATATGATGCGCCGTTCTTTTCGCACGCTCACGGCTGGCAGAGCGCAGTATTGGGGCACTGGTCGCTGAGTGGCATCACGGTGCTTCAATCGGGACTGCCTATCAGAGTGACCGACTCGGCAGGCGCTTCGGCGTATGGCACAGCGGTTCCAGATACCGCGACTCCCAGCTTGGCGCCGGGGTATACGATCGCCAGCGCTCAGACCTCGGGAAGCACCGAGCAACGGATCAATGGATACCTGAAACCGGCGGCTTTTGTTCCAGCGCCAGTGGTGGGCATCGACGGTTCGACGGGCTTCGGCACTCTGGGGCGCAATCCCTTCCGCGGGCCGTTCCAGCAGAACTGGGACATGTCGCTGGCGAAGCATTGGACGGTACGTGAGGGGCAGAGCGTCAAGTTTTCGGCCGACATGTTTAACGTATGGAACCATCCGATCTTCGATAAGCCGTCAATCACGGACATCGAGAGCCCATCGTTCGGGCAGATTACAAACACAGTGGGAACGCCCAGGCTGGTGCAGTTCTCACTGCATTACGCTTTCTAGGGGCGTCGGCGAGGGTTCTTATGTTGGTAAGCGAAAGATACGGTCGAATGCCGCGGAGCCTCGAACGGGCTTTTCGCTGCGCGACATCATGGACCCTGGTTTTGAGCCTGGCTCTTGTCGGAGTTGCTTTCGGGCAGGATTCCAGCCGGAAAGTGATTGCGCGAACCGCTCCCGGCTACCCGGAACTGGCCAAGCGCATGCACCTGAGCGGCAAGGTGAAGCTGGAAGTGGTGATCACTCCCGCAGGCTCGGTAAAGTCAGCGAAGCTGGTGGGCGGCAACCCCGTGTTTGAGCAAAGCGCTCTGGATGCGGTGAAGCAATGGAAATTTGAAGCAGCAGAAAAAGAAACGAAAGCGGTGATCTTGTTGGAGTACGCGGAGCGTTAGAACGATCGTCTCCTCGTTTTCTTGAATCAGTTGAGCGACAAGTGAAATACGGAATCCCGGCGAATGAGACATGAGCATGCCGCGAGGCGCTGCCGGGAACTCCAGTCACATCCGGTTTATCGGCTGCCCGGAAACCGGCCCACCACTAGCAGCTAGTCGAATGCCGTCCGCAGAAAACTAACCAGCTGCCACCCATCCATGTATTTGTACGGAGTCTCCCCCATGGTGTAATGCCCGCAGGGCAGCACGACGACTTTGTGATCCAGGTTGTGCTTCTCGAATTGCTCGACCACCTGCTCCGAAAATTCCGGCAGGAACGTCATGTCGTACTTGGCATAGATGATGAGCGAGCGGCGCGGCCAGCGCGAAAACTTGTCGAAGTACACCATGGGGCTGACGGCGCGCCAGACGTTTCGTAGGTTTTCCAGGCTAATGGCCGTTTCCAGTCCTTCGCGGATGTGGCGCGTGGACTGGCCGTGCCACACCACGTCGGCAAAGTAGGTCGAGGCATGATTGAACGCAGCCACCTGAATTCGCGGATCGTGCGCGGTGGCGATGAACGCATAGCATGATCCCAGGCTGGTGCCGACGATGCCGAGCCGCTTGTAACCCTGAGCTTCCAGCCAGTCGAGACAACATCGCACATCGATCACGCCCTGGCGCACCGAATCGAGCGTGCGTCCAATGTTGGCGGAGACGGCGTAGTCGGCGCGGTCGATCTCCGCTGGACGGCGAATGTCGTGATACGGCATGGAGAGCCGCAACACCGCAATTCCCATCCAGTTCATGACGCGGCAGAGGGCGTTGTAGGAGATCGCATCGGAATTCCAGTGTGGCAACAGAACCACGGCGCGGCGTCCGCGGGACGGGAACCAGCGCGCGTTTACCAGGTTATTTTCGGGAAAAGGAGTTACCACCGGCGAGGTGAAGCGCAGAAACCCGGCATGAGTGCCGCGAACTTGTTCTTCGAGCCGAGGGTCGGGCACCTCGCGCGTGCTGAAGACCTGAACTTCGCGGCGCTCCAGGCGGAAATCCGCGGGCTTCTGGTAAGAGTAAAAATCGTCGCTTGCGCGAATAATGCGATCGTTGAAACGCGAGAAATATTCCAGCAGGTCGCGCGAGCCTTGCCCTGCAGGCCCGCCATTCCGTCCCGGCCAGTTGTGGGTCCAGTCCAGCCCCCAGTCGAGCGGACGGACCACGCGGTTATTGTCCACCGAGGTGAGCCGGGTCTCCCAGTCGTACATCCATTGAGCGTAGCGTGAGGCCATGTCTATTCTAGGAATACAACAACGGGGGCGGATTGGCGAATAAGGAAGGTTCAATGGCAGAATTTGGGTGCTCAGCCGTCGACACACGGCAGCGGAGAGCCCCCAGTACCGTAACCGCGTGATTTACACCGTTTCACCACTGAGAGTAGCGCCGCCGTCCCGGCGGCTGTCCGGCGGGCGTCCTCGCCCGCCGCGCCGAGGGCGAGACGCCCTCGGGACAGCCGGCAAGATGCCGGCGCTACTCGTTTTTACGCCGTAATCATCATGCGGTCACCGTACTAGCGGTTGAGATACACCCTCGGAACTCGCTGCGAGATGCCGCACAGGATTTCATACGGAACGCTCTCGCACAGGCGAGCCAGTTCGACGGCATCGACGCTCTTGCCCTTGTGGGCGCCGATCAGGATCACTTCATCTCCTACCGCAATTCCGGGAATATGGCCGACGTCGACCATCGTAAGGTCCATCGAAACCCGACCTACGACCGGCGCGTACTCGCCGCGGACGATCACGCGGGCGCGATCGGAGAGCAGGCGTGGATAGCCGTCAGCATAACCCACCGGGAGCACGGCGATACGGGTACTTTTGCCCGTGATGAAGCTGCCCATGTAGCCGACCGCTTCTCCGGCCGGAACATCCTTTACCGTGAGAACACGCGTTTTCCACGTGAGTACTGGAACGAGGGGGAGCGAAGGCTGATCGACAATCTCACCGCCGCGCAAAATAGGAAGCGAATACCCATAGAGAAGAATGCCCGGGCGCACCATGGTCTTCCAGGTTTCGGGACGGGCGCTTACGGCGGCGGAATTGCCCATGTGCACGAGCGGAGGATGCAAACCGTGACCGGCGAGCACGGCGAGCGCTTCTTTAAATAGCCTCATCTGGCGCGGAGCGTCTTCCGCATCCAGCACTTCGGCCGACGCGAAGTGCGTACTCACGCCCTCGAGGTGCAGGTGTCCGCAAACCGCGAGTTTTTCGCAGAGTTGCGGCAGGCCCTCGATCTTGGCGCCAAGGCGATTCATGCCGGTGTCCACTTTCAAGTGCACGGGCAGGTTGATCTGCTGCTTCTTCGCAGCCTTTTCCAGGCGCTCGACGTGCCATGTTTCCCAAATCGTAGGCGTGAGATTGTGGGAGACAATGCCGTCCTCTTCGCCCTTCCAGATGCCGGTCATGAGGAGGATGCGAGTCCAGATGCCGGCGCTGCGCAGGGCGCGGCCTTCGGCGGCGTCGGTGACACCGAGCCAGGGCGCGCCTTCGGCTTCGAGCGCGAGGGCGCATTCGATGGCTCCGTGGCCGTAACCATCGGCCTTGACCACGGCGCAAATGGTGACGCCTGCGCCGACGTGCTTCTGGATGGCATGAAAATTTTCGCCTAGCGCAGCCAGAGAAACTTCCGCCCAAGTGCGGCCGTCGAGAATCAGCGAGCGGCGGTCGGGTATTTTCGAGAGATCGGGACGCGGAGCGTTCACGTAGCCGATTATATCGAGCGCGCCGCGCCGCGCTGTTAACTGCTGCGGTTAACCACGGAAGTTAATTGCCCGACAACACAAAGTTCACGGTGATATCGGTCTCTACCTCGATGGGATCGCCGTTGAGCAGATAAGGGCGGTAGCGCCATTGCCGGACCGCTTCCAGCGCGGACTTGACCAGCATTGGGTGTCCGCTGACCACCGCCAGATTCTCGATCGTCCCCGCCTTGCTGACGATCGCCCGCAATTCGACCGTGCCCTGAATGCGCGCCTGGCGCGCGAGTGGGGGATAGATCGGCTGCACGCGGTAGATGAGGTTGCCTTCCGCCCAGTGCGAGACCTTCACCGGATGCGTGGGCGCAGCAGGAGAAGACGGTGGGGCAACAGCGACCGAAGGTCCGACCGAACCCCACACTCCGTGTCTGCTCGTGCCGGTGCCTCCCTCCACACCGAGACTGCTTACATCCGGCGAGGACGCAACCGGCTGTTCATTCGGGTTTGCAATCGTGTTTGGAACCGCTGCGGGCTGCAGCAGTTGTCCATCGCGAAGGTTCGAAGAATGACTTGGCCGCTGTCCGCTCGTTAGCGCCGGTGCTGGCGGTGGCATGAGAATCGGCGGCTCGTCAAACCAGTGCAGCTTGGGTGGCCCCTGAACCATGAATAAGGGAACTAGCAGCAACAAGCTCAGCCCAAAAGCTTGCATGGTGAAGGATGCGAGCGTAGTCCACCCCCGACGGGCAGATCGGTCCCAGGTGCTTTCGAGTGTGCTGAACGTTGGTGAGCTGAACATGGTGTCCTCCGGAACAGCCCCGTTATCCCTACAGACACCTACGGCCTGTCATTTGATCCTGAGCGGCAAAAGGGCAAACGAAAAAAGACCGCGTCTGCACGCGGTCTTCAAGAAATAACCTGGAACTGGAACTCCCCGAGCGGTGTCGCTACTTTTTCGGCGGAGTGCTCGTTGGCGCTGTGGGCTTGCTGGCCGCCGGTTTCGCGGGAGCCTTGGGAGTAGTGCTCGCGGCGGGCGCGGCCACGCCGGATTGTGCGTTGTAGGCTTCCACGATCGGCTGCGTGATGTCCATCGCCGGTCCAGACACAATCACAGGACCCCGCGGCCAAGGCTGAGAGGTGTCCAGCAGAAGACCGTAACCGTTGTCGACGACATATTTCTGAAGCAGGGGCGCCATTTTGGTCAGGATTTTATTTCCGATCTCGCCCTGTTGGCTCTGGAAATCTTCCTGCGCGTCCTGGGTTGCGCGATCGAAACTCTTCTGCTTGACTTCGATCTGCTTTACCAGTTTGTCACGCGATTCCTCATTCAGCTTGTCCTGCTGGGCATTCAGCTGTTTCTTAAGGCTGTCGATTTCATCGGCCAAACCCTTCAGCTCGCTCTGCTTGGGTTCAAATTTTTTGCTGAGCGCCTCGAAATCGCGCCGTCCTTCGTTGGAGGCGAAGATCGCCTGTTCGATGTTGATGGTGCCGACTTTGGTGCCCGTAGTCTTGGCCGCTACGGCAGCAGCAGCGGAGGGAGCGTCGGGTGTGGCAGCTGGGGATGTGCCAGCCGCCGAACTGGTTTGGGCCAGAGCGAAGAGGGAAAGGCCGAATACTGCGGCAACGGTGACGCGCACAAACTTCTTAATCATTGGATCCTTTGAACTCCTTCGGATTTTAGGAATGCCGGAAGCTTCCAGCTCGCTGGGCTCAACGAGACGGATCGCAACCCGAGCCTATCAGTCGTAGAACCGAAACACAGACCTGAGACTTGAAACCGGCGCCGCGAACGCGCAAGGCGCATACGCCGCCCGGCTCTATTCACGCAGAAACCACAAGCGTGGTGATCAGGGTGTGGACGCCCTAGATTATACGGAGCGTACCGGAACAGCGTCAAACGAATCTCGCGGGTCTGGTTAGTTTGATGCAGCTGGGTGGGCAACTGTCTGCCCTAAGCTCCCAGTCCTCAAGGTCCCGGCTATCGATCTATTGGAATCACGGGCTTAGGCAGTGACTCCACGTCAATAGTGGAACCGATAGCGCAGTTCGACATAAACTTCGCGGGGCAGGTCCCAATGAAAGCCGCCGAAGGTCAGGCTGCTGTCGTAGATCACGCGGCGGTTGGCAACGTTGAGGGCGGTGACCGAAGCGGTGAAGCGTTCGCCGAAATCCTTGCCCAGGGAAAGATCGAACGTGGTGTGGCCGGGAAGATAGTCGCCTTGGTAAGGCCAGCCGGAGGCGCCGTCGAGTCCATTGCTGAAGCCGGAGCCGTAATAAACGTTGGTCGAGGCATAGGAACGCCAGGGAAGGGTGACGTCGCCGCCCAGGTTGAGGGTGTTGCGCTGGTCGTGGTCGAGCGCACCGAGTTGGACGGGAGGGGGCGGGCCGGTAACGGTAAGGCCGCCGGTGATGATGTTGCTTCCCTCGGCAATCTGGTTGGAGAAGGCGAGGTGAAGCTGGCCCCGATGACCGATGCGAGGAGAGCGCAGCGTAAGTTCCCATCCGCGAATTACGGCTTGGGAAACGGTGATGGGGAAAAAGATGTTGGACGCTCCAATGTTGTTGTGGTCGAGAAAATTCCCGACGTTGGTTTTGAAGGTATCGGCATCGAGCACCCATCCGCGATAGGGGATGGTGACTCCGAACTGATGCTCTTCGTCGCGCTCGCCGGGCAGCGAGATCATGGCCACGTTGTTTTGGTTGATGTACTTCAGCAAGGGACCGGAAACGGTTTCGATGGGCGGGGCCTGGTAGTAGTGTCCGTAGAAGGCGCGGAAGGTCCAGTTGAGGCGCGGCACAGTGAAGGTGGCGCCGAAGCGCGGGCTGATGGCGGTTTCGCCGGCTGGATGAGCGGTCGAACCGGCCGCAAAGTTGCCTTCGGCGAAGCGCGTGGGGCGCATGCCGGCCGAGAGCGTCAGCCAGGGGAAAGGTCTGAATTTGTCGTCGATGTAAAAGGTCTCGAGGTTCGCTGTGGGCTGCTCGGGATCCGCGATGGGTAAGTTCCCGCTGCCGTCATTGAAGATAGCTCCGAAAAACTGGTTGTCGCTCTGGTGGAAGCCGAGGAATCCAACCTGTAAATCGTTCTTCTTGTAGTTGGCGGCGAAGCTGGCCTGACCTCCAACGTAAGTCGAGCTGCGGTTTTCCGTAGTGGCGACGGGAACATCGTTGGGGTTGCTGGCGTAGTCTCCGCTGTTGTAGTGGTAGAAGGGCGAGACCGTGGCCATGAGATGTGAGTTGAACGTGTGAACCCAGGTGAAGAGGACGCCGGCATCGGCTTCGTGTTGGCCATCGCGGAGTCCGATGCTGGCGTAACCGGCAGGGTTTGAGTTTTCGAAGTCGTTGGGATTCGGATCGTACGGAATCTGAAAATAGTCGCGGCGCAGCGACGTCACCAAGCGAAGCTGGTTGGAGGGGTCGAGGTTGTAGATGAACGATCCGAAGCCGCCGACGCCGTCGACCGCATCGTGCACCACCTGGGCAACCGGCGGCTGCAGGCCGAGATTGCTGCGGTTGGCGTTGACGCTGGCGTAGTAGGCGAAGCGTTCGGTGTGGCTGCCGAAGCTGAAGGCGTCGTTGGTCTGGTAGAAGTTGCCGGCGCTGAGGACGAGCTCGGCCTGGTTGTTGCGCTCGAATCCGGTGCGGGGCACGACGTTGAATACGCCATAGGTGCGGTCGCCGAATTCGGCTCCGTAGCTGCCGCGGTTGACCTCGACGTATTCCATGTCTTTGGGATCGAACTGGGCGCCGAGGTTTTGCGCGATGGCGGTGTTGACGACGGGGATGCCGTCGAGCAGCCAGGTGGTCTGGTGGCCGCCGCGGATGTGCAGCATGTCGTGGGTGACGTAGGAGCCGGGGACGTAGTCGGTGATCATGGACAAGCTGTTGGTGCGGTCGGCACCGGGCGTGCGCTCGATGTCGAGGCGGCTGACTAGTGTGACAGGAGTGAAGCTGTCGGTGGCGACCACTGCGGGCGAGCCCGAGACGGTGACTTTTTCATTCGCCGACGCCACCTGCAATTGAAAGTGCACCACCGGTACGGTTCCTGAGATAACGACGACCTCCTGTGAAATCTGCCCGAAGCCCTTACTGACGACGCTGACCGAATATTCGCCGAGCGGGACGGCGTTGAACTGAAACTCGCCGGTGGCGCCGGTAGTGACGTTCTTGGCCCAGTCCGACGATTTCGCCTTGAGCATCACCATGGCGTCTTGAATGGGACGATGCTGCGGATCGTGCACGACGCCGCGAATCGCGCCATAGACGTTGGCGAATGCGGCGGGAGCTATCAGCAGCAGAGCGAATGCGAGCAGCTTCAGGCGAGTCATCATCCGTATGTCCTTAATGTGTTTGCCGGTGTGCCGGGCTGAGAGCTTCGAGCCACGAGCTTCGGGCAAACGACAAGCGTTCGCTCGCAGCCCGAGGCTCGTAGCTCGCGGCAGAATTGCTACTTTCAGGGCTCGAAATGAGGGCCTAGTTGCGGGGCGGGGCGCGAGCCGAATCTTGACGCGAGATATCGCTTGAGGGAAGGACCGCGTCTTGTAACGGGCGCGCGGGTTCGGTCGCGAGACTTATGCGAGACGGCAGACTGGAAGCGGGGCGCGCCCACTCGGAGGTGGTAGCGCCGCAGCAGCAATGGCGGTTCCCGCAGCAGTCATTGGCAGCTTGAAACCAAGCCGGGGACTCTTCGGGCTGGGGCGGCTCCGGCTGTGCCATCGCATGATGGCAGTGCATCGCAGGCTGCGCCGGATGCCCCGACACCGGCTGGCGCATGCAGTGCATGGCTTGCGGCAGGGCAGCACACGGCATCGCCATCGGCCCGACGGCCGGGGCGAGCATAACCAACAGCAGAAACCTGGCAGCCCAGTGGTAAGCCCCCCACATTTGCGGAACAGCATAGCAGGAGCCGGTTGCCATTTGCCAGTACCCAGTTGTCAGTGGCAGCGGTTTGCTGGCAACCGGGTACCTGCAACTAGCAACTGCTGTACCATTTCTCCGTGCATGCTCTGGCAGAGCAGCTGTTAAAGACAATTCGAAAACAGGAGTCGATGCGGGCTGGGGACCGAGTAGCGGTGGCAGTTTCCGGCGGAGCGGATTCCGTAGCTTTGCTTTGCCTGCTGCTGGAGTTGCGCGCCGAGTTGGGAATCGTGCTGTCGGTTGCGCATGTCAATCACAAGCTGCGCGGAGAAGAGTCGGACGAGGATGAGGGCTTTGTTGCGCGGTTGGCGGGGCAGTATGGGCTGGACCTGCATGTTCGGGAGGCGCCGGTTGACGGCAGTCGTCGCTCCGAAATCGGCTCCGGCATCGAGGCGGCCGCGCGGGAACTGCGCCACGGTTTCTTTCGCCAACTGGCGCGCGACGGCCGGGTTTCGAAGATTGCTACGGCGCACACTCTCGACGATCAGGCAGAGACAGTGCTGCTCCGCATTTTTCGCGGTACCGGGATTCGTGGACTTGCGGGCATTCATCCGCGGATTGTATTCGAGGAGCAGGGCCGCGCGTTTGGAGAGATGGTACGACCGCTGCTCGGCTTCCGGCGCGCGGCATTGCAGGGTTATCTGCGCCAGCGGGGCCAGAGCTGGCGCGAAGATTCATCGAATCGGAATATTGCGTTCCTTCGCAATCGCGTGCGGCATCGGCTGCTGCCGACGATTGGGGAAGAGTTTGGCGAAGCTGCGATCGAACACATGGGTGAGTTGGCGGAAATCGCGCGCGCCGAGGAGGAATATTGGCAGCAGGTGCATCCCGAGATCGCGGCACCGAGCGCTGGCTCTAATTCTGAGGATGAGACGCGGCAAGCCGCGTCTCTACAGGTGGGACCGCTACTGGCGCTTCCGCTGGCGGCGCAGCGCCGGCTGGTGCGCGGGTGGCTGGCAACGACTGCGCCAGATTTGAGTATCTCGTTCCGGCTGATCGAGGAGGCGCTGGAATTGGCGCGTGGACCGGCGGGCAAGAAAATGGAGCTGCCCAATCGGCGGAACCTTCGGCGTGGGCGGCAGGAACTTCTATGGGAATCGGAACCTGCACTCAGGGGTCACGAAGCAGCGGATTACGAGTACGCGTTAGCGGTGCCCGGCGCGGTGAAGGTTCCCGAACTGGGCGCTTGCATCGAAGCCCGCCTGGTGGATGCGGCTGGCGTTCCGGAGGATGGGCGTGGCCAGTTGCTGGATCTGGGGTGCCTGCCGAAGGAAGTGCTGATCCGCAACTGGCGCGCAGGAGATCGTTACTGGCCGCCGCACACGGCGCAGGAAAAAAAGGTGAAGGAGTTGTTGAGCGGCCAGCATGTGACCGGAGCGCAGAAGAAGCTCTGGCCGGTTGCGGTCGCCGAAGGCCGCGGACTCGTCTGGATGCGGGGGTTTGCGGTTCCCACCGCTTTTCGGGCGCCGGCGGGAGCTTTGCAAGCGATTTGGATTCTTGAGATCGCGGACATGATGTAACATGCCGTCGTTGGAGCTAGTACTAGCGTTGGAATCATTGCTATACACTTACCACGATAGACTTACCACGCCGGAGGCGCTACTTCCGCTATGACTGTTTCTCCGAATGCCGGGTTGCGCCAGGTGATTTCGGCCGACCAAATTCAGAAAAGAGTCCGCGAACTGGGACGGCAGATTTCCGACGACTATCGCGGCCAGACCGTGGTCGCGCTGGGGATTCTGGAAAACAGCTTCCTCTTCATGGCCGACTTGGTGAGAGTAGTCGATGTGCCCGTCGTGTGCGCCTTTATCAAGCCCCACTATAAGCAGAGCCAGCAGGGCGAATCCCCGCTTTTGGAGATTCTGTTCAGCCACGAACTGGCGATCGCTGGCAAGCATGTGCTGCTGGTCGAGGGCTTGGTGCACTCCGGCGTGACCACGGAATTCCTGATGAACGATCTGCGCGGACGGGGCGCGGCTTCGGTGAAGGTAGTCACTCTGCTGGATCGCCAGTCGGCGCGCCGGGTGCCCCTGCAGCCGGACTATTTCGGATTTCTGGTGGATGACGCGTTTCTTTGCGGCTACGGATTGGGCAGTCCCGGGCAGACGGGGCGCAACTTGCCGTATCTGGCCGCGACGATCTGAAATGGAAACTGTATGAATAGCGTCATGAAGACCGTAGTTTTCTGGATGGTCATTGTCGTGAGCGCGTTCCTGCTCTGGCAGACGGTGAAGTCCGGCGGTTCTGCTCAGGCTGTCCCCGAGATAAGCTATTCCGAGTTCTTGGCAAGAGTTGCCAGCGGTCAAGTCAGCAAGGTCACGATTGCGGGTAGCGTGGTTCGTGGGTCCGGTGCTAATGGCAGTTTTCGCGCCGTTGCACCATTAGGACAGGCGGCGATGGTCGATGCTCTTCAGCAACACGGTGTCGAAATCTGGTTTAAGGAAGCATCCGAACAGAGTTGGCCGAGCTGGATTCTGAATCTCTTGCCGCTGGTTCTGCTAGGCGCACTCTGGCTTTTCATGATCCGCCAGATGCAACGCAAGCGTTCGATAGGAGAGGGACCGCCAGGTTCAACGCCCCCTCGGGAAGCTAATCCCCGCTTTGGCCCGTGACTTCTGTCACCCCTCCAATCCCCCGTTTTCTTTGGAAAAGGTCTAAAATGCAAGGGGGTAGTCTTTTCTCAGTCAAATTCCCGCCTTCGGCATCTAATGATGAGCTATAGAGGCGGCTGCTTTCTTTTGGCTTCGATGGGGCTGCACTTCGAGGAGTTTTAGGTGAATTCGACGATCAAAACGGTAATTTTCTGGGCGGTCATCGTGGTCTCCGCCTTCCTGCTCTGGCAGGTGGTGAAAACCGGTACCAATACCCAGAAGGAAAAAGAAATTGGCTTTTCTGAGTTTCTGACGGACGTCGACCAAGGCAATATCCACGACGTGACGTTCACCGGCCAGGAAGTGAAGGGGAAGTTTAAGAACCCCGACTCGCCGTTTCACACGACAGCGCCCGCGAACTATCCGGACATGTACAAGACCCTGCGCGACAAAGGCGTGCCGTACAGCGTCAAGGACATCAGCAACGGCACCTGGCCGAGTTGGATTCTGAATCTGTTGCCGCTGGTGCTGCTGGGCGCACTCTGGTTCTTCATGATCCGGCAGATGCAGACGGGTGGAAACAAGGCGCTGTCGTTCGGCAAGAGCCGGGCGCGGCTGCTCTCCATGCAGCAGAAAAAGATCACGTTCAAAGACGTGGCCGGCGTGGATGAGGCGAAGGAAGAACTTCGCGAAATCATCGAGTTTCTGCGCGAAGCGCAGAAGTTCCAGAAAGCTTGGCGGACGCATTCCCAAGGGCGTGCTGCTGGTTGGACCTCCGGGAACGGGCAAGACCTTGCTGGCACGCGCGGTCGCGGGCGAAGCGAATGTTCCGTTCTTCTCCATCTCCGGCTCGGACTTCGTGGAAATGTTCGTGGGCGTGGGCGCAAGCCGCGTGCGCGACCTGTTCGAGCAGGGCAAGAAGAACGCTCCCTGCATCATCTTCATCGACGAAATTGACGCCGTTGGGCGTCACCGCGGCGCTGGCCTCGGCGGTGGACACGACGAACGCGAGCAGACTTTGAACCAGTTGCTCGTCGAGATGGACGGTTTCGAATCGAACGACGGCGTGATCCTGATGGCGGCGACGAATCGTCCCGATGTGCTCGATCCGGCGCTGTTGCGGCCGGGGCGTTTCGACCGGCGCGTGGTGGTGAATCGTCCCGATGTGCGCGGCCGCGAAGAAATTCTGCGCGTCCACACCCGCAAGATTCCTCTTGCCGACGACGTTGATTTGTCGGTTCTGGCGCGCGGCACACCGGGATTTTCCGGCGCTGATCTGGCCAATATGGTCAATGAAGCGGCGCTGGCGGCGGCACGTCCGAATCGCAAAGCCGTGCTGATGTATGACTTTGAGCTGGCCAAGGACAAAGTTCTGATGGGCGTGGAGCGCAAGTCGCTTCTACTCTCCGATGAAGAGAAGAAGAACACGGCGTACCACGAGGCCGGACACGCGCTGGTGGCCGCCATGCTGCCGCACTCCGATCCGGTGCACAAGGTGACCATCATTCCGCGCGGCATGGCGCTCGGTTTGACCATGCAGTTGCCGGTGGACGATCGCCACAACTACTACAAGAACTATCTCGACACGCAGATCGCCATCCTGATGGGCGGGCGTATCGCGGAAGAGATTTTCCTGAACCAGATGTCGACCGGCGCGGGCAACGACATTGAGCGGGCCACGGAACTGGCGCGCAAGATGGTTTGCGAGTGGGGCATGAGCGACCTGGGGCCGCTGACCTTCGGCAAGAAAGAAGAGCAGATTTTCCTGGGACGCGAGATCGCGCAACACCGCGACTACAGCGAAGCCACCGCCATCCAGATTGACGAAGAAGTCAGGAAGATGGTGGGCGTTGGCTACGCGACGGCGAAGGGCATCCTCTCGGAGAATCGCGAAACGCTGGTCCGGATCGCGAAGGCGCTGATCGAACGCGAAGTGCTGGACGCATCCGAGATCAAGCTGCTGGTCGACGGGCAGGACCTGCCGCCGATCAAGCCGCTGCCGTCGAAGACCGACGACGGCGTGCAGCAGGTGATCAAGCCGGAACGCGCTCCCGCCAAAGGTGGCGAGCGGCCGGCCACGGCGTAAGAGCAGTTCTCAGTTCTCGGTTCCTCAGTTCTCAGGGGCGGCCCGATGGCCGCCCTTGGTTTTTCGGGGAGGGCGCGAAGCGTAATTGCAGCCGCGCGTCTCCGTCACACTGAGCCACTTCATCCTCGTATAGACTTGTCTCTACTATGAACCTGACTCTCAATTCCAAAGTTGCTCTGATCACCGGCGGATCGCGCGGAATTGGCGCGGCGACGGTGCGGATGTTTGTGGCGGCGGGCGCGAAAGTTGTCTTCAATTATCAAGCGACCAAGGCGCAGGCCGAGGCACTGGCGCGCGAATGCGGCGCGGAAAACTGCCGCGCGGTGCAAGCCGATCTTTCGACCACGGAGGCGGCGCAGCAACTGGTATCGTCCGCGATCGCGGCCTTCGGGCGTCTCGACATTCTGGTTGCGAATCACGGCATCTGGCCGCCCGAGGATGCGCCGGTTGAGCGCATGTCCGACGAACAATGGCATCGCACGATTGCCGTGAATCTCGACAGCGTGTTCTCGCTCGTCAAGCATTCGGTCGCGCAGATGAAGACGAAGAAGCCAGGCGGCGGCCACATCGTGCTGGTCAGTTCGACCGCCGGCCAGCGCGGCGAGGCCTTTCACTGCGACTATGCGGCCTCCAAAGGCGCGCTGATCAGCATGGTGAAAGGGCTGTCGACGGAATTGGCGCGCGACGGCATTCATGTCAACTGCGTCGCCCCGGGATGGGTAGCGACGGACATGTCGGCGGCGGCGCTGAACGATCCGCCAACGCGCGATAAAGTCTTTCGAACCATCCCTATGGGGCGCGTGGGAACGCCGGACGAAATCGCGGGGCCGATTCTGTTCCTCTGCACACCTTATGCTGGATTCATCACGGGCGAAGTTTTCAACGTGAACGGCGGCGCGGTGCTCGTGGGGTAGGGTGAGTGTGGCGCGGACACTGCTGTCCGCACAAGATCAGGCACTGAAGAAGGGGCAACGCGGAACAAAAGCAACGGCAAGCGGAAGAGTGTCCGCTCCACACGATCGCCATGCGTTTTGTGGACAGCTAAAATCAGCTTGACCGCTTCTAACCAGGTAGGTATGCATCGCTCTTTTTCCATTTTGCTGCTGTCGGGACTGGCGTTCGCCCAGGCTGGGCAAGCGCCGCCCCCGCGGGCTCCGCTGACGGGCCAGCCCTCCGCGCCCGTCAAACTGAACGACTCCGACAACGCCCGCAAAGCGCGTGCCGTGCTCGATCAGACGATCGAGACCCTGGGCGGAGATTGGTATCTCACGTATCAAGATAAGGAAGAGACCGGCCGCTACTATCCGCTCTATCACGGGCGCACCGAGAGCACCGGAATTCCCTACAACTACTACATTGAGTATCCCGACAAAGACCGTTTCGAAGTCATCCACATCAAGGACATTCACATACTGCCGGGAACGATCGACGTCGGCCACATCAAGGTCAAGAACAAGTTCGACCTCGTCCTGATTCACAATGGCGACAAAGGATACGAGACCACCTACAAGGGAACCGCGGCACAGGATAAGCTGGACTTGGAGAACTATCTTCGACGCCGGCAACATTCCATCGAATATATATTCCGCAAGTGGATCCGCGATCCGAATGTCGCCATGTTCTACGACGGTCCGTCGGTAGTGGAAGGAAAGGAAACCGAAGGCGTCACGCTGCTCAACGGTCATGACGATTCGGTCAGCGTTTTCCTGGACCAGAACACGCACTATCCAGTCAAGATCAGTTATTCGTGGCGCGATCCGAAGGACAAGCAGAAGAACGTGGAAGACGAGGTTTACGACAGTTACAAGCTGGTGCAGGGAATCTGGACCCCCCACTCCATCACCCGTTATTTCAACGGGGAGACGTCGCAACAACGATTCGTCACCACCGCCAGCTACAACCTGAAGCTTCCCGATTCGATGTTCGAAGCGGCAGTGTCCTACGACCCGGAAGCGCCGCGGAAGAAACGGTAAGAGCCCCGGTCGAAACCTTGCCTAAATACCATGAAAACACCCCAAGTTCTCATCTGAATACCCCCAACATCCACAACGGTCTGAACAACTTAGCCCTTCCCATCGTGGAACGAGCCACGAAGTGTGGCTGTTTTGCCACATACAGAAGTCTGGCCGTCACTGTAAGCTGATACATAGCAAAAGACTTACGCAATCCCCCGTTGACACATGAGCAAACAATTCGTGCCGCGGTGACCTGCACAGGAGTGGGTCTCCACAGCGGCGCCCCGGTCAGCCTGCGGATTCTGCCCGCGCCTGCCGGAACGGGAATCGTTTTCCAGCGCACCGACCTCGACGGCTTCCCGATCGAGGCCAGCGGACGCAACGTGGCCCGCGTCAGCTACGCCACCAGCTTAATGAAGAAGGGCGTGCTCATCTCCACCACCGAGCACCTGCTCTCGGCCTTTACCGGCGTCGGCATCGACAATGCCATCGTCGAACTGGACAACCTCGAGTTGCCGATTCTCGATGGCAGCGCTCGTCCATTTGTCGAAATGATCCAAAGAGCCGGCATTCGGCAACAGCGCAAAGCGCGCACTTATCTTCGGATCGTGCGCGAGATCGAGTTGCGCGAGGGCGATAAATTCATTGCCGTGTATCCGGCCGACGCCTATTCGGTTTCGTATTCCATCAACTTCCCTCATCCGCTCATCGGCAAGCAGAGTTTCTGCGTGCGCCTGACGAATGGCAGCTATCTGAACGAGATTGCACCGGCGCGCACGTTCGGATTTCTGCATGAAGCCGACGCCATGCGGCAGCAGGGACTAATCCGTGGAGCGTCGACCGACAATGCCATCGTGCTGAACCGCGACGAAGTGCTGAATCCGCCGTTGCGTTTTCCCGACGAGTTCGTGCGCCACAAAGTCCTCGACCTGATCGGCGACCTGGCGCTGATCGGGAAACAGATACTGGGTTCGGTGGTAGCCGACCGCGCCGGCCACGCCATGCACACCGCGCTCGTGTCGCGCATTTTGCGCGACCGTTCGTATTGGGAAGAGACCGCGCTCGAAGAGGAAGCGGCACCGCCAGCGCTCGCATCGGCGATGAGTCTTAGCGTCTAGCAGGCTGCGGAAGAACTCCAGTTTCAAGCAGGTCTTAGGAAGGGCACGACTTCACAGGCTGCGGAAAAACTCCATTTCAAGCAGGTTGTTGGGAAGGGCACGACTTCAGTCGTGCCGTAAGTCGCTGACATTGCGTCGCGCTTCAGCGCCCGAGGTGAGCTTCTTGCGCTCGGGATGAGTTTCTCCCGCAGCCTGCTAGGCGACGAGCGACGCGCGTTCAGCCAGCAGCCGCGCCAGTTCGGCTTCGGCTTCGGCCCGGATGCGCCCGGCGAAAGCATGGACGCTCTGGCGGTGCTCGGCCCCGAGTGCGGACAAGCGCACCTGCAAATAGGGCTGGTCCTCTTCCAGGCGGCGCAGCAAGCGCTGTGTTTTCGCGATTCTTTCTTCGAGCGTGATCATGAGTTCGCGAGACGCGGCAAGCCGCGTCTCTACAGTGCCACAGCCGGAGCAGGGCGCAAGTTACAAGCTGGATGCCGGGTGGATGGGGTTTTACCCGAAACGCAAACGGGCCACGCCGAGCGATCGGTTAGTGAGGCGCCAGGTTGCCGTGTAGTCGCTCCGGCAGTTCTCCCCGCAAGCAGTCGGTCAGCCATTTTTCAAGCTGATACTGCGAGCTCTGCGGAACCTCAACGAAGCGGATACCGGCGTGACCGGTCCCGTCCGCCCAGGCGACTTGGCCTTTTAGTTCGAGCGAAATGTTGGCGCCGGGAAGCGTGAAGCGAAGCTGCGCCTGCGCACCCTGGAGCAACTTGCCGATGAGGCGGATGGCCATGCCTCCCTCGCTCACGTTGGTCGTCGTGGCGCTCAGTTCCCGCTTGTCCGCCAGAGCGATGCGCAACGGGATCTCCACCGGATGCCGATAGTACCGGCGCTGTTCCCGCACCATGAAATTGAGCGCTGCATTTAGACAGCGCGTGGCGTGCAGCGGCGTGAGCGGCTTCTGCAGAACGAAGTTGGCTCCGGACTGGAAGGCCTCCTGGGTGGTCGTCTTCCCATTCACCACGGCAAAGGCTACGGAGCGCGCATTGCTTTGCGTCTGACGGATCGCACGCAGCAGATCAACGCCGTCTGGCAGATCGTCGCAGTCGATGATGACCGCATCGTACTTGCGCTTCGCCAGCAGTTCGCTTCCGGGCTTCGATTCGGCGCAAACCTCAACATCGACCGAGATATTCTCCAGTGCCGGACGCAGCACGCCAAGCAAAGCGGCATCCCCACTGATGAGAAGAGAGTCCAGATTCATGACTCTTTCGATACTAGCGGTACCCAAGGACCGAAGAAAGTGACCTTGGTACCGGACGAAAGTCGCGCCTCCGTCACCGAAAGGCACGAATTCAACCGCCGGCGACTTCAGACCTTTGGGTGACTTCGGATCCTTGGATGGGGATGAACAAAGGATTCTTCCCGTTCCGTCAGTTTTTTCTGGATTCTTGCGACTTTCACCGCGAAACTGGTGGGGTGAGCGAAACTGCGTATCTGTCGTTGGGATCGAACCTGGGAGATCGTGCGGCCACCCTGCGCGCAGCGGTCGCACAATTGGAAGTTGCCGGACGGGTGGTGGCAGTCTCCGCCTTGTATGAGACCCAGCCGATGGAGGTCCAAGACCAGCCGTGGTTTCTGAACTGCGTGGCAGCGATTGAAACCGGCAAGTCGCCGAGAGAACTGCTCCAGCTCGCGTTGCAGATCGAAGCGGCGATGGGACGCATCCGCCTGCGCGACAAAGGCGCGCGCAAGATCGATATCGACGTGGTGCTGGTTGGGAATTCGGTAGTGGATGAGCCGGGCTTGAAGATTCCGCATCCCTCGATGCACCTGCGGCGGTTTGTGTTGGAACCGCTGGTCGAGATTGCTCCCGAAGCGCGCCATCCCGTGCTCGGAAAAACGGCGCGAGAACTTCTGGCAGCATTGGGCGAAGGGCAGGCGGTCCGGCGGCTCTGAAGAGCTGGCCTTCCGGTGAGCCACGGGTTAGGTCGTGTGGCGCGGACACTCCTGTCCGCGTGCCAGTCCCAGCAGCCAGTTGGAAGCCCGCAGAATCCCAACCCGAGGCAGTACGGCGGAATCATTCGAAAGCGGCCAGGCGCTACTGAATCTGAATCACGCTCTCTGAACTGCCGGCCTTGATCTCCTCCACCCGCGCCGCCACGTTGCGGGCAAATGCGAACAGCGATTTCGCATGAGGCGAGTCCTCTCCCTGAAGCACGGACGGAGTGCCGCCGTCGCCCGACTTGCGAATCTCGGGATCGAGTTCGACGCCGCCGAGGTAGGCAACGTCGAATTGTTTCGCCGTTTTCTCCGCGCCGCCGCGCGAGAAGATGTCGATTTCATGCTGGCAGTGCGGGCAGACGAAGTAACTCATGTTCTCGACCATGCCGACGATGTCCACCTTCATCTGGCGGAACATCTCGATGGCCTTGCGCGCATCCTGCAGCGCAACGTCGGAGGGCGTCGAGACCACGATGGCTCCGGTCAGCGGCACAGTCTGAATCAGCGAGAGCGCCACGTCGCCGGTTCCCGGAGGAAGGTCGATGACAAGATAGTCAAGCAGTCCCCACTGCACCGATCCCAAGAACTGCTTGATGATCGAATGCAGCATCGGACCGCGCCAAATCAGCGGCTTGTCTCCGGGATTGAGGAAACCGACTGAAATGACCTTGAGCCCATGTGCAGCTGATGGGCGCGATCTGGCCTTCGCCGATCACTTTGGGTTGCTCGCTGGTGCCGAGCATGAGCGGGACGTTCGGACCATAGACGTCGCCGTCGAGCAATCCCACCTTGTGGCCCATCTTGCTGAGGGCGATTGCCAGATTGACGGAAAGCGTGGTCTTGCCGACTCCTCCCTTGCCGGAACCGACGGCGATGATGGCATTGACGCCAGGTAAAGGTTGAGGAGCGGGTTGTTGCTGGCCGGGAGGATGGGAGTGCGAGCTCATCTTCCGATTATACGGGAGGGAAAGGCAGCACTCAGCAATCAGCCATCAGCCATCAGCTTTCAGCCCTCAGTCCGTCGTCACATGGACGAAAGATCCGCCCCTGTTTTACTGAAAGCTGAGGCTGACGGCTGATGGCTGCTCTCTAGTAGTGTCCTTCTCCCAATTGCACCTTGCCGCGAAACATGCGATAGACGAATACAAAATACGCGACCGCGAGCACCGCGCCCAACGTCCACCAAACCAAGCCGACGCTCAGTCCGTGACTGCCAGCGGCGGTGTTGTAGATGGTGAGGTCGTATTGGTGGTCGCGTGCAGGCAGCACAACCGGATAGAGCGCAAACGCCGCCCCCACCAGCATGAAAGTGATATACAGGCTGGAGGCAACGAACGCGAGTTTTCCTTTTCCCTTGGGGTTGGCCCAGAGCATGACTGCCAGGCTCGCGCCCACGATGATCGGAACCAGCATTCCGACCTTGTGCTTCCCGTAGTTCGCTACGATTTCCGGACGAATGAAATAAGTCGCAACCAACGAACTGAAGGTCAGAAAAAACTGCAGGGGCCAGCAGAGCAAGGCAAAACCGCGGGCGCGGCGGCCAAGGTCTTCGTCGGTTTTGAGGGCGACGTAGTAAGAACCGTGCGCGGTCAGAGTTACTAACGCCATCACGCCGATCAGTACGGTGTACCAATCCAGGATTCCCGTCTGCGGGCCGAGTTTGAAGGTGGTCCAGAGCGGCTCAAAGAAATAACCGGTGGCATCGAGCGGAACTCCGCGCACCACGTTGCCCAGCGCCGCCCCGAAAAACACCGCCAGCAGAATACTGGAGACGCTGAAGACCGTGTCGAAGAAGGCTTGCCAGACCGCGCTTTCAATGTGAGCGCGAAATTCAATGCCGATAGCACGCAGGATCAGTAGCCACAAGACAATGGTCAGCGGAAGGTAAAACCCGCTGAAGCTCGAGGCATAGAGTTGAGGAAAGGCAAAGTACAGAACGCCGCCGGCCGCGAGCAGCCAGACTTCGTTTCCATCCCACACCGGGCCGATCGAGCGCAGCACCCGCCTCCGTTCGTCATTGGTCTTGGCCGCGATCAAATAAATCGCACCCGCACCAAGATCGAATCCGTCGAGCACAACATAGGTAGCAACCATCACCGCGACAATGCAAAACCATAGGCTCGCCATATCTACTTTGCCTCCGTCGCCGGCGCGGTCACAGGGCCGTGCTCAATTTCCCGCCGGAGCAAGAACAGGCCCAGAATGCCCAACACCATGTAAATGCCCATAAAGCCCAGAAGAGTAAACATGCCATTACCGGCCGAGACAACCTTAGAGTAGCCCGCTTCGGTGCGCATCAGTCCATAGATCAGCCAGGGCTGGCGGCCGAGCTCGGCGGTCATCCATCCGGCGGTATTGGCGATATAGGGAAATGGCGCTGCGAGCATCAGGATCCAGAGCATCCACCTGGCGTGAAACAGCCTGCCGCGCCACAACAGGAACAACGCCACGATCATGACGGCGACAAAGAAAGTCCCCAGGCCAACCATGATGTGATAACTGTAATAAAGCAAGGGGATGTTACCCGGCCAGTCTTGCTTGGGAAAAGCGTCGAGTCCGCGGACATTGGCGTTCCAGCGTTTGTAAGTCAGCATGCTCAGCATTCCCGGAACTTCAATCGGGTTATCGATCTTGCCTTGCTGTTCGTTAGGCTGACCTACGATCAGCAACGGCGCGGCAGTCTGGCCCTGAAATAATCCCTCCATCGCGGCCAGAGTCACGGGTTGCGAGTCGGCGACCATTTTGCCTTGTTGGTCGCCGGTCGGAAAAATCTGCAGAATGCTGAATACGCAGCCGGCTATGACGCCGGTCTTGACGAAGATGCGGGCGTAGTCGATCCACTTGCCGGAGAGCAAATAGAACGCGCCCACCGCCGTCATGATGAACGCCCCAGTGATCGCCGCTCCACTCATGTTATGGGCGTATTGCCATCCGGCCCAGGGATTCAGCACGAAATGCCAGAAGCTCTCCAGTTGCAAGCTCCCATCCGCGGCCGTGAAATAGCCGACGGGATGCTGCATGAAAGCGTCGGTCGCGATGATGAAGTAGCCCGACAGCCACGAACCCACAAAGACGGCGACCGCCGACAGCCAGTGCGCTTTCGGGCTCAGCCGCTTCTCTCCATAAAGAAACAATCCGAGGAACGCCGACTCGAGGAAGAAGGCAAACATGCCTTCCATAGCCAGCGTCTGTCCGATGACGCCGCCCGCGAATCGCGAAAAGATCGACCAGTTGGTGCCGAACTGGAATTCCATCGGAATGCCGGTGACAACCCCCAACACGAAATTGATGCCAAAAATCTTTCCCCAGAAGCGCGCCGCCTCGTGATACACGGGATCGTTGCGCCGCAATGCAATTGTCTTGAGGACGACGATCAGCAGAGCAAGGCCCATGGTGAGCTGCGGGAAGAGATAGTGAAAGGTGGCGGTGAAGGCGAAGTGCAAACGGTGAATGAAAAGTGCGCTGTCCATAAGTAGGGTCTCACGCCGAGTTATCAGTTATCAGTTGTCCGTTGTTATGCATCTAGCCGCTCATGCTGCCAACAAACTTGCTTCGGGTCGGTGTATCGATCTTGCGATAACAGATTCGTATCAGGGTATCGCTTTAGCGATACCGCAAGCTCTCCAAAATCCAAGCCCCTTTAGGGGCTGGGCGTCGAAGGTCGCCTAACTCCGACCTCGATTTTGCGCGCCGATTCCTTCCGGCGCAACTCCCGGCGGTGTGCGGCATCTTCGTAGCGGCGCTTTTCCTCCGGAGTCTCGGGAATGACCGGCGGGACTGCCATGCGATTTCCCGCCGCGTCCACGGCGACAAACGTCAGATAGGCGGAACTGACGTGGTGACTCTTTTCGGCACGATAGTTCTCTACCCAGACCTTCACGCCCACCTCCATCGAAGTGTGGTAGACGCGATTGACGGAGGAGCGCAGGACTACGAAATCTCCGACCCGGACAGGTACGAGAAAATCCAGATGGTCAATCGAAGCCGTCACCACGTAGGCGCGGGAGTGGCGGTGGGCAGCCATGGCCCCAGCCATGTCGATCCAGTGCATCAAGCGTCCGCCGAGCAGAGAGTTCAGCGGATTGGCGTCGTTCGGCAGAACGATTTCGGTCATTTCCGAGATCGATTCGCGCACTGGCCGCGGGCGGGTGAACTTCGCTTTGTCGTCGTCAACCATAAGATTGTTAGACGAGAACCGCGCTCTCACGGGCGCGAAATGTTTGCAGATAGCAGCTCGCGAGCCTGAGCACACGCGGGTCCGGATGCGGATTCAACCAAGCTTCGCTCGCCGCGTCGAATACCAATTCGCCATGTTCGACGGGAGCATGGTCCAACTCGCAGACGAAAGCGATCGCGACCTGCTCCCGCCCAGCGCGGGCGACCGAGAAACGAATCGCATCCCAATCTCGGCCCTGGGGCAAATGCGGACAGGCGGTTGCGTAACCAAGATTGCAGAATTCGCGGATGTGGGTGTCCGATGCCGCCAGTTCCTGCCCCGAAGCGCGGCAGTTTCCCGTCCATCCCGCTCCCAGAGGCAGACGCGAAGGATGCGGCCAGGAACCGTCGTTCAGAATTTCCAGCGGCACAAAGAAAGGGCACGCCAAGTTGGTCTCTCGGAGAACAGCCATTGTAACGCCGATCGTGATAAGAATGGGAAGAGCAGCTTTCAGCCATCAGCCATCAGCCATCAGCTTTCAGCTAAGGCTTTTGGCCTTTGGCTTTTACTGAGAGCTGACGGCTGAGAGCTGAGAGCTTCTTTATGGATCGCATTGCCGCGTTGAGCGAAATTCTTGCCGAGAATCCTGAAGATGCGTTTGCGCGCTATGGGCTGGCCATGGAGTACTCCAAGGCCGGACAAATTGAGCGGGCGATTGAGGAATACAAAACACTGATCGGGAAGAATCCCGACTACACGCCGGCCTACTTCATGGCCGCGCAGACGCTGGCCGCTGCCAGCCGCGTCGATGAGGCCAAGCGCTGGCTGGTGGATGGCATTGCTTCCGCCCGCCGCACCGGTAACGCCCACGCGCAATCGGAGATGACGGCCATGCTGGAAGAGCTGGGGTGAAGCTAAGTCAGAGGTCAGATTGCAGAGGTAAAACCTTCGAGGTCGGCAGCGGTCTTTGCGCCCGGAGTTTTCACCTCTGCAATCTGACCTCTAACCTCTGACCTCGTTTCCGGTGCTACACTCTTTTGTTCTGCGGAGGAATCCATGCGCCGTCTTGCTTTTGTTTTCGTTCTTCTCTTCTCCCTACCCGCCTTCTCTCAAGCCAAGCACCCCTTCACTTTCGAAGACATGATGAAGCTGAAGCGCGTCGGCGAGCCCGTCCCTTCGCCCGACGGCAAATGGGTGCTGTTCGCGGCGGTCGATGTCGATCTGGCGGCGAACAAGAAGACGTCGCACATCTGGATCGTGCCGCTGAATGGTACAGCGAAAAGTGTGGGGGCGGGCGACTCGCCCGCCCAATCCGAGCGCATCCTCATTCCCGATCAGGATGGCGACCGTCCGCGCTGGGCGCCGGATGGCAAGCGCTTCGCCTTCCTCTCGAACAAAGAAGGCGGGTCACAGGTCTGGATTGCGGATTTCGATGGCACTTCCGGAACTGTCACCAGCGTCCACAAGCTGACTGCGATCGCCACCGAAGCTGGCGGCGAACTGTGGTCGCCGGATGGCAAGAATATTCTCTTTATTTCGGATGTGTATCCCGAGTGCGACGGCGCGCCTGATGCGGAAGCCGCATGCAATGCGAAAAAGGCCAAAGAAGCGGAGGATTCGAAGGTCAAGGCGATCATCTTCGATCGGCTGCTCTACCGCCATTGGAACGCCTACAAGCGTGGCGTGCGCACGCACATTTTCGTCATTGCAACCGCCTGTGGTGGCTGCGCCCCCGTGCGCGACCTCACGCCGGGCGACTACGATGCGCCTGTGTTCTCGCTCGGCGGGCAGGACAACTATGCCTTCTCGCCCGACGGGCAGGAGATTTGCTACACCTCGAACCACGACAAGGTCGAAGCCACGTCCACCAACAACGATCTGTGGTTCGTTTCGGTGAATGGAGGGGCGGCCAAGAACATCACCGCCGACAATCCCGCCAGCGACTCGACTCCGCTCTATTCGCCCGATGGCAAGTACATCGCCTACCGCGCCCAGCAGCGTCCGGGATACGAGAGCGACCGCTTTCGGTTGATGCTGTACGACCGCAAGACGGGAGAGAAGAAGAATCTGACGGAGAATTTCAACCGTTGGATCGGCTCGTTTGCTTGGCAAGCCAGTTCTTACCGCTTGTACTTCACGGCTGAGGACGAAGGGGAATCGCCGATTTATTTCCTAGATCTTGCAGCCGATGCCTCTGGAGCAAGCTCAAGCAAGACCTCCGACCACAAGAACCCGGAAACTGCGTTTAAGACCGTCGACCGCGGATTCAATGACGACCTGGGCATCACAACGGACGGCAATACCCTGCTTTTCACTCGTATGTCACTTAAAGGTCCGACCGAGATCTATCGTGAGTCTGATGCATGTCTTGCGATGAACTCGAAAAGCGACTGCTGGCGGTCCGAGTCCGTCACGCATGTTAACGACGCCATCCTCTCCCAAGTCTCGATGTCCCCGCTCGAGTCCTTCTGGTTCAAGGGCGCCCATGGCGACAAGGTTCAAGGCTTCCTCGTCAAGCCGCCAAACTTCGATGCCTCGAAGAAATATCCCGTAAAGTTCCTAATCCACGGCGGCCCGCAGGGCGCATGGGGAGACGACTGGTCCTACCGCTGGAATCCCGAGCTCTTCGCCGCCAACGGATACGTGGTCATCATGATCAACTTCCACGGCTCGACCGGCTACGGACAGAAGTTCGTGGAGTCCATCAGCGGTGACTGGGGCGGCGCTCCGTTTGAAGACCTGATGAAGGGCCTCGACTACGCCGAGAAGACTTATCCGTTTATCGACAAAGACCGCGAGTGCGCGCTGGGCGCTAGCTACGGCGGATACATGGCCAACTGGGTGCTTGGCCACACCGACCGCTTCAAGTGCATCGTCACGCACGACGGCATGTTCAACGCCGAGTCCGCCTGGGGCACGA
>CAWABC010000046.1:0-62107 GCA_963780105.1 uncultured Acidobacteriaceae bacterium
AAAAGTAGCAGCCCCCGAAGCGCATCCGACCCCGACCTTTGCTCCGGTCCACGGCGTTCTAAGTTCGTCTTTCCATAAGCGTGGTTGCAGCGCTTTCCCAGGTACGTCCATACGGACACGGCCCGATAGAACTTCCCATTTGTTCTTCTGCGAGAGCGGTCTTGTCTTTCGAGTTAAAGCCCGTTTGGGCAGTGCCGATAGCAGTCTCCATGAGGAGATGTGCGCGGCGCGCCGGCGTCGGCCTGGCGATGCGCCAGCCGTTTGCCGATATCGGTGGAAGGCTATGGGCGAGGTTGAGGAGGGTTGCGGTTTCGCTTTCCGGATCACTTTGCCTGCCGGTCGCCACAATGGGAAGGGGGGAGCCCGAGCGATGACACGATTGCCTCAGGTCCTTCTCGTGGATGACAACCCCGCCGACGTCATGCTGGCGCGAGAGGCGTTGGCGGGGGGCAGGCATCAGAGCTGCATCAGCAATGTAGCGGACGGCGAGGAGGCGATGGCCTTTCTGCGACGCGCGGCCCCGTATGCGAATACGGTTCGTCCGGACTTGGTGATTCTGGATCTGAATCTGCCGAAAAAAGACGGTCGAGCGGTGTTGGCGGAGGCCAAAGCGGACGCCAATCTGCGCGCCATCCCGGTGGTGGTGTTTAGTACCTCGCGCTCGATGCTGGATATCACGCGCAGTTACGAACTGGGCGCCAACTGCTATGTCAGCAAGCCTGGAAATCTGGACGATTATTTTTCGGTGGTGCAATCGATTGAAGAATTCTGGTTTGGCTCCGCCAGCCTGCCACGAGAGGAAAAATGAAAGGAACAATAATGGAAAACGAACCTGCCCACGTTCTGCTGATTGAAGACAATCCCGGAGATGCGGACCTGGTGCGCCTGCGCCTGGTGGAAAGCAAGTCCGAGGTCCAAGTGAACTGCGTGCCCCGGCTCTCCGACGCTCTCGCCTGTTTGGACGTGGAGACTCCGGCGCTGGTGCTGCTCGACTTAAACCTGCCCGACAGCCACGGCGCCGAAACCTTTCGCCGGATCAGGCAGAAGGCGCCCAATGTGCCGGTGGTGATCCTTTCGGGTCAGGACGATCCGGCGCTGGCGATGAAAGCCGTCCAGCAGGGGGTTCAGGACTACCTGGTCAAAGGCGACGTCACCAGCAAACAACTGGAGCGCGCGCTGCGCTATGCGGTGGAACGACAAGGGCTGCTGCGCTCGCTGGAAATCGCCCGCCAACAGCAAATTGAATTCAAGAACCAGTTCTTGTCTCACGTTTCGCATGAATTGCGTACACCGCTGACCTGCATTCACCAGTACGTCACGCTGCTGCTGGACGGGTTAGCGGGCCCCATGGCGCCGGACCAGACTGACCACCTGAAAACTGTCCTCAAGAGTGTGAATCAGTTGCATGCCATGATTCGCGACCTGCTCGAAGCCACCCGCGCCGATAGCGGCAAGCTGCGTATCGAACCGCGATGCATCGACATCGGCGAACTGATTCAGCAGGCGGTGGCAATGATGCGGCCTGCCGCCGCCGAAAAACGCGTCGGACTCGAGGCGGGAGTGGATCGAAGCATCCCCCTCGTCCATGCCGACCCCGATCGCACGCTTGAAGTCCTCATCAACTTGATCGACAACGGAATCAAGTTCACTCCACCCGAGGGCTCGGTCATCGTAAAAGCCTCGATGGTGGAAACCGACCCGGCTTCCGTCTATCTTTCGGTGTCGGATAGCGGCCGTGGCATCCCTCAAGAGTCGCTGCCGCGGGTGTTTGAACGTCTCTACCAGGACCCCGACCGGGTGGACGGCAACCGGACCGGCCTCGGTCTGGGACTCTACATTGCCAAAGAAATCGTCACGCTTCACGGCGGCAGGATTTGGGTCGCAAGCGACGAGGGAAGCGGCAGCACGTTCTCATTCACTTTGCCGATCTATTCCCTGGCCAAACTCCTGCTTCCGGTGATCGTTCACCAGGGACATTTGCGGGAGGCTCTGGTGCTGGTGCGCGTGGAACTGACTCCGCTGCCCAACTCGCTGCGCGGAAGCTGGAAAGAAACCTGCGTTCGCTGTCTAGGCCTGTTGCGCCGGTGCGTTTACGTGGACAAGGATCTGGTTCTTCCACCCACGGCGAGCAGCGGTCCGGTTGAGACGTTTTTCGTGGTCGCTTCCACCGACATGGAGAGGGTCAGCATCATGATGGACCGCATCCGCAGCCAAGTTGGCGCTCTGCCCCAGTTGAAGACCAGCGGCACCTTGCGAGTAGCCGCTGAGCCGATTCCCGCCCCGCCCGCCGCCGACCCCAGGACCCTGGAGCAACAAATCTGGGGGGTTGCCGATTACGTCACCGAGATCATTCAGCAGGGTCTTTGGAACGGACATAAGTTCAACGAAAAGGAGAACCAGGAACATGCGCACTGAAAGTTGCAGCGAGAGGCTTCCTATGAATCGAGCAAAGATCATGGTCGTGGATGACGATGCCGATCTGCGGCAGGCTCTGAGTTTGCGTCTGCGGGCGAATAATTACGAGACGGTGAATGTTTCCGACGGGTACTCGGCCATCGCCATGGCTCAGAAGGAACGCCCGCAGTTGATCATCCTCGATCTGGGGCTGCCGGCGGGCGACGGATTTGCGGTGCTGAAAAACCTGCAGCAGTATCCGGCGCTCTCGGTCATCCCGGTGATCGTGCTGACGGCTCGCGATCCCGAGGCCAATGAAAAACGTACTCTCGAATCGGGTGCCGTCGCCTTCTTCCAGAAACCGGCCGACAACGAGGAGTTGCTGGGCGTGATTCGCGCCTGTCTGCAGACGGGATGGGGCTGGGGCGGAGGTTTGCCCGCGTAGCGGCCAAAACGATGACGCGACGGCGTCTCGCCCTTGCAGCCGGGCGGGGACGCCCGGCGCTCCATTAGCAGTTTGGATCGACACGGTGACCGTCACGCGGTCACGGCACTAGCCACGCAAGGAGAGCGCTATGCATCTCGACACCCGGCTGACGTTGGCTCATCTCCCTGCGTACCAGGTCCGCCGGCGCGAACCGCGCTATGCTTCCAGCATCCCCGTCTCGCTGAAGCGCTTCTTGCGCTACGGGCCGGTCGTCAGTCGCGGCGTGAGCCTCGATATCAGCGTGCGCGGCATGTCGGCGCTGGTTTGTGGCGCCCCGCGAGGGGGCGAAACGGTGGTGATCGAACTGCCCTTGGGAGACGCTGCCGTCGAGATGTTGGCGACCGTCCGCCACAGTAACGATGCCAGGTCTGAATTTGAGTTCTACCCTCTGTCTCCCATTGCGCAACAGGGAATTCGGGAGTGGATCGAGGAACTTCGCAAGCACGAAGAAAAGCTGTTCCCCTATCCCTACGCGTCGGCGGCCGACAGTGGCAATCCCTGAATGTTCCACGAGATGTGGTAGACGGCACGGTTGGTGGCGAGGATGGCCGACTTGCCCGGAGCGAACGCCAGTCCGACCAACCCATGGCCGGAGACTTCGAGGTTGGCCTTCGCTTGGGGAGTGATCTTCACGATGCCGCGTTTTCCGGCGAGCGAGGCGGCCACATAAACGTTGCCTTCGACATCGAGAGCCAGGCCCTGCGGTCTTCCCAGACCGCGGTAGAACACCGACACGGTTCCGTGCGGGTCGACTTTGTAGACGCAGTCGAAGCTCGAAGTGCTGGGGCCGGTGACGAACATATCGCCGCTGGGGCCAAAGGCGAGGTGATAGGCGGAAACGCTCGGCTCCAGCGTCGCGAATACAAAAATCTGCCGGTCGCGAGCGATCTTGAAAATGGTTCCGTTGCGGTCGCCGACGTAGAGATTTTCCTCGCGATCGAAAGCAATTCCGGTCGCGACTCCCATGCCTTCGGCGTAGGTCGACATGGTGCCATTCGGCGCCACCTTGTATACGGCTTCATCGTGGCGCGAAGAAACGTACATCTGGCCTTCGCGGTCGAAGGCAATCGCGGTGGCGTTCATCATGTCGCTGAGAAACGGCTTCACGACATAGTTGGTATCGATCTTGAAGATCGACACGGGAACTTTTTCCCCGCGCGATCCGGAGAAAGTCACAAAGATGTTGCCTTCGCGGTCGAGCGCGGGATTGGCGACGGGATGCAGGTTTTCGGCAACCAGGGCCGCAACCTTGATCGCATGCGGATTGCTGACGTGTCCGTTGGTGCCAACTACTATCGGGCCCGACGCCGCTCCCTCGGGCACGCGGGCTACTAGGAAATCGTCGGAGCTGATGAGCACCGAGCCCTCGATCTCGCCGAAGCGCACGCTCGGGCGGCGCAACTCTGGCGGACGCAGGCTCTTACCAATAATACGGACCTCGCCTCCGGGCAAAGCGAAACTCGGCGCGACCGCCTCGATGTGCGGCTTGCCGTTGACGTTCTTCTTTCCCAGCAGTCGGTCCGACATGCTCATGAGTTTGTTCCGGTGGGGGCCAGTTTAAGTGACAAACGACTACTTCATTAGAAGTCCAAAGTGCAACAGAAGATGCATCACGGCGAGCGCGTAGAGGCCCGCTCCCAGATCGTCCACTACAATGCCGGTGCCCTCGGGCAACCGCTCCAGCCGCAGAATGGGAAACGGCTTCCAAATATCGAAGACACGAAAGAGTATAAGGCCCGCGAGAAACGTTTTCCAACCGAGCGGAACGGCGATGAGTGTAACCAGTTGCCCGGCGACCTCATCGATGACGACAAATTGTGGGTCTTTCAAACCAGAGGCGCGAGCGACCAGGGTGGCGGCGGGAATTCCGATGAGGGTCACGGCCGCCGCGGCAATGATGGTCGCCCAGACGCGATCCGCGGCGGGGAGCCGGGAACTCGCCAATGCCCATAAGATGACCGTGGCTAGCGATCCCCATGTGCCGGGACCGGGTTTGAGGCGTCCGGCGCCGAAGAAAGTCGCGACCAGTGTGGCCCACAGCGGTGCGCGGGGGCGGGACGCCCCCGCGACAGCCGGCGGGACGCCGGCGCTACGGTCGCTGGGCGCATGTTCGGGCGTGGGTTTCACGGCGAGTCGTCCTCATCGTCGACGTTGTCGGGGATCGCTTCTTCAGCCTCCTCCACCGGCGACGAGACTACATACGCGCCCGTCGCCCACTTGCCGAGATCAATCAGACGGCAGCGCTCGCTGCAAAAAGGGAAGTCCATGTCGGCCGTTTTGGTGGCCTGCTTGCAGATGGGGCAGCGGAGTTTGATGGGGCGCTTGCGCGGCATAGTCGGATTGCAGAGGTCAGAGGTCAGATTGCAGAGGTGAAAACCTAACAGGACAGAGGGTATTTCACCTCTGCAATCTCACCTCTGACCTCTAACCTTAAACGATCTCCGCCACCAAATCATAATCGTGCGCCGCCGTGATGCGGCAACGGTAAAACTCTCCTTCTTTCGGCGCGTTTCCTTCGGGATAATCGTTCACGAAAACTTTGCCGTCGATCTCCGGGGCGTGCATCGACGTGCGGCCTTCGAGCAGCAGATCGGACTCGGTCGACGGGCCTTCCAGCAGCAGATCGAACTCGCGGCCGACGACTGATTTCTTTTTCGCCCGGCTGATCTTCTTCTGGATCGACATCAGCGACTTGCGGCGGCTCTCGATCTCACGCTCCGAAAGCTTCTTTTCATGATCGAACGCGCCCGCGCCTTCCTGGTCCGAGTAGCCAAAGGCTCCCATCCAGTCGAAGGCCGCTTCTTTCACGAAGCTGCAAAGCTCCTCGAATTCTTTTTCGGTTTCGCCCGGAAAGCCGACGATGAACGAAGTCCGCAACGTAACGCCGGGAATTACGCTCCGGATTTTTTCCATCGAGCGCAAGAACACATCGGCGCCGCCTCCACGCTTCATGCGCTTTAGGACCGTCGCCGAGGCGTGTTGCAGGGGCACATCGATGTAGGAACAAATATTGTCGTGGGCGGCAATCGTCTCCAGCAGCCGCCCCGTGATTTTGTTGGGATAGGCGTAGAGGAAGCGAATCCAGCGCAGACCCTCGACGCCCGCCAGCTCTTCGAGCAGCGCGGCCAGGCCGTCTTTCAGGCCACGGTCCTCGCCGTAGCAGGTGGTGTCCTGTCCGATGAGCGTGATTTCGCGCACGCCGGATTGCGCCAGGCGCTCGGCTTCGGCGATGACCGAGTCGAAACCCCGCGAGCGGAACTGTCCCCGAAGCTGAGGAATAATGCAGAAGGTGCAGGGATGATCGCAGCCTTCGGCGATCTTAATATAGGCGGACGATCGAGGTGTGGTCAGCACGCGCGGGGTGTGATCGTCGTAGAGGTAGTTGGGCAGATCGGCGACAGCGCCGTCCCAGGAATCGCGCGCGAAGCGGCCCTGTCCGCGGCGATGATCGCCTTCGGGCCGTGAGGTCGTGATGTTCGAAATTGAGGTGTTCGAGTTCAGAATGTTGAACGGACTGGGCGCGCGCGGCTTTTCCGCCACTCCCGCAGCGGCAAGAATTTTTTCCAATTCGCCGGTACCGACGACCGCATCCACTTCCGGAATACTCTTTCGGATCTCATCGTGAAAACGCTCGACCAGACAGCCGGCAACCACCAAACGCTTCGCCTTGCCGCCTGTTTTGTGGCTCGCCATTTCGAGGATGGTATCGATCGACTCCTGCTGCGCGCTGCCGATGAAGGAGCACGTATTCACCACGATGACGTCTGCGTCCTCCGCGTCCGGAGTAAGCTGGGCGCCCGCCTGGGTCAGCATGCCCATCATCACCTCGCTATCGACGAGGTTCTTGGGGCAGCCCAGGCTCACAAAACCGACCTTGGCTGGGGCAGTCGTCTGCGAAGTCGCGGATGTGTTTTTCTTTGAAGGCACGGCGAGATGATCGGTAGAGGACCGATCTGAACAATTCTAGCATTGGTGCAAGGTTTCAAAGTTTCAAGGTTTCAAAGTTGCAAAGATTTGCCGCCGCTCAATCGCCGAGTTTTTGGCAGCACCTTGACAAACCTTGAAACGTTGCGACTTGCAACCTGTTCTGTGCGTCAAATTCCCGCCGAAATTGGAGGGAGTGCGCGATTTAGCCCAAACCGGCGGTTTGAGTCCTCGCCGTCAAGTCTACTAAGTCCCTATACATCTGGCAGTTACCTATTACGACCTATCTGGCGTGGAACTTGCATTTCATGCTACGAACTAGGGAGAGGATAATGGCTGTAGCTTTGCGCGCACTCGCCCACAAAACCTGGCGCACCATCGCTTCCATCCAGACCGGAGTGGTTCTGTTGATCCTAGTCGTGATTCTGGCCGCGGCCGGAACCGTCGTGCTGCAGCGGCCGGCCACCGAGCCCGACGAGATGCTGAACGCCTACTCCCCGCAGGTGCTTCGAATCCTGGACGCGGTCGGGTTGACCGACGTGTTTCACGCCTGGTGGTTCCTGGGGCTGATGGCGCTGGTCAGTGTTTGTATCCTGGCGGCTTCCATCGACCGTTTTCCCAACTCATGGCGCTACTTCTCGCGTCCCTACAAATATCCCGATGAGAGCTTCCGCCGCGCTCTGCGTCCGCACAAGGTGGTGCGCATTGCGGACGAAGAAGCTGGATTGGTAGCGGCGCAGCGTGCGTTGCATTCGCTGGGATTCAAACCCGAGCGGGTGGTGCGCGCGGACCACTTCGGAATTTTCGCGGAACGGCACCGGATTTCCGAGCTCGCCGTGTATATCGTCCACGCCAGCCTTCTGCTCATTTTCCTTGGCACCATCGTGGACGGTGTTTGGGGCTGGCGGGGTACGCTGAATCTGAATGAGGGCGAGACCTCGAACCTGGTGGAGTTGCGCAATGGCGCCAGGCGCACGCTCCCGTTTGCCCTGCGCTGCGACCAGGCAGGTCAGGAAAACTATACCGATGGCACGCCGAAGAAGTGGTGGTCGAAGCTGGCTGTGGTCGAAGACGGGCGCGATGTGCGGACGAAGGAAATTGTCGTCAACGATCCGCTTCTCTACAGCGGCGTCCGCTTCTACCAGTCGAGTTACGGGGCGAACGGCAAGGTCAACAAGCTCATGCTGACCGCAGCTCCGAACGGCAGTCCGAAGAACGGCTCCGGCGAGAAGAAGGAAATCGGGCTGGCGTTGAATGACACCATTGCGCTCGATGCCGATACCAGCTTGCGTTTCGCCGAATTCTTCCCCGACTACGCGGTTCGCGACGGCCAGGTATACCGGAAATCGAACCAGTTCGAAAATCCGGCTGTCCACCTGGTGGTGACTTCGAAGGTTGCCGGGAACAAGATCGCCGGAACAAAGTCCGCCGGGCGAGACTTCGACGTCTGGTTCCCACCGATGGACGAGGTCGCCGACAACTCGAAGGCGCCTTACCAACTCCAGGTCACCAACCTGAAGATGCAGCACTTCACGGGATTGCAGGTTTCGCACGAACCGGGGCAGTGGGGAGTCTGGTCGGGCGTTGTGCTGTTAGGCATTGGACTGGCATTCGTGTTCTATGTGGTGCACATGCGGTTTTGGGCAGTTCCGGTTTACGACGCAAAGACGGGCAAGTACTCGCTGTGGATTGGCGGAACCGCGAACCGCAACCGCGACGCGTTTGAGCAGAGATTTGACGATCTCGGGGCGTTGGTGGAAAAAGAACTGAAGACGATTCCCGGAACGTCTCCGAGCGAGCAACCCGCTACGGTCGTCGGAACCGAAGTGGAGGGACGGGCGTCTCGCCCGTCCGGCCGGGCGGGGACGCCCGGCTCTCCACCAGCAATCATGCGGTCGCGGTACTAGAGAACTGAACCGGCCCATTGGGAGGATGTGAATGGCACGAGCAAAAGCGGAAGCGCAGCAACCGGCAACCGGCACGACCCTGATCGTGCTGGTCGGATTGGCCATTGCGTTCCTGCTGTTCATGGCATTTCTGAACGTGGTTAAGAGTGGCAATCTGTTGAGCGAGACGAATCTGCTCTTCGCCACCCTGATCTTCTACGCCGGCGCCGGTGCGCTGTACCTGGGATTTGGAGTCACCGGCACCGAGTCGTATGTGAGGTTCGCGTCGCTCGCCACCTGGCTGGGATTGCTCGCGAACACGGCCGCCGTTGCCCACCGCTGGTACGAAGCTGGGCATCCGCCGTTTGCCAGTGTTTACGAAATGCTGCTCAGCTTCGTGTGGACGCTGGCCGCACTCACCCTGATCGCCGAGAAGAAGTACGGGGTGAAGGTTATTGGCACGGTCACGATGCCGGTGGCGATCGTGGGCGTGGTGCTGATGCAATTGCTGCGAACCGATGTGCATCCGCTGGTTCCCGCGCTGCAATCGACCTGGCTGCACGTCCACGTTACGTTGGCGATGCTCGCCTACGCCGCTTGCGCGCTCAGCTTCGCGCTGGCCGCAATGTTCCTGATCCAGGACAAGATGAAGACCGAGACCTTCCTCGCCCTGACCAGCGCCAGCACGCTGGCCATTTACGCCAGCGTCGTTCTAACGCGCTTCGAGAAGGGGGGCGGGTTGAGTCTGGTGGCGTGGAATCCGGAACAGAAATCGGAAATGTTCCTCTCCCAGGGTGTGCGCTTGTTCGTTACCATTCCGGATCTCGGCTGGCTGCTGACGCTGACTCTGTTGGTGGTCGCGTCGCCGCTGGTGCTCTACGGGTTGGCACGCTGGAAAAACAACGCCAGCTTCCTGACGCTTGCCAATCGCGCCGTGTTTCTCAGCATTCTCCTCCAGGTGATGACCCTGGTTATGTTTCTGGTGCGCGCCCGCGATGGCAGCTATCCATCGCTCGACGCGGTTGGACTATTCCCGACAAGCCTCGCCGCTTCCCCCTTCATACTGTCGGGTCTGGTAGGCGGCGTCTTTATCTCGCTGCTTTATCTGCTGCTGTTGTGGCGGCGCACCGACCTGGAGCGTCTGCTGCCCAGCGCTGACAACCTGGACCGCATCACCTACAAAACTATTTGTCTAGCCTTCCCCCTCTTAACACTGATGATTGCCGCCGGAGCCTACTGGGCGAACCAGACCTGGGGCTCGTATTGGAGTTGGGATCCGAAAGAAACCTGGGCGGCGATCACCTGGCTGGTGTACGCCCTTTATTTGCACATGCGCATCACCCGGGGATGGCGTGGCCGTCGCGCCGCTTACTTTGCCATCGCCGGTTTTGCGGTGGTGATGTTCACTTTCTTCGGGGTCACGTACCTACTGCCGGGATTGCACGCTTATGCTTAGCCCTCCCCAATCCGTATCGAACATAGGCGTGCCGGGTGGCAACGAGCGCGCTGGTATTGGCCGTACAATGTCGGCAGGTTCGTTGTCCGCGGGTTCGTCGCAGGCGGAAGACTCCCGATTGGGTTCAATGCGCTTTAATTGGCAGCTCAAGGCCATCTTGCCGGTTGGGTTCGTGCTGCTGGCGGGGCTGCTGCTATTCACGCTGGCGACCGTATCCTTACGCGACCCGGAACGCCACGCGGTGCTGATCGTCGCGGGAGCGGGGGCGGTCGCCATATGTGCGGTGTCGATCGTCGCTCTTGCCTATTTGATTCAGCGGCCAATGGTCGAATTGCAGGAGAAAATCGGGCAGGTGAGTGAAGGCGATCTGGACGTCGCGGTCAGCTTCTCCCGGCGCAACGACGAAATCGGGGATCTCGGCCGCAACTTCAACCACATGATGCAGCAGCTGCGTGACAGCCGCGAGGAGATTGAGCGCCTGCATCACACGCAAATCTCGCGCGCCGAACACCTGGCCACGCTCGGCGAGATGGCTGCCGGCCTGGCTCACGAGATTCGCAACCCGCTCGCGGGCATCGCCGGAGTCATCGAAATCATCGGTCGCGATCTGCCTTCGACCAGTCCGGCGCGGGCGGTGGTGAAGGATGTTCGCCTGGAAATCGCGCAGATCGACCGCATTCTGACCGACCTTCTGGAGACCGCGCGGCCTCATCCGCCGCGGGTTTGCCGCAGCAACCTCAACACCACCGTGGAACACACCGTGCTGCTGGTTCGGCAGCAGGTGCTCTCCCGACCCATCAAGATCGAGCTCGACCGGGCGCCAGATCTGCCGGAAGTTGAGCACGACGGCGATCAGATTCATCAAGTGCTTCTTAATCTGCTTCTGAACGCGGTTCAGGCCATCGAGGGCGCGGGCACCGTGCGGGTCGAGGTCGGTTCGCGAGAGGGCTGCGCCACGGTGGTGGTCAGCGACACCGGGCGTGGGATCCCTCCGCAGAACCTCTCCAACATTTTCCGGCCCTTTTTCACCACCAAGGGCAATGGCACCGGTCTTGGTCTTTCGCTAGCCCGCCGTATCGTGGAAGAACATCATGGCCGCATCGAAGTGAACAGTGTAGTGGGCATAGGAAGCCGGTTTGAGGTGATGCTGCCGTTTTCCATGGTCGCCGATCAGAGTGCGGCTTCGTAGACGCTCAGGAACCCTGCCGAATCAGTTCTCAGTTCCCCCGCGAGATCGGGTCATCTGACCATCGGGTCATCGAAATCAAAGGCACTCGAACTTAAATCACCCTATGACTCGATCTCATGGGAACTACTTCTTCACGCCTTTCATTTCGTAGTAAATTAGACATCAATGCCCGTAGAGAAGATCATGGTTGTGGACGACGAGCGCCTGGTGCGCTGGTCGCTGCGCCAGAAGTGCGAAGAGTGGGGCTACCAGGTGGTCGAGGCCGAGGCCGGGGAACCTGCGCTCAAGCTGGCGCAGCGGGAATCGCCCGATCTGGTTCTTCTGGACGTGCGCATGCCCGATCTCACCGGCATCGAGGTGCTGGATCAGCTTAAGAAAAATGGCGACGCCCGCGCCGTCATCATGATCACCGCCGATCCGCAGCTGGACGATGTGAAAGCGGCGCTCAAGCTCGGAGCCTACGATTTTGTGGGCAAGCCGATCGATTTCGACGAGCTGCACGTGGCCATCAAGAACGCGCTCGAGGCCACTAGCCTGCGCAAGGAAGTCCAGACCCTGCGCAGTGAGGTGCGCCGCACCTCCGGTTATTCCAACGTGGTGAGCGTCTCGCCCAAGATGACCGAGCTCATGAACTTTGTCCGTAAGGTTGCGGCCAGCGAAGCCACCACGGTTCTGATTCAAGGCGAAAGTGGTACCGGCAAGGACCTCATCGCCAAAGCCATCCACTACGAAAGCAGCCGTCAGGAAAAGCCCTTCGTCGCCATCAACTGTTCCGCCATCCCCGAGACGCTGATGGAAGCCGAACTTTTTGGCCACGAAAAAGGCGCGTTCACCGACGCCAAGCAAATGAAGAAGGGCCTGTTCGAGGCGGCCGACGGCGGTACGCTGTTTCTCGATGAGATCGGCGAACTTTCTCCTTTGCTGCAAGCGAAGCTCTTGCGCGTGCTGGAAGACCAGGTCATCCGCCGGGTGGGCGGTATCCGCGATATGCAAGTGGATGTGCGGGTGATCGCGGCTTCCAATCGCGATTTGGAAAAGGCAGTGCGCGATGGCCAGTTTCGTCAGGATCTCTATTACCGGTTGGCCATCATTGCAATCTTCATTCCGCCCTTGCGAGAACGAAAAGAAGACATCCTTCCTTTAGTGGACTTTTTCATCGAGCGCTACAACCGCAGATTCAAGAAGGCGGTTCGTGGCATCACCGAAGACACGCGCCGTCTTATTTTTACTCACAACTGGCCGGGCAATGTTCGCGAGCTGAAGAACACCATCGAACGGGGCATGATCCTGGAAGATGAGCCGTTCCTGCGGCCCGTGTATCTGCCGTTTTCCGTGGGTGAATCGGGCGGCCGCACCGTCTTTGAACGAAGTTCGTCCGCCGATGGTGGACAGACCTTGCCCAACGGCCGTACCCTCCCGCGGCTTTATATCCCGGAAGGTGGCACTTCGCTGGAGGAAGTGGAGCACGCCATGGTCGAGTTGGCCATGCGCCAAGCCAATGGCAACCAGACCCACGCCGCCAAGTTGCTCGACATCAGCCGCGATGCCCTGCGCTACAAGCTCAAGAAATTCGGCCTGATTCGCGGAGATGAAGAAAGCTCGCAGACCGGCGCGGCTGAGGAGCAATAAGGCGCGCGCTGGGTGCGGATTCAGCGTTGCTTTAGCCCGCTGGTGCTGGAAGGCTCGTGGGCGCCCCCCGCCCGCCGCGCCGAGGGCGAGACGCCCCTTCGGCAAGCTCAGGGCAGGCTCTCGGGACAGCCGGCAAGATGCTGGCGCTACTCGTTTTCCACACCACAATCATCATGCGGTCACGGTACCAGCAACTTGGGTTTGTCTTTTACAAGATTTTCATCAACTGTTCACGCCAGCTCAAAGTCCCATTCACATATCTCTGTTCCGATGGACGCGGAAATATCTCGCTGGATCGCCACCCGCTCTGGAAGCGACTGGGCAAGACCGGCGGAAACCGCATAAGCACAAAACTTTCCATCCATAGGGAGGAACAGAATATGCATACTAAAGAATGGGTGAAGGCCAGTTGGGCTTCCCTGTTGGCGGCTGCGTTGATGATGCAGCCATTTCCCGCACTGGCGGAAAACCCGAAGAGTGACGGGGCTGCCGACCAGAAGAGAGTTGTCGAAATCGCACCGAGATCCAGCGCTGCAGTCTCCCGCTACACGCGCGACCTGGCGAGCGAGCCGAGTCTCACCCACCCTCAGAAGCTCGCTCTGCTCCAGAAGAACATCAAGTATGTCTTTGTTCTGTTCCAGGAGAACCGATCCTTTGACTTCCACTTCGGCACCTACCCTGGAGCGAGGGGACTGTTCTCCCAGCCCGCCAGCCAGACGCCTGGCTTTCTCCAGCCGATCGTAAAGACAGACGGCTCGGTCGGCACCATTTCCCCGTTCCTGATGCCGCAGTCGATCACCGACGTTAATGGCCACACGGTGCTCCTCTATCCGGAGGACACGGACTCGGTCAATCACGGCCACACTGCCAGCGACGCCAAGCTGGATCTGGTCGGCAACGTCGCCCAGAATGATCGCTATGCCTTCACCGAAGAAGGCCTGTCCGGGACACTGACCTGCAGTGGCGGGTCGTGTAGCTACAGCGGACCGGCGCCTACCGAGGCGCAGGTGCAAAAGGGCGAACTGGTCGTCAGTCATATTGACTGCAATACCGTTCCGTTTCTGTGGAACTACGCGGATCGCTTCACACTTTTCGACAACTTCTTTGACACCGTGATCGGACCTTCGACGCCAAACGCCCTCGCCATGTTCGCAGCCCAGTCGGGCGTGACGCAGTGGGTCAAGCATCCCGGGTTGGGTAGCAATATCAACACCACCAACGCGCAACTACCGGTTACCGGCGACCCACAGCCCTTCTGGGGATCTGCTTTGGACCCCACCGAAATCAACCGGCAGCCTACTGAAGGCGGGGGCGCTCCCAGCACCAACCCGGCTTCCAACCAGACGTATGCCAGCCTGGGGCTCTCTTTTATGGGAAACCAGATTCAAAACATCACAGCTAGCGACTTGAACCCCGCGTTTGATCTTCTGGACGTGCAAAAAGACATCAAGAAGATCGCGGGCAGCGCATACGGGCCGGTGAATTGGGCATGGTACGAACAAGGTTACGATCTGGAACCGACCGACGCTGGTGGTACAGCCTCCCATGCCGGCTACATCGCCCATCACGATGCCCCGCAATACTTCGGCTATGAGGCCAACAACCCGAACGAAACCGCGGCGCACATGAAGGGGCTCGGCGACTTCTTCACCGCCCTGAACGCGACCGCCCTGCCCGGCACCGGAACCGGCGGAGTCTATTACGTTCGCGGCGGATATGGCAACATCGATGGCCTGATTCCTCGCTCGCCCAGCCCGGCGGTCCAGGCCGCTTACCCGGGCAACGACGATCACCCAGGCTACTCCGACGCGCAGATCAGCGAAGCCCTTCTGGGCGACACGATCAACGCCATCGCCAACAGCCCGTACTGGTCGCAGAGCGCCATTATCATCACCTACGATGAGACCGATGGCCTTTACGATCACACGCAACCGAATATTCGCTCGTGGGATCCCCTCAACAACGCTCTCGAGTCAGGGTCCACGCATTCCCACGATCGTGATCTCGCCGTTCGGTGTCGTGCACGCAATCTCCCATGAAGCGACCGAGCATGGCTCGGTCATCAAGTTCATTGACGAGCTCTTCAAGCTGACTCCGCTGGCCGATCTTCCCGACGAACTCGCGGCTCGCGCTATCGGCTTGAAGACTTACGGCCAGAAGTACCTTGGGCCGTCCGACGCCAACACTCCCGGCGTCGGCGACCTCTTCTCTGGCTTTGACAATGGCCGCTTGACCGGTCAAACGCCGCCATTGCCAGCCTCGTACGCGATGATTCCGCAGTCGGAATTCAGCCTGCCCCACTTTGGTGGGCAAGGTTGCCGCGTGCTGCGGAATCGTTCCAACCGACGTCATCAAGCGGCGGAGTGATTGATCCGGCCCCACAGGACGTCAATCCCCGTCCCAGCACCAACCCTGGTACTCCATACCTGGGCGGCTGGCCGTCGAACTAGGGACATTGTTAACAACTTACTCCGGCGGCCGGATTTTTATCCGGCCGCCGGTTTTTATATGCTGAGTAGCTGCTGATGTTTGGAAGGAACAAGCCTTCGATGAGAAGAATTTTCGCACTTCTATTTTCAATGGCATGGCCGATCTTGGGAACCACCGCGACGGCCCACGCCGGGGCCACTCTTGATCGCATTAAAACCGCTGGCTCACTCCCCTGCGGAGTCAACACCGAAGAGCCCGAGTATTCCACTCAAGACGCGCATGGCAACCACGTCGTTCTCGATGTGGATATCTGTAAGGCAGCCGCAGTCGCTGTGCTTGGGCCCAACGCCAAGTTCACCGTCAAGTCGTTCCGCGACGAGCAGGATGCACTGAAAGCCCTCAAGTCCGGCGAGATTGCGCTTCTCGCCACCGGATCTCCCAATTTCATGAATACGACCAACAGCGGGTTTGGCTTTGCGCGGCCCATCTTCTATGACTACCAGGCCTTTTTTGTGAATAAGACCATGGGGATCGCTTCCCCCAAGGACTTGGCGGGCAAGAAAGTCTGTTACCTCGGCGGCACCGAAATCGAGATGCAGCTCCAAAGTTACATGCAGCGCGAGAAAATCAAGTGGCTGCCCTTTCCCTTTCAGGAAGAAGGCGAGATGGAAGCGGCCTTAGTCACCGGCAACTGCGCCGCCATTACCGCCGACGTGTCGCAACTAGCCTACGAACGGCTCGGCTTTAAAGGCGTGGCCAAGAATTTTGAAATTCTGCCGGACGTTATTGCCAAGGACCCGTTGGCACCCACTTACCGCCTCGACGATCCGCAATGGGCCGCTATCGTCAATTGGACGGTCGAGGCTTTGATCCAAGCGGAGGAGAGCGGAGTGACGCAGGCGAACGTCGAGGAGATGAAGAAGAGCGACGATGAAGTGATCCGGCGTCTGCTGGGCGTCCACCACGGCTACGGGCAATATGTTGGACTCGACGATGCCTGGGCCGCCCGAGTCATCGAAACCGTGGGCAACTATGGCGAGATGTTCGAGCGCGACCTCGGCTCAGGCTCGGTGATGAAGCTGCCCCGCGGCGCTAATGATCTCTGGACCCATGGCGGGCTTATGTATGCGCTCCCCATGCGCTAGTGCCGTGACCGGATGATTGTGCTCTTTCCCTAGCTTTCGACTGTATCGCCGCCGTCTCGGCGGCTGTCCGGCGGGCGTCGCGCTCACCGCGCCGAGGGCGAGACGCCATCGGGACAGCCGGCAAGATGCCGGCGCTACGGTAGTCCACTACGGGATTCGAGAACCTCTTTAGGCTGACTTAGTGCCGGCGAGTGCCGGTTCGGTGGTTTGCAGATGGAAGAGGCGCCGCAACGCGGTGGTCATCTGTTCCTGCTCGACCTTCTCTGGAAATTCCCGAAGTTCACGGGCCAGGGAGGCTGCGATCTTCTGCGTCATTCGGGACATGATCGCATCGAGCATTTCGTCCTGGTCTTTGGTGAAGGGGCCGTTCTCTTGCCGGAAGGCATCGAGTTCTTGCCGGCAAATCTCGTCCAGCCGCAGGCGCAGCGCTACGATGGTGGGCACGGCGCGCTCTGCCAGCAGCTTGCAACGAAAGCCTTGCGCCTCAGCCTGCAGAATTTTCTGGGCCTCAGCCACGGCGGCCCGGCGCTCGTCCGCATTATGGTCGTCCACGTTTTCCAGGTCGTCTAGGTCGTAGAGGAAAACGCCCTGGACCTCGCGTACTGCGGAATCCACGTCACGGGGCATTGCAATATCCACGATCACTAAGGGTTGACTCTTGCGTCCGCGAACCATGTTCTCGACTTCCTCGCGGCTCAGAATTATGTGTGGGCAGGAGGTCGAACTGAGGATGATGTCGGCATCCGCCATGTGCTGCGCGCGCTCTTCAAACGGGATCGCAACCCCACCGACCTTCGCCGCCAGTTCCGAGGCGTGCTTGAGGGTGCGATTGATGACGGTGACGCGAATGGAGTTGGCCCCGTGGTAGAGCAGCCCACGGGCTAGAATCTCGCTCATTTTGCCCGCGCCGAGCAGAACCACTTTCTTGTTTTCGAGCGTGCCGAAAATCTGGCGTGCAAGTTCCACGGCGGCATAAGGAATCGAAGCCGCCGCGCTGGCAATCGCCGTCTCACTGCGCACGTGCTTAGCGACTGCGAGCGCCTTCTCCAACACGGTATCGAGGAATCGGCCGGTTGTCCCCAACTTCTGCGCCTGCTTCCAAGCCTCTTGCACCTGGGAAACGACCTGGGGCTCGCCGACCACCATCGAGTCGAGGCTGGACGCGACCCGGAAGATGTGCAGGAGGGCGGCTTCATCCAGCAAGCGGTAGAAGTGCTTCCACTCGCACAGTTTGAGCCCATACTCGGTGCCCAGCAGCCGCATCACGGAATTTTCGGCCAGGGTAACCTCGGTTGCCCACAGCCAAAACTCAGTGCGGTTACAGGTCGCCATGACAACGACTTCTTCGATGCCCTCCGCCCTGGACAACTGCACCAGGGTTTCGTAGCGGCGGTTCTCGGCGATCCAAAAGTGTTCCCGCACTGCCATAGGGGCTGTGCGATAGTTCAGCCCAACGACCATGAGAGTGGGTTCCACGTCTTTATCTCCTGCAGACTACCCCATGGGGAATGCACCCGGCGTACCAAAGCAGAATCCACGCCTGAACGGAGATCCGACTTTGTTTCAATTAGTTAGCGAGGTTGTAATGGGAAGGGAAGGGGGATTCGTAAACCTGGATTGCGGGATATCACGCTAGGTCGGTGTCTTTTGGCCCTTGAGACGACTCACCACGGAGACACGGAGGCACGGAGAAAATCAATGGGAAAGCTGAGAGTTCGGTGTAAACCCATGAGTTCCAAAACGTCTTTCTCGTACCTCCGTATCTACGTGGTAAGAAGCTTTTCCACCGCGTTACTCGTATGGTTAACGCGCAACTTCCGCCGGCGTAACGTCTTTCTCCTTATTCAGGTCTTTCGTATGGGGCTGGTAGACGCAGAACGGCTCCTCGTCGAGATAGTTGCCGGTGGCGGCGAAAGCGCGGGCGCGGCATCCCATGCAAATGTTGCGGAACTCGCAGCAACCGCATTTTCCTTTCAGGTTGTTGGTGTCGCGCAGTTCGTTGAACACCACCGAGTTCTCCCAGATTTCGGCGAACGGCTGCTTTTTCAGATCCCCTGCCAAAGCCGGCAAGTATCCGCAGGGGTAGACCTCGCCCTGATGAGAGATGAAACAGACTGCGGTTCCGGCCAGGCATCCTTTGGTCATGGCGTTCATGTCGGAGGGATGACTTCCGGGGTGTCCCACTGGTTGTCCTACTCCATGCGGCTTCAGTTCAATGCCGGTTGAGCCGGGCATCGCCATCTCGGTCGGGCCGATACTTGTTGAACCCGATGCCGCCGGATGAGCTGGCCGTGCGGCCTGCGCGGCGGCTGCCTCGGAACGGTGCTCCGCGACTCGACGTTGGCGAACCACGCGGAAGTAGTGGGGCGCACAGGTCGCCTTCATCTCGATGCCACCTTCGAGCGAGCGATCGTAGAACCAGTTCAACATGCGCTCGTACTCTTCCGGAGGAACCATCTGTTCGGCGGCGATATCCACGCCGCAGCCTACCGGCACCAGCAGGAATGTGTGCAGCGCATCGGCTCCCAGCGCCTTCGCAAGCTCGAGCACCAGGGGAAGCTGATGGGCGTTGTGGCGGGCGATGGTGGTGTTGATCTGGACCGACATGCCCAGGTTCTTCAGATTTCGGAAACCGGCAATGGCGGCATCGAAAGCGCCGGGAATGCCGCGGAACGTATCGTGGGTGAGCGCATCAGCGCCGTCCAGGCTGATGGCGACGCGCTGTACGCCGCTATCGACGATCATGCGGGCCACGTGCTTGGTAACCAGAGTGCCATTCGTAGCCAGCGCCACGCGCAGACCTTTGTCCGTGCCATAACGCGCCAACTGGAAAATATCCGAACGATAGAGCGGTTCGCCGCCGCTCAGCACCAGGATGGGAGTGGACACCGCCACGATCTGATCGATGATGTCGCGGGCTGTCTGGGTGGAGAGATCGGAGGGAGAACTCAATTCGGTAGCGGTGGCCCGGCAATGGATGCAGCGGAGATTGCAGCCTTTGGTCAGCTCCCAGAAAATCAATCGAGGCTTGTTCTTGCTGGTTGGAATTGGATTGGAATGCTGCGCGTTGCCGTTTCCGAAAGCCATGTTCGATTGCCTCCCCACTCGACCCTAGTCTCGTTTCCACCCTAGGCGCAACGATAGGAGAGAACAAACGCCCCAGCGGTGACTGACATCACCGGAAATTGTGATCTCGGTCACGAGACTTAAGTCTTTCTGAATGTTCGTAATTGGTGCGGTGGAGCGGCCGGGCGTCCCCGTCCGGCTGGGACGGGCGAGACGCCCGTCGGTCCACCAGCGCTAGTTGTGGTTGGCGATGTCGCGCAGCGCCGCCGTGTTGCGAATCACCAGCGTCGAGCCATTGGAGCGCACGATCTGGCGCTTCTTCATCTCCGCAAACAGACGGGTTACCGTCTCGCGCGAAGTTCCGATCATCTGCGCGATTTCCTCGTGGGTAAGTCTAAGCTTCAACCGGGGCTCTGCTTTGTGGGATTCTCCGTTCTTGAGACTCCATTCCAGAAGTAGTTTGGCCAGTTTCTCGGCGGCGGAGTGCGACAGTCCGAGCGAGCCCGCTTCCTTGCAGGCATTGTGATATTTCTCGCTTAACTGCTCGGCCACTTTGAAGCAGGCCTCCACATCGTCCTTGAGGAAGCGAAGAAAGTCATCGCGCTTGACGAAGTTGACCTGGCAGGGATCGATCGTCTCCGCCGTCACCTGGTAAGGTTTGCCGGAAATCGTGGCGCTCATCCCCAGCACCTCGCCGGGCTCGACCAGTTTCACAATGACGGTTCTGCCGCTCGGGGAATTAATGGAGAGCTTGACTCTGCCTTTGCAAAGCACAAAAATGCCGCGTGGCATCTGGCCTTCCACAAACAGCACCGCTTTCTGCGGATACGCGGTCGCGTACTTGATGCTTTCAAAAGCTTGCAGCGCGGTCGGAGGCAGATCGCAGAAGCTGCGATCTTCGCGCAGCTTGCAGGTTATGCAGCTTTCAACTATTTCCATTCCGTAGGGCGAGATCATGAACCAGCCTCCTATAACAACCTCGGGGCCGGCTCGCTTGCGTGGGTCGCATCTTGCGCAGTCCACGGGCCCGTTGAGTCCGGCCTCGTCTTATCGTCAGTGTCCGTCCGGGGCGGAACGCTTGGCTGTGTTGGCCAGCACACGCTAGTGTGATTTCCCTCACAATCCGGTTTCCTCACCGCCAGCCAGAGTTTTGGATCGGGTGCTTCACAAGCAACAAGATCGAAATGCTCGCTGAAGTCGACATGTAAAAAGCGGGTTGGGAGTCAGTTCTGCGACCGGCAAGCAAGGGGCACAAGTCAGCGCTTGTGCCCCGACCGGCTCTCGATCCGGTCCACGGATGCCGAGCAGAGTGACTACTTCGCTTGCAGGGATTCTATGTAGCGGTTAAGATTCACCACGCGTTGCTGTACCTCGGCCTCGTGTCCGCTGCTCATACTCCAAAACAACGTTCCCCACACCGGCATGTCCTTGGTTCCGTGCGCTGGCAGAGTGGCTTCGCCGCGGATGTTGGACGTGACTTTTAGCGCGGGATATTTCCCTCCGTTGTTCTTACTCAACAGGGTAAGGTCGGTGGGAGGAACCTTCAGTGCGGTGGCTGCAGGTCCGCCGCCTTTGCCGTCCGTTCCATGGCAAACAGCACAGTAGGATGTGTACATTCCCTTGCCGGATGCAGGTGATACGGCTTTGACGGGAACATGTTTAATGACCTTCTCGGGTTGGGCCTGAGTCTTTTCCTGCGCGACGACCGAGCAGGTGAATGCGATCAAGGTGACAAACATCACAATTACGTTCTTAATCGACATCATAGACATTGTGTTTCCTCCTGGTTGTGCCAAAGCTCTGTTTCCTGAACGCTAAGCAACGCAGAAACTCAACCACCCGCGCCGCGGCCAGCGGCAGCTTCGCCGCTCTTTAGTGTTATCGCGAGTGGTTATCGCGCCGGCAACTTCCATTCGCGACCCTGGCGCACCAGAGTCAGCGTGGATATCGTCGGATCCCCGTGATAGAAGGCGGCTTGATACTTACTAATCAAGGTCTGCCGTTCCCACACTCCGAAGCTTTTTACCAAGGGGCCGCCGGCATCGAAGACGTCACCCAACGCATTGGGCAGCCATTTCCAGTTGTAGGTCACGGTGGCATGGTCGGCGTCATTCATTTCCACGCCGGCGATGCCCAGCAGTTGGCGTTCGGCCAGCGGGGCCTGACAGGAATAACTGCCATCCTTGGGCTCGGATTTCTTGAAACCGGGAAGGCCGTTCAACAGACGCTCGCCATCGGGGGTAAGCGAAACTGTCAGGTCTCCCTTTTTCGCCTTCGCTAATTTAACGATTCCCGCTTTTTGCAACAGCCGGTAATTGGGTTCGTCCGGGTTTTCGTCGGCTTTGATCAGACCGACGCGGAAGTGGATAACGGCCGGGCCCGGCCCCTGGAGCGTCGCGGTTACTATCGGCTTGGCTTGGTCGGCGCTCAGAGGGGTTTTCGAACGGACTTGAAACAGCACGTAGGCCACCGTGCCCACGATCAGGGCCAGGAGACCCAGCATCAGCACCAGCGGCAAAAACGATGAGCGTCGTTCCATCTCGACTTCAGACTCAAACATGACAGCCCCCTTTTTTGAACGGCCGGAACTCAACCAGCTCTAATTGTCGGCCCACGACTTTCGCGATTGCTGTGATTAAAGGCATATGGCGCTGTGTCTGGTATCACGATGTAACCCGTGTGCGCGACTTCACTTATATCGGTGACGGCTGTCACACCAGGGGAGCAGCCCGCAAAGCATAATCGTTGTAGGTTTCGGGGCGGCTTCTGCCACCTTGAACGTGGAGTTTTCATGGCAAAAGGGCGTGTTTCCATCGTCGTCGAGCGCTGCAAAGCCTGCGGCTTCTGTGTGGAGTTTTGCCCCACAAAAGTGCTCGCGCTTTCTTCCGCTTTCAATTCCAAGGGCTACCATCCGCCGCACGTCGTGCTGCCGGACAAATGCAGTGGGTGCGACTTATGCGGGATGTACTGTCCCGATTTCGCCATTTACGCAACCAAGACCGCGGCTGGCGGAGGTGACAAATGAAGGTTGAACTTCAGAAAGCCGATCCTCGCGGCGTCCTGACCGGCATACACTTTATGGATGGCGACCACGCCTGCTGCGAAGGCGCGCTGGCCGCCGGCAGCCGATTCGCCTCCGGATACCCCATCACTCCTTCCACCGAAGTGGTGGAGCGCTTCGCCGCTCGGGTGCCGACCGTGGGCGGAACGTTTATCCAGATGGAAGACGAACTGGCGGCCTCCATTACCCTGCAGGGCGCGGTCTGGGGCGGAGCCAAGGCCTTTACCGTCACCTCGGGCCCCGGCTTCTCTCTCATGATGGAGCACATCGGCTACGCCGCCATGACCGAAACGCCGTGCGTGTTCGTGGACGTGCAACGCGGAGGCCCATCTACTGGCCTGCCCACGCTGCCCGCGCAAGCCGACATGATGCAGGCGCGCTGGGGCTCGCATGGCGACTACGAGATCATCGCCCTCTGTCCTAATTCTCCGCAGGAGTGTTTCGATCTCACCATCAAAGCCTTCAACCTGTCCGAGGAATTCCGCGTGCCGGTGATGTTCATGATGGACGAATGCGTAGGGCACATGACCGAGAAGGTTGTGATTCCTTCCGCCGACAAGATCGAAGTCGTACCGCGCCGCCACACTCGCAAATCGGTCGATGACTACCTCCCCTATGAAACCAACGGCGACCTGGTTCCGGAAATGGCGCACGCCGGCGAAGGCTACAAGTTTCATATGACCGGCTTGACCCACGACGAACGCGGGTATCCCAACATGACACCCCCGGTGCAGGACAAGCTGGTTCGCCGCCTGATGAACAAGATTCGCAACGCCGCGGACCGCATCGCCATGTTCGAGGAGGAGAAACTGGAGGGCGCCGATGTCGTGGTCGTCTCCTACGGAATCACTTCCCGGGTGGCGCAACGCGCCATTGAGGCGGCCCGCAAAAAGGGTCTGCGGGTCGGCAAGTTACGCCTGATCACGGCGTGGCCGTTCCCCGACAAAAAGATCCGCGAACTGGCGGCGAAAGTGAAAGCATTCGTCGTCCCCGAACTCAATCTGGGGCAGATGGTGCGAGAAGTAGAACGAGCTGCCGCGGGCCAGGCCAAGACCTTTGCCGTGTCGCACGCGGGCGGCGGAGTGCATAACCCCGAAGACATTCTGAAGGTAATTCTGGAGGCAAGCCGATGCCAGACAGCTTGATCACTGATCTTAAGAACGGCGATCTCAATAACGACTTGGTCCACCCAGACGTTAACCCAGTCGAACAATTCTTACGCAGCGATCGCATGCCCTCGATCTGGTGTCCGGGATGCGGCATCGGCACCACCGTGAACTCTTTTGCCCGGGCGCTCATCGAATCGAAAATCGATTTGCAGTCGCTCGCCCTGGTGTCGGGCATCGGCTGTACCGGGCGCGTGGCGGGCTATGTCAAGCTCGACTCGTTCCACACCACGCACGGCCGCGCCATTCCGTTTGCCACCGGGCTCAAACTGGCGAACCCCAAGCTGAATGTTGTTGTCTATTCCGGTGACGGGGATCTTTCGGCCATCGGGGGCAATCATCTGATCCACGCCGCGCGCCGCAACGTCGACCTGAAGGTCATCTGCGTGAACAATCTGCTCTACGCCATGACCGGCGGCCAGACCGCGCCTACCACGCCGGGGCATGCAACCACTTCTACCAATCCTTACGGCACGTTCGAGCCGGCATTCAATTTGCCGCATCTGGTGGAAGCGGCGGGCGCGGTGTACGTGGCGCGCTGGACCACGTTCCACGTGCGGCAACTGGCGCGCTCCATCGGTGAGGCGTTCAAGAAGAAAGGCTTCTCGTTCATCGAAGTGATCTCGCCTTGTCCCACGCTCTATCAGCGTCGCAACAAGATGGGCGACGGGCTTGACGCCATGAAGTACTACAAAGAAAAGAGCAAGATCAGGCACGGCTCGCCCACAGGCGAAGCCGGCTTGACTTTAAACGGGGAGATCATCGTGGGCAAATTCGTGGACCGCGACCGCCCCGATTACCTAGACTTGATGCGAAACCAATACACCGAATCGCTCGGTGAGAGATACGTGGAACAACCGGAGACAGTATGCGACTGCAGCTAACGGAAATTCGTATCGCGGGTTTTGGCGGCCAGGGAGTGATCCTTTCGGCCATAGTCCTCGGCAAGGCGGCTTCGATTCATCAAGGCGCTTATGCCACGATGACGCAGAACTTCGGCCCCGAGGCGCGGGGCGGTGCCTGCAGTGCGCAACTGATTGTTTCCGATTCGCCGGTGTTATACCCGTACGTCACCCGGCCGGACATCATGGTCGTAATGTCGCAAGAAGCCTATGTGAAGTTCGCTCCCGAGCTGAAGGATGGCGGCATCCTGATCGTGGAGCAGGATCTGGTTCGAGTGTCAGATCTCCACAAGGAAACTCAGGTCTACAGCATCCCCGCGACGCGTATCGCCGAACAGCTCGGAAAGCGCATGGTGCTGAATTCGGTGATGGTGGGATTCTTCACCGCCGTCACAAAACTGCTGGAAGCCGATGCCGTGCGCAAAGCCGTCGCCGATTCCGTTCCGCCCAGCTTTGTGGAACTGAACGTGAAGGCCTTCGATCGAGGATTGGAGTACGGGCACACGGTGCTCACCACCACTCCGACCACGGCCGACCCGGAGCTGGATGTGCAGTACTCGCGGGAGTAAGGGCTTCGGCGCTGCGTGTTTTAACGAGTGCTTACAGGCACCCCGCCGCAGCGCCGCTTCTTCCCCGAGCCAGGGCACGCGGAGTTCCGCCCGGGATTGGAGCCGATTTGCCTAGGCGCGATTGCCCTGCTCCCTCGAAGAACGGCTTTACCCTTTTGCGGAGGCGCTGTGCTGCTCGCCACAGATCATACTGGGTCTGCATGCCTGTCCATAGTTCGGGACTGGTGCCCAGGGCGTCGGCCAGCTTCAGCGCCATGTCCGCCGAAATTCCCGCGCTGCCATTCAGGATGCGCGACAGGGCGACCCGCGTCACCCCGAGGTGCCTGGCGGTGTCTGTGACCGACATCGTCCCCAGATACTCTCGTAGAACTCTTCCCGGATGTGGCGGATTGTGCATGCGCATACGAACCTCTCAGTGGTAGTCCCGATAGTCCACTAAGGCGTCGATCTTCACCTTGATCGGCATGGTTTGACCCATGGCCAATAGGGCGTAACACACAAGCGCGGGGATGCAAGGTCAAAATCCGAAGGGGCACACTTTCGTGGAATCCCACCCTTGCGCAAAGAACGCGCAAGGATGGGGCACCCGCCAATCTTGCTTGGACAGGAAGAGGTGCGCGATCGCCGCCTACGGCTACTTCTGCAAGGTGCGAATGTAGGCCACTACCGCTTTTACGTCGTCCGCAGGGAGACTCTTCACGCCGGCTGGGTGCTTCGCCTTCTCCGCTACGGCCTTGGTCAGGTCGGCGTCCGACATCTTCTTGGCCTCGTCCGAAATCAGGCTTGGAGCCTTCATTGCGGGCTTGCCGGCTGCGTCCGCACCGTGGCACATGGCGCACTTTGCTTTGAACAGTGCGGCTCCGTCATCGGCAGCCCAGGACAGATTGGGGATCAGGATGAATAGGGCCACCGCGATTACCATTACCAGCATCACCATCTTTGTCGTCTTCATGGTTTCGATCTTTCTCCTTGGGAAGTCTTGAAGCGTCAAGTCTTGCAACCTGATGAGAATAACGAATCTTGGCAGCTCGGTGCCGCCAAGTTGAGAGTTTCAGGGTTCGGAGCCGGGGCCGCAGTGACGTAGATCACACCGAAAACGTGACTTCCAGCGGGATGGCGCCGGCTAGAAACCAGCTTGGGGCTCCGGGTCACAGAAAGAGGTGATTACCGTCACAGCCTCGCCAACCCTCCGGAGAGACAATCTGGCGCAGCAGCGAGGTGTGGCTATGCCGATACTAATGATGGCTTTGCTGGCATTGATCGTCTTTGGGCTGATTGGGATTCTGCTGACCGCAGCGACGGTCATGGAGCATCGCAAGCACCGACAGGCCGCCCAAGGCGACGGCGCGCATTTTGCGACCACCTCTGTGACCACCGCTGTGACCTCCACCACTGCCCCCTCCCTTAAACCAAAACATCCATAGCCGGGTGACCGCATGGTGACGACGCGGAATCCGTCTGCAAAGGAGAAACTTTGATGAGTACGTCTGTCCGCGACAAGAAGCTCGATAAAAAAGCCGACCTGGCTGGACCGGGAATCGGCGACTACAAGGAATTGGAAAAGATTCTGCCGCGGGATTACCGCTCGTTGCTGACTCCGAAAGAGACACAGCAGGCCATCTTTCAGGTCAAGCGCTATATCGAAGACAACCTATGCAAGGAACTCAATCTGATGATGGTCGAAGTACCGCTCATCGTGGATGTGGAGAGCGGCGTCAACGACATGCTCGATCGCGACGGGTCGCGCACGCCGGTTCAGTTCCATATTTCGAACGATCGCAACCTGCATCCCATCGACGCGCAGGTGGTGCAGGCGGCGACTAAGTGGAAACGCGCCGCGCTGAAACAATTCGGTTGCAAGGTTGGCGAAGGCGTCTGCACCGACATGCGCGCGGTTCGCAAGGACTACTTCCTCGATCACGACCATTCCGCATACGTCGATCAATGGGACTGGGAGCGCGCGATCACCGCGGAGCAGCGCAACCTGGAATTTCTGAAGGAGATTGTCGGCAAGATTTGGAAAGTGATCGTCGGCGCGGAGAAGTTTGCGCAATCGCTGTTTCGGCAATTGAAAGACGGCCGCTATCCGAATCTGCCGGAGAAGCTGACCTTCCTGCAAGCCGAGGAAATTCTCGAAATGTATCCCGACCTGCCGCGCAAGCAGCGCGAGACTGCGGTGCTGCAGAAGTATCCCGCGATCTTCATTATTGGGATTGGCTGGCCGTTGAAGGATGGGTACCCGCACGAGATGCGCGCCGCAGATTACGACGACTGGGTCACCGACACCCGCGATCAGACGGGCAAAGACACGCATGGACTGAATGGCGACATCCTGGTATGGAACTCGGTTACGAAGCGGCGGCATGAGCTGACTTCGATGGGAATTCGAGTTACGGCGGAGACTTTGAAACAGCAGCTTACGATGTCGAAGCAGTTGGACTTCATGAAACTGCCGTATCACCAGGCGATCCTGAACAACAAGATTCCGCTGTCGATCGGCGGTGGAATCGGGCAGTCGCGGACGTTGATGCAGTTGCTCCGCAAAGCGCATCTTGGGGAAGTCAGCGTCACGGTGTGGCCGAAGGTGCTGAAGGAGATGTGCTCGGAGAAGAATATTTTTGTGCTGGAGTAGCCTCAAATTCTCGGGCTTCTTTCGACAATTCGCCCTTCTCCACATCGTTTTTCTTCACAACGTCTTTCTGCAGTACGTCGTACTCGTGTCCTTCCAGGGCGGACCAGGCGGTCGCCCCAAGCGGGCGGCGCTCGACGCACTCCTGGTCGATCACGACCTGGGTTGGTTCGGGCTCCAACGAGGTAAGTTTCAGGTTGGAGGACGCGGTGCGCAGGGCGCGCAGGAGAAGGGAGGCGGTGCGGTGATCGATCTGGTTGGTCACCAGCAGGCGCATGACCTCGGCCAAACCTACCTGGATGGAGTTGGCGTCCTCGAGAGTGGGGAGGGTGATGGTCCCTCGCACATGGAAATTCATATTGATGTCCCTGCTCTGGCGGCGCCATTGCAGGTGGAAGTAACAACACTTCTCGTCGCGGAGCGCGGGCGAACCGCACTGGATGCCGTTGACTTTAATGTGCTGACAGCGACGAATACTCGTGGGATAGAGAGGCATTTTGCAGCTCCTGTGGAATCGGTTGCCAGTTCTCAGTTATCGGTTATGAGTTAAGGCGAACGGGCTGAACCGGTTGTAGTTACTATTCGGTTATTACGCGAGTGGTGCGTTGAAACTTTTTTCTCCGATCTATTGGAATCATGGGGTTAGGGAAACACCGCCGCCAAATCTTTGGGTTCAAAAGAGTTATGGATAAAATATTCCGGAATAAGGAGTTAGCGGCGGCAAATTGGCTGCGGCTTGGCGTTGTTAGCCGACTCAGTGATCAGCGCAGAGGACGTGGAGACAATTCGCGCAGAGCTCGCTGAGTCAACATCGGCCGGGGGTGGACGCCATGGGAAAGGGTGCGGGAGTGATCCGCACCCTTTTTCTTTTCTATAGTTCTATTATATCAATTTCTACCTACCCACCCCGACAAGTTTCCCAACTTTATTTTGCCCGTCAATTCATTGACTTACGAGGAAAATCGTTGAATCGGGGGCTTGACAGGATTTTGCCAACATCGAGAAATGGATCTAATGTTAACAGGCTGTGGTGAAAGACCGACGCCCACAGCCAGCGCCTAAAGGGGCATTCATAACAAGGTACTTACGGTATGCCTGAAGGCATACCCTGATACAAATCTTACTTTCACCACGGGCTGTTAAGGCGGTTTTACTCTACGGCAGCAGGCCTAACACTCCCACGCCGTTGCTGGTTCCCACATAGACCTTACCATTCGCAATGGTCGGGGTGATGAACTTGTTGCCGTTTCCAAAGTGGTCACGGCCGCCCGCAGCCTGGTTCGAGTTATATAACTCCACACCGAGGTTGTTCGCACTGTAAGCGTGCAGCACCGCCGGCGATGTATTCTCCGTGGCCCACAAAATCAAATTCTTTGCCGTGCTCCCCGAGATGCTGGGAGTGGCTCCCGGGAAGCGGAAGGTTGTGCTCGTTGCCGACGCAGGCGTAGGATTCAACAGGCCGCTGGTGTTGAACGAAAATGCCTTAATCGCGTCGCCCACGGCCCCATAGTAAATTCTACCGTTGGCAAAGGCCGGCGCCGAAAACACCGACCCACCCAGAGTGCCGGTTACTTCCTGGTAAATCTGATTGTTGTTGTTAGGATTAAACTTTCCCATGCTAGCCCGATTCGCCAGATAGATATTTGCGTCCTTCCCGGCGCCCACAACCAAGAAGTGGAGTACTCCGTTAGAGTCTTTGAAACTCGGGACCACCATGGCGCCGCCCGATCCCAGATCCTCGTCCGCATTCGACTCGCTCACCGTGTTGAACATATTGAAGTAGTCGGCTACTGCCGGTTGGCTGTGCTTGATCGAGAGCTTCACGATCGCGTTCCCATAGTCGCCATTTACGGGGAAGCCTTGGGCATTCAGCGTGGTGTCGAACGTTCCATTTGCTTCGAGAAAATAAATGTTTCCGTTCGAGTCCGCGGCCGGTCCCGCCCCTGCGGCCCAGATCGCGCCTTCACTCCCGTTCGGTGTCAGGTTGAGCACCGATTGCTGCGCCAAGGTTGTCTGGTTGTAGCCGATGATCCATCCCGTATAGGGCCGGATGTCGCAGTGCGAGGCCCACGAGGTATAGAGAATATGATTTACCAGTAACAGGGCAGCGCGCTCCTTATACTGCTTGGGGTCGAAAATCACGAAACCACCCTGACTGTTATCGCCGGTTCCGGGGTACTTAGCCGCAATATCCACCGGGCCGCCGAACTCCTCCAGTCCGGTTGTAATGTCGAGCGCATGCAGCCGCTGGTGATAGGTCGAAGCAGAGTTTTTGCTCATCGCGACCACGTAGATCGTGCCGTGCGGCCCGGCTGTAAGATCGATTACGGGAGTGGAAGTAACTCCGATCTCGGGCGTAACCTGCGAGCAGCCGCGGTTATCGGAGGGGGTCTCGCCGGCGGCTAGCGTGGTCACGTGCCAAAGGGTCGAACCGTTGTCGGCGTCAAATCCGTACACCGTGCCATGTTCGCTAGCCACAAACAGCACGTTGTGCGTGCCATTTCCAGGAATGCTTACATTCGGGACATACAAGGGCTGCGCATCCACCAGTCCGTCGGTGGGAACGACAAACAACTTCCCGAACTTAGTGGAGTTGACGTTGGCGAGGGTGAGTTGGGTCTCGCTGGAATTGCGTCCGGTGCGCTGGATGTCGTTGTGGTAGGTGAGGACGCCGTGAAATGCTGGCGCGGCCCCCACTAACATTTCACGATGCGAAAGGAGGACCGAAAGCAGGGAAATGAGGAGAACGGCAATCGAGAGCAGAATGATTCGCGCGGGAAAAGCTCTTCTCATGATGAACCTCGGGATTGCGAAGCCTGTTGCTATCAGGCCTGGCGACGAAGGGGAGAGCGATTAGTTTACCCTAACTGGGCCGGGCAGGAAACTCGGAAGTGCCTCCGGGTGGTAGTGGGCTCTGTATTTTGTCGGGTAGACTTTCCGGGGGGGTGAGGGCGCTCCCGGAGGCTGCTGGAAGACTCATCAAGAGGTCCACCTCGGGCGCTGCAGCGCGGACACATTTTCAACGGCTTAGCGGCACGACTGAAGAGGCTGCGGAAAAAGTCGTTTGTGAGCGTGGGCAGTGCCCTGAGCGGCTAAAGCCGGATTCAAAACAGTGGACTTATGGCGGCGCTAAAGAGTGTGCGTGAGAACTCGGTCGTCCCTCCGGGACTTGAATCTTTCTTCTCGCTTTTCCCAGCGCTGAAGCGCTGGGCTAAGTTCGGTCGCCCCTCCGGGGCTGGACGTTCGGGCATTTCGTTCCACCGGGTTTGCCCAAAAACGAGTTCTCACGCACACACTGAAGCGCTGCGCCACCCAAAATCAACGGCAACAGCTTCTACACTTTGAGCGGCAGCTCCAAGCGGAGCGTCTTGGCTGCCAGGTGAGTTTTTACTGCCTCAGCCAGACGTCTTATGCCTTCTCGTATTTGCTCGGGAGCGGCGTTGGAGAAGTTCAGGCGCATGTGGCGGCTGCCTTCCTGGGGGTTGTTCGCGTAGAAGGAATCGCCGGGCACGAAGGCCACATTCTGTTCGAGCGCCGATTTGAATACCGCTTGCATGTCCAGTCCTTCGGGCAGAGTTACCCAGAGAAAGAGGCCACCCTGAGGATGGGTCCAGGTTACCGCGGGCGGGAAGAACTCTTCGAGAGCCTGAAGCATTACGTCGCGGCGTTCGCTGTAAACCTGGCGAATCAGCTTGACGTGTTTGTCGAGGAATCCATCGCGTGCTACTTCGTAGGCCACGAACTGTGTGAAGGTCGAAGTGTGCAGGTCGGTGCCTTGCTTCAGTTGTGTCAGCTTGCTGATGATCTCGGGCGGGGCGACGATCCATCCCAAACGAAGGCCGGGAGCCAAGGTCTTCGAAAATGTACTCAGGTAAATTACGTTGCCGATGGAATAGCCATAGTCGCGGCGCAGGTTCTCGCGGTCGAGCACGACTAAGGGCGGCAGGTGCTCGCCTTCATAGCGCAACTGACCGTAGGGATCGTCTTCGACGATGGGGATGCCAAACCGGTCCGCCAGCAGCACCAGTTCATGGCGGCGCACCTCCGACAATGTGGTTCCGGCGGGGTTCTGGAAGTTGGGCAGCACGTACATGAACTTGGGGCCGGAGCGCAGAGGCTCCTCCATGAGGTCGGTGCGGAGGCCGTTGTCGTCGATCGGAACGGACTCATATTCCGCGCCATAGATATTGAACGCCTGCAGCGCTCCTAGATAGGTGGGGGCTTCGACCAGGACGCGGTCTCCGGCATTGATGAAGAGCTTGCCGATCAGGTCGAGGGCCTGCTGGGAGCCGGAAGTGATGAGGACGTTCTCCACCTTGGCCTTGATGCCATAGCGCGCCATGTTGTTGGCAATCATGTTGCGCAGGGGCTCGTAACCCTCGGTGGCTCCGTACTGCAAGGCGGTTGCGGCCTGCTCGGTCAGTACCTTTTGACAGGCTTCCTTAAAGCGTTCGACGGGGAAAACATCGGGGGCGGGGAGGCCTCCGGCAAAGGAGATCATGCCGGGCTTTTGGATGAGCTTCAACAATTCGCGGATTTGAGAACTGGTGATGCCCTTGGTGCGCAGCGCGTAACGGGATGTCCAGGCGGTCGACATGGCCCTCCGCAAAGCTATTGTAGGCTCAGGCGCAGTCTTACCTCGATGCATGAACGGCAGCGAAGGGACGTCACTCGGTCTGCCCGACCACGAGGAACTTCCGTGTTTTTTGGTCGGGAAACAAAAACTCGTAGACTTGAAGAGAATCGTAGGTTGTAGGTGCTCATCTTTAACGAGCTCGCCTTGTAGTCGCCAGGCCAACAACACGTTAGGCACGTGCCGGACTCCAATTCGTACTTTTTTCCCTCGATGACGACGTTCAACCTTTGCCAGCGGGCGCCGCTTTCAGGAACCATGCGCGACACGCTGACGTGAACGTTGACGGTGTATTCGGCTGGGTTGGGGATTGGCCCGGCCCAGGCGAACGCGGACAATAACAGCACGACAGCAAAGGCGATCTTCTTCACCAGAATCCTCATGTCTAAGCGAAGCCGTCGGGCTGACTTACCGCGCCGATGTGCGCCTGTTCATCGATAAACAGGCGGCCCGCGGTGAGCGCTTTGCGGTCGATTTCCAGCAGATCGAGTTTCTTCACCTTGTCTTCGAGCACGCTCAATGCAGTTCCGGGAGCCAGACATTCGGTCTCTTCCAGCAGCGCGCCCATCATCACGATGTTGGTGGCCTTGGTCGAGCCGAGTTTGTCGGCGATCTCCGAAGCCGGCATGGCGACCACCTGCACATCGGGCGCGGTAAAGTCGGCAGGAAGGGCTGGCACCGTTGTAGAGAATGGTTCCGCCGCTCTTTACCTCGTGGGCAAACTTCCGCAGCGAGTACTCGTTCATGGCCACGAGCACATCGGGGTTCGAGATCAGGGGCGACCCGATGCGCTCTTTCGACAAGCAGACATGGCAGTGCGCGCTGCCCGAACGCATCTCCGGACCATACGACGGCAGCCAGCTCACTTCCAATCCTTCGCGCATGCCCATTTCGATGAGAAGCTGACCCAACAGCAATACGCCCTGTCCTCCGAAACCTGCGATCTTGATCTTGACATCTTTGAAATGGTGGGCGTGTTTCGGTTTGGGCGGCATCGGGCGCTCCCGCTTTCGCGGTGATGCCAAGCACGTCGGCTACGGGGCGCTGCGGCGGTTCGTTTCCGGTGGGAATTTCCACCCGGCGGTCGCGGAAAACGTTTAGAGGGAAGGTGGGCATCATCTTCTCGAGAACCCAGCGCCGCGCCTCCACCGGGTCTTTGCCCCAGATGGTCGGGACACGGCGACAAGATTTCGACGAAGGAGAAGCCTGCGCCATCGCGCTGGATCTCCAGCGCCTTGCGGATCGCCCGTCGCGCTTTCATGATGTTCTTGTTGTCGGAAAGGGCTACGCGTTCGATGTAGGTTGGGGCATCGAGGGTGGCGAGAAGCTCCGCTACATGGATCGGGAAGCCTTCATTCGAGGGGCGCCGGCCCCAGGGAGACGTGGTGCTCTTCTGCCCGACCAGGGTGGTGGGGGCCATCTGTCCGCCCGTCATGCCGTAGATTCCGTTGTTCATGAAAAAGACTGTGATCTTCTCACCGCGGTTGGCGGCATGCACGATTTCAGCGGTGCCAATGGCCGCGAGATCGCCGTCTCCCTGATAGGAAATGACGATTTTGTCGGGATGGGATCGCTTGATTCCGGTGGCCGCAGCGGGCGCGCGGCCGTGCGGGGCCTGGACATTGCCTACGTCGAAATAATAGTAGGCAAATACCGAGCAACCCACTGGACTCACGAAGATCGTCTTGTCCTGCAGACCGAGTTCCTGCAAGGCTTCGGCAATCAGCTTGTGGGCGACGCCGTGTCCGCAGCCGGGACAGTAGTGGGTCTGGTGCTTGAGTTCGGATTTGCGGTCGTAGAGGTCGTAGAACAGCGGCGACTTGGAGTGAACGAGCTCGTAGCCGTTGTTGTTACGGGGACGACTTCGCTGTTCGGACTTTGCTTCAACTTTCAGTTCGACTTCACTTCAGGATCCGCTACGCTGATTCCGCGCTCGTTTGCCATTTTCGTTGTCCTTTTCGAACCGGCTCTTGGTCTGGCCCTCAGCGGCTAAAGCCGCATTCAAAACAAAGCAGTAATCGCAGCGCTGAAGCGCTGCGCCACCCTACATCCAGTGCAACATCGAGACTTCTTGCAGCGGCTAAGGCCGCGCCCCTCCGGGGCAAATCAAAACCTGTTTGAAACCAGTCAAAACCCGCAGAACTTCAGACTGCCACGGGCATGCGGGTCAACACTTGTTGCCGCAACTCGGCGACCGAGGGGACGTTGCCACCTACCCGGCCGTAGAACTCCACCGGCACCTTGCCGTTCAGCGCCAGGCGGACATCTTCCACCATTTGTCCGTTGCTTAGTTCGACGACCAGGACTTTTTGGACCTTATTATTGGCCGCGGCTTCCAGCAGCGCCTTCGTGGGATAGGGCCACAGAGTAATGGGGCGGAACAGCCCTGCTTTCACGCCTTCCTTGCGCAGCGCTTCTACCGTGGACAGCAACACACGGGACACGATGCCGTAGCCGACCAGAAGCACCTCGGCGTCTTCGGTGTGGCAGAGTTCGCGAGCGCTGCTCGGCTTCTCGGGCACGGATGTACTTGGCTTCCATTTTGCGCTGGTGTTCTTCGAGTTCATCGGTTTCGAGATAGATGGAGCTGAGCAGGTTGGCGCGCGTCTCTGGGGTTCCCTTGACCGCCCAGGGTTTTTCAGGGAGTTCTGGCTCACGATCCTCGAGTTCGAGGGGCTCCATCATTTGGCCGACGAAACCGTCGGTCAGCACGACTGCGGGATTTCGGTATTTGTCCGCGAGCTCGAAGGCCAGCATAGTGAGGTCGGCCATCTCCTGCACCGAGGCGGGCGCGAGCACGATATTGCGGTAGTTGCCGTGGCCGCCGCCTTTCACCATGGCGAAATAGTCGCTCTGTTCGGGCGCGATGTTGCCGAGGCCGGGTCCGCCGCGCATTACATCGACGATCACGCAGGGCAGTTCGGCTCCGGCCAGATAGGACATGCCTTCCTGCATCAGGCTGAGGCCGGGGCCGGAGGAGCCGCTCATGACGCGGACGCCGGCGGCGGCTGCTCCATAGACCATGTTGATGGCGGCGACTTCGCTCTCGGCTTGCAGAAACGTTCCGCCGACCTGGGGGAAGTAGAGGGCGGCGGACTCGGCGATTTCGCTGGCCGGAGTGATGGGATATCCGTAGTACGCGCGGCACCCGGCGAGGATCGCTGCCTTCACCACCGCCACGTTGCCTTTACAAAGCTGGCGCAAGTTCGCCTCCCTGCGCCGGCGTCAGCGCTTTGCCTTTCGCCTTGATGCGGTACACGGTGATTGCGCCCGGCTCGGGACAGCAATAAAAGCAGATGCCGCAACCGGTGCAAGCGGTCCCGGTGTAGCGCGCTGGATGAGCCCCGTAAACGTTCAACTCGGGGGCCAGTTCCAGACACTTGGGGGGACAGGACTCGACGCAGAGTCCGCATCCCTTGCATTCTTCGACTTCGATTGTGACCTTACCGCGCGCTGGGCCTGCCATGCTTCACCTCGTTGTCGTTCACTTCTTTGCCGTCTGCACACCGCCACTGCGCTCCCCGGCTAAAGGCCGTGCACCGGCTGAATTTGAAAACCAGCATCAGCCGCCACCAAAGGGCGTTGCAGCCACCTGGATTTCTCGCAGTAATCGTAAAGCTCTTCCCGGAACTTGGGGTGGGCAATGTCGATCAGCGCCTTCGCCCGTTCCCGGATGGTCTTGCCGTGCAGATACGCTACCCCGAATTCGGTGACCACGTAACGAATCAGTCCGCGCGAAGTCACCACTCCCGCGCCCGGGCTCAGCATGGGCACAATCCGCGAAATAGCGCCATCCTTCGCCGTCGAGGAGATGGCAATGATCGGTTTACCGCCCTTCGAACGGGAAGATCCGCGAATGAAGTCCACCTGTCCGCCAATGCCGCTATAGAACTGGTTTCCAATCGAATCGGAACAGACCTGACCGGTGAGATCAACCTGCAACGCCGAGTTGATCGCCACCATGTTGTCGTTGCGGGCAATGAATCCGGGATCGTTCGTATAGGACGTGGGGTGGAATTCGAAAATCGGATTATTGTCCAGAAAGCTAAACAAACGTTTCGAGCCCAGAGCAAATCCCAATATGATCTTGCGGGGCTTGAAGTTTTTGCGCGCTCCCGTAAGCACGCCCGCTTCGATCAAAGGAATCACGCCATCGGAAACGAGCTCGCTGTGCACACCGAGATCCTTGCGATCCATAAGCATGGGCAGCACGGCATCCGGGATTCCCCCGATGCCCGTCTGCAGCACTGCTCCGTCGTCAATCAAACCCGCGACGTTGCGGGCGATCGCGGTGTGCAAGTCGGTGATGTGCGGCGCCTTCATGGGACACAATGGACGAGAGGAATCCACCATGGCATCAAGATCGGTCACGTGGATGAAGCTGTCTCCGTAAGTGCGCGGCATTTGATCGTTGATCTGCGCCACCACGTACTTCGCGCATTTGGCTGCCGTCAGCGAGGTATCCACTCCCACCCCGAAGCTGCAGAAGCCGTGCGAGTCTGGAGGAGAGAGTTCCAGCAAGGCCACATCCAAGGGCATGGCCCCGCTCTCGAACAGGTTTTCAATCTCACTCAGGTAGATGGGCGTATAGTCGGCCCGCCCTTCGTTGATGGCCTCGCGCACGTTGGCGCCGATGAACACGGCGTTATGCCGGAAGTGCCCCGCCATCTCGGGTGCCACATAAGGGGCCGCTCCCATGGTCAACATGTGAACCACTTGCACGTCCTGCACAAAGGGACCGCGGCGCATCAGCGCCTCTACTAGAGTTTCCGGTTCGGCGCATCCGGGCTGAATGTAAACCGTCATTCCCGATTTCACACACTGGAGTGCCTCATCCGCCGTTTTCAACTTGCTCTTGTAATCAAGTTCCCACGACATTGACATGCCTTTGCCCTCGGGTCTGTATTGCCCAGACCCCGCTAAGTGCTTACCGGACGTATCCCCCAAGGCGCAACCTTCGCCCTGTGGCCCACGCACAAGCCACCACGCTTGATTGGAAACCTTCTCCTCCGCTAGGGCCGTGACCTTGCGCAACCGGCATCGTGAGGTGCGTCACATCCGCTCTTACAGCTTAAGCTCCTGCAAATCAAGCCCTTACCAAGTGCCCGGGGCGGCCAAATACTCATGAATCGATTTCGCGGCGCGCCTTCCAGCACCCATGGCCAAAATCACGGTCGCACTTCCGGTGACGATGTCACCGCCGGCGAAAACCCCTTTTCGGGAGGTGCGCTGGGTCAGCGGGTCGGCTTCGATGTAGTTCCGCTTGTTGGTGTTCAGGCCTGGGGTGGTGCTCTGGACAATCGGATTAGCACTCGTCCCGATTGCGATCACCGCGACGGCAAGAGGAATTTCGTATTCGGAGCCTTCAATCGGAACCGGACGCCTTCTTCCGGAAGCATCCGGTTCGCCCAGGGCCATCTTCTGGCAGCGTGCCCCGGCCAACCAGCCCTTGCCGTCGTCGAGGAACTCGAGCGGAGCGGCAAGCACCTGGAACTCGATGCCTTCCTGCTTGGCGTGCTTCACTTCCTCGATGCGCGCCGGCATCTCGGCCTCGCTGCGGCGATAGAGAATGAACGCATGCCCGGCCCCCAGCCGCAGCGCCGACCGGATCGCGTCGAGCGCCGTGTTGCCGCCGCCGATCACGGCCACATTCTTGCCGCGGAAATCTAGCATGGGCTCGTCGTACTTGGGAAACTCGTAGGCATGCATCAGGTTGATGCGCGTCAGAAATTCGTTCGCCGAATAGACGCCGTTCAGATGTTCGCCGGGAATGCCCATAAACTGCGGCAGGCCCGCGCCGGTGCCGATAAACACGGCGTCGTAGCCTTCCTCTTCCATCAGTTCGTCGATGGTGACGGTGCGCCCCACGACTACGTCGGTCTCAAACACCACGCCCATGGCGCGCATGTAATCGACTTGCTGGCGGATGATCGCCTTGGGCAGGCGGAATTCTGGAATGCCATACACGAGCACGCCGCCGATTTCGTGCAGCGCCTCGAAAACGTGCACCTCGTGTCCCTTCTGGATGAGATCGCCCGCGGCAGTGAGGCCGGAGGGGCCGCTGCCCACGATGGCAATTTTCTTTCCCGTCGGTTGGGCCTTGGGCAGGTTGCTGATGTCGAGATGGCGCTGTTCATAGTCGGCAACGAAGCGCTCCAGGTATCCGATGCCCAGCGGCTGAACTTTCTTGCCCATCAAACAGCCGCCTTCGCAGTGATCTTCTTGCGGGCAGACACGGCCGGTGATGGCGGGCAGCACGTTATCTTCGCGGATCTTGGCGGCCGCGCCCAGGAAGTCGCCGGCGACGATCATCTGTACGAACTCTTTCACCTTGACGCCCACTGGACAATCGGTGACGCACACCGGCTTGGCGCACTCCAGACAGCGCGCAGCCTCCCGCCGCGCCAGTTCCTCGGAATAGCCCAGGTTGACTTCGGTGAAATTGGTGGCGCGCTCGAGCGGAGGCTGCTCCAGCATGTGCTGCCGGGGCACCTTCATGCGCTCTTTGAGAGACAAGGGATTTGCGGACTTTTGTTTAGGCGGCTGCTTCGTGGGTTCGGTCACCGGCCGTCTCCTTGTACTGCGCAGGCGCCGGTTTGTCCGGCACGAACGGCTTCGACCTGCGACTCGGTCTCGCGCTGAAATTCTTCCATCGATTTCTGCTCCGCTGCACGGTACATGGAATTGCGCTGAACGAGCACGGCGAAATCCACACGGTGGGCATCGAACTCGGGGCCGTCGACGCAGGCGAATTCGCTCTTGCCGTCGATCAGCACGCGGCAGCCGCCGCACATGCCGGTGCCGTCGATCATGATCGGATTCAGGCTGACGATGGTGCGGATGCGCTCTTTTCGCGTCATCTCCGCCACCGCTCTCATCATGGGGATGGGACCGATGGCCAGCACCAGGTCGATGCGCGTGCCGTTCTCGATCAACTGCCGCAGCTTGTCGGTGACGAAGCCCTTGTCGGCATAGCTTCCGTCATCGGTGGTGATCATCAGGGCATCGCTCGTCTCGCGCAGTTCTTGCTCCAGAATGACCAGCTCTTTATTGCGCGCGCCGACGATGGAGATGACGCGATTGCCGGCCTGTTTCAGCGCCGCCGCCGTCGGATAGGCCATTGCCGTGCCTACGCCGCCGCCCATCACCACCACGGTGCCGAACTTCTCGATGTGCGAGGGCTTGCCCAGCGGGCCAACCACATCCAGAATGCTGTCGCCGGTTTTCAAGGAATTGAGCAAGTTGGTGGTTTTGCCGGCCGACTGCACCACAATGCGAATGGTGCCTTGCTCGGGATCGGAGTGTTCGATGGTGATGGGAATGCGTTCGCCCTGCTCGTAGAGCCTCAGGATGACGAACTGCCCTGGTTTTTGCTTGCGTGCAATGCGTGGCGCCTCGATGACAAACCGCTTGATGCCGGGCGCGAGGAATTCCGCGTGCTGGATCTTGAACATGTTTCCCCAAGGATTGCTTACAGCTTATTGTCCTTAATGCGCGGGCCAGCGGCTGTGACATACGTCACTCGTAAAGGCGAGTAAGATCACATGGGGCGCTCAGCTCGAATCTGTAGGGTGTGGTGAAACTCCAGCGCGTGCGTGAGAACTTCGGTCGTCCCTCCGGGACTTAGATTCCTTTCTTGCACTTTCCCCAGCGCTGAAGCGCTGGGCTAAGCTCGGTCGCCCCTCCGGGGCTGGATTCATCATGACTTCAGCACGTGCTGCAGACCCTTGACGGCTCGCATGTATTGGGCGCGTTCGAAGGCTCCTGGATCGGGGCAGCGGAGCTGGCTCATGCTGCCTTGCATCTGTTGCACCGACTCATATTCGTGAACCTGCATCCATTCCTGAATGCCTTGTTCGACATGACGAAGATGGGCGATTCCGTTGCGTATCAGAGCCGAGCACATCATGGTCACATCGGCGCCAACCATGAGCAGCTTGATGACGTCTTCGGCGCCATGCACACCGCTGGTCGCCGCCATGCTGGCTTGGATGCGGCCATGAAGAATGCCGATCCAAGTTAGAGGCAGGCGCAAGGCCTGCGGGCGTGCTGAGCAGGACGTTGGGTCTGATTTCCAATTCTTCCAGGTCGATGTCGGGCTGGTAGAAACGGTTGAACAGCACCAGGCCGTCGGCACCCAACTGGTCGAACTGCTTGGCTACATGGGCCAGGTTGCTAAAGAAAGGACTCAGTTTGACGGCCACCGGGATGTGCACCGCACCCTTCACTTCCCGGAGAATTTCGGTGTAGATCTTTTCGGTCTCGGCGCCGGAGATGTCCATGCTGGTCGGAATGAAGTAGAGATTGCACTCGATGGCGTCGGCTCCGGCTTGCTCGATCTGTTTGGCAAACTTGGTCCAACCGCCCAAGGTCAAGCCGTTCAGGCTGGCAATGATCGGAATGTCGACTGCGGCTTTGGCCTTGCGAATATGGTCGAGATAGCCTTCGGGGCCGGTGTGGAATTCGCTGGAATGGGGAAAGTAGGTGAGCGACTCGGCAAAGCTCTCGGTGCCGGCGTTCAGATGGAGTTCAAGATCGAGAGCCTCCTTATGCAGTTGCTCCTCGAACAGGGAATAGAGCACGACGGCGGAGGCGCCGGCATCTTCGAGTTTGCGGATGCCGCTGATTTCCTGGGAGAGCGGGGAGGCGGAGACGACCAACGGCGTGCGCAGTTGCAGGCCGAGATACTTTGTGGTTAGGTCCATGACGTTTCCTCTTGCGAGCGGGTCTTGTGACGGTGTCTAAAGTTCGCCCTCAGCGGCTAAAGCCGCGATCAAAACATTGCGGTGACCGCAGCGCTGAAGCGCTGCGCCACCCAAAATCAACTGCAACAACGACTTTTCCGCAGCCTGAGACGGGGCAAGCCCGTCTCCACCAAGGCCGTTACTTTTCCGTTTCTCCGGGAGCGGCTGGAATTGCGACCGGCTCCGGTTTGCGCTGCGCCATGTATTCGTACAGGCGATAACGCGTGTCGGCATCTTGCTGCGCTTCCTGCCACAACCGCTTGGCATCTTCGGGTTTGCTCTTGAGCAGCATCTTGAAGCGCGTCTGCTGCAGAAAATAGTCTTTGACTTTGCGGCTCGGAGTACGGCAATCGAGGGTCAGCGGATTCTGGCCGGCCAGAGTGCGCTCTGGATTATAGCGATAGAGCAGCCACTGGCCCGAATCGACCGCGACCTTCTGGTCTGACATTGCCGTGGTCATGTCGATGCCATGCGCGATGCAGTGCGAATAGGCAATGATGATGCTGGGGCCGTCGTAAGCTTCCGCTTCGAGGAAGGCCTTGAGCGTGTGTTCGTCTTTTGCGCCCATGGCGACGCTGGCCACGTAGACGTTGCCGTAACTCATGGCCATCAGGCCGAGATCCTTCTTCAGCCCTGGTTTGCCTCCGGCCGCGAACTTGGCCACGGCCGCCCGCGGCGTGGCTTTCGAGGCTTGGCCTCCGGTGTTGGAATAGACCTCGGTGTCGAGCACCAGCAGGTTCACGTTGCGTCCGCTGGCCAGCACATGGTCGAGGCCGCCGTAACCGATGTCGTACGCCCAGCCGTCGCCGCCTACGATCCAAACGCTCTTCTTGACCAGCATGTCGGCGAGCGACAATAGTTGCTTTGCTTCCGGAGAGTTCAGACCCTTCAGCTTTTCCTTCAACAGTTCGACGCGCTGGCGCTGTTCGAAAATGTCGGCCTCATCTTTCTGTGGCGCGGTTACCAGAGCGGTGGCGAGTTCTTCTCCTATGGCCCCAGACAAGCGGCGCACCAGTTCACGGGCGAATTCGGTCTGCTTGTCAATGGAGAGGCGGAATCCCAAGCCGAACTCGGCATTGTCTTCAAACAGGGAATTCGACCAGGCCGGCCCGCGGCCTTCGATATTCTTGGCCCAAGGTGTGGTTGGCAGGTTGCCGCCGTAGATCGAAGAGCAACCGGTGGCGTTGGCAACCACGGAACGATCTCCGAAGAGCTGGGTGAGCAGCTTCAGATACGGCGTCTCGCCGCATCCGGAACAAGCTCCCGAAAATTCGAACAATGGCTCCTGTACCTGTTGCTGGCGGATGGTGCTGTTCTTAATCTTCCGGCGATCGAATTCTGGAATCTTGAGGAAAAATTCCCAGTTTTCGCGCTCGGGCGCGCGCAGCGGCGGCTGCGCCACCATGTTGATCGCTTTCAGGCGGGTCTCGCTCTTGTTCTTCGCGGGACAGATATCGACGCAAATGCCGCATCCGGTGCAGTCTTCGGGCGCAACTTGAATCGTGTACTTCTGGCCCAGCCAGTCTTTGTCCTTGTCGCGCACTTCGGTGGACTTGAAGGTTGCGGGCGCGCCTTCGAGCTGCTTGGCGTCGTAGACCTTGATGCGGAGCACGGCGTGCGGGCAGACCATGGCGCACTTGCCGCACTGAATACAGAGCTTCGTATCCCAAACGGGGATCTCGAGCGCGATGTTGCGCTTTTCCCATTTGGCGGTGCCGGTGGGGAAGGTTCCATCGACGGGGAAAGCGCTCACGGGGAGGTCGTCACCGTGGCCGGCGTAAATCACGCTGAGCACATCGCGCTCAAACTTGGGCGCCCCGGCAGCGAACGCGGGGGGCATTTCGATTTGGCTTGTCACCTTGTCCGGGATGGCAACTTCGAACATGTGGGCGAGGGTCTCATCCACGGCGCGCAGGTTTTGCTGCACGATCTCGTCACCCTTCTTGCCGTAGGTGTCGCGGATGGACTGGCGAATGGCTTCAATGGCCTGGTCGCGGGGCAGAACCTTGGAGATGGCGAAGAAGCAGGTCTGCAGAATGGTATTCATGCGCGAACCCATGCCGGTTTCGCGCGCCACCTGGTAGGCGTCAATGATGAAGAAGCGGGCCTTCTTGGCGATGAGTTGGGTCTGGACTTCGCGGGGCAAGTGGGCCCAAACTTCGTCCTTACTAAAAGGACTATTGAGCAGGAAGACTCCGCCCGGAACCAGGGTGCTGAGCATGTCGTAGCGCTCCAGGAAAATCCATTGATGGCAGGCTACGAAGTTGGCTTTGGAGATCAGATAGCTGGACCGGATCGGCTGCGGCCCGAAGCGCAGGTGCGAAACCGTCATCGCGCCCGACTTCTTGGAATCGTAAACGAAGTAGCCTTGTCCGTAGTTGTCGGTGTTTTCGCCGATGATCTTGATCGAGTTCTTGTTCGCGCCCACGGTGCCATCCGCGCCCAAGCCGTAGAACATGGCTCGCACCACGTTGTCGGGCTCGACGGAAAAATCGGCATCGTAATCGAGGCTGGTATGGCCTACGTCGTCTCGGATGCCGACGGTGAAGTGGTCTTTGGGCTTCGGTGCCGCCAGGTTGTCGTAAACGGCCTTGACCATCGAGGCGGTGAACTCTTTGGAGGAGAGACCGTAGCGTCCGCCGATGGTTTCCGGCGCGGTCTTGAGCGTTCCGTAACCCAGCTTGATTCCTTCTTGAAGGGCGCTGACCACGTCTAGATAGAGGGGTTCTCTGCCGGCTCCGGCTTCCTTGGTGCGATCGAGGACGGCGATCTTGCGCACGGTTGGGGGAAGGGCCTCAATGAAGCGCTTGACGGAGAACGGGCGGTAGAGACGGACTTTGAGTAAGCCGACTTTTTCGCCTTTGCTGTTGAGATAGTCCACTGTCTCGTGGGCGGCGTCGGCGCCCGAACCCATCATGACGATGACGCGGTCGGCATCGGGTGCGCCGGCGTAGTCGAACAGGTGATAGGAACGGCCTACGACCTGGGAAAACTTGTCCATGACCGCCTGCACTTTATCCGGGCAGGCGTCGTAATAAGGATTGCCGGCTTCGCGCGCCTGAAAGAAGACATCGGGGTTTTGGGCGCTGCCGCGCAGCACGGGATGGTCGGGAGAAAGGGCTCGCTGGCGGTGTTCGAAGACACGATCCATGTTGATGAGGGCGTGCATGTCGTCTTCGGTGAGCATTTCGATTTTGTTGACTTCATGCGAGGTGCGGAAGCCATCGAAGAAATGCACGAAGGGGATGCGGGTTTCGAGCGTGGCGGCATGCGCGATGAGGGCCAGGTCCATGGCCTCCTGCACGGAGTTCGACGCGAGCAGGGCGAAACCGGTGGTTCGGCAGAGCATTACGTCGGAGTGGTCGCCGAAAATCGACAGAGCGTGGGTGGCGACCGTGCGCGCGCTGACGTGAAATACCGTCGCCGTGAGTTCGCCGGCGATCTTGTTCATGTTGGGGACCATCAGCAGCAGGCCTTGGGACGCGGTGAAGGTCGTGGCCAAGGCTCCGGTCTGGAGCGCGCCATGAACCGCTCCGGAGGCGCCGCCTTCGCTTTGCATTTCGATCACGTGGGGGATGGTACCCCAGATGTTGGGCACGTCTTCCGACATCCATTGATCGGCCCATTCGCCCATGTTGGAGGACGGCGTGATGGGATAAATGGCGATGACCTCGTTGAGACGGTAGGCAACATTGGCAACGGCTTCGTTGCCGTCCATGGTCTTGAACTTACGTTTCATGACATCCCCTTCTGAATTTCCTGGTGATTCCGCCGGAGTGCTCTGGAATGGTCATCTATAAGGATGCCGCAATCGAGCGATCTTGTCGGGAACGCGGCTCACGGGGACCTGTGATCCAGGTCACCAAGGGAAAAACCGCTTTTGGCTGTTAGCTCTTAGCTAAAGGCCAAGAGCCAAAAGCTCTGCGACGCTGGGCCCAATCGCGCCAATCGTTCAGAGTTCCAAGGTGGCGCGGAGCGAAGTTAGATCTTCATCCGGGCGAATACGAAAGCCCAGGCGTCTGAAGACGGCTTGCATAGCTACGTTGTCAGGCAACATCTCCGCGGACACGAGGCTTAACTTTTCATCGCGGGCAATCTGGACCACACGACGGAGCAATTCATATCCCAAGCCCAGCTTTTGATACTTATCTGAAACCAGCGCCGCGACTTCCGCTTCATTCCTGGCGTGCAGCTTGTTCATACGCCCGACGCCCAAGATCCGGCGTTCTCCCGTGCCGGGATCGGAGTACTCGGCGACCAGCGCCATTTCGCGGTCGTAATCACCGAAACAGATACGCAACAGCCGTTCATGCGCCACTCGCCGGCTCAGGCTGAGGGAGCAGAAGTAGCGCAAATAGACGCTGCGATCGGAAAGCGTCTCGTGAAACTTAGCGATCAGCGGTTCGTCTTCGGGGCGGATCGGTCGGATCGTGACCTGAACCCCGTCATTCAAGGTCCAGGGCGAGACGTACTGCAAGGGGTAGGGACGGATGGCGGGCTTGGGCAACTGGCCGAGGGTCACGGCGGGCCCATGCAACACGACTCTGGCATCGAGGGCGAGCAGGCGCTCGGGGGAAGCGAGCAGGGGATTGATGTCAATTTCGGCGATCCAGCGCTGCTCGAGCACGAGCTGACTGAAGCGGATTAACAGGTTCTCGAGGGCCTCCAGGTTGACGGGCTTGCGTCCGCGAACGCCCTTTAATGCAGTGAAGATGCGGGTCTGTTCCATCATTCTTTGCGCCAGGGTCGTGTTCAGTGGCGGAAGCGCCAGGGCGCGGTCACGATACACTTCGACCAACTGGCCGCCGGAGCCGAACAGGATGACGGGCCCAAATTGGGGGTCCACGCTGCTGCCGAGGATCAATTCGTAGCCATCGAGCTTTACCATCGGCTGCACGCTTACACCGGAGAATTGGCCAGGGGCCTTCTCCGCAACCGAAGACTGGATGGCGCGATAGGCAGAGCGGACCGCTGCTTCATCTTGCAAATTCAGTTGGACGCCGCCGACATCCGTCTTGTGAGAGATGGTTTTGGAAAGGATTTTCAGCACAACTGGAAAGCCAAGTTCGGAGGCCAGCGCGACCGCTTCGTCCTCGCTGGCGGCGGCGCGCGTCTCCACCGTGGGAATGCCATAAAGCGACAACAACTGTTTCGATTCCAACTCGGTGAGCAGAACGCGACCTTGTTCCCGCACATTCTGAATGATTTGCTCGACCTGATTGCGGGATGCGGCTGCCACCTCCGATTGGTCCGTCAGGGCGGGCGTCTCGTACAGTCCGCGCAGGTTACAGGTGTATCGCCACATGTAGGTGAAAGCCCGGGCTGCAGTGTCGGGATAAGGAAAGGTCGGAATGCCCGCCGAATTGAGGACGGCTTCGCCGGCCGCAATACTGTTCCCTCCCATCCAGCTGGCGAGCACGGGCTTGCCATAGCCTTTGGCATAAGGTCTCAAGCTTTCCGCAACCTGCAAAGGATCGGCCATGGCTTGGGGGGCGAGGATGACCAGGAGTCCATCGCCGTTGGGGTCGCGCGAAGCGATTTCGAGGGCGCGAGCAAAGCGCTCGGAATCGGTATCAGCGAGAACATCAATGGGATTGCCATGACTCCAATTGGCGGGGAGGAACTCATCCAGGCGGCGCAGACTTTCCGGGGAAAGGTCGGCGAGCTCTCCACCATTGGCCACCAGCGAGTCGGTGGCCAGGACCGCGGGACCGCCGGCATTGGTCAGGATGGTGAGGCGCGGACCCTTGGGACGGGGCTGCTTGCTGAGCACTTCCGCCATGTAGAACAGGTCCGCGATACTGTATACCCGTAAGACTCCGGAACGGTGGAGGGCGGCATCCAGCACTTCGTCGCTGCCGGTGAGAGCGCCCGTGTGCGATGCGGCAGCGCGCGAGGCCGCTTCCGAGCGGCCTGCTTTGATCACGATGATGGGCTTGGTGAGGGCGACTTCACGGGCGGCGGACAAGAACAAGCGCGCATCTCCCACCGACTCCATGTAGATCAGGATGCTCTTGGTGTTGGGGTCGTCGCCAAAGTGGTCGAGCAAATCACCCCAACCCACATCGAGCATCGAGCCGGTGGAAACGATGGCGCTGAATCCAACTTGTTCGCGGGCGCTCCAGTCGAGGATGGCGACTTGAAGCGCTCCACTCTGACTGAGGAACGCGACATTACCCGTCTTGGGAGGATCTTTTACGAACGTGGTATTCAATCCGACCGCCGGGTTCATAATGCCCAGGCAGTTGGGACCAATCAGACGCATGGAACCGCGCCGTACGTGCGCCAGGATCTGTTGTTCGAGGGCAGCGCCTTCCGCGCCGCGCTCCCTGAATCCGGAGGAAATCACGATCGCGGACCTGACGCCGGCATCCACGCACTCTCCCACCAATTGTGGGACGGTCGCTGCCGGAGTGGTAAGTACAGCCAGGTCGACCGGCCGGGGGACATCGCGAATGCTGCTGTAGCTTTTGAGGCCGAGGACTTCCGGATGCTTCGGGTTGACGGCATACACTTTTCTTTGCGAGCCGCCGCGCAGCAGGTTCTCGAGAACGGTTCGGCCCACGGTGCCGGGACGACTGGTCGCACCGATGACGGCCACTGAACTGGGAGCGAACATGGCTTCCAGGCCGTATCTCCGTGGGATTCTCTGTTCTTCTTCGCTCGCAGGATTCGGCGATCGTCCCACGAGATCACTCTCGGTCGAACCTATCGATGTCATATCGCAGCTCTGGCAATCACGAAAACCATTAACAGCTTGTAGTGAAACTCCGACGCCCACAGCCAGCGCCTAAAGGCGCATTCATAACGAGATACTTAGAACCGGTTTCACAAATGCCTTGGAGCCCGGAAAGCACGTTCCCCAGGGGCTAAAGCCCGCATGTTTCCAGGCCCTGAGCGGCACGGCTGAACAGGCTGCGGAAAAAGTCGTTTCTGAGCAGAACCCGTGCCCTCAGCGGCTAAAGCCGGATTCAAAAACAATGCACTTACCGCAGCGCTGAAGCGCTGCGCCACCCAAAATCAACAGCAACAGCAAGTTTTTCCGCAAGCTGGGAAGCCGTGCCCTACCCAAAATCCATTTACGAAACCAGCTCTACGGTATGCCTGAGGGCATACCCTGATACAAATCTTACTTTCGCCACGGGCGGTTGGCTCGCGTGGTTCAGCGATAACCCTCTCTGTCGGATACTGGCAAAGATTCGCCAACTTCCTCGCGGTGTTCGCCCACTTGCACGCGGGGTTCAAACTTCTGTTCGACCGAGAGGGCACGAGACACCAGGCATAGATCCTTGGCTTTGTGCAGGAGCTTGATGGCACGTGGCCGTTCCTCTTCTTGCGGAATCATCAGATATGCGCGAATGAGCACTCGGCTGAAATTATAGCCGGTGTCAGCCCTGCTGATGGCGCTATCCACTTCCACCTGCAGATCGGTGTAGGCGAACTTCGAATTATCCGCGAGTGCGCGAAAGGTCGTGGTATAGCAACTGGCGATCGCGCAGAGCAGCAAATCCTCAGGGGTCCATCTGCCTTCCAAACCGCCAAACGCGGGCGGGGAGGTGAAATGGATGGCATTGGGAGCGGAACTGGACCTCGCCAGGCCGGTTCGGCCCGAGGCCCACCACGCAACGACTCGAAACCGAAGTGCTTCTTCCATGGCGTTATCACCCTCCTCGTTCCCGCATTTCAAAATCACAGCAGCATCTAGACCTCACTTAGAAGGTCTGAAATTTGCAGTGATCGGGTTCCCCCTTCACCGGTTCAGCATGCATCGGAAATGGACGTTAGAGCCACTGTTTCGCGGCTTCGATTGCAGTCGGCACCGGCACCGGCTGCGGTGCTCAATGGGACCGCCATCGGCACAGCCGCCACAGACCCCCGGTGGGTATAGAGTGTCCTCGCAGAGGACTTTGTGGGCCATGTTCGCAGTCACGGCTTTTTGTGATTCTGATCACAGACTCGGTGATACAATTCTGCGGAAAGCGGTGGCGAATGCGTGTGCCCTACGGGCTGAACATCCTCGACAACTGCCTGGCCTGCCCCTTGCGGGAGGAACAGTTGTTCTGCCATCTGCCGGAGGCAGCGGTGCAGAGGCTGAATGAGATCAAATCCACCGCGGTCTACCCAAAATCCGCGATGCTGTTTATCGAGGGACAGCAGCCGCGCGGGGTGTTCGTGCTGTGCGCGGGGAAGGCAAAGCTTTCGACCTCGTCGGCGGAGGGCAGGACGGTCATCACTAAGATCTCCCAGCCGGGAGATGTGCTTGGGCTCAGCGCCACGATTTCCAATCGGCCTTACGAAGTGACGGCCGAGATGATCGAGCCCGGCCAGGCAAATTTCATTACCCGGGATGCCTTGCTGCACTTTTTGCGCGAGCATGGAGAAGTGGCTCTGCGAGTGGCGGAGGAATTAAGCCGCAACTACTACACGGCCTATGAAGGGATCCGCACCCTGGGACTTACCAACTCCCCGTCCGAGAGATTCGCAAAATTACTGCTGGGATGGTGCAATGCGCCGCACAATGGGGATCCTTTGCAGGTGAAGCTGACGCTGACGCATGAGGAAATCGCCGAAATCATCGGGACGACGCGGGAAACCGTCAGCCGGCTGCTCTCGCAGTTTAAGAGGAAGCAACTGGTGCAATTCAAGGGCACCAACCTGATTATCCGCAACAAGGCCGCCCTGGAAGCCATGGTCAACTCCTGAGCGGCAGGGCGGTCCGGTTCCGCGCTTACACTAACAGCCTGTGGTGAAACTGCGGCGTCCAAACCAGCGCCGAAAGGCACATTCATAACGGAGCACTTACGGTATCGCTGAAGCGATGCCCTGATACGAGCCTTATTTTCACAACGGGCGCTTACGCTAATCCTTCGTGGACGGTGCGCTTGGGTCCCTGAGAGGGTGCTCGGCGAGTTCGTAACCGACCGCGGCATAGTAGATGGCTCGATCGAAGAACTGCTCCAGCAACTGCAGCATTTCCATTTCGCCGTGTATTTCGGCGGGGCTTTGCAAAACCGCTTCTTTCCTGATGAATTCCCACAGGTTCCCCTTGGTCAAAACGATCACCCAAATCACTTCGCTCACGGGCACCTGCTGGAGAGCGCGGCGCGCGCCGATCTGCAGGTAGCGTTGCTCCAGGTTGAGTTTGTCTTTGCCGATGAGCCACTCCCCCAGATGGCGGTAGATTTCGTACACCCGTTCTTTCAGTTCCTCAGGGGGGACGCTTTGACGGTAGTTCTCAGTAAACCGGGAACTCTGGACTCGATCAAGGAGGCTGGTGGCGAGTTCTTGGGAGCGGGTCTCGATCAGCCGAACGAGACGATATAACATCATCATAACGCCCTCCCGTCCTCAACCTAAACTTTTCAGTCTCAATGCCCGCATTCTCCGCCGCCATGACGGGCGGTACAGTGGCGCGTGATGAGAATCACGAAGGCAATGCCGGCTAGCCCAGCGACTTCCCGCCAATTATTCTCTTCGTGGAAACGGATTGTCTACCAGACCATATTATCAAGCGCCGCCGGTAGAGGCTGAGCTCTAACGTTCCCATTGTCACAATCTTTCCTAGAGTGTGTTTCATAAATGCCTTTCTGCTCGGAGGGTTCGTCCCTCAGGGGCTAAAGCCCACATTCTTCCAGGGCTAAACGGACGGCTAAAGAGGCTGCGGAAAAAGTCATTGTCGAGCAGAACCCATGCCCTCAGCGTCTAAAAGCCGGATTCAAACAATGCACTTATCGCAGCGCTGAAGCGCTGCGCCACCCAAAATCAACGGCAACAGCTGGTTTTTCCGCAAGCTGTGAAGCCGTGTCCTACCCAAAACTTATTTATGAAACACGCTCTAGTCACAATCTCGATTGCCCTGGCTTTGGGACGGCTTGCGACCGACGACACGCTCTCGGCGCAACCATGGTGTCTGCCGAAGGAGCATGGGCCGCGGATTACGCCTATGGCCGGTGAAGGAACCATCAGTGCAGGAGATGTGGTGGAGGCGGCGGGAGTCGAACCCGCGTCCGAAAATGTTACTGGTCAAGAGACTACATGCTTATTCACGTTCATGCCCCGGGCATTCGGCGTTACCGCTTAGTCCCAAGACGTTCGCGTCAACTGCTCAGAACGGACAAGAAACAGTTGGCGCTAGCCTGAGATCTTAACTTCCCGGCCCAGACGTAGCCGGGAAGAGCAGCCCGCTGTGTGACGTTCGCTCGCAGCCCACGGGCGAAGCTGCGGAGAACGGCTGCCTAAACTAGTTAGGCTGCGTATGCCATTTGTTGATTGGCAATTATCATTTTGCACGCGATTACGGGTGTGTGCACCCCGGCATGCCTCTTGGCCGCAAGCATCTCCGTCGAATCCGTGACGCCCCCACTGGTGGGATGGGCCGGCAAAGAACTGTCTCTATTCTGGGGAGGAAGTGACGGGAAGTCAAATGCCGGTGGCTTGCCAATTGTGAGGATGTCCGCGCCTCCATCCAGGGAAGCGTAGAAGGCATTCCGTGCTGAAAAAAAGAAACCGGGCGGAGGGGCCCGGTTTCGGAAGCGTCGGTTGAGATGCGGTTACATCGCAAGCCCGGCGCGGGCTGGCTCGGAGATTTGTGCGGGCGTGGTTCCCGTCCGCTGGTGCATCTCGCGCCAGCAAAGCGTTCAAAAGGAGCGAGGATACAGACATGGCCAAGAGAGCAACTGTAGGGCCAGTGCCGATTCCGGGTAACAGTTTGGATTTATTTTCGCAAATTAAAGAAAACAAAACTTGTTCACGGAGGGGTTCGCTCGGTGGGTGCGGCCGGTTCCAAAATTCGGCCTGCGGGAGTGGTTCAAAATGGTGCACAGTACCAAGTACGGAACGTCGAATGCCCCCAATCATGACTTTGCCTTTCGGCCAAGACCACGAAACTGTATAATTCGGGCAAGAGATTTCCAGTCGCTTGGGCAGAGTCTGTTTTTCGAGGTGAATGTTTAATGGCGAATGGGAACCGGGTGGCACCTGAAGAGAAGCGACCAACTCAAGAAAAGCAAGTCAAGAAACCCTACACAAAACCTGCATTCCGGTTCGAGCGTGTGTTTGAGACACAGGCGCTGAGTTGCGGAAAAGTTCATGGTTTCATCGCGCAGTGCCATTCTAACCGCAAGACTTCCTAGCCAATCGACAGAAGGGGCTCGTGGAGTGAATCCCCAAAATTCTTCAGCCGTGCTCAGCCCAATATCCCCGCACTCCGTTCGCCAGTCCCGGCTAATCCCACAGGTTCTCACCCGCAATTATGGGCTCGATTGTAGCGCCTGGGTGGCTGAAATCGTACCTGCAGTGGTAGGGGCGCAGTTGGTGCTGGTGACACCAGTAGAACCGCCTGCAGTGTTGGCACCTAGACCTAGGAAGTAAATCTGGGAAGCGCCTGCAAAGGTGCCCGTCGGGACGCTGTTGTCGATCACAATTCCGCCCGTTGCCCAGCAGCCAGGCGCGCCAGGAGTTATAACGGGCAAGCCGGAGCCGGCCTGGATGCCCCCGCCCACCCCCGCTGGAATGCTTACGTTATAGGACAACACGCAGCCGCTTCCAGCAGCGTTCGTACACCCGGCCTTATTCCCGTGGTAGACGCTGAAGAAAATATAGTCTATGCCCGCGGTAGTCTGTGTTGCATTGGCCGTGCAAGCACTCAGACCGTTGTTGCAGAACTCATTCACGGGAGATGGCCACCCAAGCGCCCCGCCGCCGTTAAGGCCGGTAACAACGGTAACAGGAAGTGACATGGTTGAGGTAGCGATGGGTATCCGGTACAGATTCGCTCCGGCCGCGCCGGTGTTTCCTATTGCGTAAAGGTTTCCTGTGAACGTTGCCGACGAGTAGTACACGTTGTCGAAGGTGCCGGCGTAAAGGTAATCTCGCGCGCCGCCCGTCCCAATTGGCTCAGTGCCCGCACCGGCATTGGTGGTGAAATTGGTCGGGAGTTCATACACCTCGTTGTGGGTACCGACGGTGGTGACAAAGGCGTAGAGCTTGCCCGCAGTGCTATCCACCAGGGGCGCGTCGGCAATAGCATCACCGGTGGTGTTTGCTGTGCCGTGTATGGCCCCGGTCGCCGCGGTTACGGAATGCAGGACACCCGCAAAGTCGCCCACAATTACGTACCCGGTGACGCCGTCGTAAACAGGCGACGAGAGTTTACTCGTCGCGCTCAGATTCACCGGCCAAGGGGCCCCCGCCTCGGCTGGGGTTCCTCTAAACGCGCCCGTGAACTTGTGAAGATTGCCGTTGTCATCGCGCTGTCGTCGGAAAGCCGGGATACCATCTTTCCATAGACCCTGTCCCAGTCTAAGTTGGGCGGACATGCATCCCGTTTGCACAAGTGCTGATGCGGGTTTTGAGGCTCTCTCCCCGCAGACCCGCACCGGGCCTAGAAGTAAACTCTTACTTTGGGCTGCAAAGATCTCTGCTTGGGATGCAGACGACACCACCAAACCCTACTGGACAGCTCGGGAACTTTCGGGTAGGATTGGCACTCCCATCATCCGAGTGCTAAACTTTGATTGAAGGAGGATTGGACAGATGAGCCATGCCCTGACCCTGCCCTGACCCTAGCCCAGTTCCCGGTTCCGTCGACGGCCGGCAGCATCGAAGCCTATATCTCAGGCGGCGAATCGCGTGCCCATGCTTGCCGAAGACGAGGAGTTCGATCTGGCGCGGCGTTTCCGCGACGACAACGATCTGGAGGCGGCGCGCCGGCTTGGTGCTTTCGCACTCTGCGGCTGGTGATCGCCGTCGCCCGCGGCTATCTCGGCTACGGCCTGCCGCACGCCGACCTGATCCAGGAAGGCAATATCGGCCTGATGAAGGCGGTCAAGCGCTTCGACCCGGAGCGCGGCGTGCGCCTGGTTTCCTTCGCCATGCACTGGATCAAGGCCGAGATCCACGAATACATCCTGAAGAACTGGCGCCTGGTCAAGATCGCCACCACCAAGGCGCAGCGCAAGCTGTTCTTCAACCTGCGCAGCATGAAGCAGAGCTTCGCCACCCTGGGCCCCGACGAAGTCGACGCCGTCGCGCAGAAGCTCGGCGTCAAGCCCGAGGAAGTGGTCGAGATGGAAACCCGCCTCACCGGGCGGCGATATCGCACTGGAGCCGACCGGCGACGACGACGAGGAGCGCTTCGCGCCGATCGCCTATCTGGCGGCCGACAGCAGCGTCGAGCCCTCGGTGCAGCTCGAGCGCAAGCAGTACGACCGCCTGCAGGACGAAGGCCTGCGCACCGCGCTGGCCAGCGCTCGACGACCGCAGCCGCACCATCATCCAGCGCCGCTGGCTGGTCGAGGACGGCGAGGAAGCCGCGACGCTGCATGAACTGGCCGCCGAATACGGCGTTTCGGCCGAGCGCATCCGCCAGATCGAAGCCAAGGCGATGCAGAAGATGAAGGGCTCGCTGGCCGGCCAATGCTGAAGCGCCGCGGCAAGCTGCAAGACGGGCAGCTTCGGCTGCCCGTTTTGTTTTCAGGTCGCCAGCGCCGTCCAGCAGCTTGCCGTGGATGCCGCCGAAGCCGCCGTTGCTCATGACCAGCACCTGGTCGCCGTCGCGCGCTTCGGCGACGATGGCCGCCACCAGCGCGTCGAGGTTCTCGAATACCGCGGCCTTGTCGCCCATCGGCGCCAGCGCTTCGGCGGCATCCCAGCCCAGATTCGGCGGCGTAGCAGAACACCTGGTCGGCGCCAGCCAGGCTGCCCGGCAGCTGGGCCTTCATGGTGCCGAGCTTCATGGTGTTCGAGCGCGGCTCCAGCACCGCGAGGATGCGCGCCGCGCCGACCCGGCTGCGCAGGCCTTCGATGGTGGCGGCGATCGCCGTCGGATGATGGGCGAAGTCGTCATAGACGGTCACGCCGCGGACCGTGCCGCGCACTTCGAGCCGGCGCTTGACGCCCTGGAAACGTGCCGATCGCCGCCAGGCCGACTTCCGACCGGCACGCCGGCATGGCGCGCCGCCACGAGCGCCGCCAGGCGTTGGCGCGGTTGTGGGCACCGGGCAAGTCGAGACGCGTGCGGCCCGACCGGCTTGCCGGCCAGACGTGACCTCGAACTCGCCGCCGGCGTCGGCATCGCCGGCCTGCCAGCCGTCGGCGACGCTCGAACCGCTCGACCGGCGTCCAGCAGCCGCGCGCCAGCACGCGTTCCAGCGACGCTTCGCGCGCCGTTGGCGACGATCAGGCCATTTCGCGGCAAAGTTCGCACGAGATGATGAAATTGCGTCTCGATGGCAGCAAGATCAGCGAAGATGTCCGCATGATCGAACTCAAGGTTATTCAGGATCGCCGTGCGCGGGCGGTAATGGACGAACTTGGAGCGCTTGTCGCAGAAGGCGGTGTCGTACTCGTCGGCCTCGATGACGAAGAACGGCGAATCGTCGAGCCGCGCCGAAACGCCGAAACCCTGCGGCACGCCGCCGACCAGGAAGCCCGGATTCAGGCCGGCCTCTTCCAGTATCCAGGCCAGCAGCGACGTCGTCGTCGTCTTGCCGTGGGTGCCGGCAACGCCCAGCACCCAGCGACCGCGCAGGATGTTTTCGGCCAGCCATTGCGGACCGGACACGTAGGGCAGGTTGCGGTCGAGGATCTCCTCGAGCAGCGGATTGCCGCGCGAAATGGCGTTGCCGACCACGAACAGGTCGGGGTTCGAGCGCCGATCTGTTCGGCGCCGTAGCCCTCGGTCAGCGCGATGCCCTGCTCTTCGAGCTGGGTACTCATCGGCGGATAGACGTTGGCGTCGCAGCCGGTGACCCGGTGGCCGGCCGCCCGCGCCAGCAGGGCGATGCCGCCCATGAAGGTGCCGCAGATGCCGAGAATGTGGATGTGCATGGGGGTTTCGAGGCGTTTGACGGCGCGTGCAATAATGAAGCCGGCATTCTAACCCGAGAGACCCAGCCATGCCCCGCCGCAAGCCTTCCCTGCCCGCATCGTCCACCTGCGCCGCTCCATCGCCGCCACGCCGCCCGCACTGATGGCCGAGGACGGCATCGACGACTACGGCCAGGCCAAGCGCAAGGCCGCCACGCGCACTGGGCGCCAGCGAAAGCGAGTCCTTGCCGACGCAACGACGAGGTCGAAACCGAACTGCGCGCCTATCAGGCGCTCTACCAGGACGAGGAGCAGCCCGAACGCCTGCGGGAACTGCGCCAGGTCGCGCTCGAGGTCATGGAATTGCTGGCCGATTTCCGCCCCTACCTGACCGGCGCGCGTTCTCGACGGCACCGCCGGCCGCTACGCCGAAGTCGAAATCGAACTCTTCGCCGACAGCGCGCAAAGATGTCGAGATCTTGCTGCTATCTCACAACATCTCCTACGAAATAGCGCGAATCCAGCGCCAAGGGCCGGATGCCCCGGAAACCCGCTTGCGCCTCGACTGGGACGGTGATGCCGGTAATCGCTGTCGGTCTTCCCGTATCCAGGCCGAACGCCGGCAGCGGCGCAATCCGCACACCGGGCAGAAGCCACGCACCGCGCCAAGGCGCCGCACGGTCGCCGCCGCTGCTGTCAAGCTAGACAACTTGCAGCGATTTGAGGCAAACTTGCCGCCATGTCCAAGGCAACTAGCAACAAAACCAGGGCCGACAATGCCGAGAGCAGTCGCAGGGCACGAATTCTGGTCCTGCACGGGCCCGAACCTGAATCTGCTCGGGCGCCGCGAACCGGAGATCTACGGCCGCACGACGCTCGCCGACATTCACGCCGACCATGGAAGCCCGGGCGCGCGCGCGCGGCGTGCAGATCGAGAGCTACCAGAGCAACTCGGAAGGCGAACTGATCGACCGCATCCAGGCCGCCGCGGCCGAGGGCATCGAATTCATCATCATCAATCCGGGCGCCTACAGCCATACCAGCATCGCCATTCCGCGACGCGCTGCGCGGCGTGGCCATCCCCTTCGTCGAGGTGCATATCTCCAACATCCACGCCCGGGAAGCGTTCCGCCACCACTCGTACTTCTCCGACCATCGCCGTCGGCGTCATCTGCGGCCTCGGCGCCCAGGGCTACGAACTGGCCCTCGACGCCGCCCTCGCCCGCATCACCCAAGCCTAGATCAGCCAGGCGGCGGAGCACATCCGCCCGCGACATTGCAGGGAGTCAGCATGGATCTGAGAAAACTCAAGACCTTGATCGACCTCGTCCAGAACTCGGGCATTTCCGAACTGGAAATCAGCGAGGGCGAGGAAAAGATTCGCATCGCCAAGCATGCTGCGCCGCGCCCGCGCACCACGACGGTGATGATGGCGCGCCGGCCCACGGCCGCCGCGCCGGCAGCCCGCCGCGGCGCCGCCGCTGCCGCCGAAGCCGCGCCCGCCGAGCCGGAAGGCCACGTCGTCAAGTCGCCGATGGTCGGCACCTTCTACCGCTCCGGCAGCCCGGGCGCCGCCGGCCTTCGTCGAGGTCGGCCAGGCCGTCAAGGCAGGGCGACACGCTCTGCATCATCGAAGCGATGAAGCTGATGAACGAGATCGAAGCCGACGCCTCCGGCACCATCAAGGCGATCCTGGTCGAAAACGGCCAGCCGGTCGAGTACGGCCAGCCGCTCTGTTCCTGATCGGCTGAAGTTAGGCCGAAGATACGACGCAGCCATGTTCGAGAAAGTTCTGATCGCCAACCGCGGCGAAATCGCCCTGCGCATCCTGCGCGCCTGCCGCGAACTGGGCATCACGACCGTCGCCGTCCATTCCGAGGCCGACACCGAGGCCAAGTACGTCAAGCTGGCCGACGAATCGGTCTGCATCGGCCCGGCGCCCTCCGCCCAGAGCTATCTGAACATTCCGGCCATCATCTCGGCGGCCGAAGTGACCGATTCCGAGGCCATCCATCCCGGCTACGGCTTCCTGTCCGAAAACGCCGACTTCGCCGAGCGGGTCGAGAAGTCCGGCTTCGTCTTCATCGGCCCGCAAGCCCGAAACCATCCGGCTGATGGGCGACAAGGTGTCGGCCAAGGATGCCATGAAGGCGGCCGGCGTGCCCTGCGTGCCCGGTTCCGAAGGCGCCCTGCCCGAAGACCCGAAGGAAATCGTCAAGATCGCCCGCGCCATCGGCTATCCGGTCATCATCAAGGCGGCCGGCGGCGGCGGCGGTCGCGGCATGCGCGTCGTGCATACCGAAGCGGCGCTGCTCAATGCCGTCAACATGACCCGCACCGAAGCCCAGGCGGCCTTCGGCAATCCCATCGTCTACATGGAGAAGTTCCTCGAGAATCCGCGCCATATCGAAATCCAGATCCTGGCCGACAACTACAAGAACGCCGTCTGGCTGCGCGAGCGCGACTGCTCGATGCAGCGCCGCCACCAGAAGGTGATCGAGGAAGCGCCGGCGCCCGGAAGTCAATCGCCGCCTGATCGCCCGCATCGGCGACCGCTGCGCCGAGGCCTGCCGCAAGATCGGCTATCGCGGCGCCGGCACCTTCGAGTTCCTCTACGAAAACGGCGAGTTCTACTTCATCGAGATGAACACCCGCGTCCAGGTCGAGCATCCGGTCACCGAACTGATGACCGGCATCGACATCGTGCAGGCGCAGATCCGCGTCGCCGCCGGCGAGAAGCTGTGGTTCCGCCAGCGCGACATCGAGGTCAAGGGCCATGCCATCGAATGCCGCATCAACGCCGAAGACCCCTTCAAGTTCACGCCGTCTCCCGGCAAAATCACCAATTGGCATCCGCCCGGCGGCCCCGGCATCCGCGTCGATTCGCACGTCTATTCCGGCTATACCGTGCCGTCGCATTACGATTCGATGATCGGCAAGCTGATCGCCTACGGCGACACCCGCGAGCAGGCGATCCGCCGCATGCGCATCGCGCTGTCGGAGATGATGGTCGACGGCATCAAGACCAATATTCCGCTGCACCAGGAACTGATGCTCGACGAGCGCTTCATCCAGGGCGGCACCAGCATCCACTATCTCGAGGAAAAGCTGGCCGCCCGCGAAGAGGTCGAAGGGCTAAGACCCGACGTGTGGATCAGCGCCGCCATCACCACTGACGCCGGCCACGCCGAGGCGCTGTCCGACGCGCTGCTCGGCGCACGGCGCGCATCTCGGTCAGCGTCGAGGACGCCGACGCCGGCACCGAGCGCCGAGACGCCGCAGTTCGGCGAGCCCGGCAGCCCGGCAACGCCCGCTCTGGCGAGCGCAGCCGGGTGGTCGCGCTGTTCGAGCCGGCCGACGATCTCGCCGGCCGCATCGCCGCCGCAGCCAGCGAAGTCGGGCATCGTCGATCCGCCCGAGATCGAGCTGACCGACGTCGCCGAGCAGGACTGGGTGCGGCTGACCCAGTCGCAGTTCGAGCCGATCCGCATCAACGACCGGCTCTGGATCGTGCCCTCCTGGCACGCACGCGCCCGACCCGACGGCGATCAACCTGGAACTCGATCCCGGCCTGGCCTTCGGCACCGGCTCGCATCCGACCACGCGCCTGTGCCTCGAATGGCTGTGCGCGACAGTTAGCCGCGGCGGCGAACGCGTGCTCGATTACGGCTGCGGTTCGGGCATCCTGGCACTCGCCGCGGCCAAGCTCGGCGCCGCCGACGTGCTCGGCGTCGATATCGACGAGCGAGGCGCTCGAGGCCGCCGCGCGACAATGCCGCGCGCAACGGCGTCGCGCTGCGGCTGGCGCACTCGCAGCAAGCCGCTTGACCGAGACCTTCGACCTCGTCGTCGCCAACATCCTGACCAACCCGCTCTGCGTGCTGGCGCCGCTGCTGTCCGGCCGCGTCGCGCCGGGCGGCCGCATCGCGCTGTCCGGCGTGCTCGAAACGCAGGCCGAGCAGGTCATCGACCGCCTACGCGCCGCACATCGCGTTGCCCGTCGGCGCCACGCTCGACGGCTGGGTCCGGCTGGAAGGGAATCAAGTCGTGATGCTGACGCGCTGCCCCGACTGCGCGACGACGTTTCGCGTCACGCCGGAACAGCTCAAGGCGCGCCAGGGCCGCGTCCGCTGCGGCCACTGCCAGACACGTCTTCGATGCGCTGCGCGGCTTGGTCAATAACGGCTCCAAGACGCCACCACCCGCGCCACCCACGGCACGCGAAACGGAGCACCCCCGTGTGATCGAAGTACCCGTGTGGGTCGATGAAGCTCCGAAGGTCGATGAAGCTCTGAAGGTCGATGAACCTCTGAAGATCGATGAAGCTCGAAGGTCGATGAACCTCTGAAGGTTGACGAACCTCTGAAGGTCGATGAACCTCTGAAGGTCGATGAAGCTCTGAAGGTCGATGAAGCCTCCGAAGGTTGACGAACCTCTGAAGGTTGATGAACCTCTGAAGGTCGATGAACCTCTGAAGGTTGATGAACCCCTGAAGGTCGATGAACCTCTGAAGGTCGATGACCTCCAGAGCATTGAAGGTCCTCATAGGCCCGAGGCGATCCGCGAGGCCATTGTGCCCCCACCTAATGTTCCCGGGCTTTCCTGGACGATCGTCGTACCCGCACCTCCGGGTGCGCGGACACTACCCGACGCGGTCGCGCCGTCCGATTTCGCTTTCATGCCGACCCGACCGCCCAAGTCCAAGGTAGAACCTGGGCTTACGATGCCGACCGACTTCGAACGGGTGACGGAACCTTCTCCCACGTCGGCATTCGAGACCTTCAAACTGGTCGAACCCGAATTGCCGGCGACCGACGTACCCCGAGATACCGCACGACCTGGGCCGAAGGTAGCGCCTGTGTCGCCCGTTCTATCGGACGAGTCGCCGGAACCCAAAATCGAACCGCATTTGCCCCCTGAGTTCGACCGCGATCCGGAAGAGCATATTGAACTGGAAGGTGAGCCCGATTTTGAATCTGTCCATTTCCACGCCGGCCCCCCTACCATTCTCGACTTGCATGAGGAAGCTCCCCACGAGCCACGGCGCTGGCCTTGGGTGCTCGCCAGTGTTCTCGCCGCAATCCTGCTCGCGGCGCAACTCCTGCTGCATTACCGCACCGAAGCGATGGTGGCGGCGCCCGACACGCGGCCGGTGTTCGTGGCGGTCTGCGACCTGCTCGGCTGCCGGATCGCGCTGCCGCACAAGATCGACCTGATCGGCATCGAGACCTCCGACCTCGCCCCGGACCAGAAAGCCCGGCACCTGCACCTGGCGCCACGCTGCGCAACCGCGCGCCCTTTGCGCAAACCTGGCCGCATCTGGAACTCACGCTCACCGACGCCCAGGAGCGGCCACTGCTGCGCCGCGCGCTGGCGCCGGCCGAGTATCTGCCGCCCCAGAGGCCTCCTCACCAGCGGCTTTCCGCGCCGCAGCGAGCAACCGGTCCAGTTGATGCTGACGGCCACGGACGTCCCGGCGGTCGGCTATCGACTCTACGTCTTCTATCCATAGAAACCCGTCATGCGCACCCTGATCTGCGGCTCTCTCGCCTACGACACCATCATGGTGTTCCACGACCGATTCAAGAACCACATCCTGCCCGAGCAGATCCACATCCTGAACGTCGCCTTCCTGGTGCCGGACATGCGCCGCGAATACGGCGGCTGCGCCGGCAACATCGCCTACAACCTGAAGCTGCTCGGCGGCGAGCCGGTGATCATGGCGACCGTCGGCGACGACAGCGGTCTCTACATGCAGCGACTGGAGCACTTGGAACTGGACAGCACCCATGTCCGCCAGATCACGGACACCTATACCGCGCAGGCCTTCATCACCACCGACCTCGACGACAACCAGATCACCGCCTTTCACCCCGGCGCCATGAACCACTCACACGCCAACCGAATCGACGATGCCAAGGGCATCCGTCTTGGCATCATTTCGCCGGATGGCCGCAAAGACGAGGCCTTCGAGCAACAGACACAACAT
>CAWABC010000047.1:0-13288 GCA_963780105.1 uncultured Acidobacteriaceae bacterium
CGTTAGCCATCAGCCGTCAGGAAGAGCCGGAGAGGGATGGCATCTTTACGGTGGGCCGCTGCAATCGCTATTTGCCGGCGACTGAGGTGGTTTAGCTGAAGGCTGATGGCTGACGGCTGAGAGCTGTTATGAAACGCATCCGCTACTCCAAATACGTTCCCGACCCCGCCAGTGAGATGAGCATGGAGGACCTACTGGGCGCGCTTTCCAATTATTTTCTGCAGAGCGGATTCAGCGACAATTTCTGGTACCAGCTGCCAGAGGGCGAAAAGACTTTGGACGAGCTGCGGCGTGCCCTCGAACAAGCGCTGCTCAATGGAGAACTGTTTGACGAAGAAATGCGCGACCGCCTGCAGCAGATGCAGATGGAGGGCGAACTCGAGGAGCTAATCGAGAAACTGATCGAACGGATGCAGCAGGAGGATTACATCTCCATCGATCAACTTCACGATCCTGCGAGGCAGTCGAGCGTCGGAGGACAGGTCGGCGAGGCGCAACAGCAGGCGAAATTCGAGATCACCGACAAGAGCCTTGATTTCCTGGGATTCAAGGCTCTGCGTGATCTGCTCGGCTCGCTCGGCAAGTCGAGTTTTGGACGTCACGACACGCGCGACATGGCAACCGGCGTCGAAGCCAGCGGAGCGTCGAAGCGGTATGAGTTTGGCGACACGTTGAATCTCGACATCACCGCGACGCTGTCGTCCGCCATTCGGCGCGAAGGGCTGGGGCTTCCGCTCAACCTCGAATACCACGACTTGCAGGTGCATCAGTGCGAGTATCAGTCCTCATGCGCGACGGTGCTGATGCTCGACTGCTCGCATTCCATGATTCTGTATGGCGAAGACCGCTTCACCCCGGCAAAGAAAGTCGCGATGGCGCTGTCGCAGTTGATTCGGACGCAGTATCCGGGAGACTCGCTGTCGCTGGTGCTGTTTCACGATTCCGCGGAAGAAGTCCCGCTCTCGCAGTTGGCGCGCGTCAAGGTCGGTCCGTACTATACGAACACGCGCGAGGGCCTGCGCATGGCGCAGCGCATCCTGCAACGCCAGCGCAAGGATATGAAGCAGATCGTCATGATCACCGACGGCAAGCCGTCGGCGCTCACCCTTGAAGACGGACGCATCTACAAGAACGCATTCGGGCTCGATCCGCTGGTGGTCAGCCAGACGCTCGAAGAAGTTTCGAAGTGCAAAAGGGCGGGCGTGCTGATCAATACGTTCATGCTGGCGTCCGACTATGGGCTGGTGCAGTTCGTGCAGAAAGTGACCGAGATGTGCCGCGGCAAAGCGTACTTCACGACGCCCTACACACTCGGCCAGTATTTGCTGATGGATTACATGTCGCGGAAGACGAAGACCATTCACTAACACCGTGAGCCGGGCAGCCCGGCCCGCGCCTGCTGGGGGAGGGCCGGGCGTCCCCGCCCGGCTGCTGCGCCCAGTCACCTATAGACTGAATTACGGAAGTAACACCACGAGTGCCAGTCTGGCACAGCTTCAGGGTAGAATCGCTGAAGAATCCTCCGTTCGGAGACGTTATGAAACGAATTGCCACTTTCATGCTGCTGGCCGTCTTGGCCTGTGCAGGCTCGATATCGGCGCAAGCGCAAAGCATCACTCCCCAGGAAAATGCGCGCCGATCGCGGAAGCAGATCAAGAAGCAGCAAAAGATGTTGAACAAGGCAAACAAGAAACAGCGGAAACAAATGAAGAAAGCTGCGAAAAAGCAACGGAAGGCGACCAATAGGGCGAACCGTCGCCTCAAGAGATAGCCTCCCGCGTGTGGTGCTGGCCTCGGATTCGCGTGGTCAATCCCCAGAACGTGTCGTCCTAGCCCGTCCGCAACGTTTCCCGATTCATCACAAATCCACAGTGACGGCCCGCACAGCCGCCCGATTCCCGACGCGCTACGCTGATCTCACTTCCAGGACCTCTCCCGGTCCCGTTTCCCTCCAGAAAGAAATGGCTATGCGTGCTGCAGGACGCGTGCTCATCACGGCACTCGTTGCTTGCTCGGTCTTCTGCCTCTCGGACTTTGCACCGGCGCAGCAATCGGATCAAGTTATCGCGGGGCGCGTTCTCGGCGCGCAATGGAAACAGCTTTCGCGCCGAGCCGGGATGATCTTCGCCGGCACGGTACTCGCCGCCGCGCCCCAAACTGTGGCAACCCAGACTGTGCCAACTCAGGCCGCGCCAAACGACCGGGCAGTTCCGGCGGCTCCAGCGGTCCAGTTGAGTTTCCGCGTGGACCATGCGATTGCGGGGGTGAAGCGGGGACAAATTCTCACCATTCACGAGTGGGCGGGCGCGTGGTCCATGCATCGTCCGATGCGCACCGGCCAGCACATTTTGATCTTCTTCTATCCGCCGAGCCGCCTGGGCTTTACCAGCCCCGTAGGTGGCTCCCTTGGCCAAGTCGCTCTCGATGCGAGCGGGAAGAATGTAGCTAAGGATGTGCAGCAGTCCTCTGCGCCAAGCAGCGAGAACGTAAGCCTCGTTCAATTGGAGCGCGCCATCCGCAGCGCCAGAAGTGAAGAGGAGTGACCATGCGCTGGCGAATTCCGACGGTAGCCGTTTTTCTCATTTGCAGTGCCGTTGCCAGCCGCGCCGGGGGCCCGGCTTTTGTCGCAGGCTCCGGCTACGCTCCCGGAGTCGAAGGCAACACCATGCTCTGGGCGAATGCCTCCGTGCAGTACTTCACCGACCAGGGGGCGTTGAGCCCGATCCTCACCAACGCGCAGGCCGACGTTCTTGTGGCTGGTGTGTTCAGCACGTGGACCGGCATTTCCAATGTTGCCCTCATTGCGTCGCAGGGTGGACATCTTGCCGAAGATGTGAACGGAAGCAACATCGCAGTCACCGCCGGAGTGATCACCGCCCCCGCGGACATCACTTCTTCAGCGACGGGCACGCCCGTCGGAATTGTTTACGACTACGACGGTACTGTCACCGATGCGCTGCTCGGCCAGGGTGCTGGAAGCCTAGCCGATTGCTTCACCAACGCCGTCTATGGCGGACCCGATAACTTCTCCACCGGAGGGAACATCGCGCACGCGCTCGTGGTTATCAACGGAGTCTGCGCCACCACCAACGCGCAACTGCCCGATGTTCAATACCGGTTGGTGCGCGTCCTGGGACGAATCTTGGGCTTGGGATGGTCGCAAGCCAACCTGAACGTGTTAACGCTGAATCCACCCCCAACCAGCGCCGATTTTGCGGGATTTCCGGTGATGCACTTTGCCGACCCGATTAACTGTGTGCCCATCGCCGTCTGCTATCCCAACCCGGCCGTCCCCGAAATGGACGACATGAACGCGCTCGCCCGGCTCTATCCCGCCAGTGTGAACCCGCAACCGGCGGGCAGAGTTTACGGCAGCGTGTACTTCACCGATGCCTCCGGGAACGCGGTCCAGCCCATGCAGGGCGTCAACGTGGTGGCCCGGCTGATGGTCTCAGGCCAGCCTTCGCGCCAGTATGTTGTGACTTCCGTATCGGGATTCGCGTTTCACGGCAACGCCGGCAACATCATCGACGGATACGTGGACGCCAATGGTCTCCGCTACGACCGGTGGGGCTCCAACGATCCCTCGGTGGAAGGCTTTTTCGATCTGGGCAAACTGATGATTCCGCCCGGGCAAACCATCGCCCAGTACCAATTAAGTGTGGAAGCGCTGGATGCGAACTGGTCCATGGGAGTCGCGCCTTATGCTCCTGCACAGGTGGCGCCGTCGGGCTCGTTCGCTCCGGTTGTGGTCACGGTATCGAATGGATCGAATGCCGAGCGCGACATTCTCATGTTGCAGGATGAAGTCGCCGAAGCGCATCCCGGCAGCGGCTCGACGTACGCGAATCCCGCGGCGCTTCCGCAGGGTGGTGGATGGGGGTCGTGGATCTCCGGCTACGGCAGCGCCGATTGGTTCCAGTTCCAAGCGCAGGCCAACCGCACGGCCTCGGTCTCAGTAACCGCCCTCGACGAAGCCGGCCAGCCGGCGGAAACCAAACTGCTGCCGGTGATTGGCATCTGGCAATTGAGCGACCAGAGCGGCAATCCCGCGCCCGCATCCACGCCCTCGGCCTTCAACACACCCACGTGGGGTTTGACCCGCTTGGACGCGCAGTTCGCCGTGTCCGATACCTTCCGAGTGGGGATCGCCGACGACCGCGGCGACGGGCGTCCGGACTATTTCTACCATGCCAGCCTGCTTTATTCGGATACGGTTAAGCCGGCGCGCCTCAGTCTTGCGGGCGGCGTGACCACTCTCAACGGCATCGGCTTCAAGGCGGGACTGCAGGTGACGGTCGCCGGCGCCACTGCGACCACTCTGTCTACGTCGGCAAGCCAGATCCAGGTGGCGTTACCTTCAGGCACGCAGGACGGAACCGTTACGATCCTGGTAACGGATCCAGTAAGCGGTGGCTTTTCCCAAATGACCGGAGCGCTGAGCTATGGCGCTCAGGCCACCGACCTCTTGCTTCTGTTGCAGGGCGCGGAACCGGCAACTCCAGTCGGTTCCGCAGCCGCCAATCCAATTCGCGTGCGTGCCGTCGCCGTCGATGGAGTTACGCCGGTGAGCGGGGCAACAATTGCCTGGAGCGCGACCAACGGCGTGCAATTCTCGGCGTGCAGCGGAGCTTCTTCCTGTTCCGTGCTGACGGATGAAGCGGGAGAATCGTCCAGTTGGGTGACTCCCACCGCGACCGGATCGAGCACGATTACGGTAGCTCTGGCGCCGGCGTCGTACCAGCCGCCGCAGTCGCAGCAGGCCACGGTGGTGGCAAGCTCGTCCGCGCTCAACCTGGCTGCCGTGACCCCGACGCGCTGGATTGGCCAAGGCGCGACCATTGCCGTTCCGCTCACCGTCGAAGCGCTCAACCAGAACGGCGCGCCTCAGGCGAATGTTGCGGTTAATTTCGCCATCACCAATGGCACCGCTTCTTTGTCAGCGGCGAGCGCGACCACCAACAGCTCGGGACTCGCCACCGTCAATGCACTGCTTACGAATCAAAATGCCAGTGTGCAAGTGAGCGCATGCGCCGCTCCGAACAACACGACCTGCAGCAGCCAGCCTTTCACCTTGTTCTCCACGCCGCCTTCGCTCTGGACGCTGGAGACGGTCAGCGGATCGCAGCAGGTGGTCGCGACCGGGCAAGCTTTCCAGGCACTTGTGATGCGGGTAACCGACGCCTCGCTGGCCGCGAATCCGGTGATGGGAGTGAACGTCACCTTTCAGACCACGCTGGCTCGGACCTCGCAGAACGGGATGCCCGTGATCCTCGGATCGTCCGAGACCGTGGTCGTGAGCACGCAGGACGGCCTGGCTTCTGTGGCGCCGACGGTCGGGAGCGTGGGCCCGTGCGATGTGTTCATCACGGTGAGTGCAGGCCGCTCGACCGCGCAGTTTCAAATGGAGGCCGTGGCCGCGATCATTGTGGCGCAGCCCAAAAACAGCGGCGGTAGGGCCAGGAGCAGCTGGCCCGGTCCGCACTTCGGTCGGCCGGCAGGCGAGCCGGCGTCCACGCCCCAAGACGCGCCCGACATGCTGTTCGCGGTTCCCGAAGGCGCTCCGCTAGATGACCCGGTCGCCGGCCAGAGCCCCTGCTCCGGCTCGTGTCAGGATACTGATTCCAACCCCGACTCGAACTTCGGCGCGAGCCGAACCGGGGGCGCTGACGATGGGATTTCCCGGTCTTGTGAGTCGGCCCCAGAGTTGCCGAAGGTCGAGGTTCCTCCAGGTCCGGCGGAGCCGTCGACTAAGGCAATTGGCCCGTCATGCCGATGACTTGATGGGGGCATCTCAGGCCTCGCAATCTTTTGGAATGAACCATGGCGCAAAAACACTCTTCGGATTCGGAGAATACCTCCGCGAAAACAAACGGCGCGGCCCCGGTGAATGGCTCTGCCCGCACACCGCTGAAGCTGGGCAAAGACAACAACCACGCCTACAACAAGGAGCTGCGCCGCCTGCAAATTGAGCTGGTCAAACTGCAGGAGTGGATCCGGCAGAAGGGCCTGAAACTGGTAGCCATTTTCGAGGGACGGGATGCTGCCGGGAAAGGCGGCGCGATCAAGAGGATTACCGAGAGTCTGAATCCGCGCGTCTGCCGCGTGGTGGCCTTGGGCACCCCGACCGAACGCGAAAAAACGCAGTGGTACTTTCAGCGCTATGTGCCGCATTTGCCCGCTGCCGGCGAAATGGTCCTGTTCGATCGCAGCTGGTACAACCGCGCCGGGGTTGAGCACGTGATGGGTTTCTGCAGCGAAAGCGAGTATCTTGAGTTTCTGCACAGCTGTCCGGAGTTCGAGCGCATGCTGGTGCGCTCCGGCATCATTCTGCTCAAGTATTGGTTCTCAGTTAGCGATGAAGAGCAGGAGCGCCGCTTTCAAGGCCGTATGCAAGACGCCACCAAACGCTGGAAGCTGAGCCCCATGGACCTGGAGTCGAGACGCCACTGGGTAGAGTACTCGCGCGCCAAGGACGAGATGTTCGCCCACACCGATATCAAACAGGCGCCCTGGTACGTAGTGAACGCCAACAACAAGAAGTGTGCGCGCCTGAACGCGATTTCCCACCTGTTGTCGCAGGTTCCGTACGAAGATCTGACGCCGGAGCCGCTGAAGCTTCCCCCGCTCGAGAAGTTCAAGTACATCCGGCCGCCGATGCACGAGCAGAACTTCGTCCCCGAAGTGTACAAGTAGATTCAATGGCTAGGAAAAAAGAACAGCGGGTGCCCCACTCATCGCGCTTTTTGCGATGAGTGGGATCGGCGGGATAGGCGCGCTACTCCTCACTTTTTGGTCCACTGATCGACCCAGTCATTCACGGTCTTGTACCAGAGCTGCGAGTTCTGCGGCTTCAGCACCCAGTGCCCTTCGTCTGGGAAGTAGAGCATCTTAGAAGGCACGCCCATAGTCTGCAGCGTGGTGAAAAGCTGGAGGCCTTCGCTCAAATCAAGCCGGTAGTCAAGCTGTCCGTGGATGACCAGCGTAGGCGTCTTGAAATTCTTAGCCGCATTCCGCGGAGACCACTTCTCGTACATCTCCGGGTTCGTGTAGGGAGTGCCCTTGAACTCCCAGTTATTGAACCAGAGTTCTTCGGTCGTGCCCCAGGCGGAGACGCTATTGAACATGCCGTCGTGCGACACGATGCACTTGAAGCGGTCGGTGTGGCCAAGCACCCAGTTGGCCATGTATCCGCCGTAGCTAGCGCCCAGCGCGCACTCGCGGTCTTTGTCAATAAACGGATAAGTCCTCTCCGCGTAGTCGAGGCCCTTCATCAGGTCTTCAAACGGGGCGCCGCCCCAGTCGCCGCTGATCGACTCGACGAACTTCTGTCCGTAGCCGGTCGAGCCGTGGAAGTTGATCATGATGACCACGTATCCGTTGGCGGCAAAGAGTTCGGGATTCCAGCGGTAGCTCCAGTCGTCTCCCCAAGCCCCCTGCGGCCCGCCGTGGATTAGGAACTTTACGGGATATTTTTTGGTGGCGTCGAAGTTCGGCGGCTTGACGAGGAAACCTTGGACTTTGTCGTTGTTCGCTCCGACGAACCAGAAAGACTCCATAGGCGACATCGACACCTGGGAAAGAATTGCGTCGTTGACATATGTGAGCTGCTCTCCCTCTGGAAGGTCGTACGGGTCGATCTTGGATGGAAGAATCACGTACTGGAGTTCGGTCGGCTGTTGCACGGACATTCGCGTGAAGAGCAGAGTCTTGCCGTCGGGTGCGAAGTTAAGATCGCTATCATAACCGCGAGTGATTCCCTCCATGAACATGGCCTGCGTAAACGGTCGCACTCCTTTTGGAAGGTTCTTGGGGGGCGTGACCGTCTTGGCATGTACGGTAACTGAGGAGATCAGCGTTTGCCCCGCGTTGCGCGCTTCATCATCCCTCGACACAAAGAAAAGTTTTGAGGAGTCTGGCGACCAGGCAAATGCGTCGACCCAGTCCAACAACATCCAAAGCAGGTCCTTCTTTTGGCCTGTGGTCCGGTCGTACAGCATCAGCCGGAAGCGGTCGCTCTCGTATCCCGGACGCTGCTGGGCGCGGTAGGCGATGTACTTGCCATCGGGCGAATAGAGCGGAGTCGAGTCGCTGGCGGGATTGTCGGCGGTGATGTTCTTAGTCTTGGCTAGCACGTCGGCCGGCGTGGCGTTCGCGGGCCAGTTCACCGGGACGATCCAGAGATCGTTGTTGGTGGACGTGGCTTCGACCTTGTCGTGGTTCGAGGTGTAGCAAATCTCCTGCCCGTCAGGCGAGAAAGCGTAGTCGTCCTGTCCGCCGAGCGAGAACACGGGAGCATCGTAGTCGCCGGGCGTGAGGTCGCGGGCGGATTGAACTGGGGTGCCCCACCCTTCCCCGGAGGGGAGGGTGGGCGCTGAGACCACGAAGATGTGCGTGCGCGTGCCACGCTTGTAGGCGTTCCAATGACGGTAGAGTAGCCGGTCGAAGATGATGGCCTTGACCTTCGATTCTTCAGCTTCTTTCGCCTTCTTGGCGTTGCAGGCTTCTTCCGCGGCGGGCGCGCCGTCACACGCTGGATAGACATCGGAAGTGAATAGGAGGTTCTTCCCGTCCGGCGACCAGAGTTCACCGCCAGCTTCGGTCGCGACCGACGTTAGCTTGTGGACGCCAGTGACTGCGCCCGCTGCGTCCTCGAAATCGGCAATCCAGATCTGCGAGCCGCCATCTTTATTCGAGAGGAAAGCGAAGCGCTTGCCATCCGGAGCCCAGCGCGGACGGTCGCCATCCTGATCGGCGATGAGCACGCGTTCCGGTCCTCCCGCCAGCGGGACGATCCAGATGTGCGACGTCTTCTTATTCGCCGCCAGATCGACATCGACGGCGGCAAACAGCACCCACTTGCCATCGGGCGAAGGCACAGGCTCGCCAACGCGCTTCAGCTTCATCATGTCTTCGAAAGTGAACGGGTGCTTGGCTTGAGAAAATGCAGGAAGGGAAACGAGAAGAACAAGAAGAAAAGCAAAACGGCGCATAGCGTGCCTCCGCGGAACAAAAGAGTGTAGCACTGAGGTCAGAGGTCAGATTGCAGAAGTAAAACAACTCCGAGCGCAAACGGCCACTGTGAGCCCCACGAGCTCGCAACCTCTGCAATCTCACCTCTGACCTCTGCAATCGCCTCATCCAAGTTCTCCCAGCATGGCCGCCATCTCGGATTGGGCGTGGGCGTTGCCGGCGCGGCGGGCGGAGGAGATGCCTTCCACTAGCATGCGCTTGGCCTCATCGATACGGCTTGCGCCGGCCAGCGTCTGCGCCGCCATGAAGTATGCGGGCGTGTAATCCGGATTCTTCTCGATCAGGGTTTTGTATTCCGCCAGCGCCTGCTCGATTTGTCCGGCCTTGGAGTACTCCATAGCCAGCCCATAGCGCGCAAACTCATCATCGGGATTCTCAGCAAGAATTTCGGTCAACGCGACAATGCGATCCATAGGGAAGCTCTCAGCTTTCAGCTCTCAGTAAAAGCCACACGCCACAGCCAAAAGCTGACAACTGATAGCTGGTAGCTGAGAGCTGTTCTCCCATTCATATCACGGTCCGCGTTACAATGGCTGTTCTCCGAGAAACCAACTTGGCGTGCCCTTTCTTTGTGCCGCTGGAAATTGTGAACGACGGCTCCTGGCCGCATCCTTCGCGTCTGCCACTGGGCGCGGGATGGACGGGAAAATGCCGCGCCTCGGGGCAGGAACTGGCGGCATCCGACACTCACCTACGGGAATTCTGCAACCTTGGCTACGCGACCGCCTGTCCGCACCTTCCCCAGCGCCGTGACTGGGATGCGGTGCGTTTTTCGGTTGCCCGCGCAAGCGCCAGTCAAGTCGCGCTGCGGTACGTATGTGAGTTGGACCACGCCCCGATCGAACATGGGGAATTGACTTTTGACCTGGCGAGCGAGGTCTGGCTGAATCCACATGCGGATGCGCGAGTCCACAGGCTGGCGACATGCTATCTCGAGGCGTATCGCGCTCGCGCTTCAGAGCCAGCGGTACGGGGTGCGGGAAACTTCCCTCTGGCGCTAAAGCGCGACACATGTTCAACGACTGGCGGCACGACTGAAGTCGTGCCCTTCCCGAAAACCTGCGTGAATCAATGAATGACGACGACAAAGCAAGATTAACCCGCCCCCGGCCGGTGCGTGAATCAATCTCGGAAATGACCGAAATCGTTCTGCCGAACGATGCCAATCCTCTGAACTCTCTGCTGGGCGGACGCTTGATGCACTGGATCGACATGGCCGGCGCCATGGCCGCCCACCGGCACTCACGCGCGTACGTGGTGACGGCTTCGATTGATCATCTGGATTTTCTCGTGCCCGTCCGGGTTGGAGATTTCGTAGTCCTGCGCTCTTCGGTCAATCGCGTCTACCACACTTCGATGGAGGTGGGCGTGAAGGTCTGGGTAGAAAATTATCGCGCCGAACAAAGTCACCATGTCAGTTCCGCCTATCTGACTTTTGTTGCCGTGGATGCTGCGGGATATCGCATGGCGGTTCCGCCTGTCATTCCCGAGACCGCGGAAGAAAAGCGCCGCTACGAAGATGCCGCGCATCGCCGGGAGTTGCGCCGCAAGGAATCGGCGCGCAGGATCGAGGGTCGGGGGTTGGTATGATTCGTTGTCCTGCCCCTGAAGGGGGGTATGATTTTCGGAGAACTTGCGGCATCGCGGAAGCGATGCCCTGATACGAAGCGTCAGTTTGTCATTTGTCCGTTGGCAGCTGAGACCGGATAACTAGGACGTGGGACCTTACTTATGGACAGCGCACTCTTCGTTCACCGCTTGCACTTCGCCTTCACCGCCACGTTTCACTATCTCTTCCCGCAACTGACCATGGGCCTCGCGCTGCTGATCGTCGTCCTCAAGACGATTGGTTTGCGGCGCAACGATCCCATGTACCACGAGGCGGCGCGCTTTTGGGGAAGGATTTTTGGCATCAATTTCGTATTAGGTGTTGTAACCGGCATTCCGATGGAATTTCAGTTCGGCACCAACTGGTCGCTCTTTTCGCGATTCGCGGGCGGCGTCATCGGACAGACTCTCGCCATGGAAGGCATGTTTGCGTTCTTCCTTGAATCGGCGTTCCTCGGATTATTTCTCTATGGAGAGAAACGCCTGAGCCCGAGAGCGCACTGGCTGTCGGCCGTCGCCGTCTTTGTGGGTTCGTGGTTGTCGGGCTATTTCATCATCGCCACCGACGCTTTCATGCAGCATCCCGTCGGCTATTTCACGGCCGCGGATGGGAGCTTGCAACTCGCCAGTTTCTGGCATTTTGTGCTGAATCCCTGGGCCGGATGGCAATACGCGCACAACATGAGCGGAGCGGCGATTACAGGCGCGTTCATCATGACGGCGGTGGGCGCGTTCTATCTGCTCTGCAGCAAGTGGACGGCGCACGCTCGCATTTTTGTAAAGGCCGGCGTGATTGCCGGCTGCGTGTTCAGCGTTCTCCAGATTTTTCCGACCGGCGACGGCCAAGGCAAAATGGTCGCCGACCTGCAGCCCGTGACCCTGGCGGCGATGGAGGGGTTGTTTCAAGGCCAGAATGCCGCGCCATTGCTGATTGTAGGTCAACCTAACGAACAACAAGGCAAGATCGATAACCCGATTGAAGTTCCGGGAATGCTGAGCATGCTGACTTACAGGCGCTGGAATGCCAATGTCCGCGGACTCGACGCTTTCCCCAAGCAAGACTGGCCGGGTAACATTCCCTTGCTTTATTACAGTTATCACATCATGGTTGGCCTGGGGACGTTCTTTGTCGCAGTCATGATCCTCGCGCTGTTCCTGCTGTGGCGCGGCACACTGTTTAACGCCAGGTGGATGCTCTGGATCCTGATGCTGGCAGCCCCATTTCCATATATCGCCAATACTGCCGGGTGGATGACCGCCGAACTCGGCCGCCAGCCCTGGCTGATCTATGGACTGATGCGCACCGAAGCCGGCTACTCCAAGGTTGTCTCGGCGGGCAACGGCATGTTTACTCTGTTGGGCTTCATGGGCATTTATATGGTGCTCGGCATTTTGGGACTGTTCCTGCTGCGGCGCGAAATTGAGCACGGCCCAGTATCCGGACCGGCCAAGGAGGCAAAGTAACATGGCGAGCCTTTGGTTCTGGATTGTCGCAGTCATGGTTGCGACCTATGTTGTGCTCGACGGATTCGATCTTGGCGCGGGTGCGATCTATCTGATTGCGGCCAAAACGAACGACGAACGGCGCCGCGTACTGCGCTCGATCGGCCCGGTCTGGGATGGCAATGAAGTCTGGCTACTGGCGGCCGGCGGCGTTTTGTACTTCGCCTTTCCTCAGCTGTATGCGTCGAGCTTTAGCGGGTTTTACCTCCCGCTGACCATTGTCTTGTGGCTCCTGATACTGCGCGCCGTCGGCATTGAATTCCGCGTTCACATCGAAAGTCAAGTCTGGCAGGACTTCTTCGACACGGTCTTCAGCGTCTCCAGCATTTTGCTGGCGGTGTTTTTCGGCGCGGCGTTGGGCAACGTGGTGCGCGGAGTTCCGCTCGATGCAACCGGCTATTTCTTTGAGCCGCTCTGGACTGACTTCAAACTCGGCCCGCAGACGGGCATCCTGGATTGGTATACGATACTCATCGGCGTAATGGCGTTAGTAACCCTGGCCGCGCACGGTTCTTACTATGTCGCCCTCAAGACCGACGAAGACCTCGGACGGCGCGCCCGTGGTTTCGCTTTGCTTTGCTGGCCTCTGCAATTCTTTCTAACCTGCATTTCCCTGGTGGCGACTTATTTCATTCGCCCCGAAATCATGGCGAACTACGGGAAGCACAAGGTGGGGATTCTGGTTCCGGTCGCCGTGGTTGCCAGCCTGGCCGTCATGCTCTGGGCCAATCCCAAGGGCAAAGAAAAACTCGCGTTCGTTGCCTCCAGCCTCTATATCACCTTCATGCTGGTGGGCGCGGCATTTGCGCTCTATCCCGCGGTCCTGCCCGCCCGCGACCACCAATACGACCTCACCATCTACAACACTGCCGCCGGCAGGTACGGACTGAGCGTCGGCTTGGTTTGGTGGACGTTGGGCGCGGTGCTCGCGATGGCGTATTTTGTCTTCGTCTATCGCATGTTTCGCGGCAAGGTGCAATTGGGAGAAGGACACTACTAGCGATTGCAGAGGTAGCATTGAGGTCATAGGTTAGAGGTCAGCTTGCAGAAGTGAACAACCCCGACGCAAACGGCACTGTGGGCCCTAGGGTTTTTACCTCTGCAATGTGACGCTGACCTCTGCAATGGTTGCTCGTATCGTTGC
>CAWABC010000048.1:0-16829 GCA_963780105.1 uncultured Acidobacteriaceae bacterium
CTTGATGGCCTCGGTCGGACGAGCGATGTTACGTTCGACTTTCCCCTCGTTCGCTGCGATCCAGTGTCCGACGACACCCGCGCCGAGCATGTCGCCGACGAGTTGGTATTCGTGACCGTCCCACGCAAAAAGCGTTGGACAGGAACTGCCGCGGCGATCCATTTCAGTGAAGTTCTGCACCTTATTGGCGGCGACTCCGATTTCATCCTGCAAAACGCCGGTAGGCCACAACATGCGGACGACGTCGGCTTCTCTTGCTTGGCCGAGGCCGATGGTCAGGTAAGGCGAGTTCTGTCCGAGGTAGCCGGACGACCCGTACACTTCAAACTTCTGGCGAATGCCATCGGAGAAGACTTCCACCTTCGTGCCGATGGCGCTCTTGTTATCGTTCAGTCCCTTGAGCGCAAGGCGCAGCGAGTTGTTCTTGTTGCCACCCTCGTTATGGAGCAGGACGGCGGGCCCGTGATTTTGCGTGATCAGGAGATCGACAGCGCCGTCGTTGTCATAATCGCCAGTGATAATAGCGCGCGGCTCCTTGAGCTGAATTTTGTCGAGTCCGGTTTCAGCGGTGACATCTTTGAAGCCGTCGGGGCCGAGATTACGGAAGAGGCGGACTTCGCCCTTGCCGTCTTTCGTCTCGCCGACTGCGACGAGATCGATCCAGCCGTCGTTGTCGTAGTCGATGGCGACGATACCGTAGGCTCGAACCCAGTCCACTTTCGGCAGCGGGACTTGTTCGAAGGTCTTACCTTGATTGTTCCGCCAAAGCGTGATGCCGGGCTCTTCGCCATGTGTGAAGGCAAGGTCCATCCAGCCGTCGTGATTGAAGTCGAGAACGGCGACGGCTGTCGCTCCGGGTATAGGTGCCGACCAAGGCTTGCGTGCCAGAAACTTTCCCTCCCGCGGGTTCTCAAAGATCGTAGGTCCGTGGTCGATCACCACGAGGTCCACAGCGCGGTCATTGTTATAGTCCGTCCCGATTACCCCTATTGGACCGTTGGTGGGGCCACCTTCCAGGCCAATCGACGCTTCTGTAAATGTACCGTTGCCATTGTTGCGCCACATCGTCTCCAGCCCCATCATCATTCCGCTGGGTTCTTGTGACCCGTAGCGGGAGGCACGTACAGATCCAGATCGCCGTCGTGGTCGTAATCAACAAATGCCAGTCCGAAGTTGTGGACATCATCGGGGGTGATAATGCTCTTGTGGTAGTCGGGAGGGTAGATGCGGCGGTCGCTCTTGACTCCTGCGGCTTTCGCCACGTCCTTAAAGGTGCCGTTCTTTTCGTTGTGCAGCAGCATGATCCGGCTATAGAAACTCACAGCTAAATCTTCGGCGCCGTCGTTATCGTAATCGCCCGCTGTACATGCGTTCCCATGCAAGCTCGGATCAAGTTCGGCTTTCTTCGTGACGTCCTCGAACTTGCCGTTGCCTAGATTTTGATACAGAACCATGCCACCGTCTGGTCCATTGTCGGGGATAAACAGGTCAATCAGTCCATCGTTATTGAAGTCGAGGAAACAAGCACCCGGGCCATAGGATTCAATCATGTTCCTGGGGTAGTCCCCGGGGCCTCTAGCGCGCGTCTTCTTAACTACGCCACTGAGCCCCGCTTCCGCCGTCACATCCACAAACTTCACCGGAATCTGCGCCGGCACCTTCGCCACCGCCACCGGCGAATCTTCCGCGCGCGAATATTTTCCCTGCTCGCCATACGCCAGACTGATGGGCGCGCCCAGCTTGTTCTGCGTGATGTACTGGAACTTCTTCATTGCTTCATGGGCGGGGTCGGCTTGGCCGGATTGCTGGTAGGCCCGCGCCAGCCCGAACTCGGCGGAGGCGTGGTGCGGGTCGAGCTTTAATGCGTGCTCGAAGGCAGCGATCGCGTCGGGAAACTGCTTGAGTTGCGCGCAGGTCGATCCCAGGAAGTACCAGGTGTCGGCATCGTCCGGATCGATCTCAGTCACGCGACGGAACGCGTCGATGGCCAACCCGGCGCTCGACGAGTTCTTGTAATGGAGGCCGAGGTTGTACCAGGCGTGCGCGTCTTTGGGATTGATTTTGACGGCCTTTTCCAGCACCGCCTTCGCTTCGTCGCCGCGCTGCAGGTTGAGCAGTGCCACTCCTTGATTGACGGCGGCCACATCGAGTGCCGGGTCGGCAATCGCGGCCGCTTCAAACGACTTCAAAGCTTTCTCAAAAAGCTGCTGGTTCATGTAAGCGACGCCAATGTTGTTGAGGCGGGCGGCTTCCTGGGGATTCGGAGCGGCAGCGGTCGCGGCGAGTAGGACGAGAAGAAAAGCGAGAATGAGAACGACGCTGAGTGTCCTGGTCATTGTCATGGTGAGTTCGGAGATGATTCTATCCGAATGCCAAGATGGGTAGAGAACTACGAATTAGAACTGGTTTTCCATAAATGGTTTTGGGAAGGGCACGGCTTCAGCCGTGCCGCCCAGAGCCAATAAACACACGGGCTTTAGCCCCTGAGGGACGTGCCTTCCGGGTTGAAAAGGCATTTATGATGCCAGTTCTACTTCTTCCCGTACGCGCGCGCGGCGATCTGCCCTTTCGCTTCCTGAACGGTAATGGTCTGCCCGGTCGCGATGTTGGCGAGCTTGTCCACCTGCCCACTGGGCCAATCAACTTCGACCGTGTCGGCTTTGGTTTTCGATCCCATGCCGAAGGTCAGCACCAGTTCGCTCTGCGAAAGATAGCTGGACCCACTCTTCATGGTGAGCCACTGCCTATCCGCCCCGGCACTGATGCGGACGACGGCGCCGATACCGTCGCGGTTGGATTTTGTCCCGACGAGCTTTATGCGCAGGCTCTGGTTCGTGCCGCCCTGGTTTAGATAGAGATGGGCGGGGCCGCCGTTGCTCATGAGCAGGACGTCTAATGCGCCATCATTATTGATATCGGCGTAGGCCGCGCCACGCGCAACTTTCGGAGCGGCCAACGCGCTTCCGACTTTTGTCGTCACTTCTTCAAACTTCCCGGTTCCGAGGTTACGGAATAAGTGTGGCGGCTCGGCATAGCTGACGCGCTTTTGCACCGTTTCGATCTCGTCTTCGATGTGGCCGTCGGCTACGAAGATGTCCTGCCAGCCGTCGTTATCGTAGTCGAAGAAGAAGCAGCCGAAGCCGAGCGTCAGCAGCGTCGCGCGGCCGGCTTCCGAGCGTGGAGCTTCGTCCACGAACAGGCCGTTGCCTTCGTTGTGGTAGAGAGCGAGCATCTGGTTCGCAAAATTTGTAATCACCAGGCTCGCGCTACCGGAACGGTCGTAATCCACGGCGTCGACGCCCATACCGGCGCGGGCAATGCCGTCTTCGCTGAAGGCGATGCCGGCGGAAACGGCGCGCTCTTCGAAGGTGCCGTTCTTTTTGTTCAGGTAAAGCTTGTTGGGTTGCGTGTCGTTGGCGATCAGGATGTCGGGCCATCCGTCACTGTTGTAGTCGAGAATGGCGACGCCGAGACCTTTGGAGGTTGGATCGTAAAGGCCGGCCTTCTGGGTGGCGTCTTCAAACTTACCGTTGCCGAGGTTGTGCCAGAGGCGCGCCGACGTTCCCTTATACGATTCGGGCGTGCAGTAGGATTTGTGCGAGCCATCGATGGTGCAGTAGAGGTCGGTTTGCGCGGACCACTGCACGTAGTTGGCGACTACCAGATCAAGTTTTCCATCGCGATCGTAATCGACCCAGGCGGCGCCGGTCGAAAACTCGCTCGGCCCCCACAGTCCCGCGGACTTGGTCACATCCGTAAACGTGCCGTTGCCGTTGTTGTGGAAGAGATGGCTCTGGCCGACGGCGGTAATGAAAATATCGTCGAAGCCGTCGTTGTCGTAGTCGCCGACCGCGACACCCATCCCAAAGAGCGAAATGCCGAGACCCGACTTGCGCGTTACGTCGGTGAAGGTGCCGTCGTGATTGTTGTGGTAGAGCTTCAACGTGGTCGCGCCGCTTTTCGGGTGGCCGAACCAGTCTTGTCCATTGACCAGCAGGATGTCGGGGAAGCCGTCGTTGTCGTAATCGATGAAGGCGCAGCCGGGGCCCATGGTTTCCGGAAGCCACTTTTTCCCGAAGGCTCCATTGTTGTGGGTGAAGTGGATGCCGGCTTGAACGGTGATGTCGCGGAAAGTGACGGTTTGTGCGTGGGCGACGCTTGCAACTAGCAGCAACGGCAACACCCACCACGGAGACACGGAGGCACGGCGGAAAGCGTTAAAAGAAGAACCCAGTCTTTCTCCGTGTCTCGGTGTCTCCGCGGTAGATTTTCTTTTGAAGGCGTGCATCACCTTTGCGCCCCGCGAGTTGGGATTGCGCTTGCGGCCAAACGTTTGGCGGGTACGCTGTGCAAGATCGGCAATGGCACGGATACGTGCTCGTGGATGCTCTGACGCTCGTTGTTGTCTTCGGGATGGAGCCGGCGATAAGGGCCGGTGATGGCTTGCGACGCTTCGTCGGCTTTGAAAGCGCAGGTAGCGAGCCTGATGTTCCTTGGACATTCTTTCGTCGCCAAGACCGTTGTAGCAGAGCATGAGGTTATAGTGCGCCTGCAGATCCTCGGGATCGACGGCGAGCACCTGCTGCAGGACTTTTACAGCGTCCGCATACTTTCTCTCTAGAAATAAGACGCGGCCGAGATTGTTCAGCGCCACGCGGTCGCGGGGATATTGCGCGAGGACTTTCGCCAGATGTTGTGCCGCGCCGTCGTAATTGCCTTCCTGGCGCAGAACTCCGGCATAGAAGAAGTGCGCGCGGGCGAGATCGGGACTAAGAGCCAAGCGCTTTCTCGAGAACGGTGCGGGCGCGGGCCACGTCGCCTTCCTGCAGAGCGGCGCGTCCGATGTTTACCCAGCCATCGGGATTCTGTGGATCGGTCTCGGTGACTTTTTCGAAGGCAGCCTGCGCGGCTTTCAGATCGCCTTGCAGAAAGAGGCCGATGCCGTAGTCGTTCCAGCGCTGCCAGTCTTCTTTTGCGAGCTGAGTCTTGGACTGCGGCGCCGGGGCGTTCGCGGGCAGTACGTCGAGGGCTACTTCGTTTTGCGCAACTGCCACGATCGGTACGTCGGGAATCTTCTCTTATTTCGCCGAGACTCCGTGGAGAGACGCCGTGAACGCCATTTTCATATCGTCGTAGTCGGGCGTAACCGTGGCTGGCGCGTCTCCGGGCTTCGATAGCGCTGTTGTCATGCTCGCCCGCAAACGCGAACTGTGTGTTCCACCACGCGAACTTGCGATAGCAGAGGCGCGCGGTCAAGGTAATTTTGCTGCCCGTTTTCTCGGGAATCTTCATGCGGAAGTGCACCGTGTCGGCGGCGCCAGGCGGGATCAGGCGCACGTACACGACGGCGCGCGTGGCCCAGGCATTGCGCTTGTTGATCGGGTTGCCGTGCGCATCGACCTGGAGCGAGCGATAGAAGTGCGCGCCCTTGTCCACCGGGCCCTTGCCATTGTCCTCGACCATGCCGCTCCAGAAAATTGTCTGGCCCTTATCGTCGACGCCTTTCAGTTCGAGCCAAGTATCGTAGGCATCGACCGTGCCACCGGGAAAGAAATGTCCGACGCGCTTGGTGCGAACGACCACGTCGACGCGAACCGTGTCGCCGCGACGGACGGCTGGCCGCACACGGTCGAGAGGCGCAGTAACCGGAGCAGCCTCCGCGACGGGACCGGGAGTGATTTTGGCTTCCGCTTCCTCTCCCACCGCGAAGGTGGTTGCGAGCTCGTGTTGCGCGATGGCTCCGGTTTTTAACGGAGTGCTGGCCGGCGTGAGCGCAAAAATATCCACCGTCAGGGCTCCGCTGGTCAGGAATTCTTCGGTCGCCTTCAACTGCGCGGCGTCTTCGTTGGCCGTGGGCAGCGCGGTGTTGGCGGCGGGGAAACGGTGGGAGTGCACTTTGCCGGCAATGTTGCCCATATCGTTGGAGGGTTCGAGCGGCATGTGGCAATCGGCGCACTGCTGCGGTTTCGGCGGGTAGTAGAACGAGCGCGCGCCCTCGCCCGAGACGCCGCTGGCCTGCCAGTTGTCGTACTCGTTGAAGCCGCGAATCCAGCGGTAGTGATTGACCGGCACGTCGAGGTGCACCTTGTGGCAGGAGGAGCAGAACTCCGCCGTCTGCTGCTTCATGAACGGCTTGAGGAACACGCGGCGGTGCGGCTCCGGATTCAGCTTGATCATGAAGTCGTGCAGGGTGCGAACCAGAGGGTTCTTGCTGGCCGCGAGTTCGTGCAGCTTGGGATACTCGAGATAGAAATCGCCTTGCCCCATCGTGCTTTTTACGTCGGCGATGGAGTGGCACATCATGCAGCCGAGTCCGGCCTGGGCTTCGGGCGTGTGCACGATCTGCTTGATGGGCGTATCCATCTTGCCGCTGTAGAGCACGGCCGGGTCATGGCATCCGCCGCACCATTTGGAAGGCCTGGTGCCGACCGTATCCTGCATGTACTCGACCGCCTTGCGATACCACTGATTGTTGAACGAGGAAAAATGGTGGGCCGAGCTGTTCCACTGGTTGTAGATGTCCTCGTGACAACGCTTGCAGGAATCCGATTCCATGAAGAACTTGCTGGGAATCTTTTCTCCGCCATAGACCTGCGCGGAGCTGGGAAAAAATGGACCGGTGGGACCGTCGCCTTCGCCATTCATGCTGACGGGAGGCAGGGCCGGATTTTCAATGCGTCCACGCTGCGTCCAGCGAGTTTCTCGTAGATAGCGAGCCACGGGCGCCAGCACCGCCAGCACGGCGAGCACGACTGCAACGCGAAGAGCAGCATGGCGGGACAGCCATCCGTGATGCCCCATTCGGGCCGCAGCGATCAGGCCGGCACCGACAAAGCTCAAACCGAGGTGGATGTAGACGAGCGGCCACTCCGCACGCAATGCTCCGGTGTAAATCAGCGCCAGTCCTGGAATTGCGCCGAGGAACAGAAAAGCCATTCCGATGCGAACCAGCGGCTCCCCCTGGCGCCACGAGCGCACCAGCCAGAGCAATAGAAGGACGGAAGCCACGACGCCGGCAACGACGTGCAGCAACACCACTCCGGCGTAGAAGATATTCGCTTGCGGGAAGGTGTAAAGGTAAATCGCGGACACGACAAGGAAGCCGATCAGCAGCGACAACACTCTGCCCACAGAATTTCTGGCGGAAGACATGACTGATTTATGCGGCCCCCACAAGAGCCTGCAACCCTGAGTTTGCAACATGTTATCGGATTGCGGGAAACGGTGTCTCTAATGAGAACAGATTAGGCGGACTCTCTTCGCCGCTTACTGGTGGAGCGCCGGGCGTCCCCGCCCGGCTGGATCCTTCGACTTCGCTCAGGACAGGCTCGCGAGACGCCCGTGCGCTCCACTTCTTTGCGTTGCTGACTCCCCCGCCGCTCTGCTACTTTGATTAGTTTCCCGTTCGCTGTCTGCTGACTCTGTGGGGTGAGACGTAATGCCGGCCATCAAATTCCGTGGTGTGGACTTCATCGACTTCGACACGTTGCTGAACGACGACGAGCGCCTGGTGCGCGAGCACGGCGCGCCAGTTCATCGAAGACAATCTCGTCCCCATCATTGAGGAGTGCAACCGCGCCGGCCGCTTTCCGCGCGAACTGGTGAAGCCGATGGCCGATCTCGGATTCTTCGGCGCATCGCTCGACGGCTACGGCTGCGCCGGCATGTCGAACGTCGAATATGGGCTGGTCACGCAGGAACTGGAACGCGGAGATTCCGGCGTCCGCTCGTTTGTCAGCGTGCAGTCGGCGCTGGTGATGTATCCGATTTATACCTTCGGCAGCGACGAGCAGAAGAATACCTGGTTGCCGGCGCTGCAGAAGGGCGAAAAGATCGGCTGCTTTGGACTGACCGAGCCGGACTTCGGATCGAATCCCGGCGGCATGAGGATGCGCGCTCGCAAGGTTGGAAAAGAATATGTGCTGAACGGCGAAAAAATGTGGATCACCTCGGGTTCGATTGCCGACGTGGCCGTGATCTGGGCCAAGGTTGAAAATGAGGGCGACAAGATACGCGGATTTCTGGTGGAGACCGACCGTCCCGGATTCAAGGCCGATGACATACACGGGAAGTGGTCGCTGCGCGCGTCGGTGACATCGGGCTTGTCGCTGCAGGATGTGCGGGTCCCCGAATCGAACCTGTTGCCGGGGTCGGATGGATTGAAGTCTCCGCTGATGTGCTTGAACCAGGCACGCTATGGCATCGCGTGGGGAGCGGTAGGCGCGGCGATGGCGTGTTACGACTGCGCGCTGCAGTATTCGCTGCTGCGCAAACAATGGCGCGATCAGCCCATCGCCTCGCATCAGCTGGTGCAGGAGAAACTTGCCTGGATGATCAACGAGATCACCAAGGCGCAGTTACTGGTGCTGCAAGTCGGCCGCTTAAAAGACGCGGGAAAAGTGCAGCATCAGCATATCTCGATGGCGAAGAGAAACAACGTCTGGATGGCGCTGGAGTGCGCCCGGTTGTCGCGCGATATTCTGGCGGCGAACGGCATAGCTGACGATTATCCCATCATGCGGCACCTGATGAACCTCGAAAGCGTGAAGACCTATGAGGGCACGCATGATATCCACACGCTGGTGATTGGGGCGAGCGTGACGGGGATTGATGCGTTCTAGGATCGCTTACGCCATGGTTCCGCCAGGGAGCTACAATGTTTTGAGACGTTGAGGGTTGAATGCTGACAAAAATCAAGATCCGAAATTTCAAGCGCTTCGGCGATGTGGAAGTGGATCTCGGCAATCCAGTGGTGTTCATCGGCCCGAACAACTCTGGGAAAACATCAGCCCTGCAGGCCCTCGCCTTGTGGCAAGTCGGGCTCAGCAGGTGGAACGAGAGGAGAAAAGGCAAGGGCCTACCTGAGAAGAGGCCTGGGGTCACGATAAACCGCCGTGATCTCGTGGCCGTTCCTGTCCCCAGTGCAAACCTTCTGTGGAAGAACCTCCACGTCAGGGACGTGAGAAGAACTGAGACCGGGCAAGACACCCAAAACGTTTTTTTTGACATCGTCGTTGAAGGTGTCACAAACGACAGGCCATGGGAGTGTGGCCTGGAGTTCTACTACGCTAACGAGGAATCGTTCTACTGTCGCCCGCTTCGGGGGCTCAACGGCGGCTCCAGCACGAGGATGGCCGTGCCCGAGGAGGCAGGCGGCGTGCAGGTTGCATTCCTTCCACCCATGTCCGGGCTGGCTGCGAACGAAACGCGTTTGGATCAGGGTGCGATTAACGTACGCGTCGGGAGAAGGCCAGACTGCTGCAGTTCTCAGAAACCTCTGTTACAACGTCTACACCAGCAAACCGGAATTGTGGAAAAAACTCGTCGAATACATCGAGACGTTGTTTGGTTCTACACTCGATCCTCCGCGCTATATCACCGAGAGGGGCGAGTTGGAGATGACCTATCAAGAAGAAGACGTCCAGCTCGACCTCTCATCGTCAGGCCGGGGGCTGCAGCAAACATTGCTGCTGCTTGCTTACATGTTCGCAAACCCGAATTCGGTGCTCCTGCTCGATGAGCCCGATGCTCATCTGGAAATTCTTCGACAACGTCAGATCTACCAAGTGTTGACAGACGTGGCTAAAACGAACGGCAACCAAGTCGTTGCAGCGAGTCACAGCGAAGTGCTGCTTAATGAGGCAGCCGGACGAGATCTTGTAATCGCGTTTGTCGGCAACAAACCCCACGCAATAACCGACCGCGGCAGTCAAGTGATGAAGTCATTGGAGGATATCGGTTTCGAACAGTACTACCAGGCTGACAAGACGAAGTGGGTATTGTATTTGGAAGGATCAACTGATCTCGCAATCTTGAGGGCATTCGCCGAGAGACTAGACCACAAGAGAGCCAAAGACTGTCTCGCTCGCCCCTTTGTCAAGTATGTCGGGAACCAACCAATCGAAGTTATAAAGCACTTCCACGGTCTCCGCGAGGCTGTAGGCCAACTGAAAGGGATAGCAATCTTCGACCAGTTGGAGCGCCCTCTGCCCGACAACTTAGGTGCAACTGCTCTGACCTGGCGCAAAAGGGAAATCGAGAACTACCTCTGCTCTCGAAGGACTTTAGAGGCGTACGCGGTACAAAGTGCCGCAAGTAGTATAGATGCTGCCGCTGGACCTCTCTTCAGCGAATCAGAGGCCCAGCGGCGGCTGACTGCGATGCAAGAATCGATTGCCGAATTGGAAGCGGCCCTCAAGACGCTGGGCAAGGGATCCGCATGGGATCCCGGCACAAAGGTGAGCGATGATTTCTTGACACCTCTCTTCCAAAATTACTTCAAAAAACTGGGAATCCCAAATCTCATGGCTAAGCGTAACTTCTATGAGCTGGCCTTTTTGGTCCCTCTCGATGAAATTGACAAGGAAATCCACGAGAAGCTTGACGCCATTGTCGCGGTTGCCGAGTCGGCGAAGCCAGAGTGATTCGTTCCCATTTCTCGACCTGTGGCAAGAGTAAACCCATGAGTGCGACCGCAGTCCGATCTGAATATGCCGCTCTGCTTTCCAGCGCTCTGCCTGCGGTCATTCGCAGCGAGGCGGAGAACGAGCGTTGTATCCGCCGACTCGAAGAACTGGACAGCAAAGGTAAACCGATGACGGCTGCCGAACGCCGTATGGCCGATCTTCTCACTTTGCTGATAGAAGATTTTGAAGAGAAGCACTACGCGCTCAAGGCAGCCAGCCCTGTCGAGGTGCTGAACGAACTGATGCAAGCGAATAATCTGAAGCAAAAAGACATGGTGGATGTCTTTGGCACACCCAGCATTGTTTCCGAGGTTCTCCATGGGAAGCGGCATCTCACCACCGAGCACATTCGACGGCTCAGCCGACGGTTCCGCGTTTCTCCGGAAGTCTTTATCTGATGGCACCGGCGGACAAGAGTGTCCGCCCCACACTCACCCGTACAACTCCGTCAACAGCTCGTACGCCCGCCGCATGTGCGGAATCACGATGCTGCCCCCCACCACCAGCGCCACGTTGATCGCCTCTTCCTGCTCGGCGCGCGTCACACCCAGGCGATAGGACTGAATCACGTGGTAGGAAATGCAGTCGTCACACCGCAAACTGGCGGAGGCGACCAGTCCCATCAACTCCTTGTATTTCGCGGGCAGAGCGCCTTCCAGGTAAGTATTGTGATCCAGGTTGTAGAAGCGATTGACGAGGTAGTTGTCGGCCTTGTCGACGTTTTCGTTCAGACGCGCGCGATGGTCGAGAAAGCGGCGGGCGAGTTCGCTTTTTTCCGCAACCTGCTTTTCGGAGAAGAGATAGGTGGGTTCTTGGCGATCGGTGGTCATGGGTGAAGACTAGCAGACGGTTTGCCAGTGACGCTTGCACTTCCATCTCGGCTCCGAAGGGAATATAGTCCAAAGTCGCATTTATATTCCGGAGGCGTTATGGCAACTCAAACCCGTCCCGAACCGCATGCCAAGAATTTCGGGGAGAATCTTGAAAGCGATCTGGCGCTGGAATTCTTGCGCGTGGTGGAAAACGCAGCCATTGAGTCCGCGCGCACCATGGGCCAGGGAGACCGTCCGCTGAGCGACCAGATGGCGACCGAGGCCATGCGCAAGACGATGGACACGGTCCCGATGCACGGCACGATCGTGATCGGCGAGGGCGAACGCGACGACGCGCCCATGCTTTATATCGGCGAGCAGGTGGGCGGCACGTATCTGGACGGCCGCGAGGTTCCGCACGTTGATATCGCCGTCGATCCGTTGGAAGGTACGAACCTCTGCGCTACTGGATCGCCGGGAGCGATCACGGTGCTGGCGGCTTCGGAAAAAGGCGGCCTGCTACATGCTCCCGACTGCTACATGGAAAAAATCGTGGTGGGGCCATCGTGCAAGAATGCGGTGGAACTGGACGCTCCGGTGGCCGTGAATCTGAAGAATATCGCGCGGCGGATGCATCGCGGCGTGGAGGACCTCGTCGTAGTCGTGCTCGACCGTCCGCGGCACGAGAAGCTGATCTCCGATATTCGCAAGGCGGGCGCGCGCATCAAGCTGATCGGCGACGGCGATCTATCGGCGGGCATTGCGGCGGCGGTGATCGGAACCGGAGTGCACGCGGTGATGGGATCGGGCGGCGCTCCAGAAGGCGTGATTACGGCGGCTGCCATCCGCTGCCTGAACGGATACATGCAGGGACGGCTGGTGATCGACAAGCCGGAGCTCGAAGAGCGTATTGCGAAGATGGGGATTAAAGACAAGAACAAAATTTACGAGGCGGAGGACCTGGCCCCGGGGAAACAGCTGATCTTCGCCGCGACCGGCGTGACCGAAGGCGCGCTGCTGAAAGGCGTCCGCTTCTTTGGCGAAGGGACGCGGACTTCCTCGGTGATTCTTACTTTGAGGACCGGACGGGTGCGGTTTATTGAGAGCATCCATTTGGATAAGGGGCCGGATGTGAAGGTGAGGTTCTCGTAGGGCAGTAGCCAGCTGCCAGTACCCGTTGCCAGTAAGATCCTGAGAAGACTTGGGGTGCCCCGCTCCTTGCGGTCTTTGCAAGGGGCGGGTACTGGCTTCGATCACGCCGCCGGCGGTCTCACATGCATCTTCATGACATCGGGTTCATTCACTCCCGGCGTGTGCGAAAAGCACTCGGCTCGACGAATTTGGAGAAGTGAACTTGTGGAGATGCGGGGAGGGCCACCAGCGGCGTTGTTGGCGACGGCACCTACCTTGCACAGAACGCTAAGGAGCGGGGCACCCCTGGGCAACCCACCTTCCCTCCCTGCTACAATCGCTAGCTCCATGATTTCAGGGAACTTCCTGCCCGACAGAAACGTATTTCTCCTGTGCTGTTAAGGATCTGTGCACGGCGCGGGCAAATGCATAGGTCCTTCGCTTCGCTCAGGATGACAACGTAATTTCAGGATGGCAGCCTAATTCATGTCACGAATTTTCGGGACGCGACGGTAGGCGTTCAAACGTAGTTCACGGAGTCTGGTTTGGAAGAAGCCCAGGTTGTCGGATTGCTGGTCCGTCGCTGCGTTGGGGGCGATGCCGCAGCTTGGGAAGAAATCGTTCAGCGCTATCACCGGCGGATATACAACGTCTGCTACCGGTTTGCCGGGGATTCCAACAACGCCCAGGACCTCACCCAAGAGGTCTTTATCAAGATGTACCGTACCCTGAATACATACGACTCGGGCAAGGGCGCGTTCATGACCTGGGTCACCACCATTACGCGCAACCTGCTGGTCGATCATTTCCGCAAAAGCAAGGGCGATCGGATCACGGATTCTTTGGATTCCGCACCCTCCGAGCATGAGGATGCGCAGCCGCTGAGCGAGCAGATCGCCGACCGGGGACTGCCGCCCGATGCCCAGGTGCAGCGCCGGGAGACTCGGGATATGGTGCATTTGGCTTTGCAGAAACTGTCTCCGGAGCTGCGGGAGGCGGTCGATTTTGAGGGATTTACAGGATATGGACTATCGGGAAATTGCCACGGCTCTGAGGGTTCCGGAGGGGACCATCAAGTCGAGAATTAACCGGGGACGGGCGGAACTTGCACGGCTCCTACAACGTACCTATAGGCAGGTGATGTGATGCCGGAGGAAACAAAACACGGGGTTGAGTGCACGGAGTTCGAAGCGCTGCTCAGCGATGCCTTGGACGGTGACGGCCGGTTGAGTCCCGCTCGGCGGGAGAGCTTCGAGGCCCATCGGCGCGTTTGCGGGATTTGCGGGCCGCTGTTTGCGGATGTGCAGGCCGGGCAGCAGTGGCTGCGGTCGCTGGAAGCGGTCGAGCCTCCGGCGTATCTGGTGCACAACATTCTGGTGGCTACCAGTGGAGTGGTGGGCACACGGCTGCTGGCGGCTCCGGCCGGCGGCCGGACTACTCCGTTCGGCGAGCGGGCGCGGGAGTGGTGGGATTCCTTCCTTGCGCCGGTGGCGGCCTTTGTGCGGCAGCCGCGGTTCGTGATGTCGTTTGGGATGATCTTCTTCTCCTTCTCGCTGGGGCTGAACGTGATGGGCGTGAAGCCGGCGGACGTGGCGAAGGTTGACCTGAGACCAGCGGCGTTGCGTCATGCGTACAATGATGCGCAAATCAAGGTCGTGAAGTTCTACGACAATATTCGCTTCGTGTACGAAATCGAATCGAAGGTGCGCGAGCTGAAGCGGGCCGACACTCCCGCCGAGCCCGCCCCTGTGCAACAGAAAGAAAATCGCAAGAACGATACTAGTGGGCAACCAGAAAATAGACAGGATCGTAACTATTCCCAGGAATACAACCAGCCGGTATTGGCCGCGCTGCGGGCCGGGGCCCCCATCACGCCGGTTTTGCGTGATGGGGTGTGGGATGCTTCTCCTGCCGTGACGGTAACCACAAATCGGAGGTTTGTATGAACTGCGCCAATCATGCTGATGCGTCGGCAGTGGCCTATTGCCGCACTTGCGGAAAGGCACTGTGCGCGAACTGTACACGTCCCGTGCGGGGTGTGATCTATTGCGAGGACTGCCTGGGAGCAAGGAGATGGAAGGCGCTCCGGCGGGAGCGGCTGGATTCGTTCCTGGCACGATCCCCCCAGCAGCGACGCAGGGGCGGGTTTCGCCACCGCCGCCTCCCCGGGAAGCGGCAGCGGGCCCAACCCGACAGTCGCTGGAATTCTGGCCGGATTCTTTCCCTTCGGCGTCGGCCCGGTGTACACCGGCCAATACGCCAGGGACTGGCGCATCTCGCGACTTTGGTTTGCTCGTCGCCGGGGCTAACGCCAGCGACAGCGGACATAGCGAAGCTGGGCATTATCTGCGGCTTCGGCATTGCCTTCTTTTACGTCTACCAGATCATCGATTCGGTGCGCTCGGCAAAGGCGATCCAGATGGCGCAACCGATGCCGGATCCCTTCGGCCTGGCGGCAACTTTTGGCGGCGGAGCAAAGATCGAGGCCAGCAAGATTCCCGATGGGTGCGATCGTGCTCATCTTGCTCGGCGTGCTGTTTCTGCTGCATACGATGGGCTTGGAATTCGGCCTCGACCGCTTCTGGCCGCTGATTTTGATCGTGCTGGGCGTCTGGTTGTTCGCTCGCAACTGGGGCCTGCTGGCGTCTGGTTGTTCGGGCTGCCAATGCGCGCGCTGTCGCACCCGGCGGATCATGGGGCCGGCGGTGCTGGTTACCGTCGGCTCCTTGTTCCTGCTGGAGAACCTGGATGCCGGGCTTTGGCCGCACCTGGCCGGTGATTCTGCTGGTGATTGGCGGAGTGAAGTTGCTTCAGGGCAGCGCCTCGGCGGAGGGACATGTTCTTCGTCACCGGGCCGGGCCCGAACCCCCTGGGAGGGCCGACTCCTCCGGACCGCGGAGCCTCCGACCCGCCCGTTCCACCCACAAGTGAGGTGAACCGTGGCTAGCCCAATGATGACTCCGCCGACTCCGCGTCCTCCGCATCGTTCGATCGCCGGGCCGGTCGTGCTGATCCTGATGGGAGTGCTGTTTCTGCTCGGGACAATGGGGATTATGGATATCCATCACCTCGGCTCGCTGTTTGCCCGCTTCTGGCCTGGCCTGCTCATCTTGTGGGGCGTGCTCAAGCTGATCGAATACGAACAGGCGAAGCGCCTGGGCCAGCCGGCGCGGGGCATTGGGGTGGGTGGCGTTTTTCTGATGCTGTTCCTGATCATGGCCGGATTGATTGCAACCCAGGCGTCACGCGTGAACTGGAAGAACATCGGGGAGCACATCCAGATTGGCGACGACGAAGGACTGAACGGAGTCCTTGGCGGGCCCACGTTCAACTACAGCGACGAACTGAGCCAGGAAATCCCTGCGGGCAGCGCGCTGCACGTCAATGACGACCGCGGCACCATCACCGTCAACGTTGCCGACACCAAAACCATGAAAATCTCGGTGCGGAAGAAGGTCCGCGCCGAAAAAGAGCAGGACGCCGACAGCTACAACAGCAAGACCAAGCCGCAGATCACTCTCGGCGACAAGGTTGTCATGTTGCTCGCCAACACACAAGGGGCGGGCGACAAGGGCGTCACTACCGACATGGATATTTATGTGCCAGCCAACACCGCGCTGGTGATCACCTCGGGCCGAGGCGATGTGACCATCGCGGGCATGTCCAGCAATGTCGAGATCAACCACCATCGCGGCGAAGTCAACATCAACGACCACACCGGAAACATCTCGCTGAACCTGGACCGCAGTTCGGCCCGGCTGGGACAGGTAAAAGGCGACGTGACCATTCAGGGCAGGGCGAACGAAGTGGCGGTGGAAGATGTGGATGGCGCGGTTCGTCTGAACGGAGAGTTCTATGAAAGCGTCAGGCTGGTTTCGAGTGAGTAAGACGGTGAGTTTCCACTCGTCGCGCACAGATATGGAGTTTTCGCGCCTGGATGGCAGGCTCGATCTGGATTCCGGCGACCTGCGCGCCGATTCGCTCGCGGGACCGATGCATCTGACGACCCGCTCGAAAGACATTGCTCTCGAAGGCTTGTCGGGCGATCTGCACCTGGAAGACTCGAACGGGAGGGTCGAGGTCGGGTTGCACAAGCCGGGAAATATCCAGATCGATAACCGCAAGGGCGACGTGCAGGTTACGATTCCTCCGAATACGGCAGTCAAAGTGGAGGCGCGCACCCGCGAAGGCGAGATTGAGAGCGACTTCGACGAGATCAAAGTGGACCGTCGCGATCGGGAATCGAGCGCCAGCGGTTCGATCGGAACGAACGGCCCGCCGCTGAGATTGAACTGCGAAAAGGGAGCCATTGAAATCCGCAAAGGGACGGTGGCAGTCGTCGCTCCCGCCGTTCCGCCGACTCCGCCCACCGCGCCGAAACCGGGCAAGCCGGCAAAGGCGCTGCCGGGGCCTCGAGGGC
>CAWABC010000049.1:0-31891 GCA_963780105.1 uncultured Acidobacteriaceae bacterium
ACCCAGTACATTTTGGGTCCCTGCTGCGCTTCCTACATGGCCGAACTGGGAGCCGAAGTCATCAAGATCGAAGCCCCCCGGCGAGGCGAGGCGATGCGCCACACGACTCCGTTTAACGAGCCCTTCCTCTATCCACTTTCGAAGTGGGTACCGGAACGCGGCACGGGGTTGGGCTTTGTGGGGGCGAATCCGAACGAGTATTTCGTCTCCATCGACTTCCACAAACCGGAAGGACAGGCGCTGGTCAAGAAACTGGCCGCCAAATCCGACGTGTTCGTGGAGAACTACCGCCCCGGCACCTTCGACCGCTGGGGCATCGGATACCGTCAGTTGAAAGAGATCAATCCCCGGCTGATCTACTGCTGGCTCGGTGGTTTTGGCGGCTGGGGACCGGGACGAGTCCGCGCATCTTACGACATTCTCGGACAGTCGCAGGGCGGCAACTTCGGCATGACCGGCAAACAGGAGTACCTGGGCGGCGCGCCGGCGAAGCATACCATCTGGCTGGCCGACTATTGGGGCGGCATGATGGGCGCCACGCAGGTCTTGGCCGCGCTGTACTGGCGCGACCACGTCTCCGGCGAGGGCACGTTTACCGAGTACTCGCAGGTGCACGGCGTCACCCGGCAACTGGAATACGCCTTGCCGCTGTACGGAAAGCATGGCATCACCCGCGAGCGCTGGGGCAACTGGGATACACAGCTGTGCGTCCACGGCATCATCAAGTGCGGCAAATCCTCTTACCCCAATTCCGAGAATCCCCAGGAACTGGAAGAGGGCTACATCATGATCAGCGCATACAAGGACGAGGACTTCGCTCGCCTGTGCAAGGCGGTGGGTGAGAGCACGCTGGCCACCAAATACGCCAAGGCGGACATCCGGATCAAGGCCCAAAGCCAGATGGAGATTTATCCCGCTCTGGAGAAGTGGGCAGCGGATAAGACGAAGGAGCAGGTAGCGGCGGCGATGGATACCAATAACATCCTGAATCAGCCGGTGTGGAACGCGAAAGAAGTCGCCAACCACCCGCACTGGAACGAGCGCGGAGCCGTTCGCTGGCTCGATGACCCGACCTACGGTGAGCTGCTGCACCAGGGGCCGGGATACAAGATGTCGGCTACACCACCGCGCCTGAAGTGGGCGCTGAAGCCGGTCGGCGCCGACAACGAGCGCATCCTGGGCGAGGTGGCCGGGTTGTCGTCCGCGGATCTCAAGCGACTCGAAGAACAAGAATGTATTTGACGGAGACCAACTATGCTGCTCATTTGCCCGAAGTGCAAAACTAAGAATTACCTCGATCCGTATCCTTTCTGGAACTTCAAGGGGACAACCCAGTGTGCCGATTGCAGAACCGTCTGGCGCATTGAAACCCGGGGAGGAGGGTGTGTCTCCGGGCCCGAGGAAGCGAAGGGTCCCGTGGATCTGTTGCCCGGCTTCGCCGAGAAGCAGGACTATTCTCCTCTTTCGGGTCCGGGGCTGACCCGGTCCGCGCCACGCGCCCGCAAGGACGCGGTCTGCAAACCCATCCCCATGGACCACAACATACGAGGTAAGATACTCAGCGGTCATCCGCTGAAGAAGGAAGACCTTGTAGGCAGCAAACCAAAATTCATCGTTGCCGGATCCCATTGAAGGATAACTGGAGGCCATAATGGCGAATTACAATACTGAATGCCTGTGCGTCCGCTGCAAGCATCTGCGTGGGGCGCTGGATCCCAACATTCAAAAGGCCTACCTCGGCAAGTGTGTGAAGCGGGAGTGGCCCTTTACCCTCTCGATCACGCTACAAGGCTGGACGGAGTGTGACGTCTACGAGGCCAGCGGCCAGACTTATGTGCCACCCCAGCCGGTGGCCGCCAAGGCCGCCGTCGCAGCCACCGCCGGCAGCAAACGAGCGGAGTTCTATTACAGTTCCGCCCAGAAGCCGGGCTCCACGTTCCCGTGCGACATCAAGCGCGCCCTCGAATTGGTGAAGCAGTTGCAAGCTGCGGGTGTGGATTGTAAAGCCATCGACGTTGCCGGCATCAAGGACCGCTTCCCCCTCTATCACAAAACGGTCAGCGGGCCGGATGCCAGTGTGCGCCCGGTCTTCGGCGCAAAAGGAGCGCTGGTAGAGGACTTTGGAACCACCGTCCCCGCGCTGCTTGTCTTCGAAGGCGATCGCTATCCCACCATGGCTTTCCCGCGGACCGATGCCCAGCGCGGTACGGTTCGCGTGGAGCAGGCTCTGGAGGATCTGGTCGCGACTGCCGCTACCCCGGTAGCCAAGTAAGTGGTTTAAGGAGAATTCCAAGATGGCTGAGTATCTGCCTCCACGCGAGTTCTGGCCGAAACGTGTCTACACCCTGCCGGAGTTCGCCACCTATGCTCCAAGGTTCAACCCCACCGAAGAACTGCTCGGCAAAGCCGTCGCTGCCGGCCGGGGCGACCGCACCGCCGTGCTCTTCGACGACCAGCGGATTACCTACGGTCAGCTCCTTACCAGCGCCAACAAGCTGGCCGGCGCGCTGCGCGATCTGGGAGTAAAGGAAGGCGACCGCATCATCCTGCGCACCCCGAACATACCGCCGGCCCTTGTCGCCAACTTCGCGATCCTTAAGCTGGGAGCGGTATGCACTCCGACGTCGCCTCTGTTCTCGCGCAACGAGATTGCTCACGTTGCCAACGACTCGGAGGCAGTAGCCATTATCGTCAGCGCTGCGCTGCTGGGCGAAGTCGAAGCCGCAAAAGAGAACCTTCAGACTGTCCAGCACATCATTGTGGTGGGGGGCGATGCTGCCGAGGCCAAGGGCAAGGGATTCCTCGCCTACGGCGAACTGCTGCAATCCGGTAATCCAAACGTCGATCCCGTGCTCCGCAATCGCGAAGATGTGGGCCTGCTGCTGTACACCTCGGGCACAACTGGACGACCCAAAGGGACCGTCCACTTCGTGGAGGAACTGCTCATCGTGCCTGACAGTTTCGGGAAGTACGGCTGGAAGGTCACGGAGAACGACGTGGTCGGCGGGTCGGCCCCACTGGCTTTTGGGGCGGGCTACTCCAGCTTCGCGACCATCCCCTTCCGTTTCGGTGCGGCGGCCTCGCTCATCGCCAAATTCGATCCGGAAAAGATGTTCGACACGGTTCAAAAGCACAAAATTTCAATTTTGACTCTTGCCCCCACCGCCTACCGCAAGATGTTGCAGGTGCCGGACGCGAAAACCAAATTCAATCTCAGCAGCCTGCGCGTCTGCACGGGCGGCGGCGAGAGCCTGACTGCCCCGACCTATCATGCCTGGAAGGAGAAATTCGGTCTTGAGATCTTCGAGGGCCTGGGCACAACCGAGATGATGTATGTTTTTGCCTCCAACGTGGTCAGCCGCAAGGCCAAGCCCGGCTCCTTCGGCCAAGCCGTTCCCGGCTACGAACTGAAAGTCCTCGACGAAGAAGGCAAGGAACCCAAAGCCGGCAACATCGGCCACTTTATGGCTCGCGGACCGACGGGCACGATCTATTGGCGCGATCCCGACAAACAACGCCATGCCGTCAACTCCGAGGGCTGGAATCGGGCCGGCGACTTCGTCTATGTCGATGAGGAAGGCTACTTCTGGTTTGTGTCCCGTGAGGACGACATCATCAAGAGTTCGGGCTACCGTATTGGGCCCGAGGAGATTGAGGTCACCCTCGCCGCCCATCCGGCGGTTTCCGAAGTCGGTGTCATCGGCGTACCCGACGAAGTGCGCGGCCAAATTGCCAAAGCCTTCGTGGTGCTGAAGCCCGATCAAACCCTGAGCCCCGAAGAGCTGCTTGCCTTTTGCAAAGGCAAGATTGCGACCTACAAGCTGCCTCGGGAAATCGTGATCGTAAACGAACTCCCCCGTACACCCACGGGTAAGCTGCTGCGCCGCGTGTTGAAGCAGAGAGAGCCGGGGGCTCCGCAACCGGGCGCACCGCTGAAGAGTGGCACCGCTTAACGATTCTGAATCCGCGTAGAGACGGGGCTTGCCCCGTCTGACACAGCCCTGCGCGTGTCAGCCGCCCTTTGCCCTTTGCAAAGATTCTGTGGTCCTCCCCCTGGGAAATGAGGTAAAACTGTATCCGCATTCGTTTCCCTGGAGTTCTCCATGAATGACTTTCCCGCCCACCAGTGGCTCTGCGAAAAGATTGTGGAGCAGAGTTCGATTGCCATCATTGTTGGGGATCGCGAGGGCATGATGCGGCTATGGAATGCCGGCGCGGAGTCGATATTCGGTTGGAGCGCCGAGGAGGCGCTAGGCAAGTCCATGGACATGATTATTCCCGAGAAGCATCGGCCGCGTCACTGGGAGGGCTACGACCAGGTCATGAAAAGCGGGGTCACCAAGTACGGCAGCAGTGTGCTTGCCGTCCCGGCGCTGACCAAGGACGGCCGCCGCATCTCCGTCGAGTTCAACGTCGTGCTGCTCAAGGATGCCGACGGGCAGGTCCTGGGAATAGCCGCCAGCATGCAGGATGTGACCGCGCGCTGGGAGCGAGACAAGGCCTTGCGAGCTCGCCTGGCCGAAATGGAAGCTAAACTGAAGCAAACCGGTCTCTTATCCGGTCCCTCGTCCGGAAACAAATCCTAGGCCATCGTGGGGGTTGCTAGATGCCGACACTTCGCACCTTGCTGTCGAACGCCCTGCTTCTGCTGTGTATCGCATGGCCTGTCGCAGCGGCGCTGGGACAGGCGCCACCTGCGCACCTCTCGACCAGTGCGGCTTGTTCCTCTTCCGAACTGGTAGCCTTGCGCACGACCGATGGTGTACGCCTGCAGGGCATCGTCTTTCACGCTGCGAAGCCGCGTCCGAGCGCCCTGCTGCTGGTCCATGGCTACGGAGGCACATTCTATGACGCCTACTTCGCGAAACTTGGTGAGGCGGCGGCGCAGGCTGGCTACGACACCCTGGCATTGAACATGCGCGACCACGACACCGGCCCCAAGAAATCCTCTTTTACCGACAACCAGACCGATATCGCGGCCGGCGCCGCGTATTTGCGTCAACTCGGACACAGGCGCCTGGTTTTGCTCGGGCAAAGCATGGGCACAAATCGTGTGCTGTACTATCAGGCATCGAGCGGCGACCCCGACATCGCTGCCACCATCCTGGTGAGTGGTCCGGGAGACCTCTTCGAGTGGAACGTGTGGCAATTCGGGAAGGAGAAAGCGCAGGCCCAAGTGGAGGAAGCTTTGAAACTGCAGCAGGCCGGGCACGAAGAGGAGATGATGGTGGTGGACCTCGGTCCCATCGGCAAGGCACTCTACACCGCCCGATATCTTCTCAGCATGCGCGGCCCAGACCGGCGCTCGAATCCTTACACGAACCTGGCCAAGGTGAAAAACCCGGTTCTCATCGTTCAAGGCACGGCCGATAAGCTCATTGCACCGGACATCGGCAAAAGGCTGCAGACCGCAGCCGGACCCACCGCCGTGTTGGTAAGCATAGACGGCGCGGCGCACGGCTATGAGAATCACGAGTCTTTGCTGATCGAAAAAGTATTGGACTGGCTGAGCACGGTCGCGCCGTAAGGCAGACCTCCGCGGACGAGTCTGTGCGAGAACTCATTTTCGGGAGATCCAGTAAGAACGCACCGTCATCTGCACCAGCCCCGGAGGGGCGACCAAACTTAGCCCACCGCTTCAGCGGTGGGAAAAGTCGGAAGAATGAGCCAAGTCCCGGAGGGACGACCGATTTCTCACACAGTCTCGGAAGAGCGAAAGAGTGGTCGCAAACTGAGGTGTCCCATGAACGTAGAGCGCGTCACTACCTTGGCCGCCACCGACGGCCACACCATTCCCGCTTACCTGCTTGCGCCGTACACCGCGCAAGGCGGCGCTGTCCTGATCCCTCCCTATGGCGGAACCAAGGAGCACATGCTGGGAATCGCCGTCACCCTGGGAGAGGCTGGTATCGCCACGCTGGCGATCGACCTCTGTGGTCACGGAGAAAATCGCACCGCCATCGGTCCGGTAATGCGCGACGAGGTCGAATCCGCCATCAGATATGTCCGCCGCTTCGGCCCGGCCGCGGCCCTGGGCATCAGCTTGGGAGGCAGGCTGGCATTGATGTCGTCCGCCGATTGCATGGTCGCGATTTCGCCCTCGGTGGTGGCGGCCATCTCGCCGCAAGGCAAGTGGATGTTCGAGACGTTTCCCAGTCCCACCGTACGTGAGCCCTACCCGGGATATGTGGTCGAGTTGCTGGAAGCCCTGGGTCCCGTCGCACCCCATGATCGTCCTTGCCTGCTGCTGTATGCCGAACGCGATATCCCCGCCATTCTCGAGGGTGCGAAGGGGTTGCAGGCGAGCCTTTCGAAGTCCGAAGTGCGCTATGTCAAAAGCGACCTGCACGCCGAGGTTCAGCATGACAACGGTTTTATCCGCTACCTGCCGCGCTGGTTCAACCACATGGATCTTAGATTCAACTACGAGGTGCTGGCCGTCACCGCAAGCTGGCTGAACCAACGCTGGAGCAAGGCGCAGGTTGCGTAGAGACGGTGGTGAAGGTCGGACTGGCGCTGCGCCACCGACACGCTAATAATTTGTCATCCTGAGCGAAGCGAAGGACCTGCTTTTTGCAGCGCACAGGAGGTCCTTCGCTTCGCTCAGGATGACAATTCATAACTAGGCGCAGAACATTGTTGTCACGAGGGAGTCAAAACGATGCAGTGGGAATATTTCGATCGCATGGTGGTTTTCAGCGAGAGCGAAGAAGGCATGGTCAGCGGCTTGGATTCGTGGATCAACGGCGCCGGCGCTGACGGATGGGAACTGGTAAGTTCGATTCCGTTGATCGCGCCCAACAAGGACGGCGTCGCTTACGGAACCATCGGCATCCACATGGTATTCAAGCGGCCACACGAAGCGCCGGCGGAAGCGTGAGCCATCTATGCCGGATTTGCGCGGACGGGCCTTGATTGAGAGCCGCTTCGGGAAACTGGGCTCGGGCCAGCAGGCGGTGGTGATCGGGGATGAGGAATACGATCTTGCGACCCTGCTTGCCCGCATGGATCTTAATTTCGAAGACAGCTGGCCGATTGACATTCATGCGCTATCGGAGAATCGCTTTTGCGTCCGCTACTACGATGGACAGGACCAGCGCATCGTGGCCCACGAGTTCGACGCCAGCTTCACCTTCATCGCTGAAACGCGCGGCCATATCGCCGAGTGGATCGGCGAAGATGCCTACTACGATTGGTTCCGAAGCATGGCTCGCCGTCCGCCCATACCCGGCGCCGACGTCTAGACCTTCCGCGTTGACTTTGACCAGATCGAGATGAATACGCCGCGAGACCGGGACGCGATCGAGCACCGCTTTGGGCCGCTGGGCAGCGGCGCCCAGAGCCTTGCGATTCGAGGAGCGACGTATTCGCTCGCGCAGTTGCTCTCACAAATTGGCGCCGAGTTCGACGACAGCAAGCCCATCGATGCGCTCGCCTTGGCGGGAGGAGGTTACGTGCTCCGCTATATTGATGGACAGGACCAGCGCGTAGTTGCGGCCGAGTTCGACGACGACTTTCGTTTACTAAGCGAAATGCGGGCCAGCCTCTCGGAATGGGAAGGCGACGGCTCAAACCTCGCCTACTACAGCGGACACTAACCCACCACTATGCCTTACCATTTCACTCACAACAGGAGCCACCCATGAAAGATACGTTGCAGCCCGGCCTGACCTTTGAGTTCAAGTATCGCGTGCCCGAAAACAAGACCGTCCCCTACCTCTACCCGGAATCTCCGGAATTCCAGTTGATGCCCAAGGTGCTGGCCACGGGCTACATGGTTGGGCTGTTGGAATGGGCCTGCCTGAAGGCCATCCTGCCCCATCTCGATTGGCCGAAGGAGCAGACCGTCGGCACCGTGGTCAATTTCACTCATTCCGCCGCGACGCCACCGGGAATGACCGTGACCGTCCGAGTAAAGCTGGAGAAGGTCGATGGCCGCAAGCTCAGCTTCTCAGTCGTGGCCGACGACGGCATCGACACCATCTCCGAAGGCACGCACGAGCGCTTCGTCATCGACGCCGCCAGGTTCAACAGCAAGCTGGCCGAGAAGGCCGCGCGCGCCGCCGGGGCCTGAATTTCGCAAGATCGCGGGATAAAGTGCAGGTGATCGGCGCCAGAGTATCGATGCAAGCCGCGAGGCATGACGGGCATTGCGCTATCAGCGGCATCGCGGCCCACCCTTGCGAAGAACGCAAGGATGGGGCACCCACGTTTCGTTATGGGACAGGAAGAACAGGGCGTGGAGAAGGCTGGGCCACCCGTCAGTGGGAATATTTCGATCGCATGGTGGTTTTCAGCGAGAGCGAAGAAGGCATGGTCAGCGGCTTGGATTCGTGGATCAACGGCGCCGGCGCTGACGGATGGGAACTGGTAAGTTCGATTCCGTTGATCGCGCCCAACAAGGATGGCGTCGCTTACGGAACCATCGGCATCCACATGGTATTCAAGCGGCCACACGAAGCGCCGGCGGAAGCGTGAGCCATCTATGCCGGATTTGCGCGGACGCGCCTTGATTGAAAGCCGCTTCGGAAAACTGGGCTCGGGCCAGCAGGCGGTGGTGATCGGGGATGAGGAATACGATCTTGCGACCCTGCTCGCCCGCATGGATCTCAATTTCGAAGACAGCTGGCCGATTGACATTCATGCGCTATCGGAGAATCGCTTCTGCGTCCGCTACTACGATGGACAGGACCAGCGCATCGTGGCCCACGAGTTCGACGCCAGCTTCACCTTCATCGCTGAAACGCGCGGCCATATCGCCGAGTGGATCGGCGAAGATGCCTACTACGATTGGTTCCGAAGCATGGCTCGCCGTCCGCCCATACCTGGCACCGACGATGCCGACGTTTAAGTTACGGGAGAGCGACCATGAAACCGCGCATCCAGGCAATTGCGTTCGACGCGTACGGTACGTTGTTCGACGTGCACTCGGTAATTGCCCTGTGCAACCGCAAGTTTCCCGGCCAAGGCGCTGAACTGAGCAAACTCTGGCGTGCCAAGCAACTGGAGTACACCTGGCTGCGCAGCCTCATGGGCCGGTACGAAGATTTCTGGATGGTGACGGAGTCGGCCCTGGTATTTGCCTGCCGCAGTCTCGGCCTCGCTTGCCCAACCGAGACCCGCAGAGAGTTGATGGAATCTTATCTGCACCTGAATACCTTTCCCGAGGTGAGGTCAGCGTTGGGTAAGCTAGGAAGACATAAATTGGCGATCTTATCGAATGGCTCGCCGCGAATGCTCGCTGCCGCCGTGGAGAGCGCCGGTCTGAAAGGCGTATTCGCCGACGTGATCAGCGTTGACGAAGTGAAGATCTACAAGTCGAGCCCGCGCGTGTACGCCCTGGCTTCGCAGCGTCTAGCCGTGCCCAACAATGCGATCGCGTTCGTATCGTCGAATTTCTGGGACATAGCGGGCGCCAAGTCCTTCGGACTCTGGACGTGCTGGGTGAACCGGGGCAAGCTTCCTGAAGACGAATTGGGAGTCAAGCCGGACGTCACCGTGGACACGCTGGATGGCCTCATCCCGGTTCTGGGATAAGTGCTTTAAGACCTTCCGCGTTGACTTTGACCAGATCGAGATGAATACGCCGCGAGACCGGGACGCGATCGAGCACCGCTTTGGGCCGCTGGGCAGCGGCGCCCAGAGCCTTGCGATTCGAGGAGCGACGTATTCGCTCGCGCAGTTGCTCTCACAAATTGGCGCCGAGTTCGACGACAGCAAGCCCATCGATGCGCTCGCCTTGGCGGGAGGAGGTTACGTGCTCCGCTATATTGATGGACAGGACCAGCGCGTAGTTGCGGCCGAGTTCGACGACGACTTTCGTTTACTAAGCGAAATGCGGGCCAGCCTCTCGGAATGGGAAGGCGACGGCTCAAACCTCGCCTACTACAGCGGACACTAACCCACGACTATGCCTTACCATTTCACTCACAACAGGAGCCACCCATGAAAGATACGTTGCAGCCCGGCCTGACCTTTGAGTTCAAGTATCGCGTGCCCGAAAACAAGACCGTCCCCTACCTCTACCCGGAATCTCCGGAATTCCAGTTGATGCCCAAGGTACTGGCCACGGGCTACATGGTTGGGCTGTTGGAATGGGCCTGCCTGAAGGCCATCCTGCCCCATCTCGATTGGCCGAAGGAGCAAACCGTCGGCACCGTGGTCAACTTCACTCATTCCGCCGCGACGCCACCGGGAATGACCGTGACCGTCCGAGTAAAGCTGGAGAAGGTCGATGGCCGCAAGCTCAGCTTCTCCGTTGTGGCCGACGACGGCATCGACACCATCTCCGAAGGCACGCACGAGCGCTTCGTCATCGACGCCGCCAGGTTCAACAGCAAACTGGCCGAGAAGATCGCGCGCGCCGCTAACGCGTGAATTCCGGAACGTCGGGGGCTGGCCCACCCTTTCGCTCATTTCAATTCTCGAGGGTGCCCCGTCCTTGTGTCTGCGTTCTGTGCAGACACAGGGCGGGGATTTTGACTTCCTAAAGATGTCGCGGGCTGGCCCGCCCTTTCCGGCATCATCTTACTCCCCAGGGTGCCCCGTCCTTGTCGCGTTCTGTGCGACAGGGCGGGGACTTTGACTTCGAAGTTGAACCGTCGGTACGATTCCCATCTGTTCTCGTTTTCGGGCGGTCCACTGGGACTCAATCTCGACTCTGCCCTCCACCCCGGTGGCGTAGTGGCGGAAACTGCTCCAAGGCCAGTCTTCAGGATGCTCGACCAAGCCTCGTTTTACCGGGTTCCGGTGGATGTAACGTAGCTTCTCGACGCGCTTGGCATCACTCCACACGTTGAAGTCGTAGTAGCGCGGCTGCCAGAACGGCGCACCTTCCGGACGACGGAGCTGGCGCGCGGTGTTCTGCTTGAGCATTTGCAGCGCGAGAGAAAGCGGGCCGCGTTCCGGTTCGCTGATCAGCACGTGCACGTGTTCGGGCATGACCACGTATCCGGAGACGAAGAACCCGTACCACTGACGGACCTGCTCCAGGGTTCGCTCGAAGACATCGCGAGGCTGCGGCTCCGCTAAGAGCTGATCGCGGTGGTGGCAACTGAAAGTGATGAAGTGCAGACACCGGGCTTGCTGGAAGCGGTGGAGACCCCAAGGCATGGGAGAATCGTAGGTCCTTTCCGGAGTCGTGGATGTGATCGGCGAACATTATTTTGGTTCCATTTCGAGGGATGGAGTGGGAACAGAAGTCCGAATGGGAGAGGAATCGAAGTCAAAACCCCCGCCCTGTCGCACAGAACGCGACAAGGACGGGGCACCCTTTTCTCTCACTGCTCCTCGCGCACGTTCGGCAGCCAGCGCAGCATGTGATGCTGAAGTTTGGTCACGACCCAGTTCAGCAGGATCCCGATCATACCGGCGATCATGATCGCCCCGTAGGTTTCCGGAATCCGATAGCTGGACTGGTAAAGATAGATGCCGCGCCCCAACCCGCGTTCCCCCAGGCCGATGAACATCTCCACCGCCACTACCAGCACCAGGGAGTACGAAACCGCGGTCCGTATGCCATCGAAGATGCTGGGCAACGCCTCGTAGAAGAGCACGTCGGAAACCGTGTGCCAGGAGTTCAGGTTCAGCAGCCGAGCCTGGTAGAGGCGGCTCTGATTGGCCAGGGCTGCGCCTGAAATCGCATTCACCATAATGACCAGCAGGCTGGGATAGGCTGCCAGCGCCACGATCGACGTCTCTCCGACTCCGGCCACGATCAGGAACAGCGGGAACAGCGCGGAAGCGGGAACGGATCGCAGGGCGTGCAATGGTCCTTCGACAACCTTATAGGCACGCTGGCGATAACCCAGAAACAAGCCCACTGGAATCCCGAACACGCAGGCCACCACCAAAGCCGCCAGCACACGGCCCAGGGTAAAGGCGATATCCGCCAACAGCCGCTCGCGGAGCATGCCCGGCACCGCGCGAACCACGTTCCAGGGCGCGGGCAGAATGATGGGATCAATCAGACGCAGCGCGGCGACGATGGCCCACACTCCCAGCAGGCCGCCAACGAACGACAGCCCGCGCCAGTTTCGCTTAAACCAATCCATCGCTATGCCAATCCGTCCCTAAGTCTCTGACCGCACGTGATTCCCGTTTGCAGCCGGAGCGTAGCGCCGGCATCTTGCCGGCTGTCCCGAGGGCGTCTCGCCCTCGGCGTGGCGGGCGGGGACGCCCGCCAGACAGCCGCCGGGACGGCGGCGCTACCGTCAAACTTAAACCAAACCATCGCGGATACCGTTAATCAGCGCCTGCTGCATGGCGTCGTAATCGGGCGTATTCACTTCGCGGGGAAAACCTAGGTGGAAATCGAGATCCGACATCACCCGCACTGGACGCCTGGCGATGATGATGCACCGCATACCCAGGGCGAGCGCATCCGAGACGTTATGCGTAATGAGAACCAGCGTCATCCGATCGTTGAACGCAAGCTCGTGCAGCGCGGAGGTGATCTCCGCTTTCACCTTACGGTCGAGAGCCGAGAAGGGTTCATCCAGAATCACCAGTTTCGGTTTCCATGAGAGGCAGCGCGCGAGCGCAAGCCGTTGCAGTTCGCCTCCGGAGAGCTGCGCGGGATATACATCGGAAAGCGCGCTCAGCCGGAACAGGTTCATCAGGTAGCAGATGCGGTCGCGGCGCTCGCGGCCTTTCCACCCCAGTTTCTGCAAGGGATAACGCACGTTCTCGAGCACCGTCTGCCAGGGAAAAACTCCGTTCATCGGATGCTGGTCCACGTACACCAGGTCGGAGGGCTGGGTGAGGTCCGGGGACCGCCGGACGATTCCTTTTTGTGGGATGACAATGCCGGCCATGATGCGGCCCAGCGTACTCTTACCAGCGCCGCTGGCGCCCATGATGGTCACGATCGAACCCTGCTCGATGCGCAACGAGAAGTCCTTGTACAACGGTTCATTGCCGCCGTTCGAGCGGGCGGCATAGGAAAAGTCGATATCCTCCAGTTCCAGTGCGCCACGATTGGAAAGCGCGGAACTGCTCATCGGGTAGGAACCGCCTGAGTAGGATCCACCAATCTGTGGGCGTCGATTCGTTCCGGGATCTCGCCGATTTGGTAGAGCAGGTCGATGAACTGCTGGAGGTTGGCGATGTCGACTTGGTTCGACAGCGTGACGTCGGCGACATTCACCCTGGCGGCGATTTCCGGCGGCAGCTTGATGTACTTGGTCAACAGCGCGCGCGACTCAGCCGGGTGTGCCGCCATGTAGTCCACTCCGTGCTGCAAGGCGCGCACGGCGCCGGCCGCCACCTGTGGATGGTTGCGCTCGAACTCTCGCGAGACGACCGAAGCGCCAATCGGACACGGGTTGAGCAAATCGGCATACACCGATCCGAAAAGTTGGCGATAACCGCCGTGAACCAGAGCGGTGGTGGTGACTGGCTCGTAGGCAAAAAGCGCGTCGACCGCGCCGGACGCGAGGCTGGAGATCTGGGCCTGGGGTGGCAATTGCACCATGGAAATCGTGGCCGGATCCACTCCATGCTTCTTGAAAAACGCACTCAGCATGTGACTGGGCGCGGTGCCGGGAAACACTCCAATCTTCTTCCCCCGCAGGCCCTCGATGGCATGAATTGGAGACGATTCCTTCACGATGATCTTATCGAGAGCATTGGAGTCGTTCATGCGGCTGTGCGAGAAGATGCGGACCCGCCCGGGGCTATGGATTTCCAGCTGAATGATCGGCACCAGCGACGTGCCCGGCAGAATATCGGCTTGGCCAGCGACCAGGGCGTTCACCAGATCGTTGCTGCTGCTGAGCGCGATCGCCTTCAAGCGCAGGTTTTCTTTGTCAAAGAGTCCCTGTTCCTGCGCCACGAATACGGGCAAGCTCGGGATGATTTGCAAATACGCAACCCGAACTTCCGGACGATCCTGATGAACCCGCTTGCAGGACCCAAGGAGTCCCGCGAGGAAAACCGCCGCCCCGATCGCCAAGATTCTGGATCGCATAGTTCACCGTCCCGAACGCGGGCATACGACCGACCTCACCCGATCTTCACATTCTAGCCTTGCGGCAGATCGCAAATCGACCAGAAAGAATGAGGTGAGGAGCGAAATCCTGCGTTCCAGGTCGAACCAGATTATGCCCACGTTCCCGGTTGCGCTTCGACCGGACTCGTAATACGCTGCGCTTGATCGACATTTCAACCCATCCTAATAATCTTAAGGAGCAGAATCATGGCAAGCGAGTCCAGACCATCCGGAGATCAGGTATCCGCGACGGCCGCAGACGCTCAAATCATTCTTCAGTTATACGATCTGCGACGCGACCGAGAAATGCGGAAAGCCCGGCACTTTATCTCCGCCGAGTTTTGGCCGGAAAGTGCCGAAGATACACTGCAGCTCGCACGGGCGTATCCCAGCCCCCAAAACACGTGGTTGCGCCAGGTCACGAGCTACTGGGAAATGGCTGCATCGTTCGTGTTGCGCGGCGCCTTGCATGAGGGTCTTTTCTTCGATGCCAGCGGCGAGATGTATTGCGTCTACGCGAAATTCAGGCCTTGTCTGGCGGAGATCCGCCAAAAACTCCCGTTCTTCTTGCTCACCGTGGAGAAAGTTGTCATGAACACGCCCGAGGGCCGGAAGCGTTTGGAGCGGCTTGAAAAACGCCTTGCCCGACGCAGACAGAAGCAGGCGGAGCGCTCCGCGACGCTGGCTGGATCATCGGCAGGCTTCAGCTAGCACCACTGAAGGTAGCGCCGCCGTCCCGGCGGCTGTCCTCGCCCGCCGAGCCGAGGGCGAGACGCCCTCGGGACAGCCGGCAAGATGCCGGCGCTACTCGTTTCCACACCAGCCCAACACATCGCTATTTCAGCGGCCAGATGGCCAGGGCTGTCTGCCCAAGAATCTGGCGCTTGCTCTCCTCCGGCAGAGGCAGTGCGCGGAAAGCATCCAGCGCTTCCTTGAGGTCGCGCGGACCCGGACCCGGCCAGTCACTGCCGAACATTGTCTTGTGCGCGATCTCCGGCAAACGAGGGAAGTACTTGAGCAACTGCCGCGGCGGAATGCTGCTGATGTCGAGGTAGACATTGGGGTGGCGGCGCACCAGGAAGAACGCGGTGTCCATCCACAGTGGGCGTCCGCCGTGGGCGAGCACAATCTTGAGCTGCGGAAAATCAACCGCCACATCGTCGATGTGAATCGGGTCTCCATACTTGTTGCGTGCGCCGGGAAAAATTGACGTGCCGGTGTGAAACATCACCGGAATACCATTGCTCTCGGCGGCGCGATACAGAAGCTCCAGTTCCTTCATCCCGTGGAGATAGTCATTCGGATAGAAGAGTTGATGCGGAGGATGAATCTTGATCAGCCGCAACTCCAGCCGCACAATCTCTTCGATGTCGGCCATGACGTTGCTGGAATGCCGAGGATGCAGACTGCCGCACGAGATCAGCCGCGCTGGATCTTCCTTCGCGTATTGTGCCGCCAGGGCGTTGAGTCCGGCGGGGAAGCCGGTCACGTCGGGCGCGGCCGCATTGATCAGCACCGCCCGATCCAGGCCGGCCTCGTCCATATATTTCAGAAAGGCCTTGGGCGATCGGGTGAACTCGAGGACGCGGTCGAAGTCGGGCTGATGCTTTCGCATCAGCTCCAGGGCAGGCGGACTCAGCAGCAGCTCGAACGGCTGAATATGGACGTGGCAGTCAGTGATCAAGAAACTAGCCTAGGGTCTTACCGTGCATAGTGACGCGATCGCGCTAATGGCTCACGCGAATCGCGCGCACTCCGCTGCTTATGTCGTAGGAAGAAGCGCGGCCGCGGCGGGTCGCCCTGCCGCTCAGGATTTCCGGCGAAAGTTTCTCCTCAAGCAGCGCGGCCCTTCGCGATCTTGTGACAGGTCGAGGTCTCCACGTCGAACGCACGCACGTTGGGCTTGCTGTGCACCAGGTGCTGGATCAACTCGCTGACCTTGGCATAATCCTCGCGGTTGTACCGTTCCGAATCTTCTTTCGTTTTCCAGAAGCTCATGGCCAGAATGCCGTCGGGGTCGGACACGAGCACAATTTCATCCACAAAACCGGGCTGCGCCTTCAAAGTGGATAGCACTTTGTCGTGGAGGGTGTTGCAAACTTCTTTGGCCTTTCCTGGCTTCGTTTTCACTTCAACAAGTCGCACAAACATGGCAGGGCTCCTTTATCGGGAATGAAGTCTGGTAAACGCTTGCGAAAGAACAAGGTGAGACGAAATCAACGTACACCTGCTTGGACCGGGAGGTCAAACACCACGTGAATGCGCTTACTACCGACCCACCCAGCAGGCCGGTCTTTTCTCAAGAAAAGCGGTCATACCTTCCTGGGCGTCGGCCGCCAACGAGTTCATGCTCATGACTTCTTTCGCGTAGGCATAGGCCTTGGGCTGGTCGAGATCGATCTGCGTGTAGAACGCCTGCTTCCCCAGAGCGATGGTCAGCGTGCTGGCGTTGGCTACTTTCTGTGCCAGCTTCCGTGTTTCTTGCGCTAACGACTCGGCCGGGACGACCATATTCACCAACCCCCAGTCAGCAGCCGTGCGGGCGTCGATCATCTCTCCCGTGAGCAGCATCTGCAAGGCGCGCTTGCGGCCGACGGCGCGGCTGAGCGCTACCATCGGTGTGGTGCAGAACAGCCCAATCTTGACTCCGGGTGTGGCAAACCCCACTTTGTCGGAAGCGATGGCCAGATCGCAGGTGGCCACTAGTTGGCAGCCTGCCGCAGTCGCGGTTCCCTGCACCTCGGCAATCACCGGTTGCGGAATGGACTGGATCTTCATCATCAGGTCGACGCAAGTATCGAAGATATGCCGGTAGTCGTTGATGTTCTTGCCCGCCATCTCGGCCAGATCGTGCCCCGCGCAAAAGACGCTTCCCGAGGCCGCCAGGATGACGGCATGAATCTCGCGATCTCGGCCAATGGCGGAAAGACAATCGATCAACTCGAGCATAAGATCGAGCGAAAGCGCGTTTCGCCGGTTCGGGCGGTTGAGCGTGACCACCGCCAGAGTTGCTTCGCGTTCGAATTTCAAGTTCTGGTAGGCGGAGACGGTCTCCAAAGTCGATGTTGCCATGGGCTACCCCCTTCTTGCAGTGAGAGAATTTTACACCTGAGGGCGTGATCTCCGGCGATTTCTAAAGGAATGGGAGGCAACCGCTCGGGAGTGCTATGGTTGGCCATGTTCTTGTTCTTATCGAGGAAGCCGGACTCCCCCTATAACAAGAAGCGATAAGGCAGGCGCATCGGAGAAAAGCACAGTGAAGCGCAGCGGCGCGGACACATTCGAAGTCACGGTCCAGGGCCATCGCCTTGAAGTGCAGCGCATCCCAGGCTGCGGGCCCCAGGGCTGCGGGTCCCATGCCACCGAGCTTGTATTTCTCCACGAAGGCTTGGGCGCAATCTCGCACTGGAAGGATTTCCCGGCGCGCGTCGCAGCCGCCACTGGATTCCCGGCCGTGGTTTACTCCCGCTACGGCTCCGGCAACTCCGACGTGCTCGAAGAACCGCGCTCCGTCAGCTTCATGCACGACGAAGCCCTCAAAGCTCTTCCCGAACTCCTGACCAAGCTCAACCTTGAAGCACCGATTCTGATCGGACACAGCGATGGCGCCTCGATCGCGCTGATTTACGCCGGCGTTCACAACCGCGTGCGCGGCCTGGTGCTGCTGGCTCCTCACGTCTTCGTCGAGGATCTCAGCGTCCAAAGCATAGCCGAGGCCAAAGTAAAGTTCGAAACCACGAATCTCGCCGAAAAACTCGCCCGCCATCACCGCGATGCCGCCAGGACGTTCTGGGGCTGGAACAACATCTGGCTTCATCCCGATTTTCGCCGTTGGAACATCGAAGAATACCTGCCGCGCATCACCTGTCCAGTTCTCGTCATTCAGGGTCTCGGCGATGAGTACGGGACGATGGCCCAGGCAGAAGCAATCGGGCGCCAATCCGGCGGCCCGGTCGAAATCCTCCGCCTAGCAGATTGCCGCCATTCCGCTCATCGCGATCAGCCCGACGCGGTGCTCGAGCGGATCGCACAGTTCGTCTCCGTCCACGGGTGAAAGGTGCGCCGAGATAGGAACATATGGTGGAACAGACTTGGAATGGGATGCGAAGAAACAGCGTAGAAAACCGAATGACGGGAAAGAGCTAAGTGATTGAGAGACAATTCCCTGTCCAGTTCTACTGGTGTGCAGCACACCGTGACCGGCTGAAAAGCGGCGCTATCGCATGTGATCGCCATCATCGACGTAGGCAGCCGTGAGGTGTATAAACTCCCCCAAGACTATAGGACTTGTCATGTTGGCCGTCCAACTGCGCGTCCGTTCTGCTGCTGGGGCTGCGGGAGAAAGCAACAAAGGCCGAACGACAATCACGATTCTCCCGCCGGCGCAAGAATGAGAGGCTGCTCGAAATCAATGTTGAACCGCTTGCGGCAGCAGTAGTTCGCGAGCTTCGTGCCTAACACTTTCATGAACTTGAAGGAGAACTTATGACAACCACAACTCTGGAAGCAAGAAAGGTCTTCAGCTATCTCAGACCGGAGGAGATCGATTTCCTCAGCAACTACGCAACCACTGAGCAATACAAGGCTGGCGCTATCGTCTACCGCAAAGGACAGCCCGCTGCCCGTGCGTTTGTCTTACTCGAAGGGGAAGTCGTACTCCGCGCTCCCACTCCAGCTGGTCACGGCATTGTGGTCGAACAAGTGGGTCCCGGTACGATGATTGGGGCTAGCGTGCTGTTGGGGGAGACATATATGGTGACGGCCCAGTGTGTCACCGACTGCAAGATCATGACCCTCGGCAAAACCCCCTTAGAGCAGATCATAAAGGCCAATCCACAAATGGGATTGATCATTGAGAAGTACCTGGCTGAGCATTACTACCAGAGAAGTCTCGACCTCATGCACATGCTGGAAGGCCTGATACGGGGAGAGCCGCCGGAGGAGTTGAAGCGGGGGGGGCCTCTGCCAATCGTGTGAGGTTAGGGAGTGAGCTTCGGAGTTTCCAGCGCGAGTCCAAAGAATTTGTAGAAATTCTGGGCGGTGCGGGAACCGATCTCTTCCGTGGAGAAGCCGCGCAGTTCGCCGATCTGGCGGGCCGTCTCCCGCACGAACGCCGGTTCGTTGCGCTGGCCGCGATGCGGGATCGGCGCTAGATACGGCGAGTCGGTTTCGATCAACATGCGGTCGAGCGGCACCATTAGCGCCGCGTCGCGGATCGACTGCGCTTTGGGAAAGGTGATGTTGCCGGCAAAGGAAATCATGAAACCCAGATCCAGGGCGCGCCGCGCATGGTCGATGCTTCCGGTGAAGCAGTGCAGAATGCCTCCCAGCCCGCTGGAACGCCAGTGCTCCGCGATCAACGCCAGGCAGTCGTCCCATGCGTTCTCGCTATTGTCGGATGGGCGGCAATGAATGATGATGGGCAGCTTCGCCGCTTTGGCTAACTCCATCTGTCGCAGGAAGACTGCTTTTTGCACATCGCGGGGAGAGTGGTCGTAAAAATAGTCGAGGCCGATTTCTCCCCACGCAATGACCTTGGGATGTCGCGCCCATTGCAGCATTTGGGAGTCGGCGGCTTCGTTCGCCAGGCTTGCTTCGTGGGGATGAACTCCCACGCTTGCCCAGATTCGCGGATACTCCAAATTCCCATCGTATTTGTCCGCCAACTGAATGCCGCAGTTGGCGGTGTCAGGTCCGTCGCCATTTCCAATCGCTAGATAGGCCTCGATCCCGTTCTGCTTCGCGCGTGCTAGCACCTGCTCGCGATCGGCGTCGTAGCGCTTGCCTTCGAGATGAGCGTGGGAGTCGATGAACATCAGTGGTTGGTAGAGGCTGAATTAGGTTCCGGGAACCAGTTTGGCATCCTTGAGGTGATAGTCGATGTGGCGACAGGCTTCCCGTATGTCCCAAATCGCATCTTCCACATCGCCAGTATCAGTGCGCAGGTACTCCATCAGTTTGGGCAAGAACTCGTCGTAAATCTCGACCGCAGATTCTCGTACATCCATCAAGGCGTGAGCAAAGGCTTCCGCATCTGGAGCGGGCATGCTTCGTCTTGCGATAAGCAGATCACAGAGCTCTTTGAAATCGGGAATGCCAAATTCTTTCATGGTCGGTTATCTCAAACTCTATTTCAGGCGGGTGCCTATTGGCACGTCTTCCAGGAAGCTCGCCAACACCGGTTTGCCGCCTTCGGGCGAAGCCGCGACGATCATGCCATTCGATTCCAGTCCGCGAAGTTTGCGGGGTGCGAGGTTCGCCACGATCACGACTTTGCGCCCGATCAGCGCTTCCGGCTCATACGCCTCGGCGATCCCGGCCACGAGTTGGCGCACTTCGGTTCCGAGATCGACTTCCAGCCGCAACAATCTGTCGGCCCCTTTTACGCGCTCGGCGGTCTTGACCTGGGCTACGCGCAATTCTATTTTCGCGAAGTCGTCGATGCTGATCTTGCCATCGGGAATTGCCGCGACCGGTTTGGCGGACGCCGCTTCTGGCTTGGCTGGCGCGACCGGCGGCCTAGCTTCGCTCGGCTGGACGGGCGGGACGCCCGTCGCTCCACTTGCGTTTTGTTCTTCCATCTTCTGCATCCTCTCGACCACCGATTTATCTGCCCGCGGAAACACCGCCTGCACCTCGCCCAACTTTGTGCCGAGGTGCAGTTGTCCCCACTGCAATTTGGTCAGGTCGAATTTCCTGATATCTCCGAGGCCCAACTGGGACCAAATCTTCGCCGTGGCGTCGGGCATCACCGGATGCGCTAGCGCGGTTACGATCCGCAGCGCTTCGGCGCTGGTATAGAGCACGGTGGCCAGGCGCGAGCGGCTCTCTTCGTCCTTTTTATCACCCAGGGACCAGGGTTCGTTTTCAACGATGTATTTGTCTACCGCGCTGACCAATCCCCATGCGGTTTCGAGCGCTCGCGAGAACTGGTACTGGTCAAACAGCGTGCCGCAATCGGCGATCGTCTGTCTTGCCGCGTCCGCAATCGCAGCATCCGCCGGGGTGTGCGCGTGCGCAGGGTACGGTACTTCTCCCTTAAAGTAGCGCGTGATCATGGTCAGGGTGCGACTGGCGAGATTGCCGAGCCCATTCGCGAGATCGGAGTTATAACGCTGAACTAGGGCATCGAAACTAAACGATCCATCCTGCCCGAAGACGACTTCCCGCAGCAGGAAATACCGCAGGGCGTCGGTGCCGAGCACATCGACGATGGTTTCGGCGCGCACGATATTTCCGCGCGACTTCGACATTTTGCTTTCTTCAAACAGCAGCCAGCCGTGCGCCGTGATGCCCTTAGGCAGCGGCAATCCGGCGGCGAGCAGAAACGCCGGCCAGTAGACGCAATGGAAGCGCACGATCTCTTTGCCGATCATGTGCACGTCGGCGGGCCAGTACTTTTCGAACTTGCTGGTGTCGTTCGAACTAGCGCTTGAGCCATAGCCGAGCGCGGTAATGTAGTTCGCCAGCGCGTCGAGCCAGACGTAGACCACGTGCTTGGGATCGTCCGGTACGGGGATGCCCCAGGAGAACGTCGAGCGGCTGATGGAAAGATCGCGCAGTCCGCCGCGCACGAACGAGAGCACCTCATTGCGCCGCGTTTCGGGGCGGATGAAATCGGGCTGCTCGGTGTAAAGGCGGATCAACTGGTCCTGGAAGGCCGAGAGCTTGAAGTAGTAGTTTTCTTCGTGGACGGTTTCGGTCGGGCGGCCGCAATCGGGGCAGGGAGCGCCCGGCTCCGCGTCGACGTAAAGCTCGTCTGAGACGCAGTACTGACCGGTGTAAGTTCCTTTGTAGATGTAGCCGTTATCGCGAATCTTGCGCCATAGCGCCTGCACGCCCTTTTGATGGCGCTCGGAAGTGGTGCGGATGAAATCGTCGTAGGTCAGACCCATGCGATCCCAGAGCGCACGGAATTCGGCGGAAACTTCGTCGGTGAACTGCTGCGGCGTCTTGCCCGCAGCCTGTGCAGCTCGCTCGATCTTCTGACCGTGTTCGTCGGTGCCGGTGAGGAACCAGGTGTCATCGCCCAACGTGCGGTGGCGGCGCGCGATGGTGTCGCAGGCGATGGTGGTGTAGGCGTGTCCAATGTGCGGACGCGCATTGACGTAGTAGATCGGGGTCGTGATGTAGAACTTCTTGGTCATTCGAATTCCATTTGTCTTGCCGGCCTAAAGTCTTTACCACAGAGGACACTGAGGTACACAGGGGAAGCACCGGGGCAACCTCTTTCCTCCGTGTGCCTCAGAGTCCCCTGTGGTTCAAGTTTTTCGCTCACTTCGAAGATACTGCTGGATTGCTTCTTGCATCACGGTGCGCAGCGGGACATGCTGTGCTTCCGCCAGCGTCCTGCAATCTTCGTATTCGGGCGCGTAGTTGGAGACGCTGCCATTCATGTTGGCGATCTTGATGCGCACTGGGCCCCACGCCGTGTCGACCGTTTCCCATCTCCGTGAGAGCGTCTGGCGCTGTTCTTCGCGGCGACGCACGCCCAGAGTTGTGGTCTCGGCAAACATCGTATTGGTTAAGCGATTCGCATCTTCCACCTTCGCAAGGACGGTGAGCAAGGCGCCGGGGCGACTCTTCTTCATTTGCACGGGGACGCTGAACACATCCAGCGCTCCTTCGGCCAGCAATCGCTCCATGGCGTAGGCCAGCACCTGCGGACTTAGGTCGTCGAGATTCGCTTCGAGCACGGCGATCCTGTCGCTCGATGTATTTGACGATGCACTCGGCGATGTACTCGCGCCATCCGGCAGCGCTTCTCCGACGGTCAGGCGCAGCAGGTTCGGGTGCTCGGGAAAATCTCGAGTTCCCGCGCCGTATCCTGCCTTCTCTACCGTCATCGCCGGAAACGGCGCAAAGCGGCTGCTCAGCGTCTTCACGATCGCCGCACCGGTGGGGGTCACCAGTTCGACCTGCGGTCCCGACGAATACACCGGTGCATCCCGCAGCAACTTCAGCGTTGCCGGCGCCGGCACGGGAAGCGTTCCGTGCGCGCACTTGACCGTGCCACCCCCCACGTTCAGTGGAGAGCATACCCATTCTTCGACCGCAAGAGATTCAGATCCCACTGCGGCGCAGACAATATCCACCATGGCATCCACGGCGCCGACCTCGTGAAAGTGAACTCGCTCGATGGACGTATTGTGAATCTCGGCTTCGGCCTCGCCCAGCGCCTCAAAGATGCGAATTGCGGTCACCTTCGCCGTCCCGCTGATCGCGGCCTTTTCGATGATCTCGCGAATCTCCGCCAGGCCGCGGCCGTGTTCGTGGTGAGGATGCTCGTGCGAGGTTCCATGAGAACGTTCATGACTGCTGTCGTGTGAACGTTCGTGAGCGTGATCGTGCTCCTGCTGCTCCCAGAAAACTTCGCGCGGCAGGTCTTTTTCGCCATGGGCGTACACATCGAATTTGGTCGCCGAAATTCCACCCCGCGCCACCCGCGAAATCTCCACGCGCGCGCCGATATCAAGCGCCGCCACCGTGTCTTCCAGAAGCTTGGCAGACACCCCGGCATCCACCAGCGCGCCCAGAAACATGTCGCCGCTGATGCCCGAAAAACAGTCGAGGTAGGCGATGCGCATATTAAAATCAGTTCACCACGGAGGCACAGAGGCACGGAGAAAATCAAATGAAAGGCACCTCTACTTGATCTTCTCCGTGCCTCTGTGTCTCCGTGGTAGGTTCGCTTCTTGCCGAGTTTTCATCATAGGTGTCACTTGCATTGCCGTCAAACCCGTCACCCTCCGCGAGTTTGTTAGAATCACTGTTTCTTCAATAAGTTAGAGGACATCCTTGTATCGACACCTGGAACGCCGGCTGGTCGAACATCTGCGCGAGTTTCTGCGTCGCGCTTACGGCTTGGAAATCGCGAACATCGTTGTGGAGCAGCCGCCAAAAATCGAGTTTGGCGAGTACGCGCTGCCGCTCGCTTTTGAACTCGCTCGCAAACTGCGCAAAGCGCCGCGCAAGATTGCCGAAGAGATCGTAGCCGGGGCCGGCGCGATTCCGGGCTTTGAGAAATTCGAAGTGGCGGGCGCCGGATACATCAACGTTCGCGTAAACCGCGCCGAGTTGGCCGCGGAACTCGCTGCCGATCGATCTCCTGCCGCCGATGTTCCTCCCGGAAAAGTGCTGGTTGAGCATTCCAGCATCAATCCCAACAAGGCGGCGCATATTGGGCATCTGCGGAACGCCATTCTTGGCGATACGTTTGTCCGCCTGCTGCGCTTTGCGGGCAGGGAAGTGGACATCCAGAACTACATCGACAACACGGGAGTGCAGGTCGCCGACGTGGTGGTTGGATTCCTGCATATCGAGCAGAAGTCGCGTGCGCAGATTGAGGCGCTCGCCGCCGCGCCCCGGTTCGATTACCTATGCTGGGATCTCTATGCCCGCGTCTCGCATTGGTATGAAGAGGACAAGGCGCACCTGCAGGCGCGCGCCGCGACGCTGCACGCGATTGAAGAAGGAAACAACGAGACGGCGGCGATCGCGGACTTGATTTCGGTTGCCGTCCTTAAGCGTCATCTCGAAACCATGGACCGGCTCGACATTGAGTACGACTTCCTGCCGCGCGAGAGCGAGATCCTGCACCTTCATTTCTGGGATGCCGCCTTCACCAAATTGAAGGAAGCCGGGGTGCTCACTTACGAGGCGGAAGGCAAGAATAAGGGCTGCTGGATCATGCGCCGCGCTGGGACTTCCGCGGCAAAAGGTTTAACCACAGGGGGCACGGAGAGCACAGGGGACGGCAAGGCCGAAGGGGAAACGATCACGGAGGAAGACCAGAAAGTGATTGTCCGCTCCAACGGCACCGTCGGCTACGTTGGTAAAGACATCGCCTACCACATGTGGAAGTTCGGGCTGCTGGGGCGCGATTTCGGGTATCGCAAATTTTATCGATATCCAAACAGCCACGATTGTTGGATCTCGACCACGGACGGCGAGAAAGACCATCCCCACTTCGGCGATGTAGCGGAAATTTACAACGTGATCGACACGCGTCAGTCGGAAGCGCAGAACACGGTGATCGAAGCACTACGCGGCCTCGGACACGGCGAGGCCGCCGATCGCTACACACACTTTTCCTACGAAATGGTCGCACTCACCCCTCGCTGCGCCGCCGAATTGGGCTACACGCTGAGCGAAGAGGATAAGGGAAGACCGTGGATCGAGGTTTCCGGCCGCAAGGGATTCGGGGTGAAGGCGGACGATCTGCTGGACGCGCTCATCGCCGCGGCGACGAAGGAAGTGGATGCGCGGCATCCCGAACTGAGCGAACCCGAGCGTGCCAGTATTGCTACGCAAATCGCCATCGGGGCGCTGCGCTACTTCATGCTGAAGTTCACCAAGCCCTCCGTGATCGCGTTCGATTTCAAAGACGCGCTGAGTTTCGAGGGCGACACGGGCCCCTACGCGCAGTATGCCGTCGTCCGCGCTTCCAACATTTTCCGCAAAGGTGGATTCGATCCGGATGCGTACTGCAATCCTGCTGCCGGCCAAGACGCGGCAAGCCGCGTCTCTACCGAGGATTTCGCCCAGCACCTCGCGGAGGAATCCGGCAACGACATCTGGGCGCTCTGGCAGGCAGCAGCGAAAACCTCTTATATCGTGGACCAGTGCATCGCGACTGCTGAACCCGCTTATCTTGCCAAGCATGCTTTCCAACTGGCACAGTTCTTCAACACCTTCTATCACCGCTATCCCATCCTGAGCGAAGCGGATGAGGGTCGGAGAGATTTCCTGCTGACAACCGCAGCCGTAGTTCGCCGCGAGCAGTTATCCTAGGGCGAACCGATGTGCGGCATCTGCGGGTACTTGTCGCGCGCGGGCCGGCCCCGCCGAGACCGTCCGGGCCATGACCGAGACGCTCGCCCACCGCGGGCCCGACGCCGAGGGCCACCACCTCGACGGGCCCGTGGCCCTCGGCCACCGCCGGCTGTCGATCATCGACCTGAGCGAAGCGGCGCGCCAGCCGATGACGAACGAGGACGGCACGCTCTGGATCGTCTTCAACGGCGAGATCTACAACTTCCGCGAGCTGCGCCGGGACCTCGAGGCGCCGCCACCGCTTCCGCAGCCAGCGGCGACACCGAGGTGATCCTGCACCTGCTACGAGGAGCACGGCGACGCTGCCGTCGCGGCCCTCGACGGCATGTTCGCCTTCGCGCTCTGGGACGCGCGGCAAGCGCCGACTGCTGCTCGCCCGCGACCGCGTCGGCAAGAAGCCGCTCTACTACCACGACGGCCCGGGCTCTTCGCCTTCGCCTCGGAGATGAAGGCGCTGCTCGCGCACCCCGACGTGCCGCACGAGACCGGGACGACGACGGCCGCTCCCGCTCTACCTGACCTACGGCTACGTGCCGACGCCAGGCACGTTCTATCGAGGGCATCCGCTCGCTGCCGCCCGGGCACACTCGCTGGTCGCCACCGAGGCGAGAGCCGAAGCGCCGAAGCCGCTACTGGGCACCGCGCTTCGTAGACGGCCGCGAAGCGAGACTGCGCACGAGGCCGAGGAGCGCTTGCGCGATCTGCTGCGCGACAGCGGTCGCGCGTCGGCTCATCGCCGACGTGCCGCTCGGCGCCTTCCTCTCGGGCGGCCTCGACTCCTCGGCGATCGTCGCGCTCATGGCCGAAGCGGCCGCCGGGCGCGGTGAAGACCTTCACCATCGGCTTCGCCGGAGCCCAGCGAGTACGACGAGCGCGCCCACGCCCGCGTCGTCGCCGAGCGCTTCGGGACCGAGCACACCGAGTTCGTCGTCGAGCCCGAAGGCTCTCGACCTCGTGGACCGCCTGGTCTGGCACCACGACGAGCCGTTCGGCGACTCGTCGGCGGTGCCGACGTACCTGCTCTCGCGAGCTGACGCGACCGCACGTGACCGTCGCCCTGAACGGCGACGGCGGCGACGAGGTCTTCGCCGGCTACCTGCGCCTCTACGGGGGCGCCGTCTCGGAGCGATTGCCGCGGCCGGCGTCTTCGGCGTGCTCGCCGGCCGTGCTCGGCCTGCTGCCCGAGCCGCGGCGACCGCAAGCACCCCCTGCGCTTCGCCAAGCGCTTCGCCGAGGCGGGGAGCCTGCCCCTCGCCGAGCGCTACCTGCGCTGGAACGCGCTACTTCACGGACGGACTGCTCGAAGCCTGCTCCGCCCGGAGCTGCGGCCGCATGCCGCGGCCGCGAGCGATCCTCGAGAGCTTCCGCGCGCGCTCTGGACGGCCGCGGGTCCGCGCGGCTCGACGCTGCGCGGCTGCTCGAGCTCAACTTCGAGACCTACCTGCTCGACGATCTGCTCGTGAAGATGGATCGCATGTCCATGGCCCACGGTCTCGAGGCACGCTCGCCCTTCCTCGATACGGCCGTCGTGGAGTTCGGCGCGTCGCTGCCCGACCGGCTGCGGATGCGGCTCGGCAAGGGCAAGCTCCTGCTGCGCCGGGCCATGCAGGGACATCCTGCCCGCCGTCGATCCTGGCCCGGGGCAAGATGGGCTTCGGCGCGCCGCTCGGGGCCTGGTTCCGGAGCGATCTCGACGGCTTCGTGCGGGAGCGGCTGCTCGATCCCGACGAGCCCGCTCTACGAATACCTGCAGCCGGAGCCGGTCGCGGCGGTCGTGAGCACCACATGGCGAGGCGCGGGCGGACGTCTCAGCCCGCAGATCTGGGCGCTGCTCACGCTCGAGAGCTGGCTGCGGCAGGAGAAGAGCTGGGGCCAGGGGGTAGCCGGGTTCGCCGCGGCCGCCCACCCCGAACACCGACGTCGGCGGTAGACTGCGTCATGGCCAGTCCGGCCCGCAAGCCCGCCACGTACGACGACCTGCTCAAGCTCCCCGACGACAGGATCGGGGAGATCGTGGACGGCGAGCTCTCCGCGAGCCCACGTCCGGCGGGGCGACACGCCAGTTGCGCGTTCACTCTGAGCTCCGAGATCGGCCCTCCCTTTCAGGGCAAGCGCGGGGGTCCGGGCGGCTGGCTTTTCCTTTCGAGCCCGAGCTCCATCTGGTGGATGACAAGCTCGTTCCGGACTTGGCCGGCTGGCGCCGCGACCGCCTTCCTTTCGTACCCGACGCGCCTGCGTTGACGCTCGCGCCAGACTGGGTCTGCGAGATCCTGTCGCCTTCGACCGAGAGGCTCGACCGGGTGCGGAAGCTGCCGGCCTACGCTCGCCACTGCGTGGGCCACGCCTGGCTGCTCAACCCATCGACTCGGACGCTGGAGGTGTACCGCCGGGAAGGCGGGAGCTGGGTGCTCGCGGCGACCCACGCCGACGACGCGATCGTCCCAGCGGAGCCCTTCGACGCGGTGGAGATCGACCTGCTGAGGCTCTGGGGCGAGGAGCGGCCGCCGCAGGCCGGCTGAGCCCCATGGGGCGGCCGCGCGGCCTCGGCCGCCTACGGCGGCAAACGGAACTCGTCGTCGCCGAGACCCGCCTGCTTCAGTATCGATCGCAGCGTCCCAAGGGCGAGCTCTTTTTGCAGGGGCACGACGGCATTGCGGCCGTCCGGGTGCTTCATCTTCACGTGACTGCCCTTCTGGCTTCGGCGAAAGAAACCCGCGCGGCTCAACGCTCGGCGCACGTCCATCGCCGGAGACGACGGGCAGCGACGCCATGGGCTCACGCCGCGGACGATCTCGGGATCACCTCGACCGTAGTCACCCAGAGGACCATCCTGGGGCAGGGAGACCTCGGGCTCGTCTTCGAGCTTCAGCTCCAGGGCCTCACGCAGGTTGGCGAGGGCGGACTCCACTGCCTCACCCTGACTGGCGACCTCGATCTCGAGGCACCGGGCTACGAACCACTTGCCCTCGCGGGTCACAACCGCCGTGAAACGCACGCCCTCAGCCTAGCACCCTTCCCAAAGCGTTGGAGCCATCTCGGCACCCCGGACCGGGAGACAATGGCGCGTGACCCCGGGCCTCTCCCGCCGCCGGACGGCCGGCGCCGTGATCGCCACGGCGCTCGCTCTGGCGGCGGTGTTCGCGGACGAGCCGGCCCTCTGGCTGATCGCGGCCGACCCGCCGAGATCGGCCGACGCGGCGGTGGTGCTGGCCGGCGATCCCGACTACGAGCAGAAGACCGGCGCGCGACTCCTGCTCACAGGCCAGGTGCGGCTCCTGATCCTGACCGGCGGCGAGCCGGGGCCGGGCGATAGCGCCACGAGCCTGCGCGACGTCGCAATCCGCGCCGGCGTGCCGCCCGAGCGAATCCGCATGGAGGAGGTCTCGCGGAGCACGCACGGGTCGATGGAGGCCATCCGGCCGATCCTCGAGCAGGAGGGCGTCCGGAGCCTGGCGGTCGTGACCTCGCCCTACCGCCAGCGCGGGCGGTCTGGGCGGCGCGCCGGACGCTGAGGGGCATCGAGATCGTGAGCCGGCCCGCCGATCCCGCGGGCTGGAAGCCGGCCGGCTGGTGGAGGACGCGTTGGAACCGGCGGACGTCCTCGGCGAGTACGCGAAGCTCGCCTACTACGTGCTCCGAGGGTGGGCGTGACGGCGGACCCATCGTCACCCGGCGGCCAAAGCCCCTCAGGGCGACAGACTGCGACGAGACTGATCGGAGGAATAGAAGCCGATCGGAGGGACAGGCCGGGGGCGAGGTGGATCCATATCCGGTGATGGGTTCGAGGCCTGGACTGGAGGCTTCGGGAGGAGCGACGCACAGCCCCGATCTGCTCTCAGCCATCGCAAGTTAGTTTGACGCACCTGAGGTGAAGTTGCTACCCTGCCAAGGGACCGGTCGAAGTGTGTCCGGGAATGAAAGATGGCTGACGCCTCAGGCGCCGAAACGATCTGGGCACGGCGCAGGATGACAGGCGTCCAGTATCCCGACCCACCTGAAACTGCTGATCGGCACGCCGAGCTTCGGCGGTACGCTGACGACACGTGGCGGCCTCGTCTTTGTGGCCGCAACTCTGGATCGTTACCTCCGCGCCTTCGACAGCAAGACCGGGCGGATGCTGTGGGAATATCGGCTTCCCGCCGGCGCGCAAGCCACGCCCATGACCTACATGGCTGGCGGCAAGCAGTACATCGTACTCACCGCAGGCGGTCACACCCACTTCGGCACAAAACCCGGCGATGAGACGATTGCATTCACACTGCCGGAATGAGCGGTAAACGTATCTCTGCCGATGATCTGCGGACGTTCGCCACCCCAGCAGCTTATCAAGCGGCCGGGTTGACGGAAGCGGATGCTTTTCTGCGGCGACACGCTCGTCCCAGGCCGATCTTGGGCCGTCAAACCCATGGGGTGCTGCGCCTCGCCTGGTATCTGGCGCGACTCAAATCAGGCGTCTGCTTCGCAGACAGGCGGAGACCATCGTCGATGGCGGTTCGATCGCGGTGGTCGAAGGTCACGACGCCATGGGCCAAATCGTGGCGGCCCATGCCACCCGCGCGAGGTCGTAGCTTCAGCCAGGCCGGAATCGGCGCGGTTGCCGTGCGTCAGCTTCGGCCACTTCGGTACGGCTCAGTATTTCACGCGCATGGTCGCGCGCGGAAGGCCGTCGATTATATCCGCCGACGCGGAGTCTCTCCATGGCGCCCTGGGGCGGACGCAGGAAAATCGTCGGCAACAATCCCTGGTCCTGGGCCTGCCCCGCCGGCCGTCATACGGCCATGGTGCTGGACATCGCGAACACGGGGGTCGCACGGGGCAAGGTCTATCTCGCCCGGCAGCGCGGCGAGACAATTCCCGAAGGCTGGGCGATCAATGCCGCGGGCGAGCCCACCACCGATCCTCAGGAGGCTATCGACGGCATGATTCTACCATCGGGCAGACCACAAGGGATATGCAATCTTCGTCATCATGGACATGCTCTCAGGCGTCCTCACCGGCAGCAGAAATCGGCGACGAGGTCCGCATGGGCCATACCAAGCTGCCGACAAGAGCAATGCCGGCCATCTGATGATCGCTCTGGACATCGCCGCCTTCCAACCGATCGAACATTTCCATCGGCGCATCGAGGCGCAACTGCCGCCCTGAAATCATCATCCCTGGCAAAAGATGCCGAGGAGATTTTCTATCCTGGCGAAATCGAGGCACGAAATGATGCGGTTCATCGACGCGACGGGATTCTGCTGCCGGAAGATACGCTCGAGGATTTAAAGAAAATCGCGATTGAGTACGCTCTAACCAATTTGCCAGCGGCACTTTCCTGAAAAAATGCCCGCAGCGATGCGCCGCCGCGTCAGGATCATTTCGGACCAGACCGATCCGGAGGGACGATCCCATGTCATCGCAAAGTCAGGCGCGTGTCACCGTCTGCACCGGCGCGAGTTCTCGGATGCGCTAAGAAGCCGCCAAAGCGTTGGCAGCGGCCGGGTGGCGTGTCATCGGCGTCGGCCGCGACCCGAAGCGCTGCGCCAACGCCTTGGCTGAAATCCGCGCCAAAGCCAAACGCGGCGAAGTCGAAATGCTTCAGGGCGACCTTGCGCTGATGAAGGATACGGACAGGCTGGCGAAGGACATCGCCGGGCAAGCCGATCGCATCGACGCTTTACTGAATAATGCCGGCGGCACACCGAAGGAACGTGTCATCACCGCTGAAGGCTATGAGGCGACCTTCACCGGGAACCACCTCGGCCACTTCCTCCTCACCAAGCGCCTATTGCCCCTCATTCAAGCCACCGCCGCCAAGCAACCAAAGGGCAGCGTCCGCATCATCAATGTGTCGTCCAGTGCACACGAATACAGCCAGGGGCTCGATTGGGACGATCTCCAGCTCTTGAAAAACTTCGTAACTATTCGGGCATATACGAATGCCAAGCTCGCGAACGTGCTGTTCACGCGTACCCTGGCAGGCGAATCGCGTGGGCCCGCGGTGTCGTCGTCCACGCCGTGCACCCTGGCATCGTAGCCACGAACTTCGCGAACCGCGGCGATGCGCACATGCAGAAGCATTTT
>CAWABC010000050.1:0-37605 GCA_963780105.1 uncultured Acidobacteriaceae bacterium
ATCTGATTGGGGCAGTTCCGAGGCGTATCCGTCCACCAAGACGGCCCTCGAAACTGCCCCAAACCCATTTTCAGCGCTCTTTGACAACCTAAGTGGTTTGTTTTCAAAGACTTTATCGGTAACTCCTTTAGAATCAAAGACCAGTCGTGAATTTTCCTCCTAACCCTATGATTCCAAAAGACAGGGGGGAGGGGGGTGGGGTACCTTAAGTATAAACAGGCAAGAAGGGGAGACGTTCCAGGCAAGGTTGCGTGGTTCTCGACCGCCTACACCCTCAACTCCACCACCGTAGCCCCGCCGCCGCCCTCGTTTGAGGGTGGTTCGGTGACGGACTCCACGTGCGGGTGCTTCTGCAGATACTGGCGCAGGGCTTTGCGGAGGATGCCCATGCCGCTGCCGTGGACGACGCGGACGCGCGGCAGTCCGGCCAGGAAGGCGCGGTCCACGAATTTCTCCACTTCGGCGGTGGCTTCGTCCACGGTGCGGCCGATGACGTTGATTTCGCTGGGCGTGTTGAGGTGGCTCGATTCGTTTTCGAGTTTGACGGTGATGCCGCGGGAGCGGGCGGCTTCGACGGGCGTTGGTTGAGCCTGCGCTTTGCCCCGCGCTCGCCAGCACTTCGGCGATATCTTCGCGGGCGATGCGCATCTTCATCGAGCCGATCTCGACATCGAAATGATTCTCGCCAATTTTCTTTTTGACGACGGCGGCGCGGCCCATCGACTTGAGCTTTACCGTGTCGCCTTCGCTGACGTGCTTCACCAGGCTGGGCTGGGCGTTGGGGTCTCCGCGATCGGCGCCGGTCGCGTGCGCTACTACCGTGGCATCGAACTGCTCGCGAAATTCGCGGCGCATTTTGGCGATGCGGCGCTCGGCATCTTTCGATAGCTTCTGCTGTGCGGCTCGATCCTGCACGGCATTCACGGTCTCTCTGGCGTGGTATTCGAAATCGCGGAAGAGGGCTTCGAGCTTCGTCTCCATCTCGCGAATTTTGGCCTGCTGTTCTTTGCGGCCCTCGGTGGCGAGGTGCTGCTTTTCGCGCTCGAGTTCCTGCTCGCGGCGCTTTCATGCGGGTGCGTTCGGTTTCAAGATCGCGAAGGTCGGCGTGCAGGCGGTCGAGGAAGCGCGCCACATCCTGAGTTTGCGAGCCCAGGCGCGAGCGCGCGGAGGCGATGATGGCGGGATTCAGTCCGAGCCGTTGCGCGATGTTGATTCCGGCGGAGGCTCCGGGCACGCCGATCTTTAGCTCGTAAGTCGGCTGCAATGTGGCCTCGTCGAAGCCCACCGAGGCGTTGATGACTCCCGCCGTATTCGCGCCATAAACTTTGAGCGAAGTGTGGTGGGTCGAGATCACGATCATGCATCCGGCTTTGCGAAAGTGCTCGGCGATGGCAACGGCGAGTGCGGCGCCTTCTTCGGGATCGGTCGCGGAACCCAGTTCGTCGAGCAGCACCAGGGAATTCGCGGTCGCCGTGCGCGAGATGAAGTCGATGTTCGTGACATGCGCGGAAAACGTCGAGAGATTCTGCTCGATCGATTGATAGTCGCCGATGTCGGCGAGAATGGCGTCGAAAACCGGCAGGTCGGCGCGATCCGCCGGGACGGGAATGCCGGACTGCGCCATCAGCGCGAGCAGGCCCAGCGTTTTCAGGGAGACGGTTTTGCCGCCGGTGTTGGGGCCGGTGATTACGAGCTGGCGATGGTCGCCTTCGAGCTCGATGGTGATGGGGACGATCTTCGCGTTCTTTAGTTTCAGATTGCGCTCGAGGAGCGGATGGCGAGCGCGGTGGAGGAGCAGGCGAGCTTCGCTCGCCTCGGACGGGCGAGGGCGCCCGTCCCCACACGAGCCTCTCGTCCCCACACAGGCTCACCGCGACGCAGTTGTAGTCTTCGGCGAAGCGGGCTTTGGCGAACTGGAGTTCGAGTTCGGCGAGGATGTCGGCGGCGGCCAGAATCGCATCCGCGTTTTCGCCGATCTGGCGCGTCATTTCGAGCAGGACGCGATGGACCTCGGCCTGTTCTTCATCCAGCAGGCGCACCAGTTCGTTGTTCTGCTCGATGGTTTCGAGCGGCTCGACAAAGACGGTCTGTCCGCTGGAACTGGCGCCGTGCACCACGCCCTGCACGCGGCGCTTCTGCTCGACTTTTACCGGGATGACAAAGCGCTCGCCGCGGATGGTGATCAGTTCGTCCTGCACGGTGCCGCCTTCGGCAAGTTTCCGCAGGTAGCCGCGCAGCGATTCCTGAATCTGGCGTTTCTGCTTCTCGATCTCACGGCGAATGCGGCTCAGCTCGGGCGACGCGCGATCGTCGAGCGTGCCGTCGGGCAGAATCTTGTTGCGGAACGAACGCAGGAAGCCGGTGAAATCCTGAATGCCGGCGGAAAGCGCGGCCACGGCGGCCCAGTCGGAGCGCATCGCGGCGGGAGGCTGGCGCACAATTTCACGCCATTCGGCTCCGCGGTCGGCGACCAGCACAACGTCGCGAATCTCGGTGGTCTCAAGAGCGGCGCCGCCGATGCGCGACTTCTCGATCAGCTTTCTGACTTCGGGCAGCCCGGCGAATTCGAACCGTCCGCCGACGCGGCGGTACTCGCGGATTTCAGTCGTGAGTTGTTGCTGCGTCTCAATCCAGGCATGATCGAGCGAAGGCAGAAGTTCCGCGATGCGGCGCTGGCCCAGAGGCGAGGAGGCGTAGCCGGCCAGCAAGTCGCGCAGCGTCTCGAACTCAAGCAGGCGCGAACTGGTGTGGGTCACTGGATTGGGCACGAACGGCATGGGCTTTGAGCAATTGCGGTGGTGCTTGTTCATGGTACAACGCAGAACCAGGTTTCCGTTCCCCCTGATGATTCGGGGCTACCTGCAGTGTAAAATTGACTACGCTGGCCCCGTAGCTCAATTGGATAGAGCATCAGACTTCGGATCTGAGGGTTGGGGGTTCGACTCCCTCCGGGGTCGCCATTTCGACAAGCCGGTAGTCTGCCATCCCCGCCAACCTTAGCCTGCAGCAATCCCAGGGTCGCGTCACCTTCCTGCACTCTGGTTACTTGCCGCCGTTCCGGTTTCGCGGTGCAATTAGCTTGCGGAGACGAAATTATGGGACGCCTTATTGGGTTTGTGGGCACGGTCGTTACCCTGGCGATCGGCATGTACATCTACTCTTTGCAGGTCAAAACCCTGACTCCGGGCGCTGGGGGCGGCAATTCTGAAGACGTCGTTACCATCACGGGCGTGAAGAACGATCTGATCGGATCGCCAACGCTGAGCGCGGATACATGGCTACGGAAGGGAAATACGCTTCGATGGATGAACTGAAGGCAGGCAACTACATTAGCATCAGGGCCGGAGCGTCCTCCGTACGTCTACGATGTCGAAACCACTTCCGGCAGCTTTCGCGCGACCGCGACTCGCACCACGAAAGGCGCTCCGGCACAGCTTTGGATTACCGAGACCATGCAGGTAGAAGCTTCCGACTGAAGTCATTTCTGCTGGCGTCGCGAGCTTGAATTTCGCTAATCGAACTTCGTCAATCCAGTTTCGTCAATCCAGCGTGCCGCTCCAGCGCCCGGCGGGTCAGGTTTTTTTCCAGTCGGTCAAGGACATGAGTTCGTCCATGATTTCCTGCAATCTCTGCAGCCGCCGTTCCTGATCGGACGCACCTACCATCTTTTTGCCACCTTGCAGGTACAGGCGGTTGGCTTCACTGATTTCCGCGATTTCTTCTCGCAACTTGGCAACGCGCTCTTTGACGGACTGCGGCATAAGGATAGGCTAGCAGGGCATTTTGGGCTCTTTGGTGAAGTTGCTTTCGGTAGTGTATCAGTTGCGATTTTGGTCTGTGAATCGCCTAATCCCCGGGGATCGTGATCGAACCGCCTCCCGCCTCCTGTCGATGATTGCGTCCGGTCGTGCCGGACGATTAAGATTTCTCCACTCCCATGTCTGAAGTAATTTCAAACGCGCCCACGACTTCGCATCCCGATTCCAAGCATCCCGTTTCTACCCCTGGCTCCGAACCTGCCGTCGAGGTGTTCGCCGTTTACGGGGTTGAGCCCGAGATTCAGGCCTACGCCATGGCCAGGTATTCGCGCTCGTCGCTGTCGATGAAAGAGGCGCTGAAGGAAATCACGCTGCAGAAGGCGGAAAAGTTTCTCAACACCTTCTACTTCCAGTACGGGCACCGCTCCATCGCCGATCTGGCCCACATCGCGCTCGCCATCGAGAGGCTTTCCATTCTTGCCGCCATCGTCGTGGCCGACGAGCAGCGCTGGGATGGCCAGGAACGCTCGACCCGCTACCAGGATTTCAGGAAGAGCGGCTACTTTACGCCCAGTTTTGCGAATGAAGATGCTGGTTCGGGCGTTTCGTCCATCCGCACTCTCTATCGCGAAACCATCGAGTGCTTGTTTACAACTTACGAAAAAGTTTCGCAGCGGACATTCGAACATCTCGCGAGCATCACACCCCGTCCCGCCGAAATGAAGCCGGACGCTTACGAGCGCACGTTGCGGGCCCGCGCCTTCGACGTCTCGCGCTATCTGTTGCCGCTCGCGACCAACACTTCCCTGGGAGAGATCGTCAACGCCCGCACGCTGGAAAGCCAGGTTGCCCACCTGCTCTCGCAGCCGCACAAGGAAGTCCGCGACCTTGGAGCGCTGCTGAAACAAGCCGCCCTTTCTCCGGCCTACAACGCGAACGAGGAGTCGCTGCGCGCGCTGGTGGCCGAGATTCGCGCCGTGTCCCCCGAAATCGCCGACCGCGCCGACCGCGAACTCTTGCGCGAGGTGCGGGTCGCGCCCACGCTGGTTAAGTACGCCGATCCGAACGTCTACGAAATCGAAACGCGCCGCGAACTGCAGCAGGCCGCCGCTGAGCTGATGCGCGGCGCTGCGATCGAACCCGCACCGCTCGTGGACTTGCTGGATGACGACGCGCTCGAGATCGAACTCGCCACCACGCTGCTTTATGGCCACTGTCATTACTCTTACCGGCAGCTCCGCAGTGCGGTCGAAGCGGCCGGCGAGGCCCGCCGCCGCGAAATCGTCGACCTCGGCCTGCGCCATCGCGGAGGCCATGACGAACTGCCGCGTCCCTTCTCCGCCGGCCAGCAGTTCCGCTTCGACATTCTCATGGACATCGGCGGCTTCCGCGACATGCACCGCCACCGGCGTTGTGTCCAGATCATGCAGGATTTCACGACTGCCCACGGCTTCGATACGCCACCCGAAGTCGAGGCCGCCGGAGTCCGCTCCGACTACGAATCCGCCATGAAACGCGCGGAAACCGCGGTCGAGAAGCTTTCTGCGTCCGGCAATATAGAGGCAGAAGCCCGGCAGAACGCGCAGTACGCGATCCCACTCGCTTTCCGCAAGCGCACACTGTTTAAGATGGACTTCGCCGAGGCCGTGTACATCTCCGAATTGCGCACCACGCCCGCCGGACACGTGTCCTACCGCAACGTGGCCTATGCCATGTATGAGGCCGTCGCCGCTAAGTATCCTGCGCTGGCAAAATATTTCCGGGTTCACGACGTACGTGAACCCGTGGACCTGTTGCAACGCTGAGAAGCGTGTGGCGCGGCGTAAAATTGACGCCGACGAATCTCCGCTTCTAGAATCACTTCACCGATGCCCAACTACGAATACCTGTGCAAGAAGTGCGGACACCGCTTTGAACAAATTCGCAAGTTTTCCGATAAGCACCTGAAGAAGTGCCCCGAATGCGGAGGCGTTCTGGAACAAGTGATCTCGGCTCCAGCCGTCCAGTTCAAGGGCTCGGGGTGGTACGTGACGGACTACGCGAAGAAGGGGGCTGGTTCCGCGTCGTCCTCGTCCTCTTCATCTGAAAATGAGAGCAGCGCCAAGGAAGCGAAAGAGAAGAAGGACGGTAAGGATACTAAGAAAGACGAGAAGCCCAAGTCCGAGACCTCGCCCAAGAAACAGAAGAAGGACTAGCGTATTCCACCACCGCGTTCCTATTTCGCCGAGGCGTTGCCGGTTCGCTCAGGTATGCCGATCACCAAGGTTCGCCGGCGAGGCAGTTCGTCTATGGAAATTTTCCCCACGAATTGCAGGCCAAGGCCCAGGCGCTCGCATTCCCTACACGCCGCATCGTTGAGAAAGTACACGATGTCTCCCCCAAAGCGATCCTTGAACCGACGGCGCTCGTCCAGGTCGAACGGGCTCACCGAATACACTTTGATCCCGGCATGTTCGTGCAAGACTGCGCTCAGTTGGCGTTGGAATCCGAGCGCCCCTTGCCGCACTTGCGCCATGGTGAAAGAAACAACGCGATAAGGCATGAAACCTCAGCTCCTGATCCCTGCCGCGCCCATCAGCCTCCCGGTAACACCCTTCTCAGCCCGGAAGCTGAACAGCAATTCCGTGTGGCACGCCGTGCACGGCGCCCCCGCGTCGATATTCTTCGCCAGCACGCCCGCCTCCAGCAGTTGCCGGCGATTCGCCTCGACCAGATCAAGAAAAAGTTTCGCGGGCAATTCGCCGTGTCCGGGGGCGCGTGCCGTCAGGAAGAGCAACGGATATTTCTCCCGCACCGGGTCCGATTCCTTGACTTCGCGGAACAAGGCGCTGGCGTATGAAAACTGACCTTCAAACCTGATACGCACTTCTTCGCCCACTTCGTAGCAGCATCCCTGCACACCCGGCCCAATCGCCGCCACCAGGTTGCGAGGATCGCTGTTGAAGTGTTTCCGCATCTCGCCGACACCTTTCTCGACGATGCGCTTGACCGTGCCGCGCCACCCGGCGTGAAAAACGCCGACGGCCCGCCGTTTCCGATCCGCGAGAATGATCGACAGGCAATCGGCGGTCAGCACGGCTAGGACCAGCCCCGGAGTATCGGTGACCATTCCGTCTCCGGCCAGAGGCTGTTCCGGCACGCGGTCGAGCTGATGAATCAAATCGGAATGAATCTGCCGCAGCGTAACCAGCGGCCAGCTTCTGCGTCCGCAGGCCGCACCCAGTTCCTTGAGAAAAAGCTCGCGGTTGCGCTCGACCGCCGCGCGCGTGTCCTGCTGCGTGAACCCAAGATTCAGCGCATTTCCGCCGTAGACGCGCGACACTCCGCCCAGCCGCGTCGAGAAGGCATGCACCAGCCAGGGCAGTTTGCCCAGCTTCTCGGAACGTAAGAGTTGTAGTTTATCTTTTTCGGTGCGATGGGTCGCCACGGTTCGATCATACCGGAGCCATCGGTTGATCGGGCCATCGGGTCATTGAAAGCAGATCATTGAAAACGGCTGGCTGTTCTTGATCGCCCGATGACCCGATAGCCTGGAATTACCCGGACAAAGATGCCGATAGACGCGGCCGTCAAATTAGGCGCCCGCAGTCGACATTAGTGCTCGACATCGAAATAGATCTTGGTGGTGGCGCGGTATTGCAGAACCTTTTTTCCGTCCAGTTGCATGTCGAGCGAATCCACGTGCGCCCACTTGATGCCGCGAACGGTTTTCGCCGCTTCCTTCACGGCCTCCTCTGCCGCCTTAGCAAAACTTTCCTTTGAAGTCCCCACTACTTCGATCACTTTCTGGGTCATCGTACTCTCCTCGTTGCTTGTCGAAGTTACTCGTCGAAGATTGTACTCCCGTTACCCAGCTTGCGGCCGGGTTGGCGCCGGCTTAGGGGCAGCCGCGGGGTAGGGACGGTTTTGACGCCAACGACAAGGGCCACGCGCGCAGTCCGCGTGGCCCCGGTGTTCTTCGCTCGCTGCGAGCTATTTGTTATCGGTGTTGCCGGCAGTTGCCTGGTCAGCTATCTGCTCTCGCTCGACTGGGTTGACCTTTACCGTGGCCAGGATCTTATCCAGCTTGGCAAAGACCTGGTCGCGGTTGACCGGCTCAACACCGTCTTTGACGCCATATCCGGCGGTGCCGACGCTCAGTATGTATTCGTAGCAGGCTCCATTGTTGTAGCTGTGGTAGTACTGCGTTTCGGTTTGCGTCAGGGCGCTGGCGGAAAAGTTGGAAGTCGTCGCCATGTCGGTCGAGCCGATTTTCACTTTTTCGGCGTCCACGGGCGCGCCGTTGACATTGTGCGAATCGACGACGGCGAAGTGTGCGCACTCTTGCTCGGAGACGCTGCGATTGACGTTCACGTTGAAGAAGGCGGACGCGAAGTCAGTGCCGGGATACGAACCGCCGGGCAGTTCGACGGTTGCGACCGCAACTCCGCCGGGCTGCACGAAGTTCATCACTGCATCTCCCAGGGGCGCAAACTGGGGCCGCGCCTTATCGCCGGTAGTCAGTGCAAATTTCCGCGGATAAAGGAACGAAACGCCAGAGGTAGCGTCACTGTAAGTTACGTTCGTGGGACGCTTCTTGTTCTTGGCATCTTCTTTGCGGGCGCGGCTGCGGCGGTTGTGGGGGTTACTGGTGCTGCCGCGGCTGTCGCCGGAGTTGCCGTCGGGCTGGAGATGCCGGCCAGCGCCGGTTCTTGAGGTTGTTTCGAGCACGCGCTCATCGCGACTAGCAGCCCGAGGATCGCGTAGCCTGCGATCATTGCCATGGCCAGCTTCTGCTGGCGCGACCAGGACGAAAGCATCGTCCCGGAGATTGTGTTGTTGCTCGTTGCTTGATTCGTGGACTTCTTGTCACCGGATTTCCAAATCGTTGTCATTTTGTCACCTCCTCTGCGGCGGGCGCAGTCGGAGAGAAGAAGGGCAGGAGGAGGGCCAATCAAGAATGCGCTGATTTGGTGAGACTTAGTGCGATTATCTCGGGCACGAGCGTGACGGGCGAACACGGTGTGTTAGGACGGATACGTGCAGGCTCGCGTGGCGTTCCGAGAATCCCACTCATCGCAAAGAACGCGATGAGTGGGGCGCCAGGGTCCGGCTAGAATGCCTCTGTGACGAAGACCGCTTCGAGGTATCGCGGACGCCTGGCGCCGTCGCCGACGGGGCTGTTGCACATCGGCCATGCGCGGACTTTCTGGATTGCGGCGCAACGGGCGATCGAGAATCGGGGAACCTTGGTTCTGCGGAATGAGGATTTGGATCCGCAGCGCTCGCGGGCGGAATTTGTTCGCGCCATGATGGAAGACCTGCGCTGGCTGGGAATTCGCTGGAGTGAGGGGCCGGATCGCGGCGGCCCGGATGGCCCTTACTCCCAGAGTGAGCGCCGTCCGCACTATCTGGAGGCTTGGCGGCGGCTGCGGGAGGGCGGATTTCTATATCCCTGCGTTTGCTCGCGCAAAGATCTGGCGCAGTCGGCGAGCGCTCCGAATGACGCCGACGATGAGCCGGTGTATCCGGGAACTTGTCGTGAGCGCAAGGGAGAGGCCGAGTTCAGGGAACCTGCGGGCGTGAATTGGCGGTTTCGCGTTCCCGACGGCGAGAGAGTCGAATTTGCGGATTTGAATCTGGGCCAGCATGGTTACGTGGCAGGCACTAATTTCGACTTCGGCGATTTTCTCGTCTGGCGGCGTGACGATGTTCCGGCTTACCAACTCGCGGTGGTGGTCGACGACCGGGCGATGCGGATCACGGAAGTCGTACGGGGCGCGGATCTGCTGAAATCGACAGCGCGGCAACTGTTGCTGATGCGCGCGTTGGGGTATGCCGCTCCCGATTATTTTCATTGCGAACTGGTGCGGGACGCCGATGGCTTGCGACTGGCGAAACGGCACGATGTGCTGAGCATCCGGCATTTGCGGGAGGGCGGGATGACGGCCGAGAAGGTTCTGGAGATGACCGGTTGGACCTAGGGCAGGATCGTCTTCTCCCCGCGAACCTTGCCATTTTGGCGCACTTCTCTGGCACTCTCGGCTGCCGGACCCTCATTTCATGCCGATTTTCAGGGGGTACCTTACTGGAAACCGCATAAAATCTGCATAAAGTGCTACTTTTCCACAGCGCAGTGCGTTACTATGCGGTGGATACACGCAAACCTGTAAGTTCTGAAGGAGGATTCATGGCTTCTGGTATGACCAAGACTCAACTCACTCGCCACCTGGCCGAGAAGCTCGGCTCCAACAACAAGACTGCCGCGACTTTTCTGGAGCACCTGGCAGACGTTGCGATTAAAGAGACGAAGAAGAACGGTGTGTTCGTTGTTCCCGGCCTCGGCCGCCTAGTGAAGGCGCATCGCAAGGCCCGCATGGGACGCAACCCGCAGACCGGCGAACCGATTCAGATCAAGGCAAAGACAGTGGTAAAGTTCCGCGTGGCGAAGGCCGCGAAGGACGCGATCGCGCCCAAAAAGTAGTGTGGCGCGGACACTCCTGTCCGCGAAAAGTTGCAAACGAGAAAAGGGCTGGCTTCAAGCTGGCCTTTTTCTGTTATTCGACGTCTTCATTACGGTCTCGCGCGAATGCTTGAACCGCAGAGAGCGCAGAGAACGCGGAGTAGGCAGGAAGGAAAAGCGCAATACCAGCAGAGAAACAATAAATTCTCCGCGAACTCTGCGTCCTCCGCGGTTCAAGGTTTCGATTCATCACAAAACCGGTGTCGAACGCTCACAGACTTCGCCTACAGGTCTGAGGTTATACTGCCGAAGAATGTCCGATGCTCCAAACTTGGCGGAAGCGCTGCGGCGCTATTGGGGATACCACGAGTTTCGCCCCAAGCAGGAGAATGTTATCCGCAGTCTGCTGGCCGAGCATGATACTTGCGTGGTGATGCCGACCGGAGGCGGGAAGTCGCTGTGCTACCAGCTTCCGGCAGTGATTTCCGGGAAGACGGCGGTGGTGGTTTCTCCGCTGATCGCGCTGATGCAGGACCAGGCGGCGCAATTGGCGCAGATGGGCATTCCGGCGGCGGCGATCAACAGTTTTCAGAATTCGTCGGAGCGGCGCCAGGTGATGGAGAAAGCGGCGCGCGGGGAATACCGGCTGCTTTATCTTTCGCCGGAGCGACTGGCCGCTGAAAATACCTTCGACTGGCTGGCCAAGGTGCCGGTGGGCTTCTTTGCGGTCGATGAGGCGCATTGCATTTCCGAGTGGGGGCACGAGTTTCGTCCTGAATACCGCCAACTGAGCCGGCTGCGGGAGCGATTTCCGAAGCTCCCGATTGCGGCCTTCACGGCGAGCGCGACCCGGCAGGTGCGGCACGACATTCTGAAGCAGTTGCAGATGCGCGACCCCCATCTTTACATCGCGAGCTTCCATCGCCAGAATTTGCGCTACGTGGTGCACGAGTGCGAAGCGCGAACCCAGCTGGAGTTGCTCAGCCGCGCGTTGCGGCAATACTCGGGCGAGAGCGTAATCGTGTATTCGCCCACGATTCGGCGGGTGGAGGAGACGGTCGAATACCTGGAGGAGAGCGGGATTGCGGCGATTCCTTATCACGCGAAGATGGAAGCGCCCATGCGGAGGCAGAATCAAGAACGATGGATGTCGGACGAAGTGCGGGTGCTGGTAGGCACGATCGCCTTTGGCCTCGGCATCAACAAGCCCGCGGTAAGGGCGGTGATTCACTTGTCGCTGCCGAAGTCGATTGAGCAGTACTACCAGGAGGCGGGCCGCGCCGGGCGGGACGGGCGTCCGGCGGATTGCGTGCTGCTTTGGCAGAAGCAGGACCACGTTTTGTTGGATTACTTCATCCGCCAGATTTCGGATGACGCGGAGCGCGAGCGGTCCGTCGAGCGCAAGCGCGTGATCAGCCGGTTCGCGGATTCTCACGGCTGCCGCCAGCGGCAGATTTGCCAGCATTTTGGAGAGACTCCGAAATGGGAGAAGTGCGGCGGCTGCGACAATTGCGGGGTGAAGCCGGAGTGGCTGAACCAGGAAATTGTGCGCGTTGATTTGCCGGAAGTTGCGGCGCGGAACGCATCTTTTCCACCCGCGTCTTCTCCGCCCTTCTATACCCCAATGCTGCGGTCCGAAAAACCGCGGCTGCGGGATTCAGCGCCGGCGGAGGCAGACCCGCTGCTGGCGGAGTATCTGCGCGAATGGCGGCGAACCATGGCGCGAGAGAACAAAGTGCCCGCGTACATTATTCTGCACGACAGCACGCTGGAGGAGTTGTGCCGGCGGCGTCCTGCCAATTTTGCGGAGCTGAAGCAGGTACCGGGGATTGGCGAAAAGAAGGCGGATGTGTATGGCGCGGAAATTCTGCAGGCGTTGCGGAACTTTGGCGCCGGTGCCCGCGCTGCGCCGCCGGTGCCCAGGGAATCGACTCCGGCGGAACAGACGCTTCGGCTTCTGAACGAAGGCCTCAATTTTGAGGAGATTGCCCGAATTCGAGCGCGGCAGATTTCGACCGTGGTTTGCACGGTGGCGAACCTGATCGAGACGGGGCAGGTGAAATTGGAGGCGAAATGGATTTCGCCGGACGCACAGCCGTTGATTGAGGCGGCTTGCGTGAAGCAGGGCATCGAACGGCTGAGAGACATCAAAGAGGCCCTGCCGCCCTATGTAAGCTTCGAAGACATCCGGCTGGTGGTAGCGCATCTGCGCGCGGAGAACCGGGTGCGGGCGCGGACGGCGTAGAGCGGTGATGGAGAGACGGGCGTCTCGCCCGTCCAGCCGGGCGGGGACGCCCGGCGCTCCACAACCCGGGTTCTAGACGCCTTTGGCGGCGGGATCCCAGATCAGTTTGTGGATTTGCAGGCTGAGCCGCGCAGGAACGTTGTCAGCGAGGATCCAACGGGCTAGGTCTTGCGGGTCGAGTTGACAATGTGAAGTGTCTCGCGAGCCGGATGCCGTCTTTTCGAATGCTGGCGAAAATAAAATGGCGTGAACGCGCTCGGCCAGTCCGTGATTCAGCACAAAGTCGCGGGCGAATTCGTAGTCAGTGCGGTCGGTCAAGACGAACTTGAGTTCATCGTGAGGCCGCAGCGCCTTCAGGTTCTCGAGCGCGAAGGTGTTTGGTTCGCCGGAGTGCGGGCACTTGACGTCGACGATCTTGATGACTTGTTTCGGGATATGCGCCAGCGGACGCTCGCCGCTGGTTTCGAGCAACACCTTGTAGTCGGCGTCTAGAAGTTGCTCCATCAGCGGGATGACTTCGCGCTCCTGCAACATGGGTTCGCCGCCAGTAATCTCGACCAGTCCGCCGCTGGGGCTCAGGCGGGCGACTTCGGTGAGCACTTCTTGCAGCTCCATCTTTTGCCCACCCGAAAAACTGAACTCGCTGTCGCACCAGGAGCAGCGCAGGTTGCATCCAGTGAGCCGCACGAAGACGCAGGGCAGGCCAGCGTGGGTGGATTCACCTTGCAGCGACTTGTAGATTTCGGTTACCTGCATGGAGAAGACCGATTGAATCATTGAATCATTTAGTCATTGAATCATCGCAAATTCAAAGTCAGGAGCTCTTCAATGACTCAATGACTCAATGATTCAATGTCTCAATGATTCTCACTCGCTGTAGCGCGCTGTGGTTGTATCGGTCTCAAACACCGTGACGTCCTTCACTCTCACCCGGCCGCTGGTTACTGTGCTTAAACGCGTATTGGTCTCGTCGAAGAAATATTTCGCGAGATTTTCGGCGGAGGGATTGAGAACGGTGAAGGGCTCGATGTCGTTGATCATCTGATGGTCGAGACGATCGATGGCGTGCTTCATGACTTCTTTTAGGTCTTTGAAATCGAGCAGCAGGCCGGCCTTGTCGAGTTCGGCGCCGGCGAGGGTCACACGAATCTTGTAATTGTGGCCGTGCGGGTTCTCGCACTTGCCCTTGTAGTTGCGCAGGTAGTGTCCTGCGGCGAATGTGTCTTCGACGGTTACTTCGTACATGAATTCCAGCTAGCCTCGGCTGTGGTTTATTGTACCTTTTGAGAGCCTCGGGAACGCGGCGGCGCGAACTTCGGGAGGAATGCATATCCCTCGCGCTCCTCCACCCAGCGCGCAAATGCGGTTTGGTGGGGACCCCGGTCGCTCGGGATGACAATCTATGAATGGGACGCAAGCTGAGATCACGATTCGAGAGGCGGGGGCGGACGATTCGGTGATGATTCTTCATCACCGGCGGTTAATGTTTCGCGATATGGGGGAAGGCACCGCCGAGGAGCTCGATCGGATGGTGGAAGTTGCTCGGCCATGGTTGGCGCGGGCTCTGGCCGATGGTTCTTATCGGCACTGGCTGGCGCTGGATAGCTCAGGCCGCGTCGCGGGCGGCGGTGGCGTGCTGCTCGGTCCGTGGCCGGCGAATCCCAGGGACCCATGCACCGAGCGGGCGGTGATCCTGAACGTCTACACCGAGCCGGAGTTTCGGAAGCGGGGCATCGCGCGGCAGGTCATGCTGACCATCCTGGAGTGGCTCAAGCAGAGGGGCTTTCGCGCCGTTAACTTGCACGCGAGCGCCGAGGGGCGGCCCTTGTATGAAAAGCTGGGGTTTGAGGCTACGAACGAAATGCGGCTGAAGTTTGAGCGCCCCGCGTAGGGACGGCCGCCCCCGGCTGTCCAAGCCGAGCGAAGCTCGACAGTTGCCGGCGGCCACGGCACGCCCGTCCCCACACAGCCCGACTGTCAAGCAAACCAAGGGCCAACTCCTGATAACCTGCTAACGTTCGGGTTGCTGCCCCGTCTATTTCCCTGCACGGCAAGGACAGGACACTTGTAGGGGACAGAGACAGACAATGCCGGCCGATTCTTACGCAGTCGCAATTCCGGTTGGCGAGATTTCCCGTCCGAGGCGGGCGGCAAGTAATAGCGACAGCGGCAACCAGAACCCCACGTCGTATCGGAATATGAGGGGCTCCTTGGCAGCGCAGAGCAACCGCATTGACGACACGAGCCTCATCCGGGAGGCGCAGCAGGGAAACCGCGCCGCCTTCGAGGTCCTGGTGCGTCATTACGATCAGCCGGTGCTCCGGCTGGCGCTGCACCTGACGGGGTCGGAGTCGGACGCCCAGGACGTTTATCAGGAAGCCTTCCTCAAGGCCTATAAGAACCTGGGCAGTTTCCGGTTCGAGTGTTCCTTCTACACCTGGATCTACCGCATCGTCACCAATCTCTGCCTCGATCATCTGCGAAAACGCAGTGTGCGCAAGGAAGAGGCGCCGGTTGCGGTGGACGCGTCCGGCGAAGAATACAGCCGGCTGGAGCAGCTCGCCGACGTGCGCTCGGGGGCCAACCCGGAGCGCGATTTGATGCGGCGGGAGTTAGGGCGGAAGATCGGAGCGGCCTTGACGAAGCTGACGCCGCGCGAGCGCATGGTCTTCGAGTTGAAGCACTATCACGGGCTGAAGTTGCGCACGGTGGGCGAGATGCTGAATACGACGGAAGAGACGGCGAAGAATACGTTGTTTCGCGCGACGCAAAAACTGCGCAGCGCGCTGGCGGAGATGCGATGAGATTGGAATTAGTCTTCGGTCTCTGCGAAGGGAAACGAAAATGAAATGTGATTGGGTACGGCAAAACATTGTGTTCTATGTGTACAACGAACTGGAAGACGATGCCCGCTACGAGGTAGAACAGCACCTGGGACGGTGTCCGGAATGTGCCACCGAGTTGAAAGCGACGCGCAAGTTTCACGCCACGCTCTCGGAAATGCCGGTGGCGGAGCCGACTCCGAACCTGCTGACCACATCGCGGATGCGGCTGCAGGAAGCGCTCGAAACCACACGGCCGGGAGGGTTCTGGCAGCGGCTCATTTTTGAACCGGGAGCGTGGTTGCGACAGATTCGGATGGCGCCGGCGCTGGCGGCGGCGATATTCATCGTCGGATTTGGCGGCGGCATCGGTGCGACTTACAACTTTCTTTCTGGACGTGGCGGGAATGGCGTATTGACGGGTGCGGTCGAATCGGGCACGGGCAACCCGTCGGCCACTCAGCCGCTGGAGTCGTCTGCGATTGCGGGAATCCGCTCCGTGACGCAGGAGCCGGGATCGAATCAAGTGAGCATCAAGTACGACACGGTTCTGACCCAGGAAGCGCAGGGCTCGCTGAACGACCAGCGCATCCAGCAGTTGCTGTTGTTCGCGGCGCGCAACAATTACAACTCGGGAGTGCGCATGGACTCGGTGGATGTGCTGACGCAGGCTCCCGACGATTCGCGCGTGCGGGAAGCGCTGCTGTATGCGTTGCAGAACGATACCAATCCGGGTGTGCGCTTGAAGGCGCTGGATGGGCTGAGCAGCTTTGTGCGGCAGGATACGCGAGTACGGGATGGGGTTTTGCGGGCGCTGATCAGCGACACGAACTCCGGCGTTCGGATGCAGGCCTTGCGACTGGTGGAGCCGATGAAGACGGACAGCAATGTGCGATCGGTGCTGACCAGGCTGTCGCAGACGGATCAGAACGTTTCGATCCGCTCGCAGGCTCGGACCATGTTGGCGCAGATGCCGGAGATGGATTAATGGAGGGACGGGCGTCTTGCCCGTCCAGCCGGGCGGGGACGCCCGGCTCTCCACCAAATAGTGGTGAGGAGGACATTCATTGAAGCACGCTATAAAACTTGCGAGCGTTGCAATATTGGTGGCAGCGCTGGCATCTCTGGCGCTCTGCCAGGAAGTTCGGGTCTATCGCGAAGGCAACAACTGGGTCCAGGAGATGACTGGAAACCTGGGTGCGGCAAAGAATCTTCGGGTGAAGCTGGCTGCGGGTTCGGTGCGGGTTCAGGGTGGACCGCAGGCGGGGGTCACATACGTCATTCATCGCAAGGCCTATACATCTTCGGAAGAGAAGGCCCGCCGCGAATTTGAGTCTTACCGGATCAACACGTCGGTAAAGGGAGACACGGCATGGGTCGTGGCCGAGTCGAGCAGGCGGGATTCCAAGTGCTCGGATGATTTTGTCATCAATGTGCCGCGGAACCTGGACTCCGCCAAGATCGAGACCGGAGGCGGCAACGTGAACGCGACCGGGGTTGCCGGACGCGTCGACCTCGAGAGCGGCGGCGGAAATGTTCACCTGGATGATATCGGCGGCGAAGTGACGGCGGCAACCGGCGGGGGCACGATTGAGGTGGGCAGCGTGCAAGGGAACGTGAGTCTGCGGACGGGCGGAGGAAACATCAAGGTTGCGTCCGCCAAGGGCGAGATCAAGGCGGAAAGCGGAGGGGGAAGTGTAGTCGTTCTTTCCGGGCTGCAAGGCGCCGTGCTGGAGACGGGCGGGGGCAGTATTCGCGTGGACAAGTGCAGCGGGCGGGTGAAAGCCACGACCGGCGGCGGAAGCGTGGACCTGGGCGAGATCGGAGGACCTGCGGAAATTGAGACGGGCGCGGGCAGCATTCGGCTGGCATCCGCAAAAGGGCGCGTGCAAGCCCAGACCGGTGGAGGCAGCATTCAATTGGATGGAGCGACGTCGGTGCAGGCGGAAACCGCGGCGGGGGGAATCATTGTGAAACTACTGTCCTCGAACGGCGCTGGGAACGGGTCGGTCGGTCGTAACAATTCCACGCTTGAAACCTCGGCCGGCGACATTACGGTATATCTTGCGAACGATCTGGCGATCTCCATTCGTGCGGAGATCGAGATGGCGAATGGCCACACCATCCGCAGCGACTTCTCGGATATTCATGTGTCGACGGAAGGCGGACAGTGGGGGCCGAAAACGGTGACTGCGGACGGTCAACTCAACGGTGGCGGGCCGGTGCTGAAGGTCCGCACGAATTCCGGAAATGTCAACTTCCGCCGCGTCAGTCGCTGAGTTGCATAGTGGAGGGACGGGCGTCTCGCCCGTCCGCCGGGCGGGACGCCCGGCTCTCCACCAGCAAGGTTTGAGTGGGGTTGCTTGGTTTGGGAGGGGCTTATGATCCATCGCTTCCTGCTTTGCATGTTTCTTTTTTCGCTGGTCGCCAGCGCGCAACCAATGCAGCTGTCCAACGACGGTACCGGCGATAACTGGAGTTGGGGCTACGGGTCGGAAGAGGGCGGTGGCGGATCGTCGTATCTCGGAGTGGACATCGCCGACGTTTCTCCCGAACGCCTCGGAGAATTGAAACTCAAGGAAGAGCACGGAGCGGAGGTCACCATGGTGGACCAGGACGCTCCTGCCGGAAAAGCCGGGCTGCACGAGCACGACGTCATCGTAAGCCTGAATGGCACGGCGGTAGACAGTGCAGCCCAGTTGCGCCGGATGATTAAGGAAACGCCGGCGGGCCGCGTGGTGAATCTCGGCATCAGTCGCGACGGTCAACCGCTGACCATCAAAGTGCAACTTGCCGACCGGCACAAGGCGATGGCATGGGCACCGGCGATTCCGGCGATTCCCGCAACTCCGGCGATTCCCGCGCTGCCCGACTTCGACCTCCCCGTCTCGGTGATCGTCGTCCACTCCGGGTTGCGCAGCGGCTTGATGGTGGAAAACATTACTCCGCAACTGGGAGATTTTTTTGGCGTCAAGGGCGGCAAGGGTGTACTGGTGCGCTCGGTGGAAAAAGGCAGCCGCGGAGAAAAGGCGGGATTCCGTGCCGGGGATGTGGTCGTCAAGGTGAACAACCAGCCAGTGCACGATACCTCGGACTTTACGCATGCTCTGCGATCATCGTCGGGCGGCTCGGCAGCCGTGACGGTGATGCGCGAGAAGAGAGAGCAGAATCTGACTCTGCCTCTTCCCGAGAAGAAGGATTCCGGTAGCCTGCAGGAAGACAGTTTTGACATTCCCGGCTTCACGGCAGAGACCGAGCAGGCCATCAACCGGGTCGGAGATGAAATCGCCCGGCTGGCACCGGCCATCCTGGAGAAGACGCAGCAAGCATTGTGCTGGAAAGACCTGGAGACGAAGCTGCAAGATTCGCAGCGCATCATGCAGGACGGGCAACGGAAGATGCGGGAACAGCAACGAAACATGCAGGAACGGCAGCAGAAACTGCGCCGCAAATTGTCCGGAGAGTGGGCTGAGATCTGACACTGTCAGGGTTGAGCCGACGGCTGGTTACGAAAGTCACCGGCGGCCTTCCGGAGCGATGGCCAGATTCCGCGGGCCGACTACCCACTGGTTACCTGTCGCGATGACGAGAATCCCTATAAGCTATTTCCGCGATGGCTTTCCGCGCCCTATTGTTTGCAAAAAGTCCGGAGACGACCGCTGCCATGGCGGCGGCCTGCAAGAGCACAGGCATCTATGTTGAAGCCTGTTCGGACATCTTTACGGCCATCGACAAAGGGACGAAGCGAGCCTTTTCGTGCGTGATCGCGGACTGGGCGGTCCAGCCGGAGGCGAGCTTCCTGTTGAAGCGCGCTCGCGAATCCGCGCCGAACCGCGACACGGTGGCCATAGCGATCGTCGATCACGATCCCTCGCCAGCCGAACTGCGCGACAACCGGCTCGATCTTCTGATCTATCGTCCAATTTCCGCGATGGAAGCCGAGGCAGTGCTGGCGAAAGCGTCGGAGCGGATGCATCCAATGAGCGGGGAGGATGCGGAATCGTCAAGCGAAAGCGACGCGAGCCACAAGGGCCCGAGTGCCGTTTCAGTGGACGCCCATGTACCGAAGGAAAGTCAGCAGGATCGGCCAGGCGGCTCCCCGGAACCCAATGCGGCGAAGGACAATGGCGACGGCGAAATTGAGAGGGACGAAGGGGAAGAAGAACCTCGAAAGCGTGGGCACGCGATAGGGTTCCGCGGAGCTTGTGCTGCGCTGCTTGTGCTTGCGGCAGTGTTTTGCCTGTGGAGATCGCGCGGGACTATCGAATATTTGTGGCGGACGCCGGAGGGAAGATTTCGTGTTTTGCGGGAATCGGTGGCGGCACTTTTTTATACGAACCAAACCGGGGCGCTGCCCGGCGATCCCAGCGGGAACGACCCGCAACCGGATGCTTACTACAGCAGAGCCGCCAATTCCAATGCCCAGACACCGGCGCTGGGAGTAATTGCCACCGAGTCCACGCTCGCAGAAGTACGCATGGCCTTGCCAAAGGCTCCGGACCTTCCGCTGCCCGTGCCGGTGTTGGAGCATCAAGAGGCGGTGCCAATCCGCAGGGAACGAGCTGCGATCCCCGAAAGCATGAAAAACTCGCCGCCCATCGCGCGGCCGGTTGTGGTGACGGTGAACCCGGCGCAAATGATGCCGGCCTCCACGCCGCAGCCGCAGCCTGCAATTCAGCAATTCAGCGAACCTGTCGCGGTGAGCGAAGAAGCGGCGCGGGCCATGCTGGTCCATACCGTGGATCCGGTGTATCCGCCGGAAGGGCTAGCGCAAAGACTTCACGGAGCGGTAGTCCTGCAGGCGGTGGTTGGGCGCGATGGCAGCGTCGAGGATCTGAAAATTGTTCGGGGATATTTTGTTCTGGGCCGGGCGGCGATTGCCGCCGTCAAGCAGTGGCGGTTCCAGCCCTACAGTGTCAATGGCCACGCCGCCGCCACTCAAACCATGATCACCATCAATTTCAGCTATCCGCCAGGGTAGCTTTACTTGTGATCGTCGTGTCCTTCCTGCTCGCCAGTGGGAGGGTTCACGCCGGTGGCTGTCTTCCAATACTCCTGTACGGCAGGCGGCAGTTTTTCTACGCGGGTGAGGAACGCCGTCAGCTTCCAGAGGTCAGGCTCTGAGAGCGCCCGGTCCCAGGCGGGCATGCCGGTATAGCGGACACCGTTGCGAATCACGAAGAAGACATGCCATTCCGGATCATCCGGGGGGTGCAGGATGAGGTTCGGAGGTGGTGGATAAAAGGACTTCTCCAGAACCGAGGGCTGGCGGTCGACCCCACCATGGCAAAGCGCGCAATTCATGGTGTAGATCTTCAGACCCTCGATCAGATTCTCGTCCGTGGGTGGCACGGGGTTGTTCACGCGCGGAGCATGGCGCTCCACCGAATTGTCGAGCGCGCTCATGGCGATGCGGCGTTCCATCTGCGGTGGAGTGCGATTGGCGCGGGTGGGCAAAAAGCCGAGCAAGGCAAGGCCAAGGCCGCCGATCAGCAGAACCAGAACCGTGACGACAATCCCCAGAATGAAGTTGCGCATTTCAAATCCTCGAAGAGCATAGGGAAATTATGCTTGCTGCTTCCCGTATATAACAAGAGCGCGGGGCCTTGCGGCAGCAGACACAGCTTCGGCTGCGATGGACCGAGGTCAGTAAGCCCGCAGGCGGCGAGCCTCACGCACCAGGTCGGACACCTTGGGGAGGAAGAACTCCTCCTGCGGCGGAGAAAACGGGACCGGCGTGTCGAGCGACGTCAGGCGGACAATGGGACCGTCGAGATCGTCGAAGGCATCTTCATTGATGATCGCCGAAATCTCTCCGGCCAGTCCACCGGTGCGCGCGTGTTCGTGGAGAATGACGACTTTGTTGGTCTTCTTCACGGTGGCGGCGATCGCGGCGCGATCGAGCGGCGAGACCGTACGCAGGTCGAGGATTTCGATCTCGATTCCCTCTCTGTTCAGGATATCCGCGGCTTCGAGCGCAACATACAACATGGCGGCGTACGTGATCACGCTGAGATGATGGCCCTCGCGCGCGACTCGCGCCTTGCCGAGCGGAACCACGTAGTCGTCATCTGGAATGTCTTCTTTGATTCTTCTGTACAGATACTTATGCTCGAAGAAGATCACCGGGTTATTGTCGCGGATCGCCGCTTTGATCAGTCCCTTGGCATCGTAAGCCGTCGCGGGGCAGACCACCTTCAGTCCGGGCGCGTGCACGAACCACATCTCAGGGTTTTGCGAGTGGAAGGGCCCGCCGTGCACATTGCCGCCGCTTGGACCACGCAGCACTAGAGGGGCCGGCGCTCCCCAGCGGTAGTGGGCCTTGGCGGCCATGTTGACGATCTGATTGAAGGCGCAGCCGATGAAGTCCATGAACTGGAACTCGGCCACGGGACGTAGTCCGGTAAGAGCGGCGCCAAAGGCAGCGCCCATGATGGCCGACTCGGCAATCGGCGTATCAATCACGCGCTCGGGGCCGAAGCGGTCGATGAAGCCTTCGGTGACTTTGAAAGCGCCGCCGTAAATGCCGATGTCCTCGCCCAGGCAAAACACGGTTGGGTCGCGCTCCATCTCCTCCCAGATTCCCTGGCGGATGGCTTCGAGATAGGTGACTACCGGCATGAACAGGAAGTTTACAGCAACCGATTCTCAGTTCCCGGTTCATTCTGTCAGGCATTCGCCCGGTCTGCATCCCCGGGGTGCCCCCCTTACCCCCCTCTTTTTCGATCTATTAGAATCATGGAGTTAGGAGGAAAATCCGCAAAATCCTCAACCTAAAGGACTTATATGGAAAATCCTCAGAAATAGGGACTTACAGCGAAATCCTCCGCTTCGCTGATGATCTTGGCAGCGGGCTCACGCCCGCTCAACGGCTCAAGTTGTCAAAGAGCGCCGAAAACGGAGCCGTCTCTGGAGACGGGCACACTTCTCGATGTTGCACTCTCCAAGAATTTTTGCAGGGTTGCGGTTGGGAGTCTGTGATGGCGGTACAAGCGAAATGTGATGAAAAAAACAGGTCGCTCAAATCCCACCCTTCAGAAAACGAAGGGTGGGGCACCCGGCGTATTCTAATCAAAACGTGAATAGCAATGAGCAATGGGACCAGCAACGCACAGTCTTCTTCCGTGAGGCGACCTATGAATAAAGACGCTTTAGACGGCCTTATCTCATTGTTGGACAACTGGGCAGCGTTGTTTACATTGCTCGTCGTAATTGGCGTGGGCGGAGAACTGGTAGTCCATGTAATACAATCTCGCGCTAACAAGAAATTAATTGCATTGCAGAATAGCGAGGCACTTGTGCAAGAAGCGGAGATTGCTCGCATGAAGAAGGACTCCGCATCTTTTGAGTTGGATATTGCAAACGCAAAGAAAGGAGCCGCAGATGCACTTGAGCGGGCAGCGAAAGCTGAGGAGAACTTAGGGAATGCTCGAAAAGCGGCAGCAGTAGCGGAGCAACATGCCGCAGACGCAAATGCCAAAGCTGAAGGCTTCCGTCTCAGTATAGCCAAAGCGAACGAGTCAGCCGCACAAGCACAGTCGCAGGTGGCAAACGCAACAGCCGAAGCCGCTAAAGCCAATCTAGAACTGGCAAGACTGAAGACACCTCGATCGCTTACCCACATCCCTGAATTAATCACCGCATTGTCACCGTTCAAGGGTACGGAATATGTGTTTGTGTCAGTGTTCCAAGATGAAGAGTCTCTGTATCTTCTCAGGGCAATCGACGAGGTTTTACAGAAAGCAGAATGGAAACGCGGTAAATCAGTTGCCGGGTTTCCTGGAATTAATATATACGGCAACGAAGCACGTAATTTTGCGGTTCCAGTTGGCTTTAACACAGGCATCCAAGTATCGGTTGATTCTTCTGAGTCAGTTGCGGCTCTCCAGTCGTTTCCTTTTGAGAAGTTGCCACAGCTTGTAAAAGCAGCTGTAACCCTCAATCTAGCTCTTTCTTCAAACCTCTCTCCTCCGCAAGCACCTACCGATAACAAGTTGGTAGATGTCCAGCCGGGGACCTCCGCGACTATACGAATCATTGTTGGGAAGAAACCGTAAACGCACAATTTGATCGGTTTTAGACTTTGTTGGATTGCGATAATCTCGTACCATTGATGTCCGTCTCGACCAACTAGTAGAGTGCATCCCCAGCAGGTTGGGGCCTTTTCGTCGGAATGGTCAAAATTAAATCCGAGAGAAGATGCAGGACCACTGGAGAGGGTCACATGCGGAAAAACGTATTTGTGCTTATCGTGCTTATGTCGTATCCAGCACTTGCCCAGATCAGTTCTGGGACGATTGTTATTTTCAACTTTACGAAAGATGAAATCGTTATCGCGGCCGACAGTAGGGGTCGCAACGACGACATTGGGCGGCCACCAGACGACTCTTACTGCAAGATTTCGGCATTCCGCCACCAGTTCATATTTACCACTGTCGGTGGTATCCACTTCACCAAGACGAACCCTACCAGTATTGTGGAAAGTTGGGACAATAACGACGTGGCTAGGGCTGCTCTCCACAATGCTGCGAAAGGGATGATTATTGATGATGCTTATATGGATACGGTCGCTAGTTACTGGGCCCAAATCATCAAAAGCAATTGGAGCTCCCTTTGTATTTTCGATCGGGAAAAGTGCACGAAAAACATTGGGCTGCCTGGACTCGGGATGCACTCGCGGACGGAGTTGACAGCTGGTATTTTCATCGGAGCCAAAGGGCTGTTTATAAGAAGCGCGGAGATTGACTTCGATAGCGATATGACAAAGATGCTCAATCCAGTCGAGTACAAAATCAGCGCTGCGCTCAACCAATGTTGGCCCTGCGGTCAAGGAGAACAAATTTGTGCGGCTGGGAGCCACATGGATGCAGCGGCTCAATTCTGTTCCGAACGGAAACCTAATACCAAACTGTCTGTACGCACAGCGCTGACACGGGCAGATGAACATGCCAAATTGGCAGTTCAGATTGTGGAAGAAACTATTGATACCTACGAAGGGACTAGCGGGGACGTTGGCGGAGCCGTGGATGCCGTGACGATTACCAAAGATGGCAAGATCACTTGGAATGCTCGCAAGAAAAACTGCCCAGAGAATCAGGATTAACAGCAAGCCTAATACCAAGCGCCCAGCCTGCGGACGCGAAACGGCACCACTACACAGGCGTCAGCTATCAGCTATCAGCGTTCAGGAAACGCAGCCTGTTCGCGATTGCGCCCTTATTGCGTTTGGACCTTGTAAACTTGGTGGAGCATGAAACGAGTATCGATCATTGTGTTGCTGCTGGCGGCCCTTAGCAACTTCGGCGGGGCGCAGTCTCCTTGGCAATATGGGCGGATCGATTCTGTCAAGAAATCCGTTACCACCTCGACGAAAGTCTGGGTGGTCAACACTCCGCTTACTGACGAACGGACGCTGTACACGATCTCGGTGCATGTGCAGGACAAAATGATTGCGGGCAACTACGAGATTTCCGCCGCGCAGCCGGAACCGCCGCCAGAATGGGTCTCCGGCTATGCCGTGCAGCTGGAGGTCAGCGGCGATTCTCTGCTCTTGCGGTCCCCGACCGGCAGCCTGCGGTTACACATCACGCAAAGGAAGCTTGCCGGCCCGATGCGGCCCGTTACTGCGGAAGAAAAAAAGCGGCTGTCGGAACTCGATGCCGTGCCGGAGTCGATGATCGGTTTTTCGAAGACGGGAGAAGACAAGGCAACCACGCCGGAACCAGTTCCACAACCGCCGCCTCCGCCTCCCGCGCCCGCGACGGGCACAGTGACTGTGCGTTCCACTCCGTATCTTTCGGAAGTGTTCGTGGACGGCGACTCCATGGGATACACTCCGGCGAAGATCGCGCTCGGTCCCGGGAAACACAGCTTCCGCGTCGAGAAGCCGGGTTACAAGGCCTGGACGAAAGAGATGACGATTACGGTGGGATCGGAGCTGACGCTGGATGCGACGCTGCTAAGAAAATAGCGATGAAAGAGACAGGTCGCTCAAATCCCACCCTTCAAAAAAAACGAACGGTGGGGCACCCGGCAAAAAGAATGATTCGCAATGATTCGACATATATCGTAATCGGGCATAGCATTCCGACAAGCATTTGGGCCTAAAGAGGCAACTCCCCAGCTACAGGAGGAAACGATTCATGAGCAACATGTCCAGTGACAATGCAACGGGGCCCGCTGCTCGCGGCCGCCATGTTCCAATCCCGATCGCAGCATTTCTGGTATTGCTGGCGACATCTGCGGCGGCTCAACCTGGCGCCACGTTTTACGTCTCGACCAGCGGGAGTGATTCGAACGCCGGAACCATCGAGTCTCCCTGGCGCCATATTCAGCACGCTGCCGATAACGTGACGGCGGGCGCAACCGTCGATGTTTTTGGCGGAGTTTACCATGAATCTGTGAACATTCCGGTGTCCGGAAACTCCACCGACGGGTATGTTGTGTTTCAGAGCTATCCTGGACAGACCGCCATCGTGGACGGAACTGGCGTCTCCTGTTGCGGCTCCGGCATACAGGGCCTGCTCAACATTATCAACCAGAGGTATGTGACGATCAGCGGATTCGAAATACGGAACTACACCACCGCAAATAAGAATAAGACTCCGGCGGGAATCTGGGTTACCGGGGCGGGCAGCCATATTCATCTGCTGAACAATCAAGTGCACAACATCACTACCACGTCGGAGACGAACGGCAATGCGTTTGGTATCGCCGTTTACGGAACAAGCGTCACGCCGATCAGCTACCTGGCCATCAGCGGCAATCGGGTTTACAACAACAGGACTGGAAACAGCGAGACGATAAACACCGATGGGAACGTCCGAAACTTCACGATTACCAACAACATCGTTCACGACAACGACAACATTGCCATTGATGCTATCGGTTTCGAGGGCGTTGGTCCTTCGGGTCTCGATCAGTCCAGGAACGGAGTAATCAGTGACAACATCATTTACAACGTCAGCGGCATCACGAACCCCGGGGAAGGCAAATCTTACGATGCCAATGGCATTTACTGCGATGGCTGCACGCACGTGATCATCGAGCGCAATTTGATCCACGCTGCCGACCTGAATATCGAGGTCGCCAGCGAGCACAAGGGGCACACCAGCAGCTATGTCACGGTGCGCAACAACGTCCTCTATCGCGGAAATTCTTGCGGTATCTCGATCGGCGGCTATGATAGCCGTGTGGGCGGAAGCGACCACGTCACCATTGTGAACAACACCCTGTTTGACAATGACACAAAACGCACCGGCAGCGGCGAGTTTCAAGTGCAGTTCCATGCCACGAACAATATTTTCGAGAACAACGTTCTTTTTGCAACCTCGCAAGGTCTGGTGATCAATAACTTCACGAATTCAGAGTCAAATCCAGTTCATGCGGATTACAACGTCTACTACTCTTCGGCGGGCTCGAATTCGCAATGGGTGTGGAACGGGAAGACTTTCACTGGATTTGCATCCTACCAGTCAAACACTGAGCAGGATCCGCATTCAAACTTCGCGAATCCTGACTTCCTCAGTATTTCGCACCCGCTGAATCTGGACATTTTGCCGACTTCCCCGGCAATGAACACCGGCATCGATTTGGGTTCGTCTGTGGTGGGCACGGAAGACTACGCGGGCAATCCCCGCGTCAATGCGAATGGGCAAATTAACATCGGAGCCTATGAACAGTAGGTTTGAAGTGTGGAAAACCAAGATCTCGTGTACGATCGGCGCGCAACCCCGCTGTCTCATGCGGTGGTAGGGGTCCCTTCGGCTTCCCCTCGGCTCCGCTCGGGGCTTCGGCAAAACAGGGCAGGCTCTTCGACTGCGCCGAGCCATTCGCTTCGCGCCGGGCTCGGCCGCGCTCAGGATGACAGCGTGGATTTCTGCCACGAACTGCGGAACACTGCGGTAGGGGAACTGCGGCCCTCGACCGCCATCACCAACCCAAATCGCTTACAATTCCCCTTCCATGACCGTCACGGTTCGTTCCTTTGCGAAGATCAACCTCGGGCTCTACATCGGCGCGGCGCGCGCGGACGGGTATCACGATCTACGCACGGTGTATCAGACGCTCGCTCTATATGACGTGATCCGAGTGAGCGTTGGGCGGGGTAGCGGAATTGAGATCGTCTGCAAGAATAGAGACCCGCGGGTTCCGCTCGATTCGTCGAATACCTGCTATCGCATGGCTGAGCGGGTGCTGGACGAACTCGGCGCGAAGGGCAGAGTCAGCATTGAAATCGAGAAGCGCCTGCCGGTACAGGGAGGAGTGGGCGCGGCGTCTTCGAATGCGGTGGCAACTATGGTTGGGCTGGAGCGGGCGCTCAAGAAGAAGTTATCCGGGGCCTCGCGCTTGCGCATTGCGGCTGAGATTGGCTCGGACCTGCCGTTGTTTCTGGTGGGCGGAACGACGCTCGGAGTCGGGCGCGGCGAGGAGGTTTATCCGCTGCCCGATCTGCCTTCGTTGCCAATGGTGTTGGTGACGCCGCAGGTTGGAGTTTCGACGCCTAAGGCCTTTGCCGATTGGGATGCTCTTGTGCCGCGGGAAAGAGCTGCCGAGCTTCGCTCGGCCTGGACGGGCGGGGGCGCCCGTCTCCACACAAGCAGCACAAGCAGCTGGGCCGAGCATCGCTCGGCTGGGCGGACGAGGGCGCCCGTCCCCACACTAGCTTGGACGGGCGAGGACGCCCGTCGCTCCACAAACAGTGACCAATTGACGGGGCAGTTAGCGTCCGATAGACTGTTTGAGGTTGGCTGCGTGCTTTCTTCGTGGCTTAGTGGTTGCCCCAACACCGGTGCTTCCGCAAGAGGCGGGAGCCTGGCCGGGAACTTGCTTCTCGACCTTGTCCGTACCGGGATTGAAAACGACTTCGAAAAAGTCGTCTTTCCTCAATATCCCGAATTGCGAGACATAAAAGGTGCGCTGGAGCGCGCGGGGTCGAGATACGCTTCGCTCTCCGGCTCAGGGTCGACCCTTTACGGGCTGTTCCGGTCGCCGGCCGACGCCGCGAAAGCGGCAAACCGTCTGCGAAAGCAGGGGCTGAAAGCCATGGCGACTCGCACATTGACGCGCTATGAGTATTGGAAACGAATTCTGGATTGTTGATTTTCGATGGTTGCGAGGTTCTGGTTCGACGTCTGTTGTTGAGCGAAGCTCTGATCCGGTACCAACGAAAACCTCGAACCACGGGGTACACGGGGGTGCACGGAGGCAACCCGCAAGCTTTAATTGGACTTTCCTTAAACGTTCGTTGTTAAAACGACGGTGATTGAACGACAATTGACTTGCAATCGGCAAATCGTTTCACTGGGCCGTCGACTAATGGTAGGTCAAGTGCCTTTGGAGCACTTTGTCTAGGTTCGAATCCTAGCGGCCCAGCCAGATAACCAGTTCTCAGTTGCCAGTTCTCAGTCCTCGGCCGAGATCAACTGGAGCCCCAACCTGGGAACTGAGAGCCGGGAACTGAGAACTGAAATTATGGCCACAGTGGTGACGACCGCGGAAAAAACGATCGGAGAAAAAACGATCGCGGAAAAAAAGCCAGTCATCGACGAGAAGGCGGCGCAAAGCAAACCGCAGCGCGCCCGGGTCGACGACCGATGCAAGGTCTTCTGTGGAACCGCCAACGAGGCGCTCTGCGATGACGTCTGTAACTTTCTTGGCCTGCCGCGCGGCCAGGCTCAGGTTACACGCTTCAAGGACGGCGAGTGCTATGTGCAGATTCAGGAGAACGTGCGCGGCACCGACGTGTTCGTGATGCAGCCCACCTGCCAACCGGTGGACATGCATCTGATGGAACTGCTGTTGATGATGGACGCGCTCAAGCGGGCTTCCGCGCGCCGCATCACAGCCGTGATTCCGTACTTCGGCTACGCGCGCCAGGATCGTAAAGACAAGCCGCGGGTGCCGATTTCGTCGAAGCTGGTGGCCGACCTGCTGACCACCGCGGGTGCGGATCGCGCGCTGGTGGTCGACTTGCACGCGCCCCAGTTGCAGGGATTTTTCAATATTCCGGTGGACCACCTGTTCGCTTCGCCGGTGCTGGTGGATCACTTCAGGAAGTTGAACCTGCCGAACTTGACGGTGGTTTCGCCGGACGCGGGCGGTGTGGAACGAGCGCGCTTTTTCGCCAAGAAAGTGGATGCGGCGCTGGCCATCGTCGATAAACGCCGGGTCGAGATGAACGTGGCGGAAGTGATGAACGTGATTGGCGACGTCGATGGCCGTACTTGTCTCATCATCGACGACCTCATCGACACGGCGGGAACGCTGGTGAAGGTGGCGGAGGCTCTGGTTGAAAACGGCGCTACCGCCGTGTACGCCTGCTGCACGCACGCGGTTCTTTCCGGGGCGGCGGTGGAAAATCTGGTGAACTCACCGATCACCGAGATCGTCGTGACCGATACCATCCCGCTGACCGAAGCGGCCCGGAATACCCCGAAGATCAAGGTGAAATCGATCGCGGGGCTGATTGGACGGGCGATTCAGTCGATTCATGAAGAATCTTCGGTGAGCAGACTTTTTGTTTGACTTTTGAAGCAACCAAGGACGGAAACGGAATTATGGCGACGGCAACGGATATCAGCATACTGGAAGCGCAGAAGCGCGAACCCGGCACCAAGAACGCCGCCCGGCGCGTGCGCGCTGGCGGAAAGATTCCCGCAGTGGTATACGGCGCGGGCAAGGATGCAGCTTCGGTCGCGGTCGATCCGCGGCAGGTCCTGCGCATCCTCAAATCGGAGAGCGGACACAACACGATTTTCGACCTGGCGCTGGACAGCGATCGCGTGAAGGCCATGATCGTGGACTGGCAGTTCGAACCGATCAAGGGAGCCCTGCTGCACGTCGACCTGCAACGCATCGCCATGGACAAGAAATTGACGGTCACGGTTCCGGTCGTGCTCAAAGGCGAGGCAGCGGGCGTGAAGACGGAGGGCGGGATTCTCGAGCAGTTGCTGCGTGAGATCGAGATTGAGTGCCTCCCGGCGGATATTCCTAAGTCCATCGAAGTGGACATCAGCCACCTGGTGTTCGGAGTCGAAGTGCGCGTGAAAGACCTCCCGCACACCGAGAAGCTGAAGTTCCTGACCGAAGAGAACCAGATGATCGCGCACATCACTACCGTGAAGGAAGAAGTGGTGGCGGCTCCTGAAGTGGTGGCGGATGCGGCGGCAACTCCGGCTGAGCCTGAAGTCATTAAGAAGGGCAAGCAGGAGGTCGAGGGTGAAGTCGAGTCCGAGGGTGATGCCAAGGGCGATGCCAAGGGCAAGGCCAAGCCCGAGAAAGCTGAAAAGCCCGAGAAGAAAGAGAAAAAATAGCTGCTGGCTGCTGGCTTCTAGCTTTTGGCTAGGAGCCAGGAGCTAAGAGCCAAGAGCGAATTTGCGTGAAACTGATCGTCGGTTTGGGCAACCCAGGAATCGAGTACCAGTTCACGCCGCACAATCTCGGGTTTTTGACGGTTGATCGGATCGCTGACGAAATCGGGATTCAGATTAGAAATCGTCAGTGTCGTGCGCTAACGACGTGGATAAAGATCGCCGATGAGCTGGTTCTCCTGGCTAAACCGGAAACCTACATGAACCTGAGTGGGCTTTCGGTGCGGGAACTGGTGGCGGAACATCAGGTCGATGTGCAACGGGACCTGATTGTGATTTATGACGAACTTGACCTGCCGCTGGGGGCGATTCGCATCCGGCAGCGGGGGAGTTCGGCGGGGCATAACGGGATGGAATCGATCCTGGGCGCTCTGAATACGGACGAGTTTTTGCGGATTCGGCTGGGGATTGCGCCCGATCACAAAGTTGTGGACAGCGTGAAATATGTACTGACGCCGTTCCGCCGTGCGCAGGAGAAGGTTGTGGACGAGACCCTCGACACGGCTGTGCAAGCGGTCGAGGTGATTCTGAAAGAGGGGCCGGCGGCGGCGATGAACCGGTTCAACCGTAAGAACGAGCCGGATGAGTAAGTGTTCGTTGGTAGTCGTTGGTCGTTGGTCGTTGGCAAACTCTTACGGCGCGCGATGAATCCCGAACGACTGACGACTGACGACTGTACTAAGAGAGTTTGGAGATAACGAATGAATCGTAACTATGAATTGATGTTTATCGTCCGGCCCGACATGGTGGATGAGGATTTGAACAAGCTGATTTCCACGCTCGAGTCTTCGGTGACCTCGGCGGGAGGAACGGCCAAGAGCGAGGTTTGGGGCAAGCGCCGTCTCGCATACCGGGTAGGCAAGTTCAACGACGGCATCTTTGTGCTGATGATGATTGAAGCCACCGGCGCCATGGTGCACGAAGTCGAACGTCGCCTGCGCGTGACCGAGCCGGTGATCAAGTTCCTCACTGTGCGTACGGATGAAGAGTTGAAGCGGCTCGACAAGATCAAGAAGCTGCGCGACGCCAAGAAGAAAGTCAGCGCGCAACCCGCTGCGGCCGCCGCGCCGGTAACACCGGCCGCGCCACCAACCCCGGCGACGCCGGATGCGGTGACGAGTGCTCCGGCCTCGCCGCCGGTTTAGATGGAAGTCCACAGACGGGACAGGCGTTCGACCTCAGGGGCTAAAGCCCACATTCTTCGGACGCCCTACGGCACGGCTGAACCCGTGCCCTTCCCAAAACCTAGCGGTTAGGAAACAAGTTCTTAGAAAGCAGGAGCACTATGGCAGAAGAAACCAAAGCACCCGCCGCGCATGCGGGATCAAGCAGCGGCGAAAGCCGTCCACACAGCGATCGTCCCGAGCGCAGTGGGCCGCCCCGCGGTCCGCGTCCCGGCGGAGGGCCTGGCGGTCCTCGCGAAGGCGGGCGTAAGTTTTTCCGGCGCAAAAAGGTTTGCAAGTTCTGCGTGGAGAAGATCGAAGCGGTCAACTACAAGGATGTGCGTCTGCTGGCGCAGTTCGTGGCGGAAAGCGGCAAGATCACTCCGCGACGCCTGACCGGTGTGTGCACGCCGCACCAGCGCCGTCTGTCGCGGGCCATCAAGCAGGCGCGTAACATCGCCCTGCTGCCGTTCGCCGGACGCGCGCAGTAAGTTTCAGTTAGACAAGATCAGGTTTCCCCCGTGAAACCCTGCGCCCCCTGTGGTTAAGATTTTTTTCCAACCACGGAGGACACAGGGTTTCACGGGGGAAAACCACGAAACGGAGTTATTCATGGAAGTCATCCTGAAAGAAGACGTACCCAAGCTGGGCAGCCGCGGTGAAGTGGTAAAAGTCGCCGAGGGATACGGGCGAAATTTTCTGCTTCCCAAGAAACTGGCGATTCAGGCCACCGCCGCCAACAAAACCGTCATCGAGCAGATGAAGGCCGCGGCCGTACGCCGCTCCGCCAATGAAAAGACGGAAGCCGAAGCGCTGGCCAAGCAGTTTGACGGGCTCGAAGTGAAGTTCCTGCGCAAGTCGGGCGAAGGCGATCAGTTGTTCGGATCGGTCACGGCTGGCGATATTGCCGAAGCGCTTGAGAAAAAGAGCTTCCACATCGATCGCCGCAAAATCCAGTTGCACGAGCCGCTGAAGACGATCGGCGAGTTCACCGTCCCCATCAAACTGCACAAGGACGTAACTACGCACTTGAAGGTCGTGGTCGACAAGGAAGCAGCGGCAGCCGAATAGTTTTATTTTGCCGTGCTCGTGTGGGGACGGGCGACTCGTGAGCCTGTCCTGAGCGAAGCCGAAGGATCCTGCCGGGCGGGGACGCCCGGCGCTCCATTAAACATCGTCCGGCATTCGCCCGAAGAACTCCTCTACCTTCTTTAAGTCTGTCGTCCTGCTGTAACTCGGCAAGCTCTCCACAAACACGCGCCCGTATTGCTTCTTCAAGATGCGGTTGTCAAGCAGCGCCAGCAGGCCGCGATCGTGCAGCGATCGAATCAACCTTCCAAACCCCTGCTTCAGGGTGATGACCGCGCCCGGCACCTGGTATTCGAAGAAAGCGTTGCCGCCAGCGGCGTCTATGGCCTTCACTCGCGCCGCTACTACCGGGTCGCTTGGCACGGCAAACGGCAGGCGATCGACAATCACGCAGCTCAACTGCTCGCCTTGCACGTCCACACCCTGCCAAAACGAAGACGTCCCGAACAACACGGCGTTGGGGGTGAGCCGGAATTCCTCGAGCAGCGCCGATTTCGGAGCGTCGCCCTGCTTGAGCATGGGAAATTCCAATTGGCCAAGCAGACGCTCGTAAATATCGTTCATCTGCTTGTAGCTGGTGAAGAGCACGAAGGCGCGTCCGCGCGTAATCTGGAGCAGCCGCCGCACCAGCCCCGCAGCCTCGGCGGCAAACTCCGGCGTGCGCGGATCGGGCAGATCGGGTGGCACGTAAAGGATTGCCTGGCTTTCGTAATCGAAGTGCGACGCGACGATCGATTCGCGCGCGTGGTCGAGCCCGAGCCGCTGTCGTATGTAGTCGAAACCGCCGCCGACGGCCAGCGTTGCCGAGGTCAGCACCGACGTCTCCAGCTTTGACCACAGGCACTCGCGCAGAATCTGGCCGACTTCGATCGGGGTCGCCTGTAGAAAAACATTCGTGCGGCCGCCTGCATGTCTTTCATCGGACGACTTCCGCCGGGAGGGGACGCCCGGCGCTCCACGAAAAGCGCGCCGCTCGATCCAATAGACGGTGTTCGGATCCTCGCTTTCCATCACGAAGCGAAGCTGCACCTGCAATTCCCTTGCCCGGCGCACCAGCGTGAAGACCTCTTCCGGCTTTTGCGGAAGTTGCTCCAGTTCCGCGCCCAGCCGGTGGAGCGACTGATTGAGCGCCAGAAATTCTTCGCCGTTCTCCTCCAGAAATTCGCGGCGGGAGTCGAAAGCAAACCGCCCATCGTGCGCGGGCAAAAGCGAAAAGAAGAGTTGCGAACGCTCGCGCACCGACTGAATCGCTCCCGACATCTGCGGCGTGTAGAGCTTCTCGCGCTGCAGCAGATGTTCGACATCGCGCGTCAGCTCGTCCATCCTAAGATTGCTTACCGAAATCCCAAAGTAGTTGCCGGCGACGTCTTCGAGTTCGTGGGCTTCGTCGAAGATCACCGCCGCGCATTCGGGAAGCACTCCCGCGTCGGGCGCGTCTTCGGCTTGGAGCTTGATCGACAGGTCGGCGAAAAACAGATGATGATTGACGATGATGATGTCGCTCTCGGCTGCGCGCCGCCGCATCTCGGTGATGAAACAGCGGCTAAACTCGCTGCACTTTTGCCCGGTACAAGCCTCGGCCCGCGCGTCGAGCTTGTGCCAAACCGCGCTTGCCTCGGGCAGTTCCGCAAGTTCCGCGCGGTCGCCCGTCTTCGTAGTCTTCTCCCAGGTGGCGATGGCGCGGTAGTGCTCGATCTCTTCCAGTCCGCTGAGCACCGGTTGGCTGGTGAGGTCGTAGAGTTTCTTGCGGCACAAATAATTGTTGCGCCCCTTCATGTAGCAGACGCTGAGCTTTCGATTGCCTTCGGGGAACAGCGCCCGCTCCAGCGCGGGAACGTCTTTAAAGAAAAGCTGCTCCTGCAGATTCTTCGTGCCGGTCGAGATGATGACGCGCTTGCCTGAGCGGATTACCGGCAGCAGATAAGCGAGAGTTTTTCCGGTGCCGGTGCCGGCCTCGACAATCAAGTGGCGCTTTTCTTCGAGCGCTTCTTCGACGGACTGGGCCATCTGCAACTGCCCGCGGCGAAACTCATAGGCGGGATGCGTTTTCGAGAGCACGCCGCCGGGCGCGAAGAACTGGTAGAGCGAGAATCCCGCAGCGGGAGACACGGGATGGGATGAGGAGGGCACGAAGTCTCTATAATAGCTAACAGTTCTCAGTTCTCAGTAATCAAATTGCCCACAAGCACAATCGTAGCGCGCGCAGGCATTAGTTAGGGGTAGGAACCGGTGAGGATAACCAGGGGTAACTGGTGAGTCAGGACGGCCTTTTCAGCATGTAGATAAGTGAAACTTGCGATGGCTTCCGTATGGCAAAACAAACTGTCGCGCCTATCCCGGATGGACTGGGAAGAGGTGCGCGTGCGCGTGACGCAAGGACTCGACAAGCGGCGCGACCTGTTCCTACACCAACTGGGCATGCGGGACGGGCCGATTCGACTGCATGCCGATTCGGCGGCGCGGCCCGGGCAATTCTTTTTTTCTGGCAGTGAAATTTCACAGCGCGCGGAGTGGTCGGCGCCAACATCTCGCCGAAGCGTTCGCAACTCCGCGCCAGGCCACGCGCATTCGGCAGCGACCGCGTCCGCCTGCTGGGTGACCTGAAAATCTTGCCTTCAATCTTGAGGGCGGCAGTGACAAATACATCGACTGGCATCTCGATCCCGTGCACGGCAAACGTGCGCCGCTCGATCCCGCTCGAAGATTCCTTTTCATCTCTCGTGGCGGCGGGCGACCACAGTTCACATGGGAATTAAACCGGCACCAGCATTTGGTGACGCTGGCCAAGGCGCAACTTCTGAGCGGGGATAATAGTGACAAGTACGTTCGCGAACTGATCTCACTATGGCGCAGTTGGATCAAGGCGAATCCGTATCCGCTCGGAATCAACTGGGGAAGCACGCTGGAAGTTGCGTTCCGCAGTTTGCTGGGATTCGGCGGACGTGCTGTAAATGGCGGAATGCGCGGGATCTTCTCCTCGAAATCCGTTGCAACTGCTGCCGGCCCTTGCGTTTCACGGGCGTTACATTGAGCGCTATCTATCTACTTATTTTTCCCCGAATACGCATCTGCTGGGAGAAGCGGTCGCGCTCTTCTTTCTCTGGGCACTTTGTATCCGCAAATGCCGGGGGCGGCGCGCTGGAAGAAATCCGGGTGGCAGATTGTGCTGCACGAGGCGGGCGGCAGGGGTGTCTGGACGGCGTTTCGTCTCCCAGCAACTGCCGCACTACCACGTTTTACGCGCGCACTTCTTTTTATATGCGCGGTTGCTCGCGGCGCGGAATGGAATGGAAATCCCCCCCGCGTATGACCAGGCGCTCGGACGAATGCTGGATGTGGTGGCAGCGCTGGCGCAGGCCGGGCCGGCGGAAGGTTTCGGCGATGATGATGGCGGGCGGTTATGGAATCCGCGACGAATCCGACGGACGGATGCATGATCCGTTCGTGCGCTGTGCGCGGCGATTTACTGCGAGGGGGTTTCTGCGGCGAGGTCCGCCACGGGAGGAAGCGATCTGGTTGTTCCGGATCGTCGGCCGTCCAGGTAAATCTCGCGAGCAAGCACGACTCCGGCTGCGCAATCGCTCGCGTTTCCCAACGGCGGCTCCACGGTGTCCTCGCAATCGCAGCCGTGCACACAGACGACTGCTCCGTGGACGCGGCTGGGAGGGCGGTGCTGCTCGGGACATGGACATGCCGACGCGCTCAGCCTGAGGCTCACCATGGATGGACGGCGCTGGCTGGTGGACTCCGGAAGCGGCGTTTACATTTCGAGATTCGGCGGGCATACTCGGCAACACGTTTCGCGGAACGGGCGCGCACAACACGATGCGCGTGGATGGCGTCGACCAGGCGGTTGCGGATGAACCTTTCTCGTGGACTCAACTTCCCGGCCACGCAAGCGGAAAACTGGATCGCAGGGGAAAAGCTTCTCTTACTTTGTGGGCAGTCACAACGGATATGCACGCCTGGCGGATCCGGTTGTGGCATCAGTGCATGTGCTGAAGATCGCGGGCGGCCCTTGGCTGGTACGCGATGTGGCAACAGCATGTATGGTGGCGGAGCTCTGCCCCGCCGGGACGGGGCAGAGCCCCGTCGCCACACCAGTATGAAGCAGCCCGATGAGCTGGAAGACGCGGGCATCCGCCGCACCCGCAGGTTTGAACTGCCGGCGCGGCAAGAGTGGAAATATCAAAAGGCGGCGTCCAGTCCGGCGAACTGGTGTTCAGTCTTATCACGCCCGGAACAAAAGCGGCCCTGGCAACAGCCAAGTCAGCAACCCCTGCTCTTCCTCATGGCGCTTTTCTAGTGGCGCCTTTGGTGCGATGCCATGCGCGTGTGGCGGCCTGGGCAGCAGCGGCAATGGCAAACCGCGCCTGACTACGGCGCGATCCTGGAACAGGGATCCAGCAAGCCTGGCCAGCACGACGCAGGCGGCAGTCCGGCTGCACGAACTCCACTACGAGGCGCAGAATTCTCTTTGGCGCTTCGGCGGGCAGCGGCGGCAAGCTCCGGCCCGCTGGCCGCTCTCGGACGCCCGTGTCCTGTACTGCCGCGTCGAAAGAGAAGCTCGCGCACCTGGTCGTGATCGGCGGAACCTACGCCGCCTGGCAGGGACAGCCTCTGCTGCAGAAGGGAACAGGGGCATCCGGTTTTTTCAGTGGCGCAGGCGGGATGCAGTAATGAGCGCCGGCGAACTTCTGAATGAATTAGTTTTC
>CAWABC010000051.1:0-38042 GCA_963780105.1 uncultured Acidobacteriaceae bacterium
GCGGAATTTGCCGATCTGGAGAATCCTCATGAGCTGATTGGAATGCTCAGGGCCGTTGGGTTCAATTATGTTGCCGGAAGTGGCCTTTGGTGCCGACCTGGTGGCACAGGAGTTCCGCGAAGTCGTGTCGGATGAGAATCATCCAACCGTGATCAGCTCGGATTGCCCGGCTGTGGTCTATTTTGTTCGCCACTACCACCCCGATCTGGTTCCGGCTTTGGCACCTGTGGCTTCCCCGATGGTAGTTATGACCCGCGTGGTGCGGAAAAAGTACGGACCGGGTGTACGGACTGTTTTCATAGGCCCATGCATCAGTAAGAAGGCTGAATCGGCCGAGGTGGATTATGTTCTGACATTCCAGGAGTTGCGACATTTACTGAAATCCAAAGGAATTCGTTCCGGCCAGGTTCAGGCATTCGATTTGATCCGCCACATGCAGGAAGAGGCATGATATTTCCGGTCAAGCGGGGAATGCTTCAGACCCTTAATATTCCTGAGGACCTTTTCGACGGAAATATCCTGGTTGCCGAGGGGAAAGTGAACTTCCCGGCGGCCATTGCCCAGTATGAAAAAGGGGCAATCGCCAATCAGCACCTCGATTTGCTATGCTGCGAAGGATGCCTGATGGGACCGGGAATGACCCCCGACGGTAAACGGTATTGCCGTCGGGCCATGATAGGTAATTATGTGCGGCAGAAAATGCTGGAACGTGATTCTGAAACCTGGAAACGAAATATTGACGAGTTTTCAACCGTTGACCTGACCCAGACGTTTGAGCCTTCAGACCGGCGTTGGAACGATTGGACATCGAATCAAATTACGGGGGTAACCCCCCATCAGGCAGCAGAGGAGGTCTTGCCGTGAGGATACAGAGGTATTGTGCGGGAATCTTGGCGGTGGGCACGATGGCGGTAGGGCTGGCATTGGCGCAGGCGCAATCGGCGGGGCAATCGTCGGCGCCAACGTCGGTGCCAACGACAGCCCCCCCTGCGGCAACCTATCAGCCTAAGTTTCCGGGCGACCCGGCGCGTTCGGAATCGGAAGCGCAGGCGCTCGGCTACATGCGGACGGTACTCCGGGCGCAGCACGCTTACAAGAAACGGCATAACAAGTACGCAGAGTCGCTGGAGGAGCTGGCCGGAACCGGCTCCCTTACCAAGCGCATGGCGCGCACCACCGACCGCGGGGATTACACGGCCAGTTTTCGTCCGCACTTTGGCCCGCACAACGACGGCTTCGTGCTCACCATGACGCCCAAACACATGGACAGCGAGCACCGCTCGTTCTATGCGGAAGACGATGGGGCGATTCACGCGGACGATCAGAAGCCTGCGGATTTGGATTCACCGAAGGTGCAGTGAGCGATGCGGTGTGCTTGCGTAGAGACAGCCGCCCCTTCGATAGGCTCAGGGCAGGCTCTCGGCCGTCCGGGCAAGGGCCGGTCGCCATTCGGTCGTGAGTCAGTTTCCGGGTAGCTCGTCACCAGGGAGTTTCTTGTCGATTCCTTTGTGCCAACGGCCTAGAATGGGCCAGTGAGGTGAGAGGAGTACTTCTCCCGATGGCTGGCCTAGCGTCAGACCAGGACTTGGTCGTCGGCGGTGAGCTCGGCCACTACCGCATCGTCGAGAAGATCGGCGCCGGCGGCATGGGAGACGTCTATCGCGCCCGCGACCTTCATCTCGACCGCGACGTCGCCATCAAGGTGCTTCCCGCCGGAACGCTCGCGGATGAGTTTGCCCGCAAGCGCTTTCACAAAGAGGCTCTCGCGCTTTCCAGGCTCAATCACCCCAACATCGCCACCATTTACGACTTCGATACGGAGCAAGGCCTCGACTTCCTGGTCATGGAGTTGATCCCGGGCGTTACGCTCAGCCACAAACTGGCCCTCGGACCTCAGCCTGAAAAAGAGACGCTGCGCCTCGGGATGCAGCTCGCCGACGGCCTCGCCGACGCCCACGAACATGGCGTTGTTCACTGCGATCTGAAGCCCGGCAACCTGCGGCTCACCAGCGATGGCTGGCTCAAGATCCTCGATTTCGGCTTAGCCAGGTTCCGCCAGCAAGCCGCCGACTCTGCCGAAACACAAAGCACTCTGCTGTCCGGCCCGATCTCCGGAACCCTGCCCTACATGGCGCCCGAGCAACTCCTCGGTCAACCCGTTGATGCCCGCACCGACATCCATGCCGCCGGATTTGTGCTTTATGAGATGGCCACGGGCAAGCGCCCTTTCGCTGAGGTCCCCAATAGCCAATTGATCGGCGCCATCCTTCACCAAGACCCAACCGCCCCCCGTCAAATCAACGCCGGTCTCTCCTCCGAGCTGGAATGGATCGTGTGCAAATGCCTGGAACGGAATCCGAAGGACCGCTATCAATCCGCCCGGGATCTCGCCGCCGAACTCCGGCGCATCGAGCGCCAACCGCACGCGCAGTATCCGCCAGAAACCGCGCCCACTGAACCAACGTTCTTTTCCGTTCGTCACCAAGGGACCCTTGTGTTTTCACTCCTGGCGATGGTGATGGTGATGGCAGTGGTGCTCCTGATGCTCCTCCGGATGCGCTCCCGACCCGCGGTCGGCGTCCTGCGATTTCAGGCAATCGCCGTTCTCCCGCTCGTCAATCTCTCGGGTGATCCGGAACGGGAGTTCTTCGCCGACGGCATGACCGAAGAGTTGATCACGCAACTGGGGAAGGTGGTCCCCTCCCGGGTCATCTCGCGCCAGTCCGTCATGCAATTCAAAGGCACCAAGCTCCCGCTTGCCGAAATAGCACGTAAGCTGAAGGTAGACGCGGTCGTCGAGGGATCCGTGGTCCAGTCGGGCAGCCGTGTGCGCGTGACCGCTCGGCTTGTGGACGCCGCGGCGGAGAAACCGGTGTGGGCCGACGAATACGACCGTGACCTACGCGACGTCTTGACTCTGCAGGGAGAAGTGACTCGCGCGATTGCCAACGAGATCCGAGCGACGCTCAGTCCCCAAGAGCAGGCCCGCCTTACCGCCCCCGGCGCCGTCAATCCCGAGGCCTACGAAGCCTATCTCAAGGGGCGTTTCGAGTGGTACAAGGTCTCCAAACAAGGTTTCGAGAACGCCGAACGCTACTTCCAGTTAGCCCTCGAAAAAGATCCCAATTACGCCCTCGCTTATTCCGGTCTCGCCGACGTCTGGTTAATGCGCGCCGACACCGGCTATGCAGCGCCTTCGGAAACGATCCCCAAGGCCAAGACCGCCGCCCTCAAGGCCCTGGAACTCGACAACAGCCTCTCCGAGCCCCACATCAGTCTGGCCAATATCGAAGCCTCGTATGAACGGAACTGGTCCGCGGCCGAACGCGATTTTCGGCGCGCGATCGAACTCAATCCCAGCAGCGCCAATGCCCACTTCATGTATGCGGACTACCTGCTTTCGTTTAAACGCAATCCAGAATGGGAGCGGGAAATCCAGCAGGCGCTCACGCTCGACCCCATGAATTCATTCCAACGCTGCTTCTACGGATGGCACCTGATCTACGTGGGCCGCTATGACGAGGCCATCGATGTGCTCCAGAAAGTCGCTGCCGCCCAACCCAACTTCTCCTCCGTGCACATGGGTCTCTGGGGTGCGTATTACAAGAAACAGATGCCGCAAGAAGCTATGGACGAAGCCATCCGCTTCTTCGAAGCGCTCAACGATCGGGAGGCAGTCGCTGCCCTTCAGTCCGGCTACCGGGATGCCGGTTACCGCGAGGGCATGAGGCGTGCCGCAGATACCCTCGCGCGGCGCGCGCAACACTCCCACGTCGCCGGCGTCCGCATCGCCCGCCTTTACGCCCACGCCGGAGCTACTGATCAAGCGCTCGGCTGGCTTGAGAAAGCATATGAAGCCAAGGAAACACCGCTAGTCCATCTCGCTGTCGCCTGGGACTGGGAGGCCATGCGCTCCGACCCGCGCATGCGGGACCTTCTCCACCGCATGGGTTTGCCGCAGTAAGTTTTTCGAGTGGCGATGTCATCCACGGGCCGTCGCTCAGTCACGTCTGCGGTGGATTCTTGACGCCGAGCAAGAAACTCCCCGATCGCGATTGCATGCCTCGGCGGCTCACGACTTAATTGGGATAGCTCCCGGATAGTCGGCAACTCGACAACTGGCCCGCCGCTCGCAACTTCGATTGGGTTGACAGGATTGGGGCACGTCAGTCGGCACCGCGGCCCTTCGGGCCGGTTGGTCCATCGTCGCGGTCGGAACGAGGAGGCGAGGGCTGGACGGTGGGAACCTGAGATGCGATGGTGCGGGCGGGGAGGGGGCCGGCATCGGCGGTTTGGCGCCGCAATTCCTTGACAATGTCGTCGCGGTCGCGCGCACTGTAGTCGTGGGCGAAGCGGGTCAGGGCCTCGGTCAGAATGTCGTGGTGGTGTACGTTTTCCAAACCCGGTTCGCGGGTGAGATTCAGCCACAAGCGATGCAGCAGGACGACGTCCTCGTTCTTCATGGTGGGCGTGTGGGGGCCGATGCGGAAGGTATCGACGACGCCTTCGGGCTGAACGATCTGCAGGACAAACTGCTGTTTGGGCTCCGGTATGGCTTCCCAGGCGCTGCCCACGGCGAAGGCCTGCTCGGCGGCCGTCATTTTGCTGGAGAGGCCGGTGACGACGCCGGAGGACTCGAGGTTGTGTGCGGTCTGGGCGATGGCCGACCAGGAGTCGCGCGCCGGCACCACCAGGAGCGAAACTTTCTTGCCAAAACTCTCGGCGACCGAGACCGCGCGCGTGAACAGGGTCTGCTCGTAATCGCTGAACATCTGTTCGGTCGAAAGACCGTAGGCGGCGGCTCCGAACTGGCTCGTGCGGGCGGTCATGACGACCACGTCGTGTTCGTGGGTGTCGGTTCGTTCCAACACCCAGCGCAGGTGGTTGAGGGTGTTGTAGTCGCGAACCGGAACAAGCACGTTGCCCGGGCGGATGCCGACGGTCTCGCGCTCGACGCTGTCCGCCTGCTGCAACTGGAACTGCTCCTGCATCTGCGCTGCCGTGTGCGCGTGTTTGCGGCGGTTCACCTTCTCGGAGAACGTGAAGATGGTGAAGAAGACGGCCGAGAATATCAAACCACTCACCGTGGCCACCGATTTGGTAAACAGATTCACGATGGCGGTGGCGAGCAGAACCATGCCGACCGAAGCCAAGCCGATCGGGATCTCGATGCCAAACAGATGAAGATTGGGCGGCACTTTCCAGTTGCGCTCGCCTTTGTAGCGGTAGCGCAGAACCAGCATCGAAATGGTTTTAAAGACGAAGCTCCAAACCACGCCGAAAGCGTAGGCCTCGCCCAGGGTGTAGATGTTGCCCCAACTGACGATGATGGTGAAAAGCTGCAGTCCAACGATGAGGTTGATGATGCGGTAGGTGGTGCCGTACTTTTTGTGCGGGCGGCGGAACCAGTCGGCGAGCACTCCGTCTTCGGAGACGCGGTTGAGGACGCCGTTGGAACCGACGATGGCCGTGTTCACGGCGCCCGACAGAATCAGGAATCCGACCACCACGACGAAGGCGCGGAAGGCCAGGCGGAGAACTTGCGGGCCTACCATGTGCATGGCGAGACCGGCGATCAGGTTGTCGCTGTACACCGTCACGCGGACGTTGTCGGGGATGAGCATCACGGCCAGCAGAGAGACGAGGCCGGTGAAGACGAAGCTGTAAACGCCAATGACGATGGCCGTGCGTTTCAGGTTCTTCAGCTTCGGGTGCGCGAGTTCGCGATAGACCTGGGCCAAGGATTCTTCGCCGCTCATGGCCAGCACGGAGTGTCCGAAGCCGATGATGAGGCCGAGAATGCCGAACATGTGCGGCAGGCGGCTGTGTTTCCAGAAGCCGAGCGATTCGTTGCTGTAATGGATGTTGGCGAGGGTGGGGAAGGGCGGCAGATGGCCGCCGACTTTCAACAGAGTGAACAAAGACCAGGCGAGCAGCATCACTACCATGACGGTCGTGATCTGCATGACCCAGAGAGCCTTTTCGCTGGACGCTTCGATGCCCTTGACGTTCTGCCACCAGAAGTAGAGCGTGACCGCTACGGCGAACACGACCGCAGTGGCGTTTTCGCCGACCCGCGGCGTGCCGTTGAACAAATGATGAATGGCGGAGGGAACCAAGCCGTGAGCGTCGGCGATGCTGATGGAGTCGTTAATCAGACCGGCGATGTACTGCCCCGCGGAAACGCCGGAGACCGGTCCGGTCAGAATGTAATCGAACATCAGGGCCGAGACGCTGAGCTTGGCGAGCGTGCCGCCGAGCGCTTCCTTGACCACGCGATAGACGCCGCCGCGCACGAACATCGAACAGCTTTCCACGTAGACGGCGCGGACGGCGAAAGCGAACAGCATGACGGCCAGAACGAACCATGGGGCGCTCTTCCCAACCGCCTGTTCGGCGATGCCGCCGGCATAGAACGCGGAAGAACCGAGGTCGTTGAGAATTACGGCGGCCGCTCGCCAGTAGGAGATGAAGGTGAGCATGACCGAGGTCGCAACCACAATGCGAACCCGGTTATTGCCGGCAGGTGCGTTGGACGTTGACGACATGCAGCGGGAGCCCTAGTGGCTGTTCTCGTCCTTCCGGTCCAAAAGGGTTCCGACATCTTCGATGCCCGTCAGCACCAGCACAACAGCGGACCCGACCCAGCCAGCGACAAACATGTATTCGAGAATCTTTATCAGTACAACGCTAAGACTCATGACCCCGTTATGTTATCTGATCGGCGGGGAATTCGGCGTTGGATTTTGTTGAGCTGCGAGGTGCGGGCTGCGAACTGCGAACGAACCGGTTGCTCGCGGCTCGCAGCTCAAAGCTCGCAGCATCACTCTGTTTGCTATTCTGATGCGTGCGCAGAATTGAACGAAGTACGTGGGGCTTGGTCCTGCTGTCGGCAGGGCTGCAGGTTGTGATCTTTCCGCTGCCGGGGCTGTATTGGCTCGGCTGGGTAGCGGTGGCTCCGCTGCTGGTTGCGATCTTGCGGGCACGCGCTCCGGAAACTCTGCAGCTGCAGATGGACGGCCATCGCCACGCGCGCTTGCTGCCCGCCACGCCGTGGCAGGGGTTCGTGCTGGGCTACGCGTGTGGAATGCTCTGGGTTGCCGGGACGTGCTACTGGGTCTTTGACACCATGCTGCGCTATGGCGGGCTGCCGGTTCCGGCCGCCGCGCTGGCGCTGGTTATATTCTGCATGTATGTCGGCCTTTATCACGGGATGTTCGGGCTGCTGCTGGCGTTGGTGGCCGGAAGAGCCGGATCGACGGCCGCTGGATCGGCAGAGGCGATCCGGCGAGCACTCGTGGCCGCCCCGTTTCTTTGGGTGGCAGCGGAACTTGCCCAGACGCGGATCATCGCGGTTCCATGGGAACTACTCGGATACTCGCAGACCGCGAATTTTGCGCTCACGCGGATTGCGACGTTCACGGGTGTCTATGGACTCTCGTTTGAAATCGCGCTGGTGAACAGCGTGTTCGCGGCGGCGTTTCTGGTTGCGCCCGGAGGAGCAGGAGCGGAGCAGCGGCGGAAGTGGCTGCTCGGGGCGGCGTGTGGGGCGGCGGTAATCCTGCAGGCGATGCAGTTGCTCGCGCCTCCCACGGTCGCAGCCGATCACACCGCGCTGATCGTACAGCCCGATATTCCGATTCAAGACGGAGCGATGTGGACGAAGGAGTATTTTCAGGCGACGCTGCGAGACTTGACCGCGGTGAGTCTGCATCCCGCCGGAGAAAAAGCAGATCGGCATTTCGACCTGATTGTGTGGCCCGAGTCGCCTTCGCCGTTTTACACCAACGATCCTCTGTTTCGAGATGCCGTGAGCGAACTGGCGAAGCAGTCGGGAACCTGGGTGGTGGCGGGAGCGATTGGGATCACGCCTGCCATGCACAACGGCGGAGAGACTAGCGGACAACAATCGCAGATTTTCAACTCCGCTGCGCTGGTCAGCCCGCAGGGTGAGTGGGTGGGCCGCTACGACAAAGTGCATCTCGTGCCCTTCGGTGAATACTTGCCGTTCCCGCAACTGCTCGCCTTTGCCGGAGGGCTGACGAAAGAAGTGGGAGAGTTTCAGCGAGGGGCATCGCGCTTGCCGCTCGCAGCCGGAGACGAGCGGCTCGGGACATTTATCTGCTATGAGTCGGTTTTTCCCGATGAGGTGCGGCAGTTCCCGCTCGAGGGTGCGCAGCTTCTGGTGAATATTTCGAACGATGGATGGTACGGCGACAGCGGCGCGTGGAAGCAGCACTTGCAGCAGACGGAAATGCGGGCGATCGAGAATGGGCGCTGGCTGTTGGCGGATACGAATACCGGGGTAACGGCGTCGATCGATCCTTACGGACGGATTGTGGCGGCAACCCCGCGCAAAGTCCGCACCGCGCTGGCGGCGCCTTACGCGCTGAGGACGGGTACCACGTTCTACACTCGGCATGGCGATTGGTTCGCATATCTGTGTGCGATAATTTCAGCAGGCGCGCTGCTGGCGCATTTTGGGTTTAGTCATCGCGGGCGACAAGCCGAGTGATCAGCATATTTGGATGAACAATGTTGGATGAACTGGAACAGCAATACACTTCTCTAAAGACCAAGGTTCACGACCTGCGGGAGTATCTTTGACGCCGGTAAGCTGCGCCAGCAGTTTGCCGAAATCGAGAAGCAGGCGTCGGATCCCAATTTGTGGTCGAATCCTGAAAAATCTCAGCAGGTAATGCGCGAGCGGAAGCGCCTGGAGAGCGTGTTGACGCTCGAGGGCGACCTGGAACGCCGCACCGGCGACATCGCCGCCTATTTCGATCTGGCCGGCGAGGGCGAGAACGTGACCGCCGACTTGCAACGCGAGTTGTCTGATCTTGGCGAACTGGTGGATCGCGTCGAAACCGAGACGCTGCTTTCGGGCGCGAACGACGGCCTGAATGCGATCATGACCATTCATCCCGGGGCGGGCGGCACCGAGTCACAGGACTGGGCCGAGATGCTGCTGCGCATGTATCTGCGCTGGGCGGAGCGGCAGGGGTTCAAGACCGAGATGTACGACTACCAACCTGGAGAAGAAGCTGGAATCAAGTCCGCGACATTTTCGGTGATTGGGCAATATGCGTTCGGTTATTTGACCAGCGAGATCGGGGTGCACCGGTTGGTGCGGATTTCGCCCTTCGATCAGGCGAAGCGGCGGCATACTTCGTTTGCCAGCGTGTACGTTTCGCCCGAGATTGACGACAGCATCGAGGTCGTCATCAAGCCGGATGATATTCGGATTGACACCTACCGCTCGAGCGGCAAGGGTGGACAGCACGTGAATACGACCGATTCGGCGGTGCGGATCACGCACATCCCGACGGGCCTGGTCGCCAATTGCCAGAATGAACGTTCGCAGCATAAGAACAAAGAGAAGGCGATGAGCATGCTGCGTTCCAAGCTTTACGAATTCGAGTTGGAGAAAAAGCGCGAGGTCACGAAAAAAATTGAGGATTCGAAGCTCGATATCGATTTTGGTTCGCAGATTCGGTCGTATGTACTGCAACCTTATCGCATGATCAAGGATCACCGGACAAAACTTGAGATCGGGGATGTGGATCGCGTGATCGACGGCGATCTGCGGCCGCTGATGCAGGCGTATCTGCGGATGCGGCGGGGCGAGAAAAAATAGCGCGAGATGAAGTTGTGCGAGACAAAATCGTGAACACGCGTGCGGCAGCCATCCATCGCGGTCTCGGTCTGGAGTACTTCACGGTGGCTTGGAATCTTGTGGAGGCGGCGGTGGCGCTGGCATTCGGCGCAGTGGCCGGCAGCATCGCGTTGATCGGCTTTGGGCTGGACTCGCTGATCGAGGTATCGTCCGGGGGCGTTCTGCTCTGGCGCTTGCGCGCGGATCAGGACGAGGAACGCAGGGAAAGAGTGGAGCGGAGCGCGTTGAAGCTGGTGGGTTGGAGTCTGCTGCTGTTGGCGGCCTACGTTTGTGGAGATTCCGTGGTCAGCCTGGTCCGGCGAGAAGCTCCGGAGCGGAGTTTGCCGGGAATTGCGTTGGCCATCGCGTCGTTGATTGCGATGCCGTTGCTGGCGCGGGCCAAACGTCGAGTTGCGTCGGAACTAGGAAGTTCGGCCCTGCAAGCCGATTCGCGGCAGACCGATATCTGCGCCTATCTTTCCGCCGTTCTTTTGCTGGGGCTGTTGTTGAACGCCGCTTTCCGGTGGTGGTGGGCCGATCCGGTAGCTGGGTTGGTGATGGTGCCGCTGATTGCGTATGAAGGCAGCGAGGCGCTGCGGGGAAAGACCTGCTGTCAGCACTGCGGTTGAAGTTTAAAGATAAGGGAAGCTTATGGGAATGTCGAAGACGACTTCGTTGAAACCGCCAACTCTTGGTCCGCGCCTGCAGCGCGCCTTCCGCTATGCCGCAGAGAAACATTACGGGCAGACGCGGAAGCAGTCGGCGGTGCCTTATCTTTCGCATCTGATGGCGGTGGCGTCGCTGGTGCTGGAAGCGGGCGGCGACGAAGATATGGCGATCGCAGCGCTGTTGCATGATGTAGTCGAAGATTGCGGCGGCATGCGCAGGCTGCGCGAAATCCGCCGGCAGTTCGGACCGCGGGTGGCGAAGATCGTGGAAGGCTGCACGGATTCATTCGGCGAGCCGAAGCCGGAGTGGGTGGAACGGAAGAAGGATTATCTGCGCGAAGTGAAACACGCCGGGGTGGAGACGCGGCTGGTTTCGGCGTCCGACAAGCTGCATAACGTCCGCACGATTTTGACGGATTACCGGCAGCACGGGGAAGCCATCTGGACGCGGTTCACGGGAAAGAAGGAAGGCACGCTCTGGTACTACCGCGCCTTGAGCAATGAATACCGGCGGCGCGGCCCGAACCGCAATACGAGGGAACTCGAGATTGCGGTCGCGGAATTAGAGCGGGTGGTGGGCAAGAAGCCGCGGCCAGCGAATGAGGTCACGAAAGAGTCCACGAAGAAGTTCACGAAGAGGCTCGCGAAGAAGAAAGCCGCGGCGAGTTCTGGGAGATGAGTGATGCCCCGAATGCTTGATCTGGTCCGCAAGTCGCAGCTGCCGTCGAACCTGATGCAATTCGCGGCGTGCGGAGCCCTCTCCGTGCCCCCGGGCGAGACGATTGAGATCCTGGTCTATCTGGCGCTCCATAACAAAATCTGGGGCGATCGGGCGCGTCTGACGCTGGCCGGTTGGGATGAAAAGGCCAGCCAGGCGGCGGCGGCCGATCCCAAGACCAGCCCCGTGGTGCTGGGATATTTCGTTGCCCCGGAGAATCTGCGGACTTGTCTGCTGCTGGCGCTGGCGGAGAATCCATCGGTAAGCGAAGAGTCGCTGGACGCGCTGGCGGTGTCGGGATCGCGCTCGGTGGTGGAGGTTCTGTTGAAGAGCGCGCGGGTGATGAGCTCGCCGCGGCTGTTGGAGGCGTTGCAGTCGAATCCCAACCTGCATCCGAATGAGGTCGCGGAATTGGGAAAGAAGCCTGCGGCCTTGGAAACGGGTCCGGCAGGCGCGGTCCCTGAAGCGGAGGCGGCCGAAGCGGAGCTGCCCGAAGAGGAAGCGTCCGATGACGTGATCGAAAGTACGGTTACCAAGTATCTGGAGGAGAATGCGGCGGAACTGGCCGCCGAAAAGGACAAACCGTTCCAGCCCCTGGGAATGGCGCACGAAGAAATGGCGCACGAAGTTGCAGGCGGCGAGGCGGCGGGTGAGGTTGAGCCGCAGGCCGCCGCTGCCACGGCGAATGCGGACGCCGACGCAACCGCGATCGCACAGCGCCAGGCAGCCGCGGCAGCACTCGCTATTCATGCCAAGAAGCAAGCGCATCCCGGCCATGAGGGACGGCGTGACAGCCCGCTGCAAAAGATTGCCCTGCTCGACATCAAGGGGCGGATCGCGCTGGCGATGCGCGGCAACAAGGAAGAGCGCTCGATCCTGATTCGCGATTCCACCAAACTGGTGTCGCTGGCGGTGTTGGACTCGCCCAAGGTTTCGGACGCCGAGGTGGAAAAATTTGCGCTGCAGAAGAATGTGCTGGAAGCGGTGCTGCGCGCGATTCCGATGAGACGGAAGTATGCGAAGAATTACGCCATCATGCGGAACCTGGTGCAGAACCCGCGCACCCCAATCGATGTCTCGCTGGGATTGATGAAGAACCTGCTGCTTCGCGACCTGAAGAATCTTTCGGACAACAAAGAGGTTTCGGACACGATTCGCAAGCTGGCGCTGCGGATGTTCAAGCAGAAGGTGGAGAAGAAGGACTGATGCAGGAATCGGACCCCATCTACGAGCTGTTATCGCGGGCGAAGACGATCGCCGTGGTGGGATTGTCGGACAGTCCGCTGCGGGCGAGTCACGGTGTTTCCGCCTACATGCAGGCGGCCGGATACAGGATCATACCGGTGAATCCGCAGATTGCCGAGGCGCTTGGGGAGAAGTCGTATCCGTCGTTGCTCGAGGTGCCGCTCGAAGTGCGAGAGAAGGTCGATTTGGTGGATGTGTTCCGGCGCTCGGAGTACGTAGATGAAATCGTAGAGCAGGCGATCCAGTTGAAGATTCCGGCGATCTGGCTGCAGGAAGGCGTGATCAACGAACGGGCGGCGGAGAAGGCGCGCCGGTCGGGAATGTTTGTGGTGATGGACCGCTGCATTTTGAAAGAGCACGGGGCGAGGTTCGGGTAGGCGATTTCTCAGCCAGGGTTCGGGAACGTGAATTCCTGGATGAAGGGCGGGTTCTGATCGAAGTCGCTGTAGCGAATCCACCTCGGCCTCACCACGAAATACACGATTCCAGGCCACGCGAGGTGAGTTTGGCAATCGGGCCATGCTTGGAAGTACACCTCTTGGCAGCGTTTCAACTCCTGCCCTTGAAGTTCTGTAGCTTCGCCTTCGTATTGCACAGTCTGCTCACCAGACCAGCCGATGACGAACGAACAGCGGCGCCTGGCGATGAGATTCGGATATTTCCGAGAGCTTTTGACCGTGTCGAAAATAATCTCGAGATTCGGGGCGACGGCAATGCCCACCAGTGCCGACTGGGGCGCGCCGGTGTCGGCAGTCGTCGACAATACGCCGAGCTTGTATTGCGCGATGAAGCGATGAAGGTCTGCCTGGGTCATGCGGCGGCCTCGATGAAGCTCAGACCAGCCCAAGCTTCGAGCGACCGCTCACCATGATCACGGTGGCGTCGTCGCGCAGTCCGGTTCCATTCGCAAATTTCCTGACATCCGCGAGCAGACCATCCAGGGTCATTTCTGGTGATTGCATCTGGGCGAGCAGCCGCTCCGCTCCGTATTCTTCGCCGGAATCGACTTCCGCTTCGGTGATTCCATCGGAATAAAAGGCGATGCGCGAATGTTCGCCGAGGGTTACTTCCGTCTCCGAGAACTTGCTGGCGGAAATTCCAAGCGGCATGCCGTGTTCGTGATTGATCCAGCGATGGCCGGAAGGCTCGACCAGCAGGGGCGACAAATGACCGGCGTTTGCGATCCGCAGAACGCGGCTCGACGGGTCGAGTTCGGCATAGACCATAGTGACGAAGCGGCCGCTGGGAAAATCCTCGATCATCATGTTGTTGAGGCGCAGCAGCACCTCGGCGGGTCCGGAGCCGGTTTGCGCGAGCGACCGCAACATGCCGCGGGTGGCGGACATCAGAAGCGCGGCCGCCGTACCCTTACCGGAGACATCGGCAAGAACCAGGCCCCAGCGTCCGTCGTGCAGCGGAATGAAATCATACCAGTCGCCGCCGACCGTGCCTGCCGGAATCGAAAGCCCGGAGACACAGAACCCTGGGATCAGAGGCGAGCTGCGCGGCAACAGAGCTTGCTGAATCGAGCGCGCTTCTTCGGCTTCGCGGCTCATGCGTTTGCGCTGTTCGCGTTCATCGCCAAAGCGTTGCGCGTTGTGCACGGCGACGGCGACGTGAGCGCACAATCCCTGCAGCAGACGTAGTTGATCGGAACAGAAAGCGTTGAGCTCGCAATGGGAAGCGGTGAAAACTCCGACCAGATCGCCCTCGCGTTGGAGCGGGATGGCCACTTCAGAGCGCGTATCCGGCTCGCAGGCCATGTAGTAAGGGTCGCGGGTGACGTCGGGAGCGTAGTGCATTTTGCCCGTGGCCGCGACGTGTCCCACCATTCCGTCGCCTATCTTGAGGCGATGGCCCTTGCCGTGAACGGTGCAGCCGCGAACGCCGGCCAGTATGAAATCAGGATTTTCAGGGTCGCGAAGATACAGGTTGATTTCGACGCATCCGAGCGACGATGCAACCTCATCGACGATCCGCGGAACGAGTTCTTCAAGGTCGAGAGTGGAGGTGATGCGCTGCGCGAATTTCTGCAGGCGCACCAGTTCGGCGATCCTGAGTGCGGACGTTTCGGGCAAAGGCTGGGCGTAGGAGCCGAAGTCCATGAGCGGGGACGTAGCCACGAGGAAACCCTCCTGCCGGTCAATAGCAACTGTTCATGAGATGGCAGAAATCAGGTTTCAGATTCTCTTTTTGTTCGGCTTTTGGCTGGACTTGATGGGCGGCTGGACGCGGGCTGCTTGAGCCGTTTGATTTCTTCCAGGCGTTCGCGAATCCGCTTTTCCACTCCTTCGTTCGTCGGCCGATAGTACACGCGATTGCGCAGGCTGTCGGGCAGGCACTGCATGTTGGCGACCTTCGCTTCGGTGTCGTGGGCGTACTGATAGTCCTTGCCGTAGCCCAGGCCTTTCATCAGGGCGGTGGGGGCGTTGCGCAGGTGGAGGGGGACGGGTTCGGCAGCGGTTTGCTCCACGTCTTGCAGAACCGCGCCGTAGGCGGTATACAGGGCGTTCGATTTGGGCGCTATTGAAAGATAGACGACGGCTTGCGCCAGGGCGAGGTTGCCTTCGGGCATGCCGATGAAATCGACGGCATCGCGAGCGGCCATGCACAGCGCGAGCGCGCTCGGTTCGGCTAGGCCGACGTCTTCAACCGCCATGCGGACTACACGACGGGCGATGTAGAGGGGGTCCTCTCCCGCTTCCAACATGCGGGCGAGCCAGTAGAGGGCGGCGTCAGGATCGCTGTTGCGCACCGATTTGTGCAGCGCGGAGATGATGTTGTAGTGCTCTTCACCGCCTTTGTCGTAGAGCAGGACCCGCTTCTGGAGGGCTTCCTGGATGGTGGCGTCGGTGATCTTCGTGGTCGCGGCGGGAGACGCGGCGAGCCGCGTCTCTACAGATAGGGCGGCGGCTACTTCGAGGACGTTGTAGGCACCGCGGGCGTCTCCGCTTGAGTACGCGGCGATCTTGCGCAGCGCATCTTCAGCGGCTTCGAGATGCATCTGGCCGAGACCGCGCTCAGGATCGCTGAGCGCGCGGCGTAGTAGAACCACAATCTCATCTTCGGTCAACGGCTTCAGCACATAGACGCGGCAGCGCGAAAGCAGCGCCGAATTGATTTCGAACGACGGATTCTCCGTAGTGGCGCCGATCAGACGAATGCTGCCTTTCTCGACGTGCGGGAGGAAGGCGTCCTGCTGCGCTTTGTTGAAACGATGAATTTCGTCGACGAAGACGATGGTGCGCGTGCCGTACTGGCGGGCGCGGTCGGCATCGCTCATGACCTGCTTAATCTCCTTGATGCCGGCGAGCACGGCGGAAAATTCTATGAAGTCGGCCTTGGTGATGCCGGCAATAATCTTGGCTAGGGTAGTTTTGCCCGTGCCCGGAGGGCCCCAGAAAATCATCGACGTAGGGTCGTCGCGCTCGATCTGAACGCGCAGCGGTTTGGCCGGGCCGACCAGGTGTTCCTGTCCTACGAATTCATCGAGCGTGCGCGGACGCATGCGGTCGGCCAGGGGGCGCGCGCCCTGGGGGCTGGTGTCTTCCGTCGGGATGGCTGGGAACAAGTTCACAAGATCATTGTCACCACGGAGACACGGAGACACGGAGAAAACCAAACCAACTCGTGCCTTGGTATTTCTCCGTGCCTCCGTGCCTCCGTGGTGAGACCCCTCATTTGCGGCTCCTCGCGGCTTCGTAGAGCACGATACTCGCGGCGACTCCGGCGTTGAGCGATTCGACTGGAGCGGCTTGCGGGATGGCCAGGGTTTCGTCCATTTCGTGCGTGAGTTCACGGGACAGACCGGCGCCTTCGTTGCCGACGAAGATCGCGAGCGGCAGAGTCCAGGAAATCTGGGGCAGGGGAGTTCCCTGGTGCGACGAAGTTGCGAGAAGGCGAACGCCATGCGCACGCAAAAGCCGAATCAGTTCCGCGGACGAGATACGCAACCAAGGTACGCGGAAGATCGAACCCGCCGAACCGCGCAGAACTTTCGAATTGTAGGGACTGACGGTGCCTTCGGTAAGAAAAACTCCGGCGGTGCCAAAGGCTTCGGCGGAACGCAGGATGGTGCCCAGGTTGCCGGGATCCTGTAGGCCGGCGGCTACAACGAACGGGCCGTCGCTCGACCGGTCGAGCAACTGAGCGGAAGAGAAGGCGGGCAGTTTGAGCAGGGCCGCTACGCCCTGAGGCGCGTCGCTCGGCACGATCGAGTTGAAGAGCGCGTTCGGCAAGACGAGGGTTTCGGTGCGAGCGCCGATCTGGGGCAGAAGTTTATCGGCGAGAGGGCGGGCCGATTCGCTGAAGAATACGCTGTTCAGATGCAGACCGCTGCGCAATGCTTCTTCGACCAGCTTGACGCCTTCGATGGCACACTCGCCGTGCGGAGTAAGCTCGGCGCGGCGGAAGGCGAGGCGCAATTCTTTCAGACGCTGGTTGTGGCGGCCGGCGACGGGACGCAAACGGTTCGCCGGACTGCGAGTTCGGGCGGCCTGCGCGTCCTGTTTCATAGTTTGGTTCCGGGAACAGGATGTATGGTACATTTCATTGTTTGCACGGACAATGTTTATACCGAAAAGATCTTAAGCCGACCGTCGGGAAGGAACCAGAGTGCACGCGGAAATCCTAAAAATTAATGCTGTAACGCCCGAAGCTTCGCTGATCAAGTACGCCGCCGAGCAGATTCAAGCTGGGCAGGTGCTGGCCATGCCTACCGATACGTTCTATGGACTAGCGGCGGACCCGTTCAACCTGCGCGCGGTGGAACGCGTCTATGAGATCAAATCGCGTTTACGGCACAAGCCGCTCTCGCTGCTGATCGAGAACGTGGACCAGGCGGAGGAATTTGCGGGCCCCTTGCCGGATGATTTCCATCTTCTGGCGCGGCGTTTCTGGCCGGGGCCGCTCACCATGATTGTGCCGGCGGCGTCGCATCTGCCGCTGAAGGTGACCGCGAACACGGCGAACGTAGCGCTGCGGGTGCCGGCGGCCGAGATTCCGCTGGCGGTAGTGCGGGCGGCGAAAATTCCGATCACGGCGACCTCCGCCAACCTGAGCGGCGCTAAGGAATGCACGACCGCGGAGGAGGTGCAGGAACAGTTGCGAGGCCGCATCTCGATCATCGTGGACGGTGGGAAATCACCGCGGACCATTTCATCGACAATTGTGCACTTCAAGCAGGACGGTACCTGGCAGATTTTGCGCGAAGGCGCGATTCCCACCAAGGATATTATTGAAGCGTTGTCTTGAGGCAGGTTGCGAAAGGCAGGTTTCAGGGTTTCATCGTTTCAAGGTTTCAAAGAGGATCAGAGTGTCTATCCTGAAGATTGCAACCCTGAAGCCTTGAAACTTTAAAATCTGAGTCTACATTGATGTCTGAAGACACCAATCCATCTAATCCCAAAAAACCTCTATTGATGCGTCCATGGCTGCTGCTGTTGCTGGCCGGGATGGGAGCGCTGGTGCTATTTCTCGGCGTTACCGGGTCGCGCATCGTTCGCGCGGCCGGCGAAACGCCCGGGAAAAGAGCGGACGTGATCGCCGTTTTCGGAGCGGCCGAGTATGCGGGGCGTCCTTCACCGGTGTACCGGGCGCGGCTGGATCACGGTTACGAATTGTTTCAGAAGGAAATGGCGCCGGTGGTGATCACGACCGGCGGAGCAGGACAGGACCCGGACTTCAGCGAGGGCGGCGTTGGCCGGGACTATCTTCTGCGGCGCGGCGTTCCGGAGCAGGCTCTGATCGCGGAGACGCAAGGCTCCGATACGGCGCAGTCGGCGGCACGAGTGGCCAACATCATGCGCGCGAACGGCATGCGCAGCTGCATTGCGGTGAGCGATGCGTATCATGTATTCCGCATTCGCGCCTTGCTGGAGCACGAAGGCGTGCAAGTGGAGTTGGCGCCCAGACCGGAGTCGCGTCCGCGCTCTTTGTGGGATCGGTTTGAGGCGGTGATGCGCGAGGCGATGAGCTACCTGGTGTGGGAGCTTGGAATGACCTAGTTTGACAACCCTTTGAACCGGCATAGCGTGGTGACGTTCATCCAACCGCACTACTGTCCGCAGGCAACCCTTGGGCTGTTAGTTGATTCCTAAGTGATAGTTACAGGGCAGATAGTGTACCTGGAGATAGAGAGATCATGAGAGGTTCAGCGCGGTCATATTTCGTTGTCATTGCCACAATTGCGATTCTGCTGCCGATCGGCGCGCAGGCGAAACCCAAGAAGAAGGTGTACAACAATTCTCCCGAGCAGGTATTTTTGGCTGCTGTCCGGACTGCGCGGGAGCGGCACGTCGTAACTTACGTTGACGAGAAGATGCTGATGTTCACTTTTGAAACCGGCCACTCCTTTACGTCAGAAGGTTTTGTTGCCAACGCTTCGGTCGAGCCTGAGGGCGCCAATCAGGCTACCCTGATCATCAACGTGCAAAACAAGAAGGGCATGTCTTGGGGCGCAGGCGACCGCATGGCTGACAAATTCTACGAACAAGTGGCCGACGAACTCGCCGGCGAAGCCAAGCAGGCAGCGGCAGTCAAAACGACCGAAAAAGCGATTGTGGTTCCCGAGCCTAAGGCGGTTCCGGCCGCACCCTCGATCACTAAGTCTGACGCCACACCGGCCTTGAGCGAGGGCAAGATCATTCTGACTTCCGTGCCGGACGGCGCGGACGTCTATGTCGACGACGGTTTTGTCGGCAATGCTCCCGCCACGCTGAATCTTCCCGCGGGCAAACACACGGTCAAGGTTTCGCAAAGCGGATATGCCGCATGGACGAAAGAGATTTCTGTGTTTGCCGGTTCGGAAGTCAATATGAAAGCGACACTGGAGAAGAACCCATAGGAGGCTACGGAAAGAATATCCTTCACGACGCCGCATCACCGCAGCGGCTAAAGCCGACTCTGGGAGCGGGCCACTTATCGCAGCGGTAAACCGCTGCGCCACCCAAAATCAAGTGCAGTACCGACCTCTTCCGCAGCGTGGCAGAGTTCAGCCCAGGAGACGCGGCAAGCCGCGTCTCTACCATCCCATCTTTTCCCTCAAGCTCGTGACGTGCGCCACATGGTGGCGTCCGTGCCAGGAGTAGAGTGCGAGAGTTTTTTCCAGCGACATCGGACCCATTTCAGGATGGCGGAAGGTGCGCTTCCATTCCGCGTCGGTGAACCCGCGGAGCATCAGCATCCAGCGTTGGTGCAGGGAATCGAGCAAGGCGAGCGACACTTCGATGGGAGCGTGTTTGGCCTCGGGCAACTCGGCCCAGAGATTCTCCATGTAGGGCTTGATGGTGGGCTCGTCTTCGGTCAGCGCCAGCTTAAAACGAATGTAGGAGTTCATGTGGCTGTCGGCGACGTGATGGGCCACCTGGCGCGGCGTCCAGCCGCCATCTCGGTAGGGAGTATTCAGTTGCTGGTCGGAAAGGCCTTGGAGGGCGGCACGCAAGCGGGCGGGGGTTTGCTCGACGTCGGTCAGGCATTGCTGTTTCTGCTCCGCTGTGAGCGGGCCGGGGTAGGAAAACCTTCCGATGGGATAGCGCGGGTCGGACATGAACGTTCCTCCGCGTGGGTAGATGATTTCGGGGCCAAAAGCGGTGCAGAAAAACGACTATCTCACCATGGCCAGGATGCGGACGGGGGCTGCGCCTGGTTTCTTGATCATTGTCTTTGCCGGGGCGACGATGATGAGGGAGCCGGTCGCAGGCAGCGAGGTAAAGCGCGCGGCTCCTTCGAGCACATAGCTGCCATGCAGCGCGAGCTGCCGCCCCAGGGTGCGGTCGGAGGTCAAGTCCGCAGACGTCTCCACCGCAAAGCCAATGGTGTAGCGAGCGTCGATGAGGAACATGGCGGCGTCGCGGGCGATGGGGAACGGCGCGCTTGACAGCTCAGTGGTTGCCAGATTATTGGGCGCGGCGCGGCGGACGGCGACGACAGCCCCTTGCGGAATCGCGCCGTGCTGCGCTTCCCACGCCGCTATATCGTCGAGAGAGATTTGCGAGTTGCCGGCAAGCGCGTTCAAATCGATCACTACCAGCGGAGCCACCAGGCGCTCCGGCGGAATCTGGCCCGCGGTCCAGGTGCCGGGAATCAGCGCAGCGGGCGCAATGATGTGGGTCCGGGACTCCGTGGCCTTGGCCTGTGGCGCCGTCGCGGTTTGCCCATCGGTCAGGTCGACCACGTGGGAATAACGATCCGGCTGCTTCGGACCGGGGCGCCGGTCCGCGAACAGCAGGATGGCGAGCACGAGCGCGTATGCGATGATGAAAGTGCGAATCCTCATTCAAGTCCTGGCGGAAGTCAGTAAGACGCAAGTCCAACCTGTATTGTTGCCCGCGGGGATGACAACTTCAATCCACGGTTGTTCATGACCCAACGAGTGTGTCGATTTGGATCGGCGTTATCTGGATTGTCTTGATCTGGTTTGACGTGGTTGCACTGATTTCACCTGAAAGGGTGGCGTAAGGGCCAGGCTGTTTCCCCAACTTGATCGCGGAAAGAAACGGTGCGGCTTCTCCACGCTCACCTCAATTCGAAAGAATCAAGGAACGGCTGGATGCCAGAGCGATCCTCGCCCTGAACGGCCCAGCCAGCGACCCAGTAGAGGCGATTCTGGCCCTTGATGAGATTCTGGCCCCTGACGAAGATGAGTTTCATGTCTACGACGACAGCATAAAAGACATGTTGAGTGTCTCTATTGTTGATGAAGAAGGTTGCCGTTGCCAGAAGAGTCGGACAGCCATGAAACCTGGTGTATGAACTGGCACCCGTCTGGGTCATACCACCAGCCTTGAGGACTTCCGCGAGCTTCGCTTCCATAAATTCTTCGGTGACCTCCTTCGGCATCACGACATTCTTGAATGCTTTCACTTCAGCTACCCATGCGCCGCCCGGAGCGTTTGCGACAAAGCTCGCCGCGTCCGACGTAATCTGGGTGCGAACAACGTCCGCAGGATAGGACGCGGCGAAGCCGAAATCGGTAGAAACGTACTTATCGGTAGCCGAAGCAAAGGTGGCGATCAGTATTCCCAAGAGTAGCAGCGAGATTGTCGTTTTCATGGTTGCTCCATTTTTGCTCCAACTGAGCTGCCAAGACAGAAATTCTACTCGTTCTAATGCGGACGCTGGTGCCGCCAGTAGTCGAGTGGAAAACTTTCGTTTCCGTCCTATATTTCGGGCACGACGCCCGCGAGTTAGAATACAGTTAACTCATCCATTTGCTCTCCAGGCGCATCGCAATCGCCAATTTCGAGTCCGGCTGGGGCGCCCGTGCTTGCTGGCAAGAACTGAGGATTCAGGAGCTGAGGATTCATGTTCGGCCGTGAAGAAAAAGTTTCGGCGTTCCGGCTCACTGCGACGCAGTACGTTATCCTGGCTATTTTTCTGGTGCTGGCGTACCGGCTGTGGCTGCTGCAGGTGATGCAGAGCAGCGACTACGCTTTGCAGGCGGAGAAGAACCGCGTGCGCAATATTCCGATCCTGGCGCCGCGCGGCAAGATCCTGGATCGCGAAGGCCGCATCATTGTCGATAACTACCCCTCGTTTTCCGCGCTTCTGCTGCGCGATTCTACGCGCGATCTGAACGCGGACGCGGATGCCATCGCCCGGGGCCTGCACTTGGATTCGGACGAAGTGCGGCTGCGCATCAAGCGCTCCGCGTGGATGCCGCAGTACCAGCCGATTTTTCTGAAGGAAGACATCACTCCCGACGAACTGGCCTTCATTGAGGCCCACAAGAACGAACTTCCAGAGTTGGAAACGATCATGGCGCACCGGCGCTTGTATCCGCGCAACGGCTTCATGGCGCACCTGATTGGCTATGTCGGCGAAGTAACCGAAGACATGCTCAACCAGCCGCAGTTCGAGCTCTATAACCCCGGCGACGTAGTGGGCGTGAGTGGTGTGGAGAAGCAGTACAACAGCATCCTGATGGGCAAGAACGGATTCCGGCGCGCAATCGTCAACAGCCATGGGCGCGAAGTCGGGAGGCTCGACGAAACGCCGGCGGAACCCGGCAAGCAGCTCAAGCTCACCCTCGACCTGGATTTGCAGATCGCGGCGGAAGAGGCCATCGAAGGCAAGAACGGCGCGATTGTGGCCATGGATCCGCACACCGGAGAGATACTGGCGATGGTGAGCCGTCCGACGTTCGATCCCAACGATTTCGCGGTGAAGATTTCGCGGGAGGAGTGGGACAAGCTGGTGAACGATCCCGACAAGCCGTTGCTGAACAAAGCGATTCAGGCGCAACTCGCGCCCGGCTCGACCTTCAAGGTGATTATGGCGACCGCGGGATGGCAGGAGGGGATTGCCCAGACTCTCCACGTAAACTGCACCGGGGGCGCCACGTTTTATGGACGGCGTTTTGGATGCTGGGTGAAAAGCGGGCACGGCGCGGTCGATCTGCCGAAAGCGATCTATCAGTCCTGCGATGTCTTCTTCTACACGCTGGCGGAAAAACTCGGCATCGATCGCATCGCAAAATACGCCACCGCGTTTGGATTGGGGCAGAAAACCGGTATTGACCTGCCCAATGAAGTGACCGGGGTGATGCCCTCGGAAGAATGGAAGATCCGCAATTTCAAGCAGAAGTGGTTTGCCGGGGAAACGATTTCGGTGGGCATCGGCCAGGGCGCGGTTGCCATCACTCCCGTGCAATTGATGCGCGCCGTCGGCGCTATTTCGATGGGTGGCCGCATGGTGGTCCCCCACGTCATCAATCCCACGAACCTGCCGCCGGGGTTTGTTGAGACCACGCACTATGCGGAAGTAAAAAGCATTCCGATTGAGCCGGAGGGATGGAACACCATCACCGACGCGTTGAGCCGGGTGCTGTTGCCGGAAGGCACGGCTCCGTCGGCGCACATTCCGGGAATCGACATCGCCGGCAAGACGGGATCGGCGCAGATCGTTTCGCTGGCCCTGCGCGCGAAGCATAAGAACGACACGGATTTCGCTCAGAACGGATGGTTTGTTGGATTCACGCCCCGGCGCAATCCGGACATCATCGTGTGCGTGTTGTTCGAAGGCGGCGAGCACGGCAAACTGGCGGCGCGGTTGGCGACCCAGGTTATTAAGGCATACGTCGACAAGCAACGGCGCCAGCCTACTAAGGTGGCGTCGGGCTCGGGCAAAGTGGAAGTCGGCGGCCTGTGGACCGATCCCGGCGGCGAAGACGGATCGAGCGCCGACCATTTACAGGGCGGGCGTTTTCTGATCGATGTGGCGCGCAAGAGAGCTCCGCTGGCAGTGGCCGCGCCCGGCATGCACTGAGCGACACTCCTTGGCAAACCCAATCCTCAACGGATCATGATAGGTTTGAATCCAGTATGAAGACGGCCGCACAGCTCGGTCTCGACGCCGCATCCTTGCGCGGAGCGACTTATGCCGACGCGCGCGTGGTCGCGACCCGCAACCGCTCGCTAACCACCAAGAACGGACGGGTGGGCCATGCCTCGGAGTCGGAGTCGCTGGGCATCGGCGTGCGCGTGATCGCGGAAGGCGCTTGGGGATTTGCCGCGTCCGCGGATTTGAGCCGCGCCGCCGTGGAAGCGGCGGCGGCACGGGCGGTCGAAATTGCGCGAGCGTCGGCGCGTGTGAAGTGGGAAGACGTTCGACTGGCCCCCGAACCTGCGGCAGTGGCGGAATGGACGACGCCCTACAAAGTTGATCCGTTCAGCACGTCGGTGGAACAGAATCTGGATTTGTTGCTCAAGGTTGACGCCGAGATGCGGGCCGTCGGCGGGGTCACGCTCGCCGAAACCGGTATGAATTTCCAGCGCGAGGAATCGTGGTTTCTTTCTTCCGAGGGCGCTCGCATCCATCAGACAAAGTACTCGACTGGGGCGGGATATACGGCGTACGCGTTCGCCGGGTCCGAGATTCAAAAACGGTCCTATCCGAGCTCGTTCGGCGGGCAATGGCAGAACCGCGGCTACGAACTCGTCGAAGAAATGAAACTTGTGGAGAATGCCCGGCGCGTGGCGGAAGAGGCCGTCGCATTACATCATGCGCAGCAATGCCCGGAAGGCACGGCCACGATTATTTTGGACAGCTCGCAACTGGGCTTGCAGATTCACGAGTCCATCGGGCATCCGATTGAACTGGATCGGGTGCTCGGCATGGAAGCAAATTTTGCTGGTACATCGTTCCTCACGCTCGAAAAGCTGGGAAATCTGCGCTACGCGAGCGAGTTGGTCAACGTCGTGGCCGACGCCCGGCAGGAGCACGGACCGGGCCTCGGCACCTTCGCTTATGACGACGAAGGTGTGGCTGCGCAGTCCACGCCCATTATCACGCATGGACGCTTTACTGGATATCTGAGTTCGCGCGAAACCGCCCACACCATCGGCGCCTTGCGATCCGGCGGAACGCTGCGCGCCGAAGGGTGGAACCGGCTGCCCATGATTCGCATGACCAACGTCAGCATCCTGCCTGGAGAGAAGCCGCTGAGTCTGGAACAGCTGATTGCGGCGACCGACGATGGCATTTATATGGAGACCAACAAGTCCTGGTCGATTGACGACAAGCGCTACAACTTTCAGTTCGGGTGTGAGATCGCGTGGGAGATCAAGCACGGCAAGCGGCTGCGGATGCTGAAGAATCCGTCGTACTCAGGCATCACCACCGAGTTTTGGAATTCGATGGACGCGATCTGCTCGCGTGATGAGTGGACGCTGTGGGGAACTCCTAACTGCGGCAAGGGCCAGCCGCAGCAGGTCGTGGGCACGGGGCATGGGGCGAGTCCGGCACGGTTTCGGAAGATTCGCGTCGGGTCCGCGTACCAGGGAAGTTAGTTCACCACAGAGACACGGAGACACAGAGAAAAGCGAAGAAATGCTTACGCGAGAAAAGGCTTCAGACATCTTCGACCGCATTCGCGGCTTCTCATCTGCCGACGAGGTCGAGGCCATTTTTACGGGCTCCCGCTTTGCCTTGACACGCTTTGCCAACAACACTATTCATCAGAATGTCGAGGAAGAGAACTCAATCGTTTCGATCCGCACGAATTTTGCGGGACGGACGGCGCGGGCTACCGCCAATCAGTTTGATGACGAGAGTTTGCGGCGGGCGGTGACGGCCTCGGAAAATCTCGCAAGAGTGCAGGCGCCGGATCCGGATTTGATGCCGATGCCTACGGCTGAAGAGGCGGAGGTCCGGACGGGCGAGTCGCCCGTCCCCACACGGTTATTTGACGAGACCGCGGCCATTACTCCCGCCGATCGCGCCGAGGTGGTCAAGGGCATCGTGTCCGTTGCTGGCAAACACAAGCTGACTACGGCAGGCATCTGCTCGAGTTCGGAATCCTGCGAGGGAATCTTTAACTCGCGTGGCTTGGCGAATTGGCATAGCCAGACTTTGGCGGAGATCTCCATCACCATGCTGGCCGGGGATTCTTCGGGCTGGCAGAAGCTGAATTCGCCCGATGTGAGTAAGCTCGATGCTCGGTGGCTGGCGGAGACGGCGGCGCGGAAGGCGGTCGAGTCGGCCCATCCGCGGGAGATTGCGCCGGGGAAGTACACGGTCATTCTTGAACCGGCTGCGGTGCTCGACATAGTCGGGTTCATGTTCTGGGACTTCGGCGGCGTCGCGATTCTGGACCAGCGCTCGTTCTTAAACGACCGGATCGGCACGCAACTGTTCGGCGAGAACATCAACATCTACGATGACGCGGCGCATCCGCTGCAGGCCGGTTCGCCCTTCGATGGCGAAGGCATGCGGCGCCGGCGCGTGCAACTGGTCGAGAACGGAGTAGTGAAGCGGGTAGTGTATGCGCGCGGGACGGCGCGGAAGATGAAGAATTCGGAGTACGCGGCGAAGGTCGGCCCCATCGAGCCCACAGGCCACGGCTTTCCGCTGCCCAATGAAATGGGCGAGATGCCGATGAACGTTGTCTTCGGAGCGGCAGAAAAGCCTCAAGGCGTAGAGCAAATGATCGCTTCTACCGAACGCGGCGTGCTGGTCACGCGGCTGTGGTACATCCGCGAAGTCGATCCGTACGAGAAGATCGTGACCGGCATGACGCGGGACGGCACGTTCCTGGTGGAGAACGGCATGGTGCAGTGCGGCCTGCGTAATTTCCGCTTCAACCAAAGCCTGATCTCGATGCTCAAGAATGTCGAAGCGATGAGCGCCCCGGTGCGCGCCGCCGGAGAAGAATCGTTCGATATGGTGGTGCCGGCGATGAAGGTGAAGGAGTTTAACTTTACGGAAGCGACAAAGTTCTGAGAACTCAGCACTTAGCATTTAGCACTTAGCAATTAGCCCTTCCGTTCTACATTCACTTTTCGCAGAAGAGAACTCAACATTCTTCGGATCTGCGAAAGTTCATCTGCGATTCTCGAGTAGTCGGGTTGCGCAAGGTAGCCCAAGTCCTTGGCGAGCAGCAACTCGTAATCCAGTTCACTAGCCGAACCGGCCGCAATCTGAAGAAAACGTTGAAATTTGTTATTGCCCATTTTCCCGCAGCCTTCGGCAATATTCGCGCCGATGGAAACTGCGCATCGCCGAATCTGACTTGTCAGGCCATAAAGCTCTTCCCGGGGAAATCTTGCGGTTGCGGAATAAATCACCAACGTAAGCCTGTGAGACCGTTCCCAGACGTGCAAATCATGAAAATCCTTCGTGGATGCCTCCAGCGCGCCAGCCAGATTGGCTAAGTGCTAGATGCTAAGTGCTAAATGCTGTCCCGCAATGACGGCGCGCACCGCATCTTTGATACGCCCCTAAGTCCCTGTACCACCGGCACTTCGCCGCCTTTGTTCCATGACTTCCGTAACTTTGCATTGCTGGTGCGGGGATGTAATCTGGCCCTGAAATGTGCACATTCTCAAGTGGGGTGGTGCACGGCGCAAACCGGAAGGAAGGTCGACGCAAACGTGTCTGAAACCGTCAAGGGAACTGTTGCTGACAGCAGCAAGAATCGCAGGGGTTATACGGACGTGCAGGGCGCGCCGCGATTTCCCATCAAACTGCCGGTGGCCTTGAAGTCGGCAGACAACGGATCTGGGATCGCCGGGCTTGGAGCCTGGGAAAAGTCGGTCGAGACCGAGAATATTTCCGCCAACGGTGTTCTGTTCCGCATGGATGCCGATGTGCCGGTAGGTTCGGCGGTCGATTTTACGATTTCTCTTCCCGCCGATGTGGTCGGCGCGAAAGCGGACGTGCAGGTGGATTGCCGCGGACGAGTGGTACGCAGTTTTGAAGATGGCGGCCGGCGCGGAGTCGGTGTGGTCATCGATGAGTATCGTTTTGAGCGCCGGTAGTTCGGGCAGTTCTGCCGCGCAGAAGCACAAGGCGGAAGCATAAGGCATAAGAAAGATCGGCCGCGCCTGGTAGGGCGCGAAAAGAGGATGGATGGGCAACACTTCGGTCAGCTTTGAGCCAGGCGATGGCATTCAGCCCGAGGATGGCAAAGGCACGATCCGCGTGATTGTGGCCGATACCCAGGCCATTTTCCGCGCCGGCTTGCGCAAGATCTTTGCCCTCGAGGACGACATACGGGTGGTTGGCCAGGCCGAGAGCCTGGAGCAGACAGTTGCCGCCATTCAAAAATTTTCCGCCGACGTTGTGATCTTCGAAGCGGTTCTGGCCCCGAATCCACCGGACGCTGTTTCCGATATTCTGCGGCAGAATGCGAACTGCCGTTTGGTCGTCGTGCTCCAGGAACCCGACCAGGAAATGACGCTGGACTTGTTCCGGCGCGGCGCCCATGCCATCGTTTCCCGCGAAGTTGAGCCGGAAACGCTGGTCGAATGCCTGCGCCAAGTGGCCCAGGGCGAGCCCTGGCTCGATCGCCGTGCGGTTGCCTGGGTGATGCAAGCCTATCGCACCCAAGGCCTGCGTCCGGCAGGGTCGCGTCCCAAAGTGTCGCTCACCCCCAAAGAGTCGCTCATCGTGTCCTGCGTTACTCAGGGGATGAAGAATAAAGAGATTGCCTTGCGAGTGGGCACCACCGAGCAGGTAGTAAAGAATTATCTCCGCAAAGTTTACGACAAGCTGGGAGTCGCCGACCGTCTGGAACTCGCGCTGTACTGTCTGAATCACCGCGTGGTTGAGGGCGCAGGCGTGTTTCAGCCGAAGCCGGCGGCATCCCAGACCGCGCAACCCACCAACGGGAACGCTCCGACAGCCGCGGAAACGCCCAACGCCGCCGCGGCGGCTGCTGGATCCCGCTCCTAATTCTTTTCTTCGGGTACAATTCTTTGTGCTAGTTCTCAGTTCCCAGTTCCCAGTGAGAACCGTGAGGCTTTCAGTGAGAACTGAGAACAGTTCCCATCCCAAGAGAGGCAACCATGAAAGGCGACGCCAAAGTCATTGCCATTCTGAACGAAGTGCTCAAAGCCGAGCTCACCGCCATCAACCAGTATTTTCTGCACGCCGAGATGTGCGAGAACTGGGGCTATGAACGGATGGCCAAGCATACCCGCAAGGAATCGATCGAAGAGATGCATCATGCCGAAATATTGATGGAACGTATTCTGCTGCTCGATGGCGCTCCCAACATGACCGACTATTTCAAGATCAATATCGGTCAGACCCTGAAGCAGCAACTGGAGAACGATGTGCAACTCGAATACACGGCGGTGAAGCGCCTGAACGACGGGATCAAGGCCAGCGTGGCCGCCGGCGACAACGGTTCGCGCGAGCTGATGGAGAAGATTCTGCTCGATGAAGAACACCACATCGACTGGCTGGAAGGCCAGCTCCACGCGATCCAAGAAATGACCTACGAGAATTACCTGGCCCAGCAGTTGCACAAACCCGAGGAGAGCTGAGAACAGTTGCCGGTTGCCAGCCGCCAGTTTTCGAACTCTTGCGTCGAGGTCCACAGGCCGATCGGCTGCTAGAATCAAACCATCAATTCATGCACTTCGCATGGCGACGGAGAGATGGCCGAGTGGCTGAAGGCGCACGCTTGGAAAGCGTGTTTACTCGAAAGGGTAACGTGGGTTCGAATCCCACTCTCTCCGCCAGTAGTTTAGTTTCTACGGCCTACAAAGTACTTGCCCGAATCAGGGTGTCTTCCGCGTAGGCGAAGGAGTGGCTTAGGAACTGTGGAAAGACTGGCGTCCAAATGTCGCCACAGGCTGAGCCCGCCGCCGACTCACGATAGCAGGCCGTGCTCCCGCAGTTTCCTGTACAAATTCCGCTCGCTGATTCCAAGAATCCTGGCCGCGTTTCCGCGGTGACCTTTGCTTGCCTCGATCGCCAATCGGATGTGCGTCAGCTCCGCTTCTTCGAGCGTCGGCAGCGGGGCGTCCTGTGCCAAAGGGTTGGCTTGCGGAGCCGGCTTCGAATTCCGCAAGGCGGCGGGGAGGTGCTCCGGCAGAACCTCCGATCCTTCACTGAGCACCAGAGCGGCTTCGACCACGTGCAGGAGTTCGCGCACATTCCCAGGCCAGGGGTGACATCGCAGGAGTTGGAGGGCCGCTTCGCCGATCTGTTTGCTGGAGCCGAAGCGCTCGTTGAGGACGGTCACGAAGTGTTGCGCCAGAAGATCCACATCGGCCCCTCGGGCGCGCAGGGGCGGCACCTCCATCGTGATCGTGCTCAGGCGGTAAAACAAGTCCTCGCGGAAAAGGCCCTGCCGCACCATGGCGGGCACATCGCGATTGGTCGCGGTGAGAATCCGGACATCCACTCGAATTTCCCGGGTGCTGCCAACATGGCGGAAGGTGGAAGTGTCAAGCACGCGCAGCAGCTTGGTTTGGGTTGCTGGGCTCACCTCCCCGATCTCGTCGAGGAAAATCGTTCCGCTGTTGGCGACTTCGAACAATCCGGGCTTGGCGCGGTCCGCTCCGGTGAACGCGCCCCGTTCGTGGCCGAACAGTTCGCTCTGCAGCAGGCTTTCCTGTAGTGCGGCGCACTCGACTACCACGAACGGCCGCGAGCGGCGGGAACTGCGCGCGTGAATCAGCTTGGCCACCCGCTCCTTTCCCGCGCCCGTCTCGCCGGTTATGAGCACGGTCGAGTCGCTGGGCGCCACCCGATCGATCAAATTGAGCAAGCGGCGGAATTCGGGGCTGTCGCCGATGAAACTGCCCAGATCCGGTGGCGTCAGAACACGATCGAGAAGATTCGCTCGCTGGCGTAGTGCTCGCCGTTCGAGCGCCCTTTGAATGCGAATTTGGAGTTCATCCAGCGGGCAAGGTTTCACCACGTAATCGAAGGCGCCGATACGGATCGATTCAATTGCGGTATCGATGGAACCGTGTCCGGTCAACATGATGACCTCGGTCGCCGGCGTGGCAGATTGGATCGCCTTGAGCGTCTCGATCCCGCCCATACCGGGCAGATGCAGGTCGAGCAAGACGACATCGGGTTCGGCCGCTGCGATTTGCCGGATTGCCTCCTCACCCGTGCCCACCGCGTCCACTTCGTAGCTGAGACGACTCAGTTCGCCCGCCATCACCTGACGGAATGCAGTATCGTCATCGACCAGAAGAAGGGAGGGGGATTTCATAATCCGTCCTTGGGTTGCGGTTGCGGACCGGGATCGATTGTCGGGAGCACAACTTCGAATATAGATCCCTTCCCAACGGTACTCTCGACCTGGATGTTGCCTCCCCAGCTCCGGACAGCGTTCAGCGACAGGAACAGACCGAGGCCGGTGCCACCCTGGCGGAGGCTGAAAAAGGGCTCAAAGATTTTTTGACGATATTCCGGCGCAATTCCACATCCTTCGTCAGTTACGCGAATGTGTACCGCATCGCCGCCCTCGGTGGCAACGACCACCTTGCTGCCCGGCTTCGATGCCTGAATCGCGTTGAGCAGAAGATTGACGAGCAGATTTTGCAGCTCGGCCTCGTCGGCCCGAACATGCAGTGTGGTTGCGAACGGTCGCACCGCGACGTCCACGGAGGCGGCGCGGGCCGTGGGATCGACAAGCCTCTGAGCGCCAGCGATCGCCGCGTTTAGGTCCACGATATCTCCGGCATGTGGCTGTCCGCGCGACAGGCGCAGAAAGTGCTGAGTGATGCCGCGGCACCGCAGGATTTGTTCGCGCGCGATGGTCGCATTCTCACGGATTCTGACTTCATCGACTTGCCCGTCCTGGCCGGCTGAAGTCTCGCGGAGGATTCCCTCCACGCACATCAGGGTCGTTGCCAGCGGGGTGTTCATCTCGTGCGAAAACCCGGAGGCCAGCACTCCCACCGATGCCAGGCGATGGGACTCGGCCAGCTTCGCCTCGGCCGCTCGCCGCTCCGAAATGTCGCGCCAGACTTCCACCACTTGAAACAGCCGCCCTGAAGCGTCGAGAATCGGCGAAGCGTGGATTTCTTCCCAAGCCACCGTGTCGTTGCCTGTTTTGCGCTCACAGATCCGGACCTGGCGCGCACCCGACCGCAAGCAGGCGAGGGTGGGGCAGTCGGACAGGTCGCAGGGCCGCGGTCCGAGTTCGTAGCAGCAGCAACCCAGAAGCTGCTCGCGCGAGTTGCCGGCGCGCTGCAGAAAGGCGTCGTTGGCCGCCATGATCTTCCGTTCCGCGTCGAGCACCACGATCCCGTCATCGATACTGTTGATCACCGTTTCCAGCCGCTCCCGCTGGGTGCGGACTTCGCCGACCAGGCCGGACACCGAGTCGGCCATGGCATTGAACTCCTTGGCCATCCAGGCCAGCGTATCCGAGCCTTCCGCGGGCACCCGCCGTTCCAGATCGCCTTGGGAAATCAGGCGCGCCGTGGTTTCAAAACGCTTCAGGCGGCGCAAGACCGACACTCGGATCACCAGGGCAATGGCTCCCACGATGACGAAGGTTAAGGCGCCAGTGCCGGCCACCATCCAGCGCAGGTCCTGCGTCATGGCGGCGCGGACCTCTCCGGCGTTGTAGTCCAGAATCAGGATGCCATTGATTTTCTGGCGGGGATCGTGGCACCGGTAGCACTCCTCGCGGTTACGAATCGGCACCACGGTTCTCAGAATCGTTCCACCCCGTGTCTCGACCACGCGGCTGGAGCCGCGGCGTTCCGGCGGATCGCGATGGCAGGCCTGGCAGGTGGGAGAGTCGATGCGGAAGTCATTCCCCACCGTCCCCGGCTTACTTGAGTAGCGTTCCACGCCATTGCGGTCAAGCACTACGAGTTGTTCGACACGCGACTGTTTGCCGAAGCTCTCGACCATCTGCGCAATCAGAGTGCGGTCATTCCCCACCATCTGGTGCTCGAGCGCGGTGCGGATCAATTCGCCTTCGGCAAGCGCACTGCTGTGTGCGGTTTCGAGAAGGCTTTGAAAGTGATGGACCGAAAAAACGTAGGCGGCAACCGTGCAGGCCACAACCACTGCCGCGGTGACCCCGAGTGCGAGGCCAACCGTCATGCTGGCAAAACGCAGCTTCATCATGATGGCACGGAGATGGCGGGATCATGGCACACATGCTGACCGCCGTCAACGACTGACGAATCGTCACGTCATACCACAATAGAAATGTCCCCTGGTTGTGGTTTCACCATGCCGACGAAAAGGCGGAACTATCCATACCGTGTCATGACATGGGACTGCGGGACTATGTATTTGGCCTACGATAAAGCCCGGCTGTGGATCTCGAAACAAATACCATCCCGGCCGAGGCTGTCGCGCGTGGAAACCATGATGCCCGTCCAAAAGGAGACAGAGTACCTCCTCCTGTCTCTGAGCATCATCAGTGAATCCACGACCAAAGGCGATATTTGCCAGGCGTCGAGAGACTTGTTTAATTGGGCGCCGGCCCAACTCTTGAAGAGGACACAAAGAGGGAAACGTCGTGCATACCCCCGAGCAACGTACTCACTCGAAGATGCCACCCGTTGCGTTGGTCCCGGAATCAGTGCTTGGCTCCGTACCTCGATAGGATGCTCGCTTGGGGCAGTAACTGTCCCGTCTCGTCCGTTAACCAGACATCGTAGCGGTAAAACATTATGGGTCCTAGAGGGATGCTTGGGGCGAGGCTAGCGAAGGTGTCGAGTATTTCTTGTATACCTTGATCGAGCGACTCATGGTTTGGAGTGGGGAAGGAGCTTTTCGAAAGAAAACCCCATTCCGTAACCCACAACGGTTTACCTCGTCCCAGCTCGTCCGCATCTTGAGTTAAGGTGCCGCGAACGGACCCCACAATATCTCCCGGCCAGGGGTAAATGTGTGTCCCGTAACCATCCACGTGGTACTGAGAGTTATCCAGATAATTGAACCCGTTCATATTTCGAAGCCTCGCGACTAATGCAGCTGGGTGAGACATGTGGCGCCACGGTTTGTCCCACTTATCACTGGCATGGGCCATACCGAACGTAATAATCTTGGAGTGCGGAAAGTAATTAGGATCCCGGATAACCAGCGCAGCCGCTTTGAGGAATTCGCCGTAACCACGCAACCAGGTCTCGATCTCTTTCTCAGACGCCTGGTGCCCAACGGGTACGTCGGCGTCATAGCAGGTGGTGTCAAATTCGTTGCCGATTTCGAAGGCATCGATACTCAGACTGGCGGCTTTTACGGCATCGAGTACGGCACGCAAATGCTGAGTAAATTTAGTCAAATTGATTTGGCTTAGTTTTCCGTCACCGCCTGACCATCCACAGATCTTTTTGAAATCGTCTCCTGCATTGGCAAAGGGTTCGTCATAATCCAGATACGATGGGAGGACGTTTACAAGCATTTTCAAATTGTTTTGCTTTACCAGCCTGACTTCGTTGACGAATTTATCCAAAGCTTCAGGCTTTCCTGCGGCGGACAGAACATCCCGGAACCATTTGGCATGTAGTGAGCGGATGCCCTCTATTGTCTTCTGTTGGGTCGACTCACTCGCCTTAGTCAGATTGGAACGATCAATGCCGAGTTCCAGAGGCGACTGTGCCAGCGCGGGAAGCGAAGATACAGCAAGGATGCAGGCAAGGAATACGGGGAAGGTAGGGGAGTGTGTCAAGTGACACCTTCGGGCGGATTTTACGCTCAGGCCGTTTATGCAGTCAATGATCTGATTTGATTTTTGTCAACGACTGACGAATCGTCAGGCTCGACCTGACATTCTGGCAGTCCAATGGTTCCGCACATCCCACCCCGCGTGAAGAAGAAAGGACTTAGGTCCCGGCGAGCACTGGCATACCACGTGCGATAAGAAGAGTTGAAGGAGGGTTTCTGCCATGGAAATGCTCTTGATGGGATTGTGCATGAGCGTATTTGGGCTGGGAATCGCGGCGCTTGCATTTGGAGCGGCCACGCGCTCGGCGTCATCCGATTCAGCGGTGCAGCCGCAGCCTTCGTTGGTCAAGCCGATTGTTCCGGCCCGTTTCTTCTCAGACCGTGCAGGAGCCACGCCAACCGTGCCGCCGGTTATCTCGCCCCAACAGGTGCCCATCGAGGTCCTGCTGCTGCAAATTGAAAATCATGTTCGGATGGAACAAGCGGCCGCGGAGATGTTCCTGGCGTTCCCCTCGCAGGCCCGGTTGCACAGCAAGACCACTTCGCCGTTTGTGAACTGAGGGAGCGCTCATGACGCATGAACTGCTGAACGGCCTTACCTCCGCCGAGGCTAAGCAGGTTCTGGCCCTTGGCACCAGGCTGATGGTTCCCGCCGGAACCAAACTGTTCGGACTGGGAGACCCAGCCGATCGCCTGTTCCTGACCGAACGCGGGCGCATCCGGCTTACCCTGCCGATGCAGGTCCGGGGCCGGGAAGAAGATGTGTTCGTGGAAGAAAGAGCTCCTGGTCAGACCGTGGGCTGGTCGGCCCTGATTCCGCCCTATCGGTTCACCCTCACCGCCACAGCGGCGCTGCTCGAAGCGGAAGTTATCGCCTTGCCGCGGGAGGGGTTGAGCGGGTATTTTGCCGCTAATCCGTCGGCTGCGTACAAAATCGCTCTGAATCTGGCAGTCGTCATTGGACATCGTCTGCAACTGTTCCAGACGATGTGGGTGCGCGAGATGCAGCGTACCGTGGAAGTGCGTTCGGTTTGACGTGGTGAATCCTCGCATGATAATGACGTTCCGGATGCTGAGTGGTTCCTGTCGCAGGAGGCGCAGTGAATGACCGCTGACCAACTTACCCAGCCCGAGCCTACCCGCCGCCGCGTGATTGGAATCTTTCTCGGTGGCGGTTTACTCGCCTCTTTTGCTTCTTTCCTCTATCCCGTGCTTCGCTATCTTGTCCCTCCGGCGGTGGCAGATCTCGGTGGGGACGAGGTCGTCGCGGCCAAGCTCAACGAACTGAAGCCGAACAGCGGAAAGATTTTCCGGTTTGGTAATCGCCCTGGCCTGCTGATCCGAACCGCCAGCGGAGAGTATCGTGCCATGTCAGCAACCTGCACTCATCTATCCTGCACCGTGCAATACCGTGACGATCTGCGCCAAGTCTGGTGTGCCTGCCATAACGGGAAGTACGACCTCAACGGCCGAAACATTTCGGGTCCTCCGCCGCGCCCGCTGGAAGGCTTTGAGGTGCAGGTGCGAGGGGACGAGATCTTCGTAAGGCGCCGGCGGGAGGCTTAATAAAATAAGATGAGTCCCCTACGCAACGTGCGCAGCTGGCTGGACCAGCGATTCGGCTGGGATGAGCTGATCGCCCCGTTGCGGGAGAAGACGGTTCCTCTTCACCGGCTCTCCTATTGGTACTTCCTCGGGGGCATCACTCTCTTCCTGTTCGTCGTCCAGGTGCTGACCGGGATCCTGCTGCTTCTGTATTACCGGCCGGGAGCGAACGAAGCCTTCGAGAGCGTGCAGTACATCATGACCCGTGTGCAGTTTGGCTGGTTGATTCGGTCGATCCACTCCTGGTCGGCTAACTTAATGATCTTTACCGCGTTCGCGCACATGTTCAGCGTGCTGTTTCTCAAGGCCTACCGCAAACCCAGGGAGCTGACATGGGTCAGCGGCGTGCTTCTCCTATTTCTTGTCATGGGATTTGGCTTCAGCGGTTATCTGCTGCCCTGGAACACGCTGGCCTTCTTCGCCACCAAAGTTGGTACCGAGATTACCGGGCAGGTCCCGATCGTCGGCAAGCCCATGATGATTTTTCTCCGGGGTGGTGAAGATGTGACGGGAGCCACGCTGACCCGGTTCTTTGGATTCCATGTCGCCGTTCTACCGGGAATTGCGACCGTGCTGCTCCTGCTGCACCTGTTGCTCGTGCAACGCCTTGGCATCAGCATTCCACCGAAACTAGAAGTGCAGTGGACCGCCAATCCGTCCGCCAAGCGGGAAATGAAGTTCTTGCCTAACTTCTTGCTCCGGGAATTGATGGCCTGGTACGCGGCCTTGGGAGTGCTGGGCGTGTTGGCAGCAGTCTTCCCGTGGAACCTCGGTGTCAAGGCGGATCCTTTTGTGTCTGCCCCAGCCGGAATCAAGCCCGAGTGGTACTTCCTCTTCATGTTTCAAACGCTCAAACTCATCCCGTCCAAAGTGTGGTTCATCGACGGGGAAGTTCTGGGTGTGCTTGGTTTCGGCTTAGTCGGCTTGTTGTGGATTCTGCTGCCTTTTTTTGAAAGTGACCAGCCCTCACGCACGAAAACTTGGATCACTGGACTTGCAGTCTTTGCACTCGCGTATGTCGCGGGTATGAGCGTTTATGGCCTTCTGGCGAAATAAGCTCCGACCGTTCCGCGCAGCCCATGTCGGGCTGGCCGGCTTCGTCGTGCTCGCAGCCTGCCTTGTTTGTGGACAACTTTATGGGCAAACCACGAACTCCTGCCTGGATTGCCACTCCGCCTTGCCTGATCCCCTGGGAGTGACCCAGGAGAAGTTCAGCCAGGACGTACACGCGCAAAAAGGTTTGACGTGCGCCAGTTGCCACGGCGGCGACCCCACCAGCGACGATCCGGACAAAGCCATGAGCCGAAAGGCGGGCTGGAAAGGCAAGATCGACCGCAAGCAGATCCCGCAGTTGTGCGGAAGTTGCCATTCCGATCCCGCCTATATTCGGCAGTTCAACCCCAGCTTGCGCACCGACCAGTTGGGGCAGTACCGCACCAGTGTGCACGGCAAGCGCTTCGCGGCTGGAGACACGAAGGTTGCGGTGTGCACGGATTGTCATAGTGTCCACGATCTAAGAGCGCCCAGCGATCCCCGCTCCACCGTGAACCCGGTCAACGTGGCGAACACCTGCGCTCGCTGCCACGCTGACGCGGATTACATGAAGGGATATTCCATTCCCACAGATCAGTTCGCAAAGTACAGCACGAGCGTGCATCACGACGCGCTGGCGTTGCGAGGCGATCTGAGTGCGCCAACCTGTACAACATGTCATGGAAACCATGGTGCGGCGCCTCCAGGAGTCAACAAGGTTCAGAATGTGTGCTCGAACTGTCACGCTTTCCAGGCCCAGATGTACGAAAAAAGTTCGCACAAGAAGGCTTTTGAAGAGGCTTCTCTTCCAGGATGCGTCGTTTGTCATAGCAATCATGGCATCCGCCATCCCACGGACGCGTATCTTGGCACTGGTCCCGACGCTGTTTGCATGCGGTGCCATGCCCCAGGGGACCACTGTGATCAAGCACGAGCAGGATTACAGAGCAGCTTGAGTCGATTGGACGAGGCCATTAAAAGCGCGGAGTCAGTCCTCCGTGTCGCCGAGTCTTCTGGCATGGAGGTGAGCGAGGCACGGCTGGGACAGGATCAGGCACGGGATTCACTGACCAAGGCGCGAGTGACAATCCACAGCTTCCGGACAGACCTCGTGGATCAGGATATTCAAGCTGGCCTGAAAATCGCCGCCAAGAACCTGCAAGCTGGGAACGAAGCCATGGTTGAGCGCAACCGTCGCCGTTTCGGGCTCGGAATTTCGCTCATCGCGATTGGGATC